>JAFUCA010000038.1 GCA_017459895.1 Bacillota bacterium | reverse complement strand
TATCAAACTGCTGAAGATCGCCGCCAGGGCGGTGAGATCAGCAAGATATATTCACTTCAGGCTGAGCAGCAGCTGCCCGTACAAGAAAGAGTTCTTTGAGACTCTGACCAACATCGGCAGACTGCGATTGCAGCTCGAATGAGGCAGCCTGTTGATAAATCTTTTTGAACTTTGACAACTTCACAGCGGCAATCGGAACAAGAACGGAATGTTTGTACCCTTTTTTAGAAAGTACAATCCGCGCTCCCATGGTGCCCGAGTGAGTTGTCATCGATATACGTTATCACAATATGTTTTAGGATGCGAATCCGCTAGGATCGGACATCCGTGAATAATTCGGGATAAAGTATATTACTGGTCATATGGTGGAAGTGCATATGTTGGAAAGTACTACACTTATAACTATGGGGTTATTTCTGAAGTTACCGGGGAGTTAAATTACAATACCAGGTATTATGGAGTAATAGATGGATACTATCGTCCGTTAACACGGAGCGAATTCACAAGAGGTAATGCTTATCGTTACAATGGGTCGTGGCAGTCGTATAAATCATTTACAGGTTTGTACGGGTCTACGCTAGAAGAAAATGGTTTTGCATGGCCACCTGAATATGACTGGTATTCAACGGGAGATGATTATGGAAATGTTGGTGGTACTCGCACTACATTTATGTCGGCGTTCCTTCCGACAGACAATCAAGTAAATGTAGATTTTTATGGAAATAAGCCTTCGGGTAGCAGTCAAATTCATTTCCTTGTTCAGAATTCTGACGGATCATATACAGAGAAGGATACTATTACTGCAGGGGGAGGTAACTTCTATATTTCAGATAAGTACATCGGCTACCATGCAGTTCAATACAGGCCCGATAACGATAACTGGCGTAGTGTAGGAAACAAGAACAGCCAGGGTTACTATAACAATGGAGATCCGGTATCATACAGCAACAATCTATACATCCGCTTCGACCGTACGGACTATACTCTGACGTTCTATACCAATAACGGATCGAATCAACTGGCCGACTATACTGTCCCGTATGACCAGTCTTTGCAGCAGTACGCGGATCAGAACCCGGGGCAGCGCAGAGGCTACTACTTCCTCGGCTGGTATGAGGATCCGGGCTGTACAGAAGAATTCGATTTCTCCCAAAACATGCCGGACAACAACGTTGCCGTCTATGGCAAGTGGAAGATGCGCCGTATTCGTGTCGTGATCGAACCGGGAGCAAACAACGTTTATATGGGAAGTCAGGCTACAGCATTCCGTCTGGATTATGATGAAAGAATCGATGGGGGCCTGCTGGAGACTGCTACCAGAGCCGGCTACATTCTCGATGGATGGTATACGGATCCTGATTTCACCAATAGGTTCCTCTTTAGTGATCCGGTCAACGATGAGACCTCGGATGTGGCGTGGGATTATCAGACGTCTCCCCGCTGGGCGGCGGAACGTGCCGTATACGGTGATGACGCGGAAAGATATGAAAATGTCCGCGGCATTCTCCATCTGTACGCGAAATGGATCCCGGACCCTAACAGCAGAGGAATCAATGTAGAGTATGATCCCGGTGATGCGGCGATCTATGATTCCGTTGGGACACTGCTGACGGCTGTTCCGATCGATTCCCTTATGTACGATTTCGACGGAACATCGATTGCCAGGGAAGCACCGTCCAACTACAGCGACCTGTATACGTTTAAATACTGGGAAGCGACAACGGAGGCCGGTCAGACAGTACATTTTTATCCGGGAGATCCGGTGGACCTGTCCGTTCTGACGGCGACGGAAACGGTAACCGATGAGATCACCGGTGAGGTGCTCCGAAAGACAGTGACCCTGCGGGCTGTTTATGATCTGACCGGAGATCCGAACCGGCAGACGACGATCACCTATGACGGTGACGCATTCACAGAGAACCTATATAACGGAGGAACCAGGCAGGTTCAGGGAAGGGCAGCCGACGGAACCGAACGAAAGACTGTCACCCTGGACAAGGAAGTAAACCAGACGATCGAGCTTCCATCAGCAGAGGATTTCTATCTGGATGGATATGAACTGGTTGGATGGTCCTTTACTGAAGGTACGTATGAAGCGCAGGTGGCGGCAGCTACAGATGATGCTCCCAATTTCCGGCCCGGACAGCAGGTGGCTGCGGACAATCTGATCATCAGTGATCTGAACGACGAGGGAAATACACTTTACGCCATGTGGCAGCCGAAGAAGTATTCCATCACCGTGAAACAGATCGTCGAGGATGGCGTGCCTCAGAACACCTTCGTATATAAGTACAAGAGTGGACCGGAACTGGCGCTTCCTGCTGACAGTGTAACGCAAAGTCTGGCGGGGAACAGTTCCTTCACCCTCGATGATTTCGGGTACTATGATCTGACCGGTCATGTGATCCATATCGAGCCTCCGGTGATCCCTGCGGACGCCTCCTACGATGTGCGTGTGAACGCGATCGTCACGAAAGATGACGGAACCACGGAAGTTCTGCCTTTAACAGAGCTTGGGAACTATCCGGTGCTCGGAGACGTTGCGATCACCTATACCTACTCGCAGAAAGTCCTGCTGAAGATGCAGAAGCGGGATACGACCGATCACAGCCGGGTACTGACCGGAGCGAAGTTCGACATCACTCCGGTGGAATTCAATCCGCAAACCAATCGGTGGGAAGATGCCGGGGACAAGATCACGATCACGGTAAACTCCGAAACCTTCGAACGCTGGCTGCAGGAGGGTACCTATCGTATCACAGAGACAGAAGCGCCGGCGGATCACGCCCTGATCGGGACCGACCTGTACCTGAGCATCGATAAAGAGAACGCATGGAGGCTATTCAATTCCAGCGGCGGAACAGTAACAGCGACTACAGCGGAACTGAATACCGCGGGAGACACACTGATCGTATATGACGATCCGATCCACACGGTGACACTGAGCAAGACCGTTGAGAATGAAGGGGCCGATGAGTTCACCTTCAGAGTCACAGTAACAGACAGCGGCAACACCGGACTTCGGAACTACGTGATCGGAACATGGAATGATCAGGAGCTGAGAACGAACAATGTCGGAGAACTGAACCTGTTGCTGAAGCACAGAGATGTCGTCCAGTTGAAGATCCCACACGGATGCAAGCTGAAGGTCGCGGAGACAGAAACAGCTCTTTATAAAGCGCAGTATTCCTGGAACAACGGGACACCTGTCGAAAGCTATGTGTTCGGGGAAGATCCGGTTGCGATCACAGAGGACGGATCCCTTGCCTTCGCGAACCTGTTAAAGGCCGTGCCTGTGACTCTGACGAAGGTCGGAGTGGATAACACCGTGATCGAGCCGAATGAAGTGCCGCTGGCCGGGGCTGTATTCACGGTTTACACATCGGCAACCGGGACAGCCGAAACGGATATAGCGAAGGATATCGATGGAAAACAGCTGAAAGATCTGTCCTCCGCTGCGGATGGTGTCTTCTTCAGCGGGAAACTGCAGGTAGGCACGTACTATCTCGAAGAGACGACCGTTCCGGCAGGGTATTATCCGCCGCAGGGCAGATTCAAACTGAGCGTCTCGACCGCCGCAGATCCGAAGATCGAGGCTACCTGGGTCACCGGAA
Source organism: Bacillota bacterium (assembly GCA_017459895.1). Classification (GTDB taxonomy): domain Bacteria; phylum Bacillota; class Clostridia; order Peptostreptococcales; family Anaerovoracaceae; genus Lentihominibacter. The sequence continues at coordinate 115,930 of JAFUCA010000038.1, read as the reverse complement.
ATGATTCAGGAACGCAGGGTACGGTGATCGGAAGTCTGACGGACGGATATAGCGTGACCGTTCGCAACACCTCCGGCGTCGAGCTCCCCTCCACCGGCGGCCCCGGCACTGCGATGCTCTACATTCTCGGCGGCATGCTGATCCTGCTTGCCGGAGCAGGGATGATCATAAGAGGTAAAATTACCGGAATTCCTTAAAATCTCTATGAGGGGGCCTGTTTTTAGTGAATTGTTCCTGTCAGTGAATTACAGCTAGAATCAGGTTCCTTAAAACAACCGTAAGCTACAGCCTTTTTAAGGAATATGGATGTGCTCAGGAGGAAGAACGGCTGCGAAATTCCTCGCTCAGGACAGAATGAAACGTAAATTCCTTATTTGGCAGATGAAATAGGGGTGAAATAAGGAATTCCGGTAATTGGATAAAAAACCCCCTTGCATTTTCAGAAAATAATGATATTATAAAATCACAGAAGAAAAACGGATGAAGGGTCTGTGAGAGATCCGCGCCGGGCTGATTCGCCGGGCGGGACGCCGAAGGGGCAAGGCGGCCGGGAAAGCCGCTGAAACTCTCAGGCAACAGGGATCAGATCTGGACGAACTCTGGAGAAGCGACAGAGGAGAATAAGCGAATGCGCATTATTCTCCTCTTTTTTAGGTCATGATGAAAGGAAGCGTGATATTGAATGAACAAAACAGGATTTTCCCCAGCCGACATTCTCCTGCCTGCTGCGAAGAACTTTGAAACATGGGCCGTGGTTGCCTGTGATCAGTTCACATCTCAGCCGGAGTACTGGGAGCGTGTCGAGGCGGCGGTTGCGGACCAGGCCTCGGCTTTGCGGCTGATCCTGCCGGAGGCCCAGCTGTCGGACGGGCACACCGAGGAGCACATCGCGAAGATCAATGAGACGATGCTCCGCTATCAGGAAGACGGCGTTTTTCAGGAGTACCCGGACGCGATGATCTACCTGGAGCGGACGCAAAGCGACGGACGGATCCGCCGGGGCGTCATCGGCAGGATCGATCTCGAAGAGTATGATTATTCCGCGGACAGCCAGTCGCTGGTTCGGGCCACGGAGGGCACGGTCCTCGAACGGATCCCGCCCCGGCAGGCGGTGCGCAGGAACGCGTCCCTGGAGCTGCCCCACATCATGCTGCTGATCGACGATCCGGATAACACCGTGATCGGTCCTCTGGCGGCTTCAGATGATGTCCTCTACGATTTCGATCTGATGGAGGGCGGCGGCCACGCGAAGGGAATGCTGCTCTCAGATGCGCAAAAGCTGGCGGTGTCTGAGTCGTTATCGAAACTGGCGGAGGGCCAGCCTTTGCTCTTCGCGGTCGGTGACGGCAACCATTCACTGGCATCCGCCAAGGCCCATTATGAGGAAGAAAAGGCCAAAGGCCTTCCGTCGGCGGCGCTGTCCAGATACGCTCTGGTGGAGGTGGTCAACCTCTACGACGATGCCCTGGAATTTGAACCGATCCACCGGGTTCTGTTCGATGTGGATCCCCAGGACGTGCTGACGGAACTTGCGGCCTGCTATCCGGGCACTCATGAAGGCGAGGGGGAAGGCCACAGCATCCGCTACGCCTGGGAAAAGAAGGAAGGGATCCTGACCATCCCGCAGCCTGCAGCGCAGCTGGAAGTCGGGACACTCCAGCCTTTCCTCGATGATTATTTGAAGCGAAAGGGCGGACGCATCGATTACGTCCACGGCGATGACATTACCATCGAACTGGGAAAGAAGCCGGGCTGCATCGCGCTGCTGCTTCCGGCCATGGATAAGAATGATCTGTTCCGGTCCATCGCGGCCGACGGACCGCTGCCGCGCAAGACCTTTTCCATGGGGCATGCCGCGGATAAACGCTATTACATCGAAGCCAGAAAGATCAAATAAGGAGAACGATACTATGGAATTAAAAACACCCCTCTATAATGCGCACGTCAAGGCGGGCGGCAAGATGGTTCCCTTCGCCGGTTATATTCTGCCGGTCCAGTACGGTACGGGTGTCAACAAGGAGCACCTGGCGGTACGTACGGCGGTCGGTATGTTTGACGTTTCCCATATGGGAGAGATCCTCTGCGAGGGTCCGGATGCGCTGGCCAATCTGAACCGGATCCTGACCAACGACTTTACCAGCATGGTCCTGGAGCAGGCCAGGTACAGCCCGATGTGCAATGAGCACGGCGGCACCGTGGATGACCTGATCGTATACAAGATGGACGAAAACAAGTACTTCCTCGTGGTCAACGCCGCCAATAAGGATAAGGATTTCCAGTGGATGCTGGAGCACCAGCAAGGCGATGTGACCTTCACCGATGTATCCGATCAGTACGCCCAGATCGCGGTGCAGGGCCCGAAGGCAATGGATGTCATCCAAAAGCTGGCGAAGGAGGAGGATATTCCGACGAAATATTACCACGCGAAGATCGCCTCGGAGGTTGCGGGAATTCCCTGCATCGTCTCCAAGACCGGATATACCGGAGAGGACGGCGTGGAGCTGTATCTTCCGGCAGCCAGAGCGGAGAAGATGTGGGATGCGCTTCTGGAGGCCGGCAGGGAGTTCGGCCTGATCCCCTGCGGACTGGGAGCACGGGATACGCTGCGGATGGAGGCCGGCATGCCCCTGTACGGTCATGAGATGGATGACGATATTTCGCCGATCGAAGCGGGCCTGGGGTTTGCCGTCAAGATGAAGAAGGATGACTTCATCGGCAAGAAGCCGATGGAGGAGGCGGGAGCACCGGAGGAGGTCCGCGTCGGACTGCAGGTCACCGGCCGGGGCATCGTGCGGGAGCATCAGGATGTTTACGATACCGAAGGAAACCGGATCGGACATACCACATCCGGAACGAAAACACCGTGCTGCGAAAAGCCCATTGCCATGGCGAGAGTGCCGAAGGCCTTCGCCGAAATCGGCACGAAGCTGGTCGTCGACGTGCGGGGCCGGCAGGTGGAGACGGAGGTCATCCCGCTGCCCTTCTATACGAGAAGTAAGTAATTATCATTCACATATCAGTATTAAAAGGAGAAGAATCATGGAATTCAGAACAGATCTTAGCTACACCAAGTCCCACGAATGGGTCAAGCTGGAAGGCGACGTTGCAACCATCGGCATCACCGATTATGCGCAGGATGCGCTGGGGGATCTCGTATTTGTCAATCTGCCGGAGGAAGGCGACACCGTCGAGGTGGAAACGGCCTTCGCGGATGTAGAGTCCGTCAAGGCGGTCTCCGATATCTATTCCCCCGTGTCCGGAACCGTCTGCGAGATCAATGAAGAGCTGCTGGATGCTCCGGAGCTGATCAATGAATCCGCCTACGACGCCTGGTTCATCAAGGTAGAGGATGTCACCGATCAGGCCGAATTCATGACCGCAGAGGAATACGAAGCCTTCGTCGAAAGCGAGGCAGAATAAGACCATAAGAGAGGTAGAATGTTATGGGCAGCTTTGTACCGAATACAGCCGCGCAGCAACAGGAGATGCTGCGTGAGATCGGGATGCAGAAGATCGAAGATCTTTTCGCTGCGATTCCCGGTGACGTGAAGTATGACGGCCTGCTGCCTCTGCCGGAGGGGCTTTCCGAGATGGAGGCTCTGAGGCAGATGGAGCAGATGGCCGCAGAGAATATTGTGTTCCGCAGTGTGTTCCGGGGCGCCGGAGCCTATCGCCATTACATCCCGGCGATGGTCTGCAGCGTCCTGTCGAATGAAACGCTGCAGACGGCGTACACGCCATATCAGGCGGAGATCAGCCAGGGCGTGCTCCAGTCGATCTTCGAGTATCAGACGGGGATTGCGGAGCTGACGGGCATGGATGTGTCCAATGCGTCGGTCTATGACGGCGCGACCGCCGCAGCGGAAGCTGTGGCAATGTGCCGGGAGAGAAAGAGAAACAAAGCGCTGGTCTCCTCCTGCATCCAGCCGTCGGTTCTGGATACGATCCGGACCTACTGCTTCGGCAATGAGATGGAACTGGTGCTGATCCCCGAAAAGGACGGCATCACCGACACCGCTGCGCTGCAGGAGCTGATCGATGATCAGACGGCCTGCGTCTACATCCAGCATCCGAATTATACGGGACGCCTGGAGGAAGCTGCGGCCATCGGCGAGATCGCTCACAGCGTCAAAGCGAAGTTCGTCATGGGCGTCAATCCGATCTCCCTGGGCGTGCTCAAGACTCCGGCGGAATACGGCGCGGATGCTGCGGTGGGGGAAGGCCAGCCTTTGGGACTTCCCATGGCGTTTGGCGGACCGTACCTCGGGTTTATGGCAGCGACCGATGCGATGAAGCGCAAGCTCCCCGGGCGGATCGTCGGACAGACGGTGGATACGGAGGGGCGGACCGGTTACGTTCTGACCCTGCAGGCCCGGGAGCAGCACATCCGCCGCGAAAAGGCTTCCAGCAACATCTGCTCCAATCAGGCGCTTTGCGCGCTGGCGGTGGGTGTGTATCTGGCGGCCATGGGACCGGAGGGACTGAAGAATGTCGCGTCCCAGTGCGCGTCAAAGGCGCATTATATGGCGGCAGAGCTTGCAAAGGCTGGACTTGCCGTCAGTGAAGGCGAGTTCTTCCACGAATTTGTGACGTGCTCCGATGTGCCGGCCGGAAAGATCCTGGATGCCCTGGAGGCGAAGGGGATCCTGGGCGGCCTGCCGCTGGACGGACCTGAGGGAAAACGCATCCTCTGGTGCTGCACGGAAATGAACGGGAAGGCCGATATCGATGAGGCCGCTGCCGTCGTAAAGGAGGTGCTCTCATGCTGATCTACGAAAAGAGCAGGGAAGGCCGGGGCTGCAGCCTGCTCCCAGCCTGCGACGTACCGGAATATGCTTTTGAGGAGAAGGACCTGCGGGAAAAACCCCTGCGCCTGCCTCAGGTGCCGGAGGTGGAACTGTCCCGGCATTATACGGAGCTGGCACACAAGGCCCACGGTGTCAACGACGGATTTTATCCCCTGGGCTCCTGCACGATGAAATACAATCCCAGGGTCAATGAGACGGCGGCATCCCTTCCGGGATTTACCCAGATCCACCCGCTCCAGCCTTTGCATACGGTGCAGGGTGCGCTGCGCGTGCTCCGCGAGATCGAGGAGGCGCTGGCGGCGATCACCGGCATGGCCCGGTTCACACTGCAGCCGGCGGCGGGAGCACACGGGGAATTTACCGGACTTCTGCTGATCAAGGCGTACCACCTGGCGAACGGGGATACCGCAAGGACGAAGATCATCGTTCCGGATTCGGCCCACGGGACCAACCCGGCCAGCGCGGTCATGGCGGGTATGTCGGTCATCAATGTGGATTCCGATGAAAAGGGCTGCGTGGATGTGGCCAAGCTCCGGGAACTGTGCGAAAGCGAAGAAGGCGCGCAGATCGCGGGTCTCATGCTGACCAATCCGAATACGGCGGGCCTGTTCGATCCGAACATCCGGGAGATCACGGACATCATTCATGCCTGCGGAGGACAGGTGTATTACGACGGCGCGAATCTGAACGCGGTCATGGGCGTGGCCCGGCCGGCGGATATGGGCTTTGACTGTGTGCACCTGAATCTGCACAAGACCTTCTCCACGCCTCACGGCGGCGGCGGCCCGGGCGCAGGTCCGGTCGGCTGCAAGGAGCATCTGGCGAAGTTCCTGCCGGGGCTGGTGGTGGAAGCTGCCGGCGGCGAGCTGACCTTCGTGAAACCCGCGGAGAGCTTCGGTGAGATGAAGAACTTCTATGGCAACTTCCTGGTGGCCGTGAAGGCTCTGACCTACATCAAGATGCTGGGAGCGGCGGGAATCGCGGAGGCATCGGCGAATGCGGTCCTGAACGCCAACTACATGATGGCAAAGCTGCGGGATCTGTATGACATTGCCTTTGGTACGGAAGTATGCATGCACGAATTCGTCATGGATCTCTCGGCGTTGCTGAAGGAGACGGGCGTATCCGCCATGGACATCGCCAAGGGTCTGCTGGATCACGGGATCCATCCGCCGACGATGTACTTCCCGCTGACGGTCCACGAGGCTCTGATGGTGGAGCCGACCGAAACGGAGACGAAGGAAACTCTGGATGAGGCGATTGATGTGCTGCGGTCCCTGTATCAGCTGGCACACGACGATCCGGAATACCTGCATCATGCGCCTCACAGCACGCCGGTCACCCGGCTGGATGAGGTGGGCGCGGCCCGTCATCCGGTGCTGAAATATGCGTTTGAAAAATGATGCCTGAGGAATGAACATTGCGATTTGAAGACTGAGGATTGCGAAATGAGGAACTCTGCCAATATTGAAGAAACATGCGATTTTGGCAGAGTTTTCTTTTTGAAATCAGCTCAAACTCTGCCAGAATGGCATTAAGAGTAACTGTTTGGCAGAGTTTGGCGGGTTTTCAGCTAAATGGAGTCATCTAATTCTGCCAACTACGCGAAAACATCGGTATTTGGCAGAGTTCAACGAGAAAGTGAAAAGGTGATTATATGAAGAGGGAATTTGATCTGATCGTGATCGGCGCCGGGCCGGGAGGCTATGTGGCTGCGATCAAGGCCGCGAAAGCCGGACTGAATGTTGCCGTCGCAGAGAACCGCCGGGTGGGGGGAACGTGCCTGAACCGGGGATGCATCCCTGCCAAGGCAATGATCCATGCGTCGTCCCTTTACCGGGAAGCAGTCTGCGGACAGCGGTTCGGTCTGTTCGCCGAGGATGCCGCCTACGACTATGAAGAGATCCTGAAATACAAACAGGAAAGCGTCGATCAGCTGGTGGGAGGCATCGAACAGCTGCTGGAGGCAAACGGCGTCACAATCCTGGAAGGCACGGGAACATTGCTTTCCGCCCAGGATGGCCTGAACCGGGTGCAGGTCAGCAGCGGTGCTGATAGAAAGACCAGCGACATCGCTGCTGAAGGTAGTCAAGGCGCGGGAGAGTCCGGCGCGGCCGCTTCTGATGCCGTATACTGCGCCAGGAATGTGATCCTGGCGGCGGGCTCGAAGCCGGCCCGGATCCCGGTGCCGGGTATGGATCTGCCCCATGTGCTGGACAGTGACGGTCTGTTTGCTCTGGAGGATGCGCCACAGAGCCTGATCATCATCGGGGGCGGCGTCATCGGCGTGGAATTTGCTACCGTATTTTCCAACCTGGGGACGGAAGTCACCATTATCGAGGCGCTGCCGAAGCTGCTGGACAACTTCGATAAGGAGATCTCCCAGAATCTGAAAATGATCCTGAAGAAGCGGGGCGTGGAGGCCCATCTGAACGCCTCCGTGAAGGAGTGCCTGCCCGCGGATGACGACTGGGTACGTGTTTCCTTTGAAGAGAAAGGGAAGGCACAGGAGCTGTCCGCGGAGTACGTTCTGGTTGCCGCCGGAAGAGCGCCGGTGACCGAAGGACTGTTCGGAGAGGGCGTCGCGGTGCTGCAGGCGGATGAGCCCGCGGCCGGCGGCAGCTTCATTCGAATGAACCGCAGATTCGTCGCGGTGGATGAGCATTTCCGGACTTCCATGCCGGGCGTGTATGCCATCGGCGACCTGGCGGGCGGGATCATGCTGGCCCATGCAGCCTCCGCGCAGGGCGCGCGGGCAGTGGAGGAGATTCTGGCCGGGCAGGGTCAGGGGGACAGCGCAGCTGCCGCTCCAGCCTTTGCACAGAAGATCGACGTGATCCCGGCGGGCGTCTATACCGACCCGGAGATCGCCACCGTCGGCATCACAGAAGCCCAGGCAAAAGAGCAGGGGATCGAGATGGCTGCCGGTAAGTTCATCATGAGCGCCAATGGGAAATCCCTGATCACCAGGGAGGAGCGCGGTTTCATCAAAGTCGTTGCCGATGCGACTTCCCACAAAGTGCTCGGAGCCCAGATGATGTGTGCCCGAGCGACGGACATGATCGCGGAATTCGCCACCGCCATCGTCAACGATCTGACCGTGGAGGACATGCTCCGCAGCATACGGCCACATCCGACTTATAATGAAGGCATCGCCGAGGCGCTGGAGGACGTGTTCGGGCAGTCCCTCCACACCGTGCCGCGTCGGAGGCGGTAGGCGTTTTGTACCTGAATCTGGATTGAGGTATATTTTTGTAAGAATCACCTCGAAACCAGGTTCAGGTACAATAATACCAGATGTTGGAAATGCTCTGACCAGGTTTTGCGCTGTATTTGAAGCAAAATCACCGAGCATTTTTTCTGTGCAGCGTCAACTGCATGAATGCGGGCAAAAAAGTCAATATCAGACTACATTTCCCGCGGTTAGACAAGTATAATTAACTGAAGTTAGTTCAATAGAACAAACCTCATAGCCAATCGAAAGGAAAAGTCAACCATGGACAAGAAGAATCTGCTGCAGGCGGAGATCGGTCAGACATATACGGTGAAGGAGATCAACACGACGGACGAGGATATGAACGCGTTCCTGTTCCGCCTGGGCTGCTACAGCGGTGAGCCGATCACCGTGATCTCGAAGAAGAAGAAGAGCTGCATCGTAGCCATCAAGGACAGCCGGTACGGACTGGACAACCAGCTGGCCGAAGCAGTTATCATCTAGTATAGCTGCGTATTTTTTTAACCACAGGTTAGTTAAATTGAACTACCGGCGTGAGCGCAAATCGCGCCACACCAGTGTAGTCTGCAATCATAAATTATTATCAAAGGAGTTACATTATGAGAATCGCATTTGCCGGCAACCCGAACAGCGGTAAGACGACTATGTACAACCAGCTGACGGGACTCAACGAGAGAGTAGGTAACTGGGCCGGAGTTACCGTAGGTAAGAAAGAAGCTCCATTATTAAAGGAATACGCGGGCGGAGCCGACGTTACTGCCGTCGACCTTCCGGGCGCCTATTCCATGTCTCCGTTCACACCGGAGGAGGGCATCACCAGTGAGTTCGTCCGGGACGAGCATCCGGACGCCATCATCAACATCGTGGATGCTACCAACCTGAGCCGGAGCCTGTTTTTCACCACCCAGCTGCTGGAGCTGGGAATCCCCGTCGTTGTCGCGCTGAACAAGAGCGACATCAACGAGAAGGAAGGAACCAAGATCGACGTGGCGGCACTCGAGCAAAAGCTGGGCTGTCCTGTAATCGAGACGGTTTCCACCGAAAAGAACAACAACGGACTGGCAGAGGTCTGCCAGAAGGCGATTTCGCTGAACGGACAGGGGCAGAAGGCTCCGTACCTTCAGGCAGACATCGACCTGCACGACAAGGCGGCGGTCGACGCGGAAGACCGTAAGCGTTTTGCCTTTGCCAATGAGATCGTCAAGGCAGTGGAGACCAGAAAGGTTGTCTCCAGTGAGACCACGAAGGCAGACAAGCTGGATGCCGTACTGACCAATCCGGTCGCCGGCATCATCATCTTCGCTGCTGTTATGTGGTGTGTATTCGCTATTTCCCAGACCTATCTGGGCACATGGATCGCCGACTGGCTGGTAGGCTGGATCGAGACGTTCCAGGGATTCGTGGAAGGAGCCATGGAGAACAGCCCGGCTCTGCTGACCACCATCATCGGCGGCGGTATCATCGGCGGCGTCGGTGCCGTCGTAGGCTTCCTGCCCCTGATCATGGTCATGTTCTTCCTGATCGCGCTGCTGGAGGACTGCGGCTACATGGCTCGTGTTACGGCTGTGCTTGACCCGATCTTCAAGCGGGTAGGCCTGTCCGGCAAGTCCGTCATTCCGATCATCGTCGGAACCGGCTGCGGCGTTCCGGGAATCATGGCATCCAGAACCATCCGTGACGAAAGAGAGAGAAGAGCGACAGCTATGCTGACCACATTCATTCCCTGCGGCGCGAAGATTCCGGTCATCGCGCTGTTCGCGGGAGCTTTCTTCGCGGGAGCCGGCTGGGTTACCTTCATCTGCTACTTCTCCGGACTGCTGCTGATCTTCCTGGGCGCACTGCTGGTTAAGGCAGTCACCGGCGCGAAGTTCAGAAAATCCTTCTTCATCATGGAGCTGCCGAAGTGGAAGGCACCGAGCCTCAAGCGGGCATTCTGGTCCATGATGGAGCGTGCGAAAGCATACATCATCAAGGCAGCCACCATCATCCTGGTCTGCAACCTGGTCGTACAGCTGATGCAGGCGTTCAACTGGCATTTCCAGGTCGTACCGGAAGGCATGGAGGACACTTCGATCCTGGCATCCATCGCGACCCCGTTCGCCTTCCTGCTGATCCCGCTGGGATGCGGCGTATGGCAGCTGGCGGCAGCCGCTGTTACCGGATTCATCGCTAAGGAGAACGTCGTCGGTACTCTGGCGGTCGTATACGGACTGACCAGATTCATCGATACGGATGAGCTGGCAATGACCGGCGATGCCAACACCGTCGCGGCAGCTATGGGTCTGACCGGTGTCGGCGCTATCGCATATCTGTTCTTCAACCTGTTCACACCCCCGTGCTTCGCGGCCATCGGCGCGATGAACTCCGAGATGCGTAGCAAAGGCTGGCTGTGGTGCGCCATCGGTCTGCAGATGTGCGTCGGCTACACAGTAGCGTTCCTGATCAATCAGGTGGGCACGCTCGTCACTGCCGGACATATGGCAGCAGGCTTCCTGCCCGGACTGATCGCGATTCTCGTCATGGTCTGCGTCGTGGTTGCGATCTCCAGAAAGATCCGCGCGCACTTCGACGAGCAGTATGCGCTGCATCAGGCGGCTTCCCAGGCTGCATAAGGTGCACAGCATCGGAAACTATGGTATACTGAGCAGGCGGGGGTACATCCCCGCCTGTATTCATCTGAAAAGGAATGGAGATTGGAGGTGAGGAAATGAATCTGGCAACAGTAATCGCGGTGATCGCGCTGATCGTCGTCGTTTTCCTCGCGGTGCGATACATATATAAGGAAAAAAAGAAGGGCTCCAAATGCGTGGGATGCCCCTATGCCGAAGGGTGCCAGAGGTACCACGGCGATGGCGTTAGATGTGATTCTTCCGAGGAGCTGATCGCCGAGATCACCGAGAAGATCAAGGCATCGAATCAATAGAAGAACTGCAAAAAAACACGGGCTGATTTGTCCGTGTTTTATTTTGAGATCTGTTTCCGGTATTGAGAAGGGGTGCAGCCCTCATAGATCTTGAAGATCCGCGAGAAGTGGGATGCCGAAGCGAAGCCGGTCTTGAAGGCGACCACCGAAATGCTGTAGGAGCGGTCTTCCAAAAGCTGCCGGGCCTTCTCGCAGCGAAGGCGGTTATGATACTGGAGCAAAGTCTGGCCGGTCGATTTATGGAATACCCGGGCCAGATAGTTCTTATTGACATAGAGGGATCCGGCGATCTCCTCCAGCGAAAACTTATCCGTATAGTGGCTTTCCAGGTAGGAAACCGCCCGGTCGGCCAGCGACTGTTTCGGTTGTTGTCCGTGTTTCTCCAGCTTTTGCATGATCATACCCTGCACGTCGTTAGTTAATCTGAACTAACAATAGTATAACGCATCTAACTGATTTTGTCCACGGTTTCCCGGAATAAAAATCCATGACATGCATAGGCATTTCGTGTATAATAGTATAGTTCATTGCAATCAAGACATGAAAGGATCAATCATCATGGAAAAACTCGGTCTGAATACAATTAGAGAGATGTTTCTGGATTACTTCGAGAAGCAGGGACACTTCCGCAGAGGCAGCTATTCGCTGATCCCCGAAAGCGACAAGAGTCTGCTGCTGATCGGCGCCGGCATGGCCCCGCTGAAGCCGTACTTCGCAGGGCTGGAGACACCCCCCTCGAAGCGCATGACCACATGCCAGAAATGTATCCGGACCGGAGATCTGGATAACGTGGGACACACCGACCGCCACGGCACCTTCTTTGAGATGCTGGGCAACTTCTCTTTCGGCGATTATTTCAAAAAAGAGGCCATCACCTGGAGCTGGGATTTCGCGACCAATGTGCTGAAGCTGTCGGAGGAGAAGCTTTGGGTCACCATTTATGAAGAGGATGAGGAGGCCAGAGGCCTTTGGCGGGATATGATCGGCATTCCCGAGGAGAAGATCGTTGCCCTGGGCAAGGATGACAACTTCTGGGAGATCGGCGTGGGCGGCCCCTGCGGTCCCTGTTCCGAGATCTATTTCGACCGGGGAGAAGAGCACGGCTGCGGGCGGGCCGACTGCAAGCCCGGCTGCGAATGCGACCGTTACGTAGAATTCTGGAATCTGGTGTTCACCCAGTTTATCAAGGAAGAAGACGGCAGCTATACGCCGCTGCCCCACCCGAACATCGATACGGGCATGGGCCTGGAGCGGATCGCCTGCATCATGCAGGACACCAGCTCGATCTTCGATGTGGATACCATTCAGTACATCCTGAAGGAAGTGGCCCGGGTCAGCGGGGTGAAATACCAGCAGGGAAGAGCGGACAGCGATGTATCCATGCGGATCATCACGGACCATCTGCGTTCCATGACCTTCATGATCAGCGACGGGATCCTGCCGGGCAACGAGGGCAGAGAGTATGTCCTGCGCCGGCTGATCCGCCGGGCAGCGCGACACGGCCGGCTGCTGGGGATCGAGGGTCCGTTCCTGGCGTCCCTCAGCGAGAAGGTGGTGGACGTCTCCGGCAAGGCCTATCCGGAGCTGGAGAAGCAGCGGGTCTTCATCCACAAGGTCATCGCGGCGGAGGAGGCGAATTTCGCCGCTACGATCGATCAGGGCATGAAGATCATTGAGGAATACACCCAGGAGATGAAAGACGCTCAGAAGAGCGTTTTGGACGGCGAGAAGGCATTCAAGCTCCACGACACCTATGGTTTCCCCATCGACCTCACCAGGGAGATCCTGGCGGAGGCGGGATTCGAAGTGGACCAGAAGGGATTCGAGGAGGCCATGGCGGAGCAGAAGGCGCGCTCCCAGAAACAGCAGGAGATGGAAGGCGCCGGCTGGGAAGAAGCCGCCACGGACTTTGTCTTCGAAGGGGAGACCGAGTTTGTCGGATACGATCAGGTGGGCTGCCGGAGCGTCATCAAGGCGATGCTGGTAGACCATGAGCCGGTGGAAGAGATCCGGGAGGGACAGAAAGCGGTCGTGATCCTGGACAAAACACCGTTCTACGCGGAGAGCGGCGGCCAGGCCAGCGATACCGGCCTCATCTATAACGATAACGGCAGCGCCACCGTCGATCATGTGGAGAAGTTCCAGAAGGTCTACGTCCATCATGTGACCGGACGCGGCGGCGTTCTGAAGAGCGGCGATACGATCCTGGGCGGTTACAATGAGATCCCCCGCAACCGCACTGCGGCCAACCACACAGCGACCCATATGCTGCACAAGGCCCTGCAGGAGGTGCTGGGAAGCCATGTCAAACAGGCAGGCTCTTCGGTGACCCGGGACGGACTGCGCTTCGACTTCAGCCACTATCAGGCGATGACGGCGGAGGAAATCCGTAAGGTCGAAGAGATCGTCAACAATAAGATCGGCCATTTCATCGACGTGACCACGCAGGTCATGCCGGCGAAGGAAGCCTTCAAGTCCGGGGCCATGGCCCTGTTCGGAGAGAAGTACGGGGATACGGTCCGGGTGGTTTCCATCGGCGACTTCAGCAAGGAACTCTGCGGAGGAACCCACGTCAAGAATACGGGCCAGGTCGGCGCCTTCCGGATCCTCAGCGAGTCCGGCGTCGCTTCCGGTGTGCGCCGGATCGAGGCGATCACCGGCCTCGGCATTCTGGAGCACTATGTGAAGAACGAGAACGTGCTCGGCAGCCTGACGGATGTCATGAAGGTCAGCCGTGAGAACATCATGGACAAGGCGGCATCTCTTCTGGGCGAGGTGAAGACCCTCAAGAAGGAAATCGAGTCCCAGAAGCAGGAGAAGATGGCGGCAGGTCTCGGCTCCCTTATTGATGAGGCGAAGGATGTGAACGGCGTCCGCCTGATCTGCAAGCAGTTCGATGATTTCGGCGCGGATGATCTTCGCACCATCGCGGACGGTCTGCGGGCGAAAGAAAAGAACATCATCATGGTCTTCGCGGCGGTGCGCAAGGGCAAGGTCAACTTCATGGTCTCCGTCAGCGACGATCTGGTGGAGCAGGGCTATCACGCGGGCAAGCTGATCAAGGAGATCGCAAAGGCTGCCGGCGGCGGCGGCGGCGGCAAGGCCAACATGGCGATGGCCGGCGCGAAGGACGCGTCCAAGGTCGGCGCAGCCTTTGCAAAGGCGGAGGAGCTGCTGGGCTGAATACGAAATGTGTATATTTCGTGAAGAATCAGCAAAATATTGGTTAACTTGCCGAAACCCCTTTGCTTTATAGGAGTGAAGATGTTATACTGAATTAAAGTAAGCAAATCACTTGGAGGTAATTCATGGACAGACAGACAAGATTATATGATAATTTTGACAGAGTTGAGCAGAAGACGATCGAGGAGATCCTGAATCTGGTGTACGACGCGCTGGAGGAGAGAGGATACAACGCGATCGATCAGATGGTCGGTTTCATCCTGTCCGGAGATCCGTCCTATATTACAAGCCACAACAACGCGAGAAACGTCATGGGAAGGATCGAGCGGGACGACCTGGTGGAGGAACTGATCAAGGCATATCTGAAAAAATAACAGGGAACAGAACCTGCGAAGCGGACCATTTGCGTCCGCTTTTCTTATTGTAAAGGCTGAATTGATCCGATCGTAAGGGCAGGTTCGGCCGAACTCTGCCAAACTGGCCGGAAATGAGTGACCTGGCAGAGTATTTGTCAGCTTTTTCTCGCGAACTCTGCCAATTGATTGAGAAACAGACTGATTTGGCAGAGTTTGCAGGGATTTTCACTTGTTTAGATGAAGCTAACCCTGCCATTTGAGCCCGGGAAAAGGATATTGGCAGAGTTTTATATACAATACATATATTATGTCAAGGAGAAGACATGGGAAGAAAAATCGGACTGGATGTAGGGGATAAGACCATCGGTGTTGCGGTCAGCGACGCGCTGGGCTGGACTGCGCAGGGGATCACCACCATTGAGCGGGTCGGAATCAAGAAAGACACGACGAAGGTCGTCGATTATATCAGGGAATACGACTGTGATACTGTGGTCATCGGCCTTCCCAAAAAGCTGGACGGCACCGACAGCCCCCAGACGGAGAAGGTTTATGAATTCCGGACCCGGCTGGAGAACAAGATGAAGAGCCAGGGTCTGGGGAATGTCAGCATCGAATACTACGATGAGCGTCTTACCACTGTCATGGCCGAAAAGGTCCTCATCGAAGCCGACGTCAGCCGCCGCAGACGGAAGGACGTCATCGACAAGCAGGCAGCGGTCCTGATCCTGCAGGGGTATCTGGACAGTCATTGAGGATCTGATGGAACCGGAATTCACTAAAGTGGTGTAAGAACGATTCCGCATATCCAGCCCTACCATAAAACCGAATGACCGCCAGTGGCATACTCCTTGCTTATTATCCTGTTGAACCTTATGCAAATGCTGAGACAGACGGAGGAGTACCATGAGTTATAATTTTTATGTTAAGAGCAACATCGATTTCGGACGGGGCGCGCTGGCGGACCTGCCGCGGATCATCGAAGGCTACCGGCTGAAGTCGGTGATGATCGTCTATGACGGCGGCGTCAAGGCGGCCGGGATCGCGGACAAGGTCATCGAACAGGTCGCAAAGGCTGGGAGCACAGCCCGCATCTCTGATGCGGCGCGCAGTGCCCCTACAGGAACTGCAGCAGCTTCGCTGCGTGGCAGTTCTTCAGTTGGAGTATCCTATACCATCTTTGACGGTGTAATCCCCAATCCCACCAATGAAGTGGTGGAGGAGGCGGCGAAGATCGCCAAAGAAGCGAAGGTGGAAGGCTTTGTTGCCGTGGGCGGCGGATCCAGCATCGATCTGGCCAAGGCGGTCAATATTCTGATGACCAACCCGGGAAGGATCGGAGAGTACGGCGGGATGAACATGGTCAAGAACCCCTGTCTGCCCCTGATTGCGATCCCGACCACCGCAGGCACATCCAGCGAGATCACCAACGTCAGCGCCTTGATCGACACCGAGAAGGTCATCAAATACGTGGTCATCGATAACAACATCGTCGCGACCGATGTGATCGCCGATCCCGAGCTGACCCGGACCGTTCCCCGCAGCGTGAGCGCGGCCACCGGCATGGATGCCATCACCCACGCCGTCGAAAGCTACATCTCCAATATGGCGACTCCTCTGACAGAGTACAATGCCCTGAAGGGACTGGAGATCCTCTATCACAACCTGCCCAGGGTCTGCGAAAACGGAGATGATATGGATGCCCGGGAACAGATGATGCTGGGCTGCATCATTACCGGATTCAGTTTTTCCAATGCCAACCTCGGCCTCGTCCACGGCATCGCTCACACCCTGAGCGCTCATTTCGGACTGGCCCACGGCATGGCCAACGCCTGCGTGCTCCCGTACGTGATGCGCTATAACGCCGAGGCTGCCCCGGAGAAGATGGTGGACCTGGCGAAGTCCATTGGCCTTGCGCCCACCGGCGATCCCGAAACCGACAAATATCTTCTGGCGGACGCGCTGCTGCAGCTCACCAAGGACCTGGGCATCAAGACCCTGCAGGAGCAGGGCATCACGAAGGACGACTTCGATATGCTGGCAACCGACGTCCTCCACGAACCCGTATTAGGCTTCAACCCCAGACAGGGCATCACCAAAGAAGACATCATTGAGATCCTCAAACAGGCTTATTAATTAATGATATGCGAGCAAAGATCTGTTGCAGACATGCAACAGATCTTTGCTATGTGCAACAAAACCCGATCCCCATCCGGGGGATTTTCGCGTTTTTGCGTTAAATTAATATCAAAAACAGTTGGCACAGCCTTTGCACTATATAAAAGCGTTGAAAATGAAATCCGTAATTACTGTATGAGGAGTGCCGTTAGGCAAAGAGGTAGAGTTATGTCAAAATCTCAGGTAGCACTCGTAAAGGGTGAAGACATTCAAGCTAATGTTACGAGAGTATTTGACCTGATGGGCGGAGTTGAGAACGTGATCCGGCCGGGAACGACCGTCATGATCAAGCCGAACGCAGGTCACGCAGAGCCGCCGGAGACATCCGTATGCACCAACCCGGAGGTCGTCAGAGCGGTCATCAGAGAAGTCAAAAAAGCAAATCCGAAGGAGATCGTCGTTGCCGAAGCAGCAGCTATCGGATGCAACACCATCGAATGCTTCAAGGTCAGCGGCATCCAGGCCGTTGCCGATGAAGAGGGCGTCGAGACCTACGATATCAAGAGAGATAAGGATCTGGTCAACGTCGCAGTCAGAGATTTCAGATCCAACATCTCCCACGTCAAGCTTCCGAAGAGACTGATGGAAGCGGAGCATCTGATCAACCTGCCGATCCTGAAGGCCCACGCCAGCATGGTATTCTCCGGCGCGCTGAAGAACATCAAAGGCGTTGTGCAGGATAAGGTCCACATGCAGATGCATCAGCAGAACCTGACCATGGCTATGATGGACGTATGGTCCGTCTGCAAGGCGGACATCAACATCATGGACGCCATGAGAGCAGCTTCCGGATACTCCCCGCATATGCCGTATCCGACTTCGACCAACATGATCCTGGGCTCCAAGGACCCGGTATCCATCGACCGGATCGCCTGCGAAGTCACCGGTATCGACACCACGGCGGTAGACTACTTCCAGGTAGCGAAGGAAGTCGGCCTCGGCAAGTACGATCTGGAAGACATCGAGGTAGTCGGCGACAAGATCGAAGACTGCTTCAAGCAGATGTGGATTCCGTACATCGGCGACATGAGCACCCGCTGGCCGGAATACGACGTCCGCTGCGAGGGAGCATGCTCCAGCTGTCAGGCCCTTCTGGCCATCAACATGGAGGAGCTCAAGGCGGTCAACGAATATGAGAAGAACAAGGGCATGACCATCGTGGTCGGTCCGAAGAACGAGATCCCGAAGGACATTCCGGACGATCAGATCGTGCTCCACGGAAACTGCACGAAGAAGTATCTGAAGGATCATCCGAACGCGAAGTGGATCCTGGGCTGCCCGCCGAACGAGCCGGCTCTGTATCTGACGATCCAGAGAAACGAAGTCATCAACGGCATGGGCGATCAGGAAGACGAGATCATCCGTCCCTGTATGGCAAGAGACGCCCAGGTATGGCATGACTATGTCTGGGAGAGAGCAGAAGAATACTTCGCCGAGCATCCGGAGGGAAGATAAATGGACGATTATGTAGCAGTACCGACACCGAAGGAATTCCGGGACCTTCTGAAACGGATCTTTACGGATGAGTTCATGAAGGCGAATACCACCTTCGAGAACTTCGACGGATTCAAGTTTTCCAGCGCGGTCATGACCAACTGGGAGGCGGATCAGATGGTGTACTCTCCGGAGGTCTTCAATCACTTCATCCGGGAGAGCACGAAGTTCGAGACCTGGGAGGACATGGTGAAGGCAGCTACCGACGAGGCATTTGGCAAATAGGAATTGCAAAGGCTGGCGCTCCAGCCTTTGCAGCAATCATCATTATTAAAGGAGAACAAACATGTCACAGAACGGACAGAAGCTCCAGTCCGAAAACACCAAGGCGAACTTTGGTAAAGGCTGGATCATCATCTTTTACAGCATGATCATGTTCTGGTTCCTGATCGGTTTCTCGATCGACGGACAGAACATCGTCATCGATGTATTCGTTAACGCACACTATGAAGAGCTGGGATATACCGATCCGACACTGCTCCACGCCAAGCTGCTCGAGCTGGCTATGTGGGCCGGATTCATCGGAGTCGTCGCTTACTTCATCATCGGTCGTATCCTGACCAAGATCGGCGCCAAATGGCTGTCCATCGTTTGTCTGGCACTGGCCGGCTTATCCTACATCTTCTATGGACATTCCACAACGCTGGGCACCTATTTCGCGGGACTGACCCTGGTCACCATCTTCATCAACGCGGCTGCTTATCTGGGCGGCGGAAACCTGGTCACCCAGTGGATGCCTAAGAAAAAAGGTCTGGCCAACGGCTTCACCACCATGGGCCACAACCTGGGTTCCGCTCTGTATGTACCTCTCATCGCGGCTCTCATCGGAGCTTACGGCATGGGCAAGGGCATGACCATTACAGGCGTCATCTCCATCCTGGTCGCCATCGCTGCGATCTTCATCATCAAGAACACTCCGCAGGAAGCAGGACAGCTGCCGGATAACGTCACGCAGGATGTCTATGAGAGAGAATACGCGGACATGAGCGATGAGAACACCAGCCGCTGGACAGTCGCGTCCCTGCTGAAGACAAAGGAAATGTGGCTGGTCGCTATCATCATCGGTATCAACCAGATGGTCACCACCGGCGTCATGAGCCAGATGGTTCCCAGAAACATGGAGCTGGGCTTCACACAGCCCAAGGCCATCGCTCTGATGACGGTATGCGCTCTGGTCGGTCTGGCCGGATCCTTCGCTTTCGGATTCCTGGATCAGAAGCTGGGCGTCAAGACCGCAGTCAGAATGTTCCTGTTATAGTACATGGTAGCACTGGCAGTCAACGTTACCTTCAACAACATGATCGGCGGCTACATCTGCGTAGCTATGGTTGGTATCGCCATCGGAGCGGCGGCGAACTTCATGACTTCGCTTCCGGCATCCGTCTTCGGACGTCACAACTTCGACCTGGTATACTCCATCTACTTCCCGATCATGCAGATCGTCCTGATGCTCAACTACATCGTCAACTCCATGGCTCTGAGGATCACCGGATCCCTGAGAGGAGCTTACGTAGTATTCATCGGACTGCTGATCCTGAACTTCATCCTGATCTCCGTTCTGAACACCAGAAAGTACAATCTGGACTATCAGAAGGAAGACGAAGTCATGAATGCGTAGACATTGACATAACTTACTATGACGGGGGCTGCTTGGTTGGCAGCCCTTGCCATATCGAGAATGCTGAAACAGCAAGGAAGGAAACAACCTATGGATAATGTAGCAATCGTTGCGGCGTGCAGAACCGCCGTCGGATCACTGGGAGGCATGTACAAGACCATCACTTCGCTGGATCTGTCCATCCCGGTCATGCAGGAACTGATCAAACGGTCCGGTATCGATCCCGAGATCATCGAAGACGTCATCTGGGGCTGCAACTACCAGAGAACATACAAAGAGAACAACCTGGCGAGAGTGGCGGCGGTGAAGGCGGGCCTGCCGCAGAGCGTGCCGGGAATCACCATCCACCGCAACTGCACCTCCTCCTTATCCTCGATCCAGTTCGGATTCTACCAGATCAGGGCAGGGGAGGCGGTCTGCATCATGGCCGGCGGAGCGGACAGCATGAGCACCGCGCCGCACATGGTGTTTGACGCCCGCTACGGCAAGAAGTACGGTCACATGGAACTGCGGGACTCAATGTGGGACTCCTTCACCAACCTGGGGGTCGGCCCGGCCATGGGCATCACCGCGGAAAACGTGGCGGAAAAGTACGGCATCACCAGAGAAGAGATGGATGCCTATGCGCTGCAGAGCCACCAGAGAGCCGTAGCAGCCATCGATGCGGGAAAGTTCAAGGATGAGATCGTTCCCATCACCATCCACGGCCGCAAGGGCGATACGGTCTGCGACACTGATGAATTCCCCAGAAGAGACACGTCCCTGGAGAAGCTGGCGAAACTGAAGGCCACCTTCAAGGAAGACGGCAAGGTCACCGCAGGAAACTCCTCCGGTATGAACGACGCGGCTTCCGGCGTGATCCTGATGGATGAGGATAAGGCGAAGGAGCTGGGGATCCCCGTGATCGCCCGGGTCCTGTCCGTGGGCGCGGTCGGTCTGGATCCCGATTACATGGGTCTTGGCCCCATCGGAGCTTCCCGGAAGGTTCTCTCAAAGGCTGGACTGTCCGTGGACGACATCGACCTGTGGGAAATGAACGAGGCCTTCGCGGCGCAGTGCCTGGCCTGCCAGAGGGAGCTTGGCATTGACGGCGACAAGCTGAACGTCAACGGAGGCGGCATCTCCATCGGGCATCCGGTGGGAGCCACCGGAGCCAGACTGGTGGTCACTCTGGTGCACGAACTGAAGAGAAGAGAACAGAAGTACGGCATTGCGACGCTGTGCGCCGGCGGCGGCATGGGTGTTGCGGTGCTGGTGGAGATGGCGTAAGAAAGGGATAGAATCATGTTTGATACAAAGAGACTGAATCACAAAGAGAAGATCATCATCACTGCGGCCCTCACCGGCGCTGTGACCACGAAAGCGGATAATCCGGCGCTGCCCACGCAGCCGGCGGAGATCATCGAATCCGCGTTCAAATGCTATGAAGCCGGCGCGGCCATCGTTCATATTCATGTCAGAGATGAGAACGACGCGGCCAGTATGCGCTACGATGTGTTCGAAAAGATCGTGACCGGCCTTCGGGATCAGAAGTTCCCCGGCGTCATCAATCTGACCTCCTCCGGCGGTCAGGGCTTCTCCTGGGATGAGAGGATCAAGCCGTTCAAGGAGCTGAAGCCGGAAATGGCTTCCTTCGATGCGGGTACCATGAACTGGCTGAACACCGTCGTCTTCATGAACGAGCCGGGCTTCCTGGAGAAATGCGGCGAGGTCATGCAGGAGGTGAACGTCAAGCCGGAGATCGAAGTGTTCGATATGGGTATGCTGAACACGGCTAAATACTATCTGAAGAAGGGGATCATCAACGCGCCGGCCCACTTCCAGCTGTGCCTGGGCGCTCCCGGCGGCATGGAGGCAACTACCGAGAGCCTGGTCTATCTGGTGAACCATCTGCCGGAGGACTGCACCTGGTCCACCTTCGGCATCGGACGGGGAGCCAACGAGATCCTGCTGTCCGCCATCGCCATGGGAGGAAACGTCCGGGTTGGCCTGGAGGACAATGTGTATTATAATAAGGGTGTACCGGCCGAGTCCAACGAGCAGTTCGTTGCCCGCGTGGTCCGCATCGCGGAGGAAATGGGCAAAAAGGCTGCCACGCCGGAAGAGGCCAGAGAAATCTTAGGGTTGAGGAAATAATTATCGATCAGGTAGCGTCAGTTGACGTATGAAAATCCGGATTTGTCACGATACATGCGCAAATGACCTGATGCGTGACAAAATGTGAAATGGATTGTCACGGGAGAAGCAAAAAGATAGGACTTCGTGACAATCAGGATAAGCTATTGTCACAGGACGCAGAGATTTGAGTACGTGCGTGACAATATCATCCGAGCGATCCGGTTTTTAGAGAGCAAATTGTCACGACGATATCAAAAATAACAGGACGCGTGACATTCAGAGCAGAGAATTGTCACGAAGCGGACAAAAACTGTTTGTTTCGTGACAATTTGCAGAATGGAGTGTCTGACACTGCCTCATCAGGGAAGGAGATCACACTATGAATGAAGTCATTCGCGCTATCAAAGAGCGCCGCAGCATCCGCAGCTTCAAGAAAGACCAGGTAGCGGAGGAGCAGCTGACCGCCATTCTGGAGGCTGGTGAATACGCTGCCAGCGGTATGGGTAATCAGCTGGTTAAAGCGGTCTGTGTCCAGGATCCGGAGATCATCGCGCAGATGAGCCGGCTCAATGCACAGGTCATGGGCATGGATATCGATCCGTTCTACGGTGCTCCCACCGTCGTTGTCGTGTTCGGCAGCACCCAGTCGGCAACCACCGTGGAAGATGGCAGCCTGGTCATCGGCAACCTGATGCTGGCCGCCTTTGCGGAGGGCGTCGATTCCTGCTGGATCCACAGAGCGAAGGAAGTCTTTGAATCCGAAGAGGGCAAAGCTTTGAAGGCGAAGTGGGGACTGGATGACACCTGGGTCGGCGTCGGAAACTGCATTCTGGGATACCGGGATGGAGAGCTCCCTGAAGCGCCGGCACGTCTACCGGGAAGGACCATCCGGGCATAGTATGCGGACAGCAATGGATGCTGGAGCACGTTGCTAATACGAATTTGACGAAAACTCTGCCAATCACAACACAAATGAAGTGTTTGGCAGGGTTTTTTCGTGTTGAGATTATGAATATCTTGCTACCGTCTTCCCGGATAATCAATCCCGAACTGCTTGATCTTGCGGGAAACGGTGGAGGCGTTGACCCCCAGGATCTTTCCTGCCTCCCGCAGGTTCTTCGAATGGGCGAGGGCATCCTTGATCCGGGCGATCTCGTGCTGCTCCATGGATTCCGCCAGGGAGACCTCGTTCATGTTCAGTTCCTGACTGCCGGTGATGTTCAAAAGGCCCAGGAGCATGTCCATATCCACGCTGCCGGTGCCGGAGCTGCAGATGGTCAGGTATTCGATCACGTTCTCCAGCTCCCGGATATTGCCCGGCCAGTTGTACCGCTTCATGACCTCGATGTGGACCGGCGCCAGATTGATGCGGCGGTTGTGCTGCTTGCCGTAGATGTCGATGAAATGATTGCAGAGTTCCTCCAGATCCTCGGTGCGCTGGCGCAGGGGAGGAATGTGGATGGGGATGACGCTCAGCCGGTAATAGAGATCCCGGCGGAAGGTGCCTTCCTCGATCTTTTTCTTCAGATCCGAATTAGTGGAGGCGATGAACCGGATATCCAGCGGGATCGGGTGGGTTCCGCCGACCCGGGTGATCTCTTTGTTCTGAATGGCCCGCAGCAGCTTCACCTGCAGGTCCAGCGGCATATCGCCGATCTCGTCCAGCAGCAGGGTGCCGTGATTGGCCATTTCGAACAGGCCCTGCTTGCCGGTGTTGCTGGCGCCGGAGAAGGCGCCTTTTTCGTAGCCGAACAGCTCCGATTCCAGCAGATTGACCGGGATCGAGGCGCAGTTGACCTTGACGAAGGGCTTGTCCTTTCGCGGACCCATCTTGTAGATCTCGTCGGCGACGATCTCCTTGCCGACACCGGATTCACCGGTGATCATGACGCTGGCATCGGTGGGAGCGACCTTCTGGATCATAGCCCAGACATTCTGCAGGGATGCGGAGGATCCGATCAGGCTCTCGGAGAGCACGGGATCATCGGCCGTTTCATGCATCTGCACGTATTCCTGGCTTTCCTTGAGGGCCGTGGCCTCATCGATGAACCGCTGGAAATCCTCCCGCAGTTCCTGAAGGGTATAGATGGGGCGGCTGCTGACCACGATCTGATGAAGCATATGGTTCTGATCGAAGATAGGAACGCCGACGGCGTAACCGATCCGGGGCGGGTCCGTCTTAAACGTTGTCGAAAGCCGGAAGACCCGCTTCTTATCCCGCATGACATCCAAAGTGGCGCCTCCGGTGAAGAGCTTGCCTTCCTCGACGATATCCTGGATCATGCGTCCCACCACTTCCTCCGACAGGATCCCGGTATTGTTTTCGTAGGCCGGATTCACATAGAGCACCAGCCCGTCCTTGTCGGTGATGAACACGCTGTCATCCAGATTATCCACAACGATCTTGTAATCAATGCCCTGACGCAGGAAGACATTCAGGTCCTCCGAGATCTCCCGAAGGAAATCTTCGCAGTCCGCGCGGTCGCCGAAACGATTCTCTTCTAAAGCCTTCGAAATCTTATCCTGAATCTGTTTGATCGCAAGTACCTGATCCATACGTTCCTCCCATGTTCCTTACCAGCTGTCGTCCGTTCCCATTATACCAGAGTTTCGCAGGAAGAACAGCTTTTGTTGCATTGCGGAAACAATTTGTTGCATACAGCGTTGATTTGATGCAACAAAACGCTGTCTGTTAAATGATTAACGATCTGGGACACCGGCGCACGCCTCTGCAAAGGCTGGAATGTCCAGCTTTTGCATGTTCTTTGATAAACCTGTCACAGGTTGGCACAGCCTTTGCGATATACAAAAGACAAAACTCATTTCATTTTCAACAACGTTATTTCAGAAAGTCGAAAAAGGAGATCAACCATGTCAGAAATCTACGAAAGACATACACGCGAAGAGAATTACGCGCATACAAATGACTGGAAGAAGCCCTATGACGCGAGCATTTTTGAGATGTTCGCCGGCGGACAGTTTGAACTTCTGGACCTCTCCAATCCCTTCGGAAGAGGCAATCCGCTCTGGCCGTCCAACGGAGACTTCCATATCGACCGGGTACAGCATATGCCGATGCACTACCGGCTGCTGCAGACCTTCAATGATTTTCATATGCACAACTCGACCCATGCGGATTCTCCGTCCCACGTTATTCCGGAGAGCCCCTTCACCCATGAGCTGCCGATTCAGAACTACTTCGGCGAGGCGGTCTGCCTGGATATCCCGAAGGGCAAATGGGAGCTGATCACGGTGGAGGACATCGAGGAAGCAGCGAAGAAGGTTCCCGGCGGCATCAAGGAGGGCGACTGGGTCCTGCTGAACACCGGTACCCACAGACGCTGGGGCGAGAACGAAGACTATTTCGGATATTCGCCGGGTCTGTCCATCGAAGGAGCCTGGTGGTTCGTAGATCATCATGTGAAGGGCGTAGGCTTCGATATGCAGGCCATTGACCACTTCCTCTACACCTATGGCGGCAAGCACGGCCCGGGCCCCTATGTCCCCCGTGTGGTCGAGGAATACGAGGAGCTGAAGGGACATCCGGTCGAGGAAGATTTCCCGGAATGGGAACCCTGCCACGACATCCTGCTGGCGCATAATGTCATGGGTATCGAGAACCTGGGCGGCGATCTGGACAAGGTCAAGAACCAGAGATTCCTGTTCTGCGCGTTCCCGCTCCGCTGGTACATGGGAGACGGAACCATCGTCAGAGCGGTGGCGTTCGTTCCTTCGGAGAGAATCGACCGCAGCGTTCCGGACAAAGAGTATCCGTACGGCGTATATTAATTGAGGAGTTTCACAATGGCTAAGAAAAACATCGCCGTTCTCGGCGCAGGAATGATGGGAACCGGGATCGCCCAGCTCTTTGCATCCAAAGGCCACAAGGTCATGCTGATCTACGTCTACGATGACAAGCTGCGCGCGAAGCCGGTCGAGACCATGCGGGGCAATCTGCAGGTGCTGCTGGAGCAGGGGGTGATCGAAGAGGCGCAGATCGAGGAAACGATCGCCAATGTCAGCTTCACCGAAAGCCTGGAGGAGGCCGCCCGGTTTGCCGATGTGATCTTCGAATGCATCGTCGAGAATCTGACGGTCAAGCAGGACTACTTCGCGAAACTGGACGAGCTGTGTCCGCCATCGACCATCCTGGCCTCCAATACTTCCGCCATCAGCATTACCGAGATCGCGGAGAAGTCGGAGCACAAGGAGAGGATCATCGGGACCCATTACTGGAATCCGGCGTATCTCGTACCGCTGGTAGAGGTCATCCGCACGGAATACGTTTCGAAGGAGACGGAAGAGGCCATGTTCGAACTGCTGGAAGGGGCAGGGAAGAAACCGGTGCTGGTCAAAAAGGACGTGCCGGGCTTCCTGGCCAACCGCCTGCAGCACGCGCTGTTCCGCGAGGCCATCTCCATCGTGGAGAACGATATCGCGGATCCCGCTTCGGTGGATGATGCCATCAAGTACGGCTTCGGTATGCGTCTGGGGGTCATGGCGCCCATGGAAGTCATGGACAACGCCGGCCTGGATCTGACGTATTCCATCCACAAGTATCTGTTCCCGAACATCGAGAACACCCAGAAACCGGCCCGTCTGCTGGAAGAAAAGATCGAGCGGGGCTGTCTGGGATTTAAGACGAACGAAGGTTTTCAGAAGTGGACGGATGAGGAGATCGCAGCGTCCAGAAAGAACCTGACGGAGGGTCTGATCAAGGTCGCGAAAGCCCTGGATCGGCTGTAAACTTCGGATCGAAAGGGATAGAATATTGTGCCCGTATTCTATCCCTTTTTATAGTATAATAAGGACAGTAATCTGGATATGAAGACTTTGTATATCGACTGCCGGGGCGGCGCCAGCGGGGATATGACACTGGGAGCGATGCTGTCGCTCGGCGTTCCCCGGAGGGCCCTCGAGGAGGGGCTGGAAAGCCTGGGACTCAATGAGTTCGAACTGGCAGTAAGTGAGAAAGAATATCACGGATCACCGGCCACGGATGTGGATGTGATCCTTCATAATAAAGAACACGCCTGGATCCATCCCTACAGCGGCAAATACCGCAACTACGGGCAGATCCGGGAAATGATCGAGCGCAGCGGGATCACGGAGCACGCCAAGGCCCTGAGCCGGCGGATTTTTGATATCAAGGCAGCGGCGGAGTCCACTGCCCACGGAGTGCCGGTGGATGAGGTCCAGTTTCATGAGGTGGGAGCGGTGGATTCCATCGTAGATGTGGTCGGGACCGCGATCTGCGCGGATGCTCTGGGGGCGGATCGGGTGGTATCCTGTCATGTGCCCACCGGCTTCGGGACGGTGGAGTGCGCCTGCGGAACGCTTCCGGTGCCGGCGCCTGCAGTGCAGGCCATCCTGAAGGAGACCGGGCTGCCGCATTACCGGGGGGATATTGAGCAGGAGCTTCTGACCCCCACCGGAGCAGCGATTCTGGCCGGGATCGTCGATGAATTCGTACCGGATGAGGTGATCGAGGGGGCTGCAAAGGCTGGCGCAGCCGGGGAAACCACAGGTCCGGCTGCTGCAAAGGCTGGCGCAGCCGGGGAAACAGCAGGCCCGGCGGGTGAAAGGGAAGCCGGACCTGCGCGGATCGGCCGAGGAACCGGCAAACGGGACACCGGACTTGCGCCGCTCACGCTGATTCTGATGGAAGAGTGATCGGCGCAGATGTAGACATAATATTTTTATCGAAAATTCCTGGGCGGGAAATAACCGGAATTCATTAAAATGGCTCCTGATAGGCTTCAATTTAATGAATTATCCTTCTCCAGACCAAAAATCATGTGTTCGGAGCGGATGCAAACCATAGTGATTCATTATTTTAGTGTCATATTTCGGCGATAATAATGAATCGACACACATACATATAGGGAAATTCCTTATTTTCATAGGTTTTAGGAGCTAATTTAATGAAAACCGGAAATATAATCATGAGGTTTCAATTATGAGAATGATTTATCTTGACTGCAGCAATGGAATCAGCGGGGACATGGTGCTGAACGCGCTGGCGGATCTGAGTGAGGATCCGGAATCGGTGCGGGCCAATATTGAGCGGATCCGCGGTGTTGTTTTGGAGAAGGGGGCCGATCCGTACGGACCGAGCCACATCCATGAGCATGGCCATCATCACGGGCATGAACATCACCATGGGCATGATCATGCTCACGGACACGAGCATGGCCACGGTCCGGAGCATCACAGCGGCCATTCCCACCGCAGCTACCGGGAAGTGATGGAGATCATCAGCCAGATGCCGGTCAGCAGCCGTGTAAAACGGACGGCGGAGCAGATCTACGCTGTCATTGCGAAGGCAGAGTCCGCTGTGCACGGAGATCCCCTGGAGACGCTGCATTTTCATGAGGTGGGAAGGGACCAGGCCATAGCCAATGTCCTCGGCGTTGCTATATGCCTGGATTCCATTCGTCCGGATCAGGTGATCGTCTCTGAGATCTGTGACGGGCAGGGAACGGTACAGTGCGCTCACGGCGTGCTGAACGTACCGGTTCCGGCAGTGAAAGCCATGCTGGACAGCTGTGATCTGGCCTATCGCCAGACGGAGCATGAGGGAGAGATGGTCACGCCCTCGGGCCTGGCCATGGTGCTCGGAATCGGCGCTGAAACGGGAGAAAGACCAGCAAGAACAACTGTTCGTGCATCGGAAGCGAAGGGAGCACGAACCTTCACGGAGCACGGCCTGATCGCAGAACTGTACGAAGCATAGGAGCATCTGATATGGTATCAAGACTGATATTACCGATTCTGGTAGCAATGGTGATCGGAAGCTGCCTGGCAATTCAGCCGATCTTCAATACGGCAGTCTCCAGATCGGTAGGTATGTGGTATGCGGCACTGGGAAGCCTGTCGGTATCGATTACAATATTGATCTGCATCTGCTTCATCAATGATCGATTCCAGACCATAAGGTCCGGAATAGGAGAGGTGCCGAAGCTATATATCCTGGCCGGAATCTGCGGGATCATTATACTGGCGTTTACCATTTACTGTATGAAACACATAGGGCCGGTGCTCACAGCGTCGATCACGGTAACGATGCAGATGATCGTGGCAACGGTAACCGCACATTACGGATGGTTCGGTCTGCAGCAGGAGCCGATCAACTGGCTGAAGATCCTGGGAATCGTATTCCTCGTGGCCGGGGTGATCCTGGTGAAACTGTCCATCGCCAAATGAAGGGGAGGCTCATTTGAAAGAGGCGCAACTCTTCCGATAATCATAATTTTGGGAAGAGATGGAGCCGGATCAGGCCAAACGCCCCGAAACAGTGTTTCCAAGGCTTCCGGCGCATCCATCGATGCAATTCTACGAAAATAACAAAAAATAACGAGGCTCTGTTTTTCGATTTAAGCGATTTTATTAGTGCCCTTTGACCCACAGATCCTTTAAAAATAAACGTCTCCGGGAGCATTTCCCGGAGATGTTTATTTTCGCAGAAATCTGGTTTACGGGAGTCCTTCTGCTATGTCAAATCTGGTTTGATTGACTTACAGGTCCGTTGGTATGCTCAGCACCATTCCCGGCTGCAGCTCATCCGGACGAATACCGTTGGTCTGACTGATCACATGGACGATC
This sequence comes from Bacillota bacterium, assembly GCA_017459895.1. Classification (GTDB taxonomy): domain Bacteria; phylum Bacillota; class Clostridia; order Peptostreptococcales; family Anaerovoracaceae; genus Lentihominibacter. Next base: position 86,415 of record JAFUCA010000038.1, on the reverse strand, counting down.
TTCCGGGTATCCGTATTGTGATAATTCACGCGGTCTGCAATATCCCATAATGTATCGCCGGCACATACCGTGTACGTCGTATAATCGGTCGTTACCGATGCAATGGATTCGTCCATACCGGTCACGAATCCGAACGTTCCGACGATGAGCCCGATCATGATGATCAGGAACGTGATAAATCTGGGTCTGGATTTGACTCTGGTGCGCTTTCTCGTATTCTTCATATCTTAACCTCACTTCCTGCCCTGTTTCAGGACTATGAACGTCTGTTCTTTTTCTTTGTGAGGCTATCTTATCAGAATATGTGTTCGATGTCAACTAAAAAATAAACAATTGTTCGCAACTCGTAACTGTTTACCGGCTATACCAGATTCAGCACGATGACCGTGAAATAGGCGGCATAAAGAACAACGAAAACAATGCCGCTGGGCCGCCCGAGAAAGCCTGATTTGAAAGAGAAAACCCACAGGAGCAGCGCTGCCAGTGCCGCCACCAGAAGATCAAATGTGAAATCACGGAGAAACGCGATCGGCGTGATCGCCGCTGTGAGCCCCGTTACGAACAGGATATTGAAAATATTGCTGCCGACAATATTGCCGATGGCAATGCCGGTGTTCCCTCTTCTGGCCGCAGTCACGGATGTGACCAGTTCCGGAAGGGATGTGCCGAAGGCCACCACCGTCAGTCCGATCATCCGCTGGCTGACGCCGAGGTACTGAGCGATCTCCGTAGCGCTGCTGACGGTAAGCCGGCTTCCGAGAACGATCATGATCAGTCCTCCCAGAGTCATCAGAATGGTCCAGGCATTGCCCTGTCCGTAGGTCGGACGCTGCTCCCCTTCTTCATCCCGGTGCTTCAGGGCATCCCGAAACAGATCCACCATATACGCGGCGAAGACTGCCAGCAGCAGCAGGCCCTCCCAGCGGTTGACGCTTCCTCCGAGAAGCCCCAGAGGAAGCAGAAGAAGCGTTGTGCCCAGCATAACGGGCATATCCGACTTCACCGCGCTACGGTCAACGGTCAGCGGCGCAACCAGCGCCGTAATGCCGAGGATCACGAGAACGTTCATTATATTGCTTCCCAACACATTGCCGATGGTAATGTCCGCATTCCCGGACAGGGCTGCGCTGATGCTGACGGCGGCTTCCGGCGCGCTGGTCCCCATGGCGACCACGGTAAGGCCGATGACGATCTGCGGAACACCGAATTTATGAGCAATGGCCGATGCTCCCTTCACAAAGAAGTCCGCACCCTTGATCAGCAGAACAAATCCGATCACCATAATTCCCAGTTGTATCAATACCATCTGCATAAGAAATGATCTCCATATATAAGAAAAACCGTACCACAACCAATGTGATACAGTCTCGCTCTTATCTCAGTGCGCATTCCGGTCCCGTGGACGTGCTGACGTCATGCACAGCGCGCGTCGGATATCCTCCTGCGCGCAAGCTACTCCCTGATCAGAATCTACTTTATCAGAATTTCGAAACCGGGTCAAGAGGTGAAACCTCAGGCGGAGGCGCACAGATCACATCATGCTTCTCAGTTTATCATAGGCTTTGTCCGAGAATTCCATCAAAGGTTTTCGGAAGATCAGGCCGAGCAGGAACAGAACCACGGCGATACCGCCGATGAGGGCCGCCGCCTTATAGCCTCCCATCTGGATCTGATGCCCGATCAGAAGCGAGCCCATCATGCCGGGGATCCGGCCGCTCAGGGACAGGATCAGGAACGGCTTCAGCTTCATTTCGGATAATCCCGCGGCATAAGCGAAGAGATCCTTCGGAACCCCGGGGATCAGGTAGATCAGAAACACAATGCTCATTCCCCTATTGCTGTTCAGCTTCTCCAGCGTGGAATGGATCCGTTCCTCCCCAAAGATCATGTGCATGGCGTCGTGGCCGAGAATCTTCGCCAGATAATATGTAACGATGGTGCCCAGTGCCGCACCAGCCACCGAGAGCAGAAGCCCCAGCCAGAAGTGAAACACATATCCGGCCGCCAGCTGCAGCGCCTGTCCCGGGATGATGCAGATCACGATCTGCAAAATCTGGAGCCCCAGGTAGATCAGAATGCTCTGGGAACGATACCTGATAAAGAAGGCGTAAATATCCTGGATCGATGTGAACTGATCCAGGAACTCATGATCGAAAAACAGCAGGTAAGCCGGTATTCCGAGGATGAGAACCGCCAGAATCGCCAGCTTCACGATCGCGGAAAACATCTTGAACCGCTGCCGGCGGAGCTGTTTTTTATTCTGTTGTACCGGTTCCGGTTTCGGCTGCTGCATTCTCTTAAAAACTCCTGCAATAAAAAAAGACTCATACTTAAGTACGAGTCCATTATACACGCTTATTGTGTAGATTTGGCGTTGATTTTAGAGGAAAACCAGCTTTTGATCCACCAGCGCCTGCAGTGCCTTGATGACGCCGAACTTGGAATGCTCGTAGGTCAGGCCGCCCTGAAAATAAACCACGTAAGGCGGGCGGATCGGAGCATCCGCCGAAAGCTCGATGGAAGATCCCTGCACGAAGGCACCGGCAGCCATGACCACCGGATCCTCATAGCCGGGCATATCCCACGGCTCGGGGCTGACAAAGGAATCCACCGGCGCTGCTGCCTGGATCCCCTGACAGAAGGCTACGACCGCCTCAGGAGTCCCCAGCTTCACCGCCTGAATGATGTCCGAACGAACATCCTCCGCTCCGGGACACACCTCATAGCCCAGCTGCCGGAATGCACTGGCGCACAGGACCGCCCCCTTCACTGCCCCGTTGACCGTCTTCGGAGCGATGAACAGCCCCTGGAGCATGCTGCGGGTCTGCCCGAAGGTCAGGCCGCACTCCCCGCCGATGCCGGGGGATGTCATCCGGTAGGAAACCTTCTCGATCAGATCCGCCCGTCCGGCAACGTAGCCGCCTGTGAGCGCCAACCCGCCCCCCGGATTCTTGATGAGGGAGCCCGCCATGATATCCGCGCCCACATCCGTCGGTTCCTTGATGTGGAGGAACTCGCCGTAACAGTTGTCCACCATGCAGATGATGTCCGAACGGATCCCGTGAACGAAGGCCGCCCATTCTTCGATTTCCTCAATGGTAATGGCTTTTCTCCAGCCGTAACCCGTCGCCCGCTGCAGGCAGACCATCTTCGTGGCGGGACCGATGGCTTTGCCGAGGGCCTCCAGATCGATCCTGCCGTCATCCCGCAGCTCCACCTGCTTATAATTCACCCCGTAATCCCGCAGGGACCCCTTGCCTTCGCCCCGGATGCCGATGACTTCCTCCAGCGTATCGTAGGGAGCGCCGGTGCTGTAGATCAGCTCGTCCCCGGGGCGCAGCGGTCCCATCAGGGCCAGCGTCAGCGCATGGGTTCCGTTGACGATGATCGGCCGGACCAGCGCTGCCTCGGTATGAAAGATGTCAGCATAGACACGCTCGATGGCATCCCGCCCGGGATCATCGTATCCGTAGCCGGTATTCCAGGAGAAATGCATGTCCCGGATGCCGTTTTTCTGAAAGGCTGCCAGGACCTTGTACTGATTATAGGTCATGATATCATCCAGCGATTCAAACTGGGAGGAAACCCGGGATTCGCTGTCTTCGATGAGCGCCAGGATCCGTTCATCGATATGAAACTGATCCCGAAGAAGCTCGTAGGTGTTGTGCTGCATTACTTCTGTGTTCCTTTCTCCTTGATGGGAATTTCCTGCGCTGCGGGAGCAGCAGAGATGATGTCCTTGTTGAAGAACCGCAGAACCGTCTCTCCAGGCTCGCTTTCCTGCGCGTTCTGCACCAGGGTGAGCTCGTGCAGACGGTTTACAACATCCTGGTCGATGTGTTTCAGCACCGCCAGATCATCGTCCGTCTGAACCTCCTCCTGCCAGGTCAGCACCGGATAGCCCCGGCTTCCGTAGGTGCCGGAACGGTCATCCATGTACGCCTCTCCCAGAGATGCCGCCATATGGCCGAAGGCCGAATCGTATACCTCATTGGCAGCGCCCCGCACGCGCATCCTTTTATCATCCCGGTCCGCCGCGATGGCACCGTTGAATGAGCCCTTCGCATAGTAATTGTTGCTGAACTGCGGCGGATCCTGGGAGTACAGTTCGTTCTCGCATTTGCCGATGATGCCGCCGGCATAATCCGCGCCCCGGATCTTTCCTGTGTTATAGCAATTGGTGATGGACAGATTCTGGGAGCCGACGTAACCGGCGATCCCGCCGGCATAGACCGGCAGATTGCTTCCGGTCAGCGCAGCGGCGGACTGCGCCCCATTCAGTGCCGCGGCCGTCTTCACCTGCGCCGCTTCGATGCGGATGGAACCGATGGAATAACAGTCGCGGATGGAGGATCCCGTAGAATTCGTATAACCGGTGATTCCGCCGGTGGCTTCGTTGGAGGATATGATATCGCCCACGTTATAGCAGAGGCTGAGGCTTGAAGCGGATACCGAGCGCCCCGCGATTCCCCCCGTTCCGTTGTTGAAGCTTCCGGCGCCGTTGGAAACGATCAGGCCCCGGTTGCCGCAGGACTCGATGGAGGCCCCCCAGCATTCGCCGGCGATCCCGCCCACCATGCTGGTGCCGATCACCTCGCCGAAATTCAGGCTGCTGGTGATCTGTCCGCCCCGGCATTCGCCGGTGATCCCGCCGACATCGTACCGGCCGGCGATCTGAACATTCGCGCGGCAGTGATCGATCGTGCCGGTCTCGCTGACGAACCCTGCGATCCCCCCGCAGTAGTTTTCTGAGGTCGATACATCCCCTTCGACGTAGAGATTGCGTACGGTGCCGGACAGGTGTCCGAACAGCCCGCAGTAGGGATCCTCGGAATCGATGGACAGTCCGGTGATCGTATGTCCCTTGGCATCGAACGTGCCGCTGAAGGTGATCTGATTGTCCCGGCCGATGGGCGTCCAGTCGCCGGTCAGAGTGATATCCCTCGTCAGAACGAAGGTGACGCCTTCGAAGGATTCGGTGCGGTTCGGCTTCCAGTAATACTGCTCCTCGTTGACCAGACTGGCCAGCCCCCGAAGCTCCGCCTCCGTGGATATCCGGTAATCCCCTTTCGGATTCAGTGAATCAAACCAGGAAGTGTCCGCACCGGTGTAATCGGCCTCGGCCAAAGCGGTCTGCGGGCACAGCATACATACCGCGGCGGCTGCTGCGGCTAATAATATGATTAAACGACGTTTCATCGAACTAGTCCTCTCCTTTTCGCTCCAATTCCCATTCCATGTCTTTGACCAGATCCCGCTTGACGTTCATCTTGTGATCCGCGTACAGCTGCGTTGTGGTCACCTGCTCATGGTCCAGCAGCGCCTGCACGTCAAAGATGGAATTTCCCCGTCCGATCAGGCTGGTGGCAGCCGTCGCCCGCAGCTTGTGCGGACTGTAGCCTCCCCTGCGGGAGGTCGCCATGCCGATGGACGTGTATTTCTTAACGAGATCCCGAATGGCGCGCTCGGTCATCCGCTTCCCCTGCAGAGACAGGAACAGCGCATCCCTGTGGATCTCATCCAGTGTTTCATCGTCCGGCCGCTCATTCTCGATATAATCCGAGACGACCTCCGTCACGGAAATGTTGAGCGGCATGATCGCTTCCTTATCGCGCTTGCGATAGATCTTGAATTCGCCCCGTTGAAAATTGAACGAGGACACATTCAGCTGCTGCAGCTCGAACAGCCGCAGTCCGTAGGTCAGAAACAGGATCAGGATGGCCTTGTCCCGTTTCTTCGTTTTTTCCCAGAACTGACGCTCCTTCTCCGTCAGATGGGCGCCGGTGGAGACCGCATCCAGCATGACCATCACCTCGTCATCCTGCAGCGCCTTGATCTCACGCTCTCCAGCCTTTGGGACCCGGATCGGATCGAAACCGTCGGTGATGTTCTTCTCCAGAAGACCGTCCCGGTACAGCTGTTTGAACAGGACCGACAGAGATGATTTCTTTCGCGCCAGCGTCCGGCTGCTGTTCTCGTAGACGATCTGCACATCATCCTTCTCCACCGTGTACTTGCGGCACCAGTCGATAAAGATGTTGATGTCCACCGCCTGGATATTCTGAAACTCCGTCAGTTTGATTCCCTTCGTTTCTTCAGCCTGCGTCAGATCCGTCTCATCGATCAGATACTGGCAGAAGAACCGGATGTCCGACAGATAATTCAGCCGGGTCAGGGGCAGAACGTTTCCCTTCAGGTAAGCAAAAAAGCCCCGCATGAAGTTTGGCAGCGCTTTCTGTAAATCTTCGCATTTTTGCTCCGTCTCGTGCTGACGGAGTACGACATTGTCGGGTTTGTCGCTCCGGTTATGCAGTTTTACAGTCTTTGACCGAGCCATGAAAACAGTTCCTCCATCGCCGAATGATCATCGCCGTATTCCGAGATATCCAGCCAGAACATTTTATCATATCTGCGGAACCACGTTAACTGTCTTTTGGCGAAATGGCGTGTATTTTTTTGTATTAATTCGGTCGCTTCGGCCAGGGTGGTTTCACCGGCCAAAAAAGCCAGAATTTCTTTGTATCCGATCCCAAGCATGGAGATGTATTCGGTGGAAAGCCCCATCTTCTGCAACCGGCGCACCTCTTCCACCAGACCCTCTTCGATCATTTTCTGAACACGGGCATTGATCCGCTCATAGAGCTCGGAGCGGTCCCGGGTAAGGCCGATCAGGACCGGATCGTACAGCGGGTTTTTCTTTCGGACGGCGTGAAATTCACGGAGGGTCTCCTCCCCTCCTTCCAGCCGCTCCAGGGCGCGGATCACCTTCTTGACGTTGTTGGGATGAATTCGCTCCGCCGCCTTCGGATCTTTCTCCCGGAGCATCTCATGCAAAGGCTGGGGCCCCTCGGTTTCGGCGATGCGGGACAGACGGGAGCGAAGCTGCAGATCCGGCTGTCTTTCGCCGAAATCCATCTCGTAGAGGATCGCATTCAAATAGAGTCCGGTTCCGCCCGAAACGATGGGAAGCCTGTCCCGGGCGTGGATATCCCGGATGGCTTTCTCCGCAAGCACCGCGTATTTCGCCGCGCTGAAATCTCCTTTCGGTGCCAGAGGGTCAATGCAGTCGATCAGATGATGCGCAGCCAGCGCCCGCTCCTCTTCGGTGGGCTTGGCGCTGCCGATATCCATGTATTTATAGAGCTGCATGGAATCGCAGGATACGATCTCGCCCCCGAAGCGCCGGGCGGTCCCGATGGCAAAAGCCGTTTTCCCCACTGCCGTAGGGCCTGCAATCACAACGATTTTGATGGGCTGATCCATTAGCGTTTGAACATCCTTTCCAGATCGTAGCGGCTCAGCCGTACAATAGTCGGCCGGCCGTGGGGACAGGACCAGGGGCGATCACAGGCCGCCAGCTGGCTCAGAAGCGCCCGGATCTCCGCCGGGTGCAGCACATCGCCGCCCTTGACCGCGGATTTACAGGAACGCATGATGAGCCGGTCCAGTCCGGCAAACGAATGAACGTCCGGCGTCTGCTCCAGCTCCAGCAGCATCTGGCGCAGGAAGGCTTCGGATTCCTTCGGATCCCCGAAGGCCGGCACCGCCCGCACAAGGTACACCCTGCCTCCGAAATTCTCGATGTCGTATCCCATAGCGCGAAGGTATCCGATCCAGGATTCCTCGGCGCTTTCCACCTCGGCGGAAACGCTGATCTGAAGCGGGATCAGCATTTCCTGCTGCAGCTTCTCACTGCTGTGATACTGCGCCAGCAGCCTTTCATAGAAAACCCGTTCGTGGGCGGCATGCTGGTCGATCAGATAAACGCATTCGCCGTCGGTGGTGATGATATAGGTGTTGAACACCGAGCCGATCACCTCCAGAGAAGCGATATCCAGACGTTCTTCCCGCTGCTCCATCTCCTTCCGGACCGGATCGGAGATCATGGGAGCATCGGCGGCATCCGGCTCCCGCAGGACCGCATCCTGCCGCATGGTCTGCAATAATTTTTTTATGTCAACCTGTGTGCCGGAGGAAGCTTCCGGAGCCAAAGGAGCCGGGTCCACCGGATCTCCAGCCTTTGCAGCCTCAGCGGCCGGTTCCTTCTCCGCCGGTTCCTGAAACGCCGCTGGTTTCGGGGGCTCCTGCGCCGGTTTCGCTCTGTCCGCTTCTGCCGCCGGGATCGCCTGACTTTTTTCCAGGGCTGATGCGACGGATTCGCAGATGAAGTCCTCCACCGCGAAGGGATCATCGAAACGTATTTCTTTTTTGGTCGGATGAACATTCACATCCAGCTGATCCGCCGGAATCTGCAGAAACAGGAATGCGATGGGAAAACGACCCGGGAAAAGCCGTTCGCGATAGGCCTTTTCCAGGCCCTGCTCCACTGTTTTGCTGGAAACGACGCGTCCGTTGACGCAGAAAAACTGTCGGTTTCGGGAAGACGTGGATACCCCGGGAGAGGATACGAATCCCCGAAGCAGATAGGGTTCCCGGAAGACATCCACCGGCACCAGATCCCTTCCGATGTCTCTGCCGTAGATCCGGCAGATGTTGTCCAGAATGCTTCCACGCCCGGTGGTTGAGAAGACCTCCTGACGGCCGTTGATCAGCCGGAAGCGAACATCCGGATAGGCCAGAGCGATCCGGGACATCAGATCGATGATCCGGCGGGATTCGGCCCCGTCGGTACCGAGAAATTTCTTCCTTGCCGGAACATTATAAAACAGATCCCGGACGGTGATGGTCGTGCCCTCCGGGCAGCCCGTGGGAGCGCTGCGGAGGATCTCGCTTCCCTCGCAGACCACATGGCGTCCCGCATGAGCCTCCCCGGTCTTCGTGATCATATCCACCCGGGCGACTGCGCAGATGCTGGCCAGCGCTTCCCCCCGAAAGCCCAGACTCCGGATGGAATCCAGGTCCTCCTCCGATGTGATCTTGCTGGTGGCGTGGCGCCGGAACGCCAGCTCGGTTTCCTCAGCATCGATCCCGCAGCCGTCGTCGGTGATGCGGATGTATTCCTTGCCGCCCTTTCTCAGTTCCACGGTAATGGAGGATGCTCCGGCATCCAGGGAGTTTTCGACCAGTTCCTTCACGATGGATACGGGACGGTCGATCACTTCTCCGGCGGCGATCTTATCCGCTACCGCTTTGTCAAGTACACGGATCATAGATACTCCTTCAGTTCTTCCAGAATCTGCAGCGCCTGGGACGGTGTCGTATTCATCAGATCCAGTCCCCGGATCCGCTCCGAAATCGGATCGGGCACCTGCGCGAACAGGGACAGCTGCTCTTCTTCGAATGCCTCAGAAGGCGCAGGGATTCGCTCTGAGACGATTTTTGCCGTATCCGCGGACTCGGATGCCACTGCAGACACATTGTCTCTCATATCGCCGCTGAGGGCCTCCAGGTGCAGCTGCGCGCTGTCCAGCAGCTCCTTCGGAGCGCCGGCCAGTTTGGCCACATGGATGCCGTAGCTGCGGCTGGCGCTGCCTGGTACGATCTTGTGCAGGAATACGATGTCTCCGTTTTCTTCGGCCACGTCGACGTTCAGATTCCGTACGCCCCGCAGCGTCTCCTCCAGAACCGTCATTTCATGATAATGCGTCGCGAACAGCGTCCGGATCCGCCGCTGGGGTGCGCTGAGAAACTCGGCGGCCGCCCAGGCGATGGACAGACCGTCGTAGGTGCTGGTCCCCCGCCCGATCTCGTCCAGGATCACCAGACTCCGATGGGTTGCCGTATTCAGAATATAGGACAGCTCGCTCATTTCGACGTAGAAGGTGCTCTGTCCCTGGGACAGATTATCGGAGGCTCCGATCCTGGTAAAGATCCGGTCGCAGACACCGATGCGTGCCGCGCTGGCGGGAACGAAGCAGCCGATCTGGGACATCAGAACGATCAGAGCCGTCTGCCGCATATACGTGGATTTACCGGACATGTTGGGGCCGGTAATGATCAGCATGCTGGCATCGCTGCGGTCGATATAGGTGTCGTTGCTGACAAACAGACCGTCCCGGGAGGATAGCTCGATGACCGGGTGGCGTCCCCGCTCGATCTGAATCACATCCCCTTCGTCGACCTGGGGACGGACGTAGCCGTTCTGATCGCTGACGTGAGCGAAGGAGACCAGCGCATCCAGCCGCGCTACGGCAGCCGAGGTCTGCTGAATGTCCGCCGTCCGAGCCTGCAGAGTCCGCCGGATCTCCGAAAACAGATCGTATTCCATCTTATTGATCTCGGTCTCGGCATTCAGTACCAGCCGCTCCGTTTCCTTCAGCTGGGGTGTCACGAACCGCTCGCTGCCCACCAGGGTCTGCTTGCGGATGTAATCCTCCGGAACCAGATCGTAGAAGGACTTCGTCACCTCCAGATAATAGCCGAAGACCTTGTTGAAGCCCACCTTCAGATTCTTGATGCCGGTCCGCTCCCGTTCTTTGGCTTCCAGTGAGGCGATCCATTCTCTCGCGACCCGGATGGAGAGCTTCATATCATCCAGCTCCTCCGAGTAACCCTCCCGGATCAGCCCGCCCTCCTTCACCGTGAAGGGCGGCTCCTCGACGATGCTGCGGTCGATCAGCTCATATACGTCCTCCAGCCCGTGGATCTGATCCGACAGCTCCTGCAGAAGCCGGCTCCGGGATCCGATGGTCAGCTGCTTGATCTCCGGCAGGCTGCGGCAGGAACCCCGAAGAGCGATCAGATCCCGGCCGTTGGCTTTGCCGGTGGCGATCCGTCCCGCCAGGCGTTCGAAGTCGTAGATGCGCTTCAGCTCCTCCTTCAGGTCGTTTCGGAGCAGAATGTCGTCGGCCAGTTCCGATACCGCATCCAGCCGGGCGTTGATCCTGTCGCAGTCGTTGAGAGGTGTGCGGATCCACTGCTTCAGAAGCCGGGATCCCATCGCGGTATGAGTCTTATCCAGCACGCCCAGCAGGGATCCGGAGAGCTTTTTCTCAAACAGCGTCTCCGTCAGCTCCAGATTGCGGATCGTCGCCTTATCGAGAGACATGTGATCCCCGGTGGCATACACCGCCGGCCGGGCGATATGGCTCATGTCGTTCTTCTGGGTATCGTGGATATACAGCAGCAGCGAACCCACCGCTGCCTCTGCCGCGGATCCCTCGCCGATGCCCAGTCCCTGCAGTGAATCCGTGTGGAACTGGCGGCGGATCGCGTCCTGCATCGCTTCTCCGCGGTAAAAGGCCTCGCCGATGGTATTCAGATAGGCGCCGGTCAGCGCGGCCAGAGCCCCCGTATCAGCTGCTTCGGCTGTTTCCTCGCTCATCAGGATCTCCCGGGCATCGATCTTCACCAGCTCATCCTGCAGAGACGTCTCCGCCCCCGGACCGCAAAGGCTGGTCAGACGCAGCTCCCCGGTGGAGATATCGCAGTAAGCCAGTCCCCATTCGCCGGTTCCGGCAAATACGGATGCGATGAAGTTGTTTTCGTTTTCCCGCAGCATGGTGCTGGAGATCAGCGTGCCGGGGGTCACTACCTGAATGACCTCCCGCCGCACCAGCCCCTTCGCAGAGGCCGGATCCTCCGTCTGTTCGCAGATGGCAACCTTATAGCCCTTCTCGATCAGACGGGCAATATAAGTATCCGCGGAATGGAAAGGGACTCCACACATAGGAGCCCTTTCTTCTAATCCGCAGTTTTTACCTGTCAGTGTCAGTTCCAGTTCCTTTGAGACCAGCTTCGCGTCTTCAAAGAACATTTCGTAGAAGTCACCGAGCCGAAAGAACAGGATCTCGTCCTTGTACTGCTCCTTGATCTCGATGTACTGCTGCATCATCGGTGACAGTTTTGATGCCATACCTGCGCCTTTCAACAATCAATGCTTATTTATTACCTGCTGCCTTGTAAGCCTCGATGCCCAGCTTGATCAGCTCCGCGCCTCTGCGCATGGAATCCTGATTCAGAACGTAAGCGATCCGCATCTCGTTCTTGCCCAGGCCCGGGGTCGCGTAGAATCCGGCCGCCGGCGCGAACATGACGGTTTCGCCGTTGTCGTCGAATTCCTTGAGCAGGAACATCAGGAAGTCCTCCGCGTCTTCTACCGGCAGCTTGCAGGTCAGATAGAACGCGCCGCCCGGCTTCTGGCAGACGATGCCCGGGATCTGGGACAGCTCTTCGTAAGCCGCGTTTCTTCTGCCTTCATATTCAGCCTTTGCCTCGGCGTAGTAGGACTTGTCGAGACGGTACAGCGCCGCTGCGCCCACCTGCTCCAGCGTCGGACAGCAGAGTCTGCCCTGGGCCAGCTTCAGGATACCGCTCATCAGTTCTTTGTTCTTGCTCATGACGCAGCCGACACGGGCGCCGCAGGCGGAGAACCGCTTGGAAACGGAGTCAACGATGACGACCCGGTCTGCGATGTCGTCCAGCATGCCGAAGGATGTGACCGCTCTGCCGTCGTATGCGAATTCTCTGTAAACCTCATCGGAAATGATCCACAGATCATGCTCCTTGGCGATATCGCCGATCAGACGCATCTCGTCCAGCGTCAGAACGCGGCCGGTGGGATTTCCCGGGCTGATGCAGCAGATCGCCTTCGTATTCTCGGTAATGGAAGCTTCGATCATTTCACGGTCCGCCCATGCGTAACCGTCCTCCGCCTTCGTGGTGATCGGTACCAGCTTGCCGTTGACCTGATTGCAGAAGGTGTTGTAGTTCGTGTAGAACGGCTCCGCGATCACAGCTTCCTCTCCTGGATTCAGCAGCGCGGTGAAGATCATGGTCAGCGCTTCGGATCCTCCGTTGGTGATCAGGATATCGCCCCGCTCAAACTCCATGTCATACTGCTTATTGTAATCGATGATGGCATCGACCAGATCCGTCACTCCACCGGATTCTGCATAAGCGATGACCTTCTTGTCGAAATCGCGGATCGCGTCCATGAATACCTGCGGCGTCTCAACGTCCGGCTGTCCGATGTTCAGGCGATAGACCTTCTTGCCCTCCGCCTCTGCCTCGAACGCGTAGGTGTTAAAACGCCGGATCGGCGAAAACTGCATCGCGCCAACTCTCTTAGATACTTCCATTGTCTTTGTCCTCCTAAATCCTTAAAAATACGATAGTTCACACGGGCAGCCGGTTATTTCAGCTGCAGATGAGACTGTTCTACAATGCGGGAAACGTCCTCCTCACCCATTGTATTATCGCACAGTTTCTTCGTCATGAAAAGAAGATATTCAATATTTCCTTTGGTACCTGTGACCGGGGAAAAATCCAGCCCCACGGAGGCAAGTCCCGCGTCCTTTCCGTAGCCGATCACCTGCCGGATCACATGCCGGTGGACCGCCGGATCCCGGACGATTCCCTTCTTTCCCACCTGCTCCCTTCCGGCTTCAAACTGCGGTTTCACAAGGCACACCAGCTGCCCCTCCTCCCGCAGCAGCCGGGCGGCCACCGGGAGCACCAGCTTCAGGGAAATAAACGAAACATCGATGGAGATGAAATCGTGGTCGGTTCCTACGTCATCCGCATCCAGATACCGTACGTTGGTCTTTTCCAGATTGGTTACCCGGGGATCGTTTCGCAGCTTCCAGTCCAGCTGGCCGTACCCCACATCGATGCAGGTGACATGGGAGACGCCATTCTGGAGCATGCAGTCGGTGAAACCGCCGGTGGATGCACCGATATCCACAGCCTTTGCACCCTTCAGATCCAGACCGAAACAGCCGATCGCCTTCTCCAGCTTCAATCCGCCCCGGCTGACGTAGGGACAGCCGGCGGAAGCGACGGTGATCTCGGCCTGTGTATCGATCTTCGTTCCCGGTTTATCGATCCGCTGCCCGTCCACATAGACGAGGCCCGCCATGATCGAGGCCTTTGCTTTTTCTCTTGATTCAAACAGACCGCGGCCGGCGGCGATACTGTCAAGTCGGTCTTTCACTTTCTGTCTTCGGTCCTTTCTTCCATGACTCTGCGGGCGATGGATGCTCCGTCCAGCCCGAAGGCTTCGTACAGTTCCTCCTGGGTCCCGTGGGGGACGAACTGATCCGGCCATCCGAGGTTGACGATGTGAACAGGATCATCGGTGAGGAGCCGGTCCATGTGCTCCCCGATGCCGCCGGAGATGACATTGTCCTCGATCGTAACGATCATCGGATGCTCCCGGGCGGATTCCCGCAGCTGCTTCTCATCCAAAGGCTGGATCGAGGCGATGTTGACAACACCTGCATGAATCCCCTGCTGCTCCAGGATCTCCGAGGCTTTCACAGCCGAAGCGAGCATCGGCCCCTCCGCCCACAGATCGACGTCCGATCCTTCCCGGATGCGCTCAGCCTTCCCGCATTCAAAGGGGGCAAGCTCAAGGTTCTTCTCCGCCTTTCCCCGGGGATAACGGATCGCGCAGGGCCCCTCGCAGGAGGCGGCGAAATCCATCATTTCTTCCAGCTGCCGGGCCGATGCCGGTGCCAGGATGGTCATTCCCGGCATGCTGCGAAGATAGGAAAGGTCAAAGATCCCGTGGTGCGTTTCCCCGTCCGCGCCGACGACGCCGGCCCGGTCGAGACAGAAAACCACCGGAAGTCCCTGAAGACAGACTTCCTCCATGATCTGATCGTAAGCCCGCTGAAGGAAGGTGGAGTAGATCGCGACGAAGGGCTTCATTCCCGCCGCCGCCATGCCGGCGCTGAAGGTGACCCCGTGCTCCTCCGCGATGCCCACATCGAAGATCCGTTTCGGGAAAGTCCGGCTGTAGGCAGACAGTCCGGTGCCCTCGATCATAGCGGCGCTGACCGCAATGATCTTCGGATTCTGAAATGCCATCCGCACCAGCTTGTCCCCGAACACATCGGACCAGGAATCCGATGCTCCGCTCTTCAGGGGCTTCCCCGTAGACACGTCAAAGGGTCCGATTCCGTGGAATTTGCCGGGGTCCTTTTCGGCGTGGGAATACCCCTTCCCTTTCGTGGTCAGGGTGTGGATCAGCACCGGCCCGCCCAGGCGGGATGCGTTTTCAAGGACCTCACACAGCTGGCGGATGTCGTGACCGTCCACGGGCCCGATGTATTTGAACCCCAGCTCCTCGAAGATGACGCCATCCTCCAGAACGGAGTATTTGATCTTCTCCTTGGCGTGCTGCAGTCCCGATACGATATCGTCACCAATGACCGGAACCTTGGAGACTCCGGTTTTGATCCGGTTCTTCATCGCGGAATAACCGGCGGTTCCGGACAGCCGAACCAGGTGCCGGGAGAGGCCTCCGATGTTCGGCGAGATGGACATGCCGTTGTCGTTTAGGACAACGATCAGGTCTGTGTCCAGGTGACCTGCGTGATTAAGCGCTTCGAAAGCAAGCCCGCCGGTCAGGGCCCCGTCTCCGATCACGGAGACGACCCGGTAGTCCTCTCCCTTCAGATCCCTGGCCGCTGCCATTCCAAGACCCAGACCGATGGAGGTGCTGCTGTGTCCGGTATCGAACACATCGTGTTCACTCTCGCAGCGTTTGGGGAATCCGCTCATTCCGCCCATCTGGCGCAGATGTTCGAATCCCTCCGCCCGTCCGGTCAGGATCTTATGAACATAGGACTGATGTCCCACGTCCCAGATCAGCTTATCCTTCGGTGAATCGAAGACGCGGTGAAGCACGATCGCAAGCTCCACCACGCCCAGGCTGGAGGCCAGATGCCCGCCGGTCCGGGAGACGGAATCCACCAGAAAATCCCGGATCTCATAGGACAGAAGCTCCAGCTCTTCGTAGGTCATGTTCTTAAGTTCAGAAGGAAAATCGTGTCGTTTCAGGTAGTTGCTCATAAATTATTTTCCTCGGACTTCCAGCTGTCTTGCCAGCAGGTTGAATAGCTCTGCGTTGTCGTAATAGCGGCTTAAGGAATCCACCGCCGTATCGGTCAGTTCGGTCAGCCGCTTTCGGGACTTCTCAAGCCCGTAGATGGCCGGATAGGTCGCTTTCTGGTTTTCCTGATCCATTCCGGTCATCTTGCCCATTTCATCGGCATTGCCGACCACATCCAGAATATCATCGCAGATCTGGAACGCCAGACCCAGATTCTCCGCGTAGATCGTCAGGTTTTCGAGCATCTCCGGATCGGAGGAGCCAAGAGCAGCCCCGGCCCGGATGGCGGCGACGATCATCGCGGCGGTCTTGTTCAGATGGATGAAATCCAGAAGCTCCGGTGAACAGCTCTTGTTTTCGGCCTCCATGTCCGCGATCTGTCCGGCCACCACTCCGCGGCAGCCGCAGCCCTTCGTGATCTCATAGGCTGCCCGGATCCGTTTTTTGAGCGCCCCCGGATCGTCCAGATAAAGGAGCATATCCCGCTGCATCGCCTCGTAGGCGGCCGACTGCAGCCCGTCCCCCGCCAGCGTTGCCACCGCGTCTCCGTAAACCTTGTGGTTGGTCGGCACCCCGCGGCGCAGATCGTCGTTGTCCATGCAGGGCAGATCGTCGTGAATCAGCGTATAGGTATGGATGTATTCAATGGCGCATGCGTAGGGCAGCGCCTCCTCCACCTTACCTCCGCAGAAATCACAGGCCGCCAGCAGCAGGACCGGCCGGATCCTTTTGCCTCCGGCCAGCAGGCTGTACTTCATGGACTCATACAGGGTGATGCTCTTGTGATCAATGTCCGGAAGAAAATCCGTCAGGTGTTCTTCTATGATCCCTTTATAATCGTCAAAGGTATAATCGTTCATCTCGCACCTCATCGCCGTTTTCAGATCATTTTCGCGTTAACGTTTCGATCTCTGCCGAAGCCTCATCCAGAATGCTCCGGCACTCCTCATAGTACTGCAGTCCTTCCCGGTAACTCCTGATGGCCTCCTCCAGAGGGACATCCTGCCGTTTCAGTTTTTCGGAAGCAGCCTCCAGTTTCTTAAGAGACTCTTCAAAGGATGGTTTTTTCTTCGTCATATCAGATCCTCCTCATCGATCCTGACGATCTGCGCCTCGGCGCTTCCATCGCTCATACGGATCATCACACTCTGCCCCGGGACAAGATCCCGCACGGAGTGAATCACGCTCTGCCCTTCCCCGCGGATCATGGAATAACCGCGGTTCAGCAGCTCATAGGGATTGGCCGATTCGATGGTGTTTCGCAGAAGCTCGATCCGGTGCATCTGTTCCTTCAGAAGCTGCCGCATCCGGTCGGTCATCCCCGCGGCGAGGCCGTCCGAGTACATCTGATCGTATTCGATTCTCGTACGGATTCCGGATGCAAAGGCTGCCGGGTCCATTGCCGAAAGCCTCTGGCGCGCCGCTTCGGTGCGAAGCTGCAGCGTGCGGGTCATCTCGTCCCGGTAAAAGAGCATCATCTGCCGCAGCTCTTCGATGTCCGGAACCGCCCGGTCCGCCGCTGCCGTCGGTGTTTCGGCCCGCAGGTCCGCCACGAAATCGGAGATGGTGAAATCCGTTTCATGACCCACCGCCGAGATCACCGGGATCTCCGAGGCGTAGATGCTCCGGGCAACGATTTCCTCGTTGAAGGCCCACAGCTCCTCGGCGCTGCCGCCGCCCCGTCCGGTGATGATGACGTCCACCTCCGGACACCGTTCGTTGACTTCCCTGATCGCATCGGCGATGTCCTGGGCTGCCGAGGGTCCCTGCACCAGGACGGGAACGATCAGGATGCTGACGTAGTCGTTCTTGCTTCGTATGATCTTCTGTATATCCCGGACCGCCGCTCCCGTGGGGGAGGTAATGACCGCGATCTTTGACGGGAAGGACGGGATCGGCTTCTTGTGCGCCGGATCAAACAGCCCCTCGCTCTCCAGCCTTTGCTTGAGCTGCTCAAAGCGAACGGCCAGCTGCCCCCGGCCGGCGGTCTCCAGATCCATGATGTTCAGCGAATACCGGCCGCCCCGCTCGTAGACGGATACGAACCCGGCGGCGACGACCTCCAGCCCCTCCTCCAGCGGACAGCGGATCTGGGGCGCGATCCGGGACGAGAGAAAACAGTCGATCCGGGAGGCTTCATCCTTCAGTGAGAAGTAGATGTGCCCGGAGCTGTGAAATTTCAGGTTGGAGATCTCGCCGATCACGGATACATCCGACAGCAGTGGATCGTTTCTGAGGATCCGGCCGATGTACTGATTCAGTTGTCCGACGCGGATCGGGTTCAATCCCATAGCAGTTTCCCTCCCAGAAGCGCCGTTCCTACCGCATTGTCCGTGGCGAGGTCGTTCTCGTTGTCGTCAAAATAGACGATGATGTCTTCTTCCTCCAGCCGGTCGCTGACGTAGGACCGGATAAAGCGGCTGGAGGATACTCCTCCGGACATGATGATATCCTTCAGACCGCTTCGCCGGGAGGCCTGCTTCAGAAGCTCCGTCAGACAGTCGCTGATCCGTACGAAGATCTCGCGGATCAGTTCGTCCCGCACCTGCTGATCCACATTGATGATGGAGCGGGTCATGGAAAGGCTGGACAGCTTGTTCTTGATCTGGGTGTCGATGCCGGACAGATTGATCTCACCGCCGGTCACCTTGATGGGAGTCAGCATGTTGGTCGATTTTCGGGTGCGGAGCGCGATCTCATCCATCTGTGCGCCGGCGGGAAAAGAAAATCCCATCGCAACCCCGGCCCGGTCCAGGACCTGTCCGAAGGAGATGTCCCGGGAACCTCCGATGATCTCGACATCGTAGAAGGCCCCTTCCCCCCGGACCCACTGGAAATGGCTGCCGCGGATCAGATTTGACGGATCGTAGTCACGGCTGCGGATCCGGAGGACCTCACAGGTGCCGCCGGAGAAATGACAGGCCAGAAACTCATCCATGCTCGCCATCTCCGTATAGGACTTAATCGCCTGAATGTGCCCCTCCTGATGGGAAAAGCCGATCACGGGAACGTTCAGCACCGCGCCCAGAGAGCGGGCGAAGCTTTCGCCGGCAAGAAAACAGGGCATATAGGACCCTTCCTGCGGACGGGGCTTTGACGAAAAGGCGATCCCGCGGATGTCCTCCCGCAGATTCCCCTCCCGTGAGAATTCATTGCAGGCCGTCTCGAACAGCTCCGGAAGATTCTTCACATGCTGAAACAGGGCTTCTGACTGTCTCAGGCCCCGTTCTCCCTGCTTCACATCGAGAAATTTCCGGATGTCGCACTCGATATGATCCCGGCTCAATACCGCAACGGATGTCTTATAATTGCTCGTATCGATGCCGAGGATGTATTCCGGTTCAGTCATCGTCTCTTCGGGCAACAGCTCCGAGGACACCGTGGATGAATTTTGATGATTCTCCGGTGCTGTATTTTTTGCCCAGATTGATGGCTTCATTGATGGCAACCGCATCGGGAATATCCTCCCCATAGTTCATTTCGCCGATGGCAAGCCGCATGATCGCCAGATCCACCTTCGGCATGCGCGCGGTCTTCCAGCGCGTGCTGCACCGATTGATGCTGTCATCGATCTGGTCGATGTGGCGAAGGATGTCGCTCAGAAGGGTCCGGCCCCTCTGCACATGATTGCCGGCCAGCCGTTCCTCCGTCAGACGGCAGACGGCCGCTTCGTTCATTTCTCCGGCGGCTTCCATCTCGTACAGGATCTGCATCATTATTTCTCTGGCTTCATTTCTCGTCATCCGCTGAATCCTCCTGCACTTCGACGATCGTACGATCCTGGCCGGCGCCCTTGCCGCCCGCGGGATCTCTGTCCTTATCCGTTGAGAGACCGACCCCCTGCACGTGAATGTTCACTGCAGTGACATCGATCTCCACCATATCTCTCAATTCGTTCTTGACGTTCTCCTGGATCTCCCAGGCCACCGAGGGGATATTGCATCCGTAGTCTACGATCACGGAAACATCCACTGCGGTTTCTTCCCCGCTGCGGCTGACCTTCGTGCCCTTGGCTGCGCTCTCTCGTCCCAGAAGGTTCTTCGAAAGAGCATCGTACATGCCGCCGGCCATACCGAAGACACCCTCGGTTTTAAGGGTTGCGTTGACTGCGCAGACCGCAACCACCTCGTCCGAAAAAACATATTTATCGCTCATGGATCTATCTCCTAAATGATGGGATAATTATATCAGAAAAACACAGGGCACGCAATACAGCGCGCCCCGACGCAGTCACTCCTTCTCGGCCTCCTCGGCCGTCTCCTTCGGCAGGATCTGCATGGTAATGCTCTCGATCCGGCGGTCCTTGACGGACAGGATCGTGAAAATGTAATTCTCGTAGGTGATGGGCTGATTCAGGTCATCGTCATCGGGGATCTCCCCAAGAATATCGATCAGGAAACCTCCGATGGTCTCGCTGCTCTCCGACTCCAGGTCGATGTCCAACTCCTCATCGATGTCGTCCAGATCCATGCTGCCGTCCAGCTGCCACGTGTCGGAACGGATCTGTTTGATCTCCGGTTCCTCCTCATCGTACTCGTCGTCGATCTCTCCCATGACCTCCTCAATGATGTCCTCCATGGTGACAATGCCGGAAAACCCTCCGTATTCATCGATCAGAATGGCGATGTGCTGCTTGGTCTTCTGCAGCTCCACAAACAGGGAGTCGATGTTCTTGGTTTCGGGTACGAAGTACGGCGTGCGCAGGATCCCGCGGATATCCACATTGTCGAAGCCGGCTTCTCTGGCCTGGATCAGATAGTCCTTGATGTAGAGAATGCCGATGATGTTGTCGCTGTCGTCCTCGTACACCGGGATGCGGGAATAACGAAGCTCCATCAGCTCGTCGATGTACTCCTCCGGCGGATCGTTGATATCGATGGCGAACACGTCGGTCCGGGGCGTCATCACCTCGTAGGCCAGCAGATCGTCAAAGGCGAACACACCGGTGATCATCTTCTTGCCCTCTTCCTTCAGCTCGCCCTTTTCCTGGCCGGCCTCCAGCATGGATACGATGTCTTCCTCCGAGTATTCGTTATAATCGTACTCGATCCTCTGCCGCAGCAGCTTCAGAAACAGGTAGACGATTCCGGAGGAAATGGCCGTCATCGGCTTCATGATCCCGATCAGAAAGCGGCAGAAGCCGGTGCTGAACATGGCGATCCCGTCCGGATGCAGCACTGCCAGGCGCCGGGGGAGAAGCTCGGTAAAAGCGCACATCACCAGCGCCAGAAGCAGGATCAGGATCGCGATGGAAACAAGGATCAGCATGTCTCCTTCCGGGACCCCGAAACGGTGCAGCGCGGTCTCAATGGGACGCAGGAAGAACAGGACCGATATGGCCGCGGCGCACAGCGTCAGAAGCACGCTGCCGGCGCGCATGGCCGGCATATAGGCTCCGGGATCATCGATGATCTGTTCCAGATCCTCCGCCCGGCGGTCACCGTCCTCCGCAAGAGTCCGGATATGCCCCTTGTTGACGGCGGAAAGCGCCCGCTCCGCCGCGACCACATAGGCGTTCACCGCAAGGATCAGAATAAAGCAGATAATACTCCATAAAGGTACGATATCGGATTCCATAGTTTACTCCTTTGATTGTTTCTTTCGCAGCATCCAGCCGGAAGAGACCGGCTGCATCATCCGCATTTTCAGAATCTGCTGCGGATGGGGCGCAGATTCCAGAGGCTCCCCCTCTTCGTCATACATTTCACTGATCCTCTGGGTAAATCCGGACTGCCCCGGACCGAACACCTCGATCGTATCCCCCAGGACCATCTTGTTTCTCTGTTCCACCACCGCAAGTCCGGTTTCCGGATCAAAGTCCTGGACCAGCCCCACGAAGGCGTAATCTCTCGAATAGGCGCTGGAGGAGTAGTTCTGATCCTCCGCTCCCGGCTCGTGATAATAGAACCCGGTGGTGAAATTCCGGTGGCTTGCCTTCATCATCTCTTCCATCCAGGCGGGATCGAAGGGCTCCCCTGCCTCATAGGCGTCGATGGCTCTGCGGTAGGCGCCGATCACGTGGGCGATATAAAAAATGCTCTTCATCCGCCCCTCGATCTTCAGGGAGGTTACGCCAGCCTTTGCGAGATCCCCGATGTGCTCCAGCATGCAGAGGTCGTTGGAATTGAAGATGTACGTTCCCCGGGCGTCCTCCTCCACGGGCCAGTACTCTCCGGGCCGCTTCTCCTCCTCCAGACGGTACTTGTAGCGGCAGGGATGGGCGCAGGCGCCCCGGTTGGCATCCCGCCCGGTCATGAAATTGCTCAGCAGGCACCGGCCGGAATAAGAGATGCACATCGCGCCATGGGCGAAGGCTTCCAGCTCCATATCCTCCGGGATCTCCCCGCGGATCCGGGCGATTTCCTCAAGAGACAGCTCCCTGGCCAGCACCAGACGCCGGATCCCAAGATCGTACCAGAACCGGGCTGCCAGATAATTCGTCGTGTTGGCCTGGGTCGACAGGTGCAGCTCCGCCTCCGGCGCATACTCCTGCAGAAGCTGAATGACCGCCGGATCCGATACGATAAACGCGTCGATGGGAATATCCGACAGCTCTTTGATGTATTCCCGCAAAGGCTGCAGATCCTCGTTATGCGCGTAGATGTTCAGTGTCATGTGGCAGCGGACGCCCCGCTCATGGGCATAGGCGACGCACTCCCGGATCTCCGGAAGGGACATCCCGCCGGCTCCCGCCCGCAGGCTGAAGCTGCGGCCGCCGAAATAAACGGCATCGGCGCCGTAACGGATCGCGATTTTCAGTTTTTCGGGATCGCCCGCCGGCGCCAGCAGTTCGATGCTCTTCATGATCTGATAAACTCCTGATAGGCTTCTTTGTCGATCCGGCTGATGGAAACGCCGTCCCCCACCGTCAGAATGCAGGTGTCCGCATAGGGGAGCTCTTTCAGGAACTGAAGGAATCCCCGCATGTTGCGGATGCTGGTGCGGTGCTTGTGGGCCGCCTCCTCCGGAACGGTCGCTGTCAGCCCCCGCATCAGCACGTTGTCGCAGACGATGACTGCGTCCTCACTGACCAGCGGCACGCAAAGATCCCAGAACTCCCGGTAATGGCTTTTGGCCGCGTCGATGAACACGAAATCAAAGCCTTCCTCGGCGGCGCCAAATTCCGATTCGTTCATTTCCTTCAGAATGTCCTGAGCATTGCCGTGGATCACGAAGACCCGGGGCGCATATCCCAGTTCACGGATATTGGAACAGGCCGTCCGGTACAGGGACTCCTCCCGCTCGATGCTGATCACTTCCGCGTTGGAAACCTCCGCAAAAAAACATGCAGAATAGCCGATCGCAGTCCCGATCTCCAGGATCCGCGCCGGCTTCTGCAGTGCGAGCAGGATGCGCAGCAGCTCTTCGGTGTCCTTCTGTATGATGGGCACATGGTGATCCTCCGCGAAGGACCGCAGCTCCATCAAAGACTCGTCCGGCTCCTGATAAAACGCATCCACATAAGAAGATATTAATTCGCTGACAATATTGTCGCTGTCCATTTACTGAGCCAGATCCTCCTCGCTCCAGGGGTGTTCGCTGATGTTCTTCTCGTGCTCCGCCTCGGTCTTCGCATAATAGACCGTTCCGTCCGGGCCGGCGAAGAAGAACAGATAGTCGTTGTTTTCGTAGTTAATGACCGCATCCATCGCATCGGAGATCACCTGACAGATGGGTCCCGGCGGAAGTCCGGAGACTTTCCGTGTGTTGTAGGGGCTGTCGCTGGACAGCTGGCTGACCTTCAGATCCACCCGGTCCTCCTGAAAGATGTAGCACACCGTGACATCGCTGCCCAGGGACATGCCTTCCTTCAGCCGGTTCATGAATACGCCGGCAACCCCGGCCTGCTCCCCGGCGGCAGCTTCCTTGGTAACGATGGACGTCAGAGTCAGAAATTCATGAACGCTGAAGCCCGTCGCCTCGATCTGCGCCTTCCGCTCCGTCAGAGCTGCATCCATCTGATCCAGGCACATTTCGGTAAAGCTTTCGACGGTGACATCCTCCGAGGTCAGATAGTAGGTGTCCGCGTAGAGATACCCTTCCAGCGGATACATCACCTTATCGCTGAGCACCTCGTCGGTCAGGAACCAGTACCGGTCGATCAGTTCCTTCACGTAACTCCGGTCGTTCCATTTCTTCATGATCTCCTTGGAGGAAACCCCCAGCTGCTGCGAGATCGCGTCCGCCACCTGCTCCAGACGGGCTCCGTCCGAAACCTTGATGGATTCCTTCAGCAGATATTCGAAATTGCCGGTGTTGATCACCTCCATGATCTCCGGAAAGGTCATGGACCGGTTCAGCAGGTAGGTGTTCGCCTGAAGTGAATCGTATCCGCCCAGCTTGGCCTTGACCTTGGCTGCGGTCCGGTTTTTGACCAGGCCCTGCTCATCCAGCAGATCGACGATATAAGACGCTCCGCTGCCGGAAGGAATCTCCACCGTGATCTCCTCGGTATCGGATGGATCCGCCGCCCCCAGTCCGTTCAGATAGTACAGGATTCCGCCGGAAAAAGCAGCGACAACCACGATGATGATCAGCGCGATCCACTTGAGTTTCGAGCCCTGTTTCTTCTTATCAGCTCCATTGCCGGACATAAATCACCTCACACGCAGTTACAACCTATAGAAAAAGGAACGACAGATCGTTCCCTTTTCGGAATCGCTATTTGGATCTGCCCAGGTATTCGCCAGACCTCGTGTCGATCTGGATCCGTTCGCCTTCCTCGATAAAGATCGGAACCTGGATCACAGCGCCGGTCTCCACCGTCGCGGCCTTGGTAACGTTGGTCGCGGTGTCGCCCTTCACGCCCGGCTCGGTCTCAGTGACCAGCAGGTCAACGAAGTTGGGCGCATCGACCTGGAACGCATTGCCCTGATAGAACTTGATGGTGGCCTCATCGTTCTCTCTCAGATATTTCATGGCCTCTTCTACCTGATCGTATGCCAAAGGGATCTGATCGAAGGTGTCCGGGTCCATGAAGTAATACAGCTCTCCGTCGTTGTACAGATACTGCATGGTCTTCGTTTCGATGTGGGCCTTCGGGAACTTGGCGTCCGGGTTGAAGGATTCTTCTTTGATGGCTCCGGTCAGGATGTTCTTGTGCTTCGTTCTGACGAAGGCTGCTCCCTTGCCCGGCTTCACGTGCTGAAAATCCAGAACTACATGGGGATCGCCATCTATTTCAAACGTAATACCTTTTCTGAAATCACCTGCATAAATCATAGTATCTCGCCTTTCTCTTTATCGATAGTATTAACGGTTCGATTATACCAAAACAATGTCGTATTCGTCAATTACTGTTACTGCATGTTCTTAAAGGGTCCGTCCAGTCCGAAATCGGAGACTTCCCCCACGATCTTATAGACGTCGGACATCATCATTGTGAACCGCATCTGACACTGCAGATAGTTCGCGGCCAGCGGATCCTGCATCAGCACCACGCTCAGCTGCTGCAGCTGCTGGAAGGCATTCTGATCGACCTCCTGTCCCATCATCTGCATGGTCTGCAGCTCCAGCTGCTTTGCCATGAAATCCTTGATGGCCTTGTCCAGATCCGGGTTCTGCTCGATCTGTTTCTTTGTGGCGTCAAACTGCTTGAATTCCTCGGACTCCCGGATGGCCTTCGCCAGCTGGTGGGCCTGATCGTATACGTTCATCTTAGAGCTCCTTTCCTCACACTTCCTGGAAGACCGGAAGAATGATCGGTGTTCGTTTCGTCTTCTGATAGATAAATTTCCGCAGTTCCTCCCGGACCTTGGTCTTGATGGCGTTCCAGTCGCTCATGCCCCTTGACAGGCAGGTAACGATGCAGTCCTCGGCGATCCGGCAGGCCTCATCGATCAGATCTTCATTTTCTCTGGCATAGACGAATCCGCGGGTGATGATGTCCGGCCCCGCAACCAGCCGCCGGTCACTGCCGTCGATGGCGGCCACCAGGATCACAAGGCCGGATTCCGACAGGAGCCGCCGGTCTCGAAGGACGATGTTTCCTACATCCCCCACCCCAAGGCCATCCACCATGACCGGGTCTGCGGGCACGGCCTTCTCGGTCTTCTCAGCCTTCGCAGACGTCACGGACAGGGCGTCGCCGTTGTCCAGCAGGAAGATGTTCTTCGGATCCATTCCCAGATACTCCGCCAGCTGGGCGTGCTTCTGCAGGAACCGGTATTCTCCGTGGACCGGCATGAAGAATTTCGGCCGGATCAGGGAATGCATCAGCTTCAGCTCTTCCCGGCAGGCGTGCCCCGATACGTGGGTCTCGGCGATGTCGGAATAGATGACTTCGGCTCCCTTCTCGATCAGCTGATCGACGACGTTGGATACCGTCAGTTCGTTTCCGGGCACCGGTGTGGAGGACAGAATGACCATGTCCCCCGGTTTGATGCGGATGGTCTTGTGTTCCATGGAGGCCATCCGGGCCAGCGCCGACATCGGCTCGCCCTGGCTGCCGGTGGTGATGATCACCAGCTGATCGTCCGGAATGTTCTTCGTCCGGTTCAGATCCACCAGCATATGGTCCGGAATCCGAATGTATCCCAGCTCTTTCGCCAGTTCGAATACGTTGACCATGCTCCGTCCGGAGATCGCGACCTTCCGGTTGCACTCCAGGGCGATATCGATGATCTTCTGGATCCGGTGCACGTTCGATGAGAATGTGGCGACGATGATCCGGCTTCTGGCGCTGCGGAAAATGATGTCCAGGGTCTCCCCTACCTTCATCTCGGATCGGGTGAATCCCTGCCGCATGACATTGGTGCTGTCGGCCATCATCAGCAGAACGCCTTCGTTTCCGATCTGGGCCAGCCGGCCGAAATCGATCTTGTTGCCGTCCACCGGCGTATAGTCGATCTTGAAATCTCCGGTGTGGAAGAT
Organism: Bacillota bacterium; assembly: GCA_017459895.1. GTDB lineage: Bacteria > Bacillota > Clostridia > Peptostreptococcales > Anaerovoracaceae > Lentihominibacter. The sequence continues at coordinate 59,804 of JAFUCA010000038.1, read as the reverse complement.
CGCCCCCGCGGGGGTATCGATCTTCAGGCAGATGGAGTCGGCGATGGAATGGGTGATGCGCTGCGCTTCCACGCGGAAGTACCTTCCCAGGGGGAAGATGTCTCCCGCCTCGATGTAGTGCATATCGGCCTTCAGCCCGTGCTCGTCCAGCTTGTTCTGGATCAGTCCCAGGGGGAACCGCATCCCGTAGATCGGCACATTCAGCTCCTTCAGCAGGAACGGGATGCCGCCGATGTGGTCCTCGTGGCCGTGGGTGATGACCAGTCCCAGGATCTTCTTGTCCGTTTCCCGGAGATAGGTGAAATCCGGGATGACCTTGTCGATGCCGAACATGTCGTCATCGGGAAAGGACAGACCGCAGTCGATGATCATGATCTCGTTATCGTATTCGATGGCGGTCATGTTCTTGCCGATCTCGTGCAGTCCCCCCAGGGGGATCACCCGCACCGGCAGCGCCGGTTGTTTCGGTTTTGACGGCCCTGCGGTCTTCGCCGGTTTGGCTGTCTTCGCTGATCCGGCGGGTCTGGTCTGTTTCGCCTTCGTGTTCTTCGCAGCCGGACGGGCCGGCACTTTGGCCTTTGCCCTCGGTGCTGCGGATTTATTGCGTCCGGCGGCCGGCTGGCGCTTTCTGGTGCCGGCCGGTTTGGTGTTTCGTTTTTTTTCGCTCATATGTTATTTCGCAACGATGTTGATCAGTCTGCCCGGGACCGCGATCGTCTTGATGACGTTCTTCCCTTCGGTCAGGCTGCGGATCGTCTCATCCTCGGCGGCGATCTGAAGCATATCGTCTCTCGTAGCATCGCCCGGGATATCGATCTTCGCCTTGTTCTTGCCGTTGATCTGAACGACGATCTCGATGGTATCCTTGACCAGCGCGTCCGGATCATAGGCCGGCCAGCTCTGCCCATAGGCCCTGCCCTCATATCCGAGGTGCTCCCACATCTCTTCTGTGATGTGAGGCACGAAGGGCGCCAGCAGTACCACCAGCGTGCGGATCGCGCAGGCAAACAGCGTCTCGTTGATATTCCCTTCTCTGTATTTGTACATTTCGTTGACCAGTTCCATGATGGAGCTGATCGCGGTGTTAAAGTTGAACCGGTCACCGATGTCCTCGGTCACCTTCTTGATTGTGTAATTCAGTGTGTAGGCCAGCTTACGGTCGGCGTCGTTTCCGATCTCATACTCTCCGGGAGCCGCATCGCACTGGGCTTTGAAGTCGTAGACCAGACGGTACACGCGGTTCAGGAACCGGAAGGATCCCTCCACGCCCCGGTCGGACCAGTCCAGCTCCCGTTCGGGCGGAGCCGCGAACAGGATGAACAGACGGGCGGTATCCGCGCCGTATTTCCCGATGATTTCCGCCGGGCTGACGACATTGCCCAAAGACTTGCTCATCTTGGCGCCGTCTTTGATGACCATGCCCTGGGTCAGCAGGTTCTGGAAGGGCTCTTCGCTGGAGGTCAGCCCCAGATCGTACAGAGCCATCTGGAAGAACCGGGCATACATCAGGTGCAGGATCGCGTGCTCCACACCGCCGATGTATTGGTCGACGTTCATCCAGTAATCCGCCTTCTCCTTGCTGAAGGCCGCTTCGGTATTGCGGGCATCCGTGTACCGCAGGAAGTACCAGGAGGAATCCAGGAAGGTGTCCATGGTATCCAGCTCCCTCTTCGCCGGTCTTCCGCAGCAGGGGCAGACCGTATCCGCGAAGGTCTTGCTGGTGGCCAGCGGGGATTCGCCCTTGCCGGTGAACTCCACGTCCGTGGGCAGCAGGACCGGCAGGTTCTCTTCCTTCTCAGGCACCCAGCCGCACTCCTCGCACCAGATCATCGGGATCGGTGTTCCCCAGTATCTCTGACGGGAGATCAGCCAGTCCCGCAGACGATACGTGATCGTAGGCTCGCCGATGCCCCGTTCTCTGGCAACCAGAGCGATCTTCTCGATGGCTTCCTTGTTATTCATTCCGCTGAATTCACCGGAATTGATGAGCACGCCCTCCGCCGCGCAGGCTTCCGTCAGGTTGTTCACATCCACCTCCGGATCCCGGGGATCGATGACGGGGATGATCTCCAGATCAAACTTCTTCGCAAAGTCGAAGTCTCTCTGGTCGTGGGCCGGAACGCCCATGACCGCGCCGGTTCCGTAGCCCATGAGGACGTAGTCGGAGATGTAGATCGGCATCGGCTTCTTCGTAAACGGATTTACGGCGTAGCGTCCGATGAACACACCGGTCTTCTCATTGGTGGTGGATGTACGCTCGATCTCGGTCATGTGAGCGCAGCGGTCGATGTATTCTCTGACCGGCGCTTCGTACTCGGTTCCCTCCACCATGGGGATCACGTCGGGATACTCCGGCGCCAGAACCATGAAGGTGGTTCCGTAGATGGTGTCGATTCTGGTGGTGAAGACCGTCAGCTTCTCGTCTCTGTCCTGCACATCAAAGGTCGCCAGTGCGCCCTTGGATTTACCGATCCAGTTTCTCTGCATGGTCTTGACCTTCGCCGGCCATCCCGGAAGCTCGTCCAGGTTTTGCAGCAGACGGTCCGCGTAATCGGTGATCTTGAAGTACCACTGGGACAGGTCTTTCTTGCCCACCGGGGATTTGCAGCGCTCACAGCAGCCGTCCACGACCTGTTCGTTGGCCAGTACCGTCTGACAGCTGGGGCACCAGTTGACCTGGCTTTCTTTCTTATAGGCCAGGCCCTTCTTGTAGAACTGGATGAAGATCCACTGCATCCAGCGGTAGTATTCCGGATGGCAGGTGGCGACTTCCCGGTTCCAGTCGTAGGACAGTCCCATCTGCTTCAGCTGGTCCTGCATATCGCTGATGTTCGCCCAGGTCCAGTCCGCAGGAGCAACGTTGTTCTTGATGGCCGCGTTCTCCGCCGGAAGTCCGAAACCGTCCCAGCCCATGGGATGCAGCACATTGTAGCCGCTCATGGTCTTGAACCGGGCCAGCACGTCGCCGATGGAATAGTTTCTCACGTGTCCCATGTGCAGCTTACCGGACGGGTACGGGAACATTTCGAGGACATAGTATTTCTCCTTGTCCGGATCCTCGCTGACGCGGAAGGCGTCTTCCTTTTCCCAGATCTGCTGCCACTTCTTCTCGATTTCTGTGAAATTGTACTTTTCTAACATTGCTACCTGATTCCCTCCATGTTGATTTATTCGCAGGTGACCATCTCGCAGTCGCCCCAGATTTTCTCGATGTTGTACTTCTCACGCATCTCGCGGGTCAGAATATTGACGATGACGTCGCCGTAGTCCATCAGGATCCATCCGGAATCCCGTTTGCCTTCGATGCTCTTCGGAAAGATCTCCATCGGTTCCAGCAGACCCTCGACGTAGTCCTTCAGCGCTTCCAGCTGCCGTTCATTGGCTGCGGACCCCATGACAAAGTAATCCGCGAAGGACGATTTCGGGCTGATGTCGATGATCATGACATCCGCTGCCTTGTTGTCGGCCAGCTTCTGCGCAATCTTCTGAGCCATTTCGTTCGGTTCAAGCATGTTTGTTCTCCTCCTCATTGAGAATTGGTTTATCTTTCAGATACGCCAGCGCATCTGTCGTGTCGGTATCGATCCGGGCGCCCTTCTTCTTCAGGTAGGCGACGGTTCTCTCCAGCATGCAAAGGCAGGCCCGGTCCAGGTCGGTGTCTGCGATCCTTCGAATTTCCTCCGCCGAAGGATAGCTGCGCCCCGGTTCAATGGCATCGGCCAGGAATACGACCTTCTCCAGAAGGCTCATCCCCGCCCGGCCGGTGGTATGATAGGCCACCGCGTTCAGGATATCCTCGTCGGTGATGCCGAAGTCCCGCACCATCAGGCAGCGGGCGATCTTGCTGTGGGCAAGATTCGGGTTGTCTATATATTTTTCATCAAGTCCGAAGCTTCGGATCTGCTCGTTCATCTCCTCTGCGGACATGTTCTTTGCCATGTCGTGGAAGATCGCGGCCGTCTCAGCCTTTGCAGGATCGGCGCCGAAGCGTCTGGCCAGGGTCACGGCGGTATCCGCTACCCGGCAGGTGTGGGCCAGCCGGGACTCCTTCAGGTGCTCCCGGATGTAGGCAAGGCCCCGGGCATTCAGATCCTGATTGCGATAGAGCCCGTGCTCCCGGATGTACTCCAGGACCGCCGGGGGGACCAGGCCTTCCGCGGATGCTCCCGCGGCCAGCCTCTCCCGGATCTCGGTGGCGGAGATATCGAAGGGCGCATTGTGAATGATGCGGATCTCCGTCCCGTAGGTCTCCTCCAGCCGCCGGACGCATTCCTTCAGCTCCGTATCGTCGTAGCCCGGACGGCTGCCGACGATGTAGCTGTACCTTGTGAGCAGTTCCTCCGCGTTCATCCAGGTGTCCAGCTTCAGGATCGAATCGGTCCCCGTGATGAAACAGATCTTCGCCTCGGGCCCGAAACGCTCCTGCATGGCCCGCAGCGTCCGGTAGGTATAGGAAACCCCCTCCTGCTCCAGCTCGTAGCTGCAGGGCTCGATCCCGGGGTCCTGAGCCAGGGCCAGACGGAGCATCTCCATCCGGTCTTCGCCGCTGGCCGGCATCCGGTCCTGCTTGAAAGGCTGCAGCCGCGCCGGAATCAGAAGCACCTGATCCAGATCTGCCTGGGCCAGAGCATCCCGCGCCAGTCCCACGTGCCCCTCGTGAACCGGGTCAAAACTGCCTCCGAGAATACCGATCCGTTTCATCACTCTTCTCTCAGGCGAATGCCCAGCTCCTCCAGCTGCGTCTCATCCACCAGTCCCGGAGCCTCGCTGACCATGCACTGGGCTGCCTGATTTTTCGGGAAGGCGATGACCTCCCGGATGGATTTCTCTCCGGTGAGGAGCATGACCAGCCGGTCCAGCCCATAGGCAAGGCCTCCGTGGGGCGGCGTGCCGTAACGGAAGGCTTCCACCAGGAAGCCGAATTTCTCGTTGATCTCTTCCTCGCCCATATTCAGGGCCTTGAACATATCTTCCTGCATCTCCTTATCGTGGATACGGATGCTGCCGCCGCCGAGCTCCACGCCGTTTAAGACGATGTCATAGGCGTTGGCCTTGCAGGCGTGGGGATCGGTCTTCAGAAGCTGCGCGTCCTCTTCCTTCGGGGAAGTGAACGGATGGTGCATGGCGGACCAGCGGTCCTCCTTCTCGTCGTACTCGAACAGCGGGAAGTCCACGACCCACAGGAAGTTGTACTGCTCGTCATCCAGCAGTCCCAACTCTCCTGCGATGTGTCTTCTGAGGAATCCCAGCGCATCCCAGACGACCTTGTTGCTGTCGCTGACGATCAGGATCAGATCGTCTTCCTTCGCTCCCATGGAATCTGCGATCTCCTTGAGCTGCTCCGGTGTGAAGAATTTATTGACGGAGGAAGCGACGCCCTCCGCGTTCACCTTCATCCATACCATGCCCTTCGCGCCGTAGCTCTTGATGGCTTCGGTAAGCTTATCGATCTTCTTCCTCGTATAGGCGGTTGCTGCGCCGCTCACGCAGATGCCCCGGACGCTGCCGCCCTTTTCGATGGCATCGGTGAAGACTTTGAAATCGCAGTCTCTGACCAGCCCGGTGATGTCCTGCAGCTCGAATCCGAACCGGGTGTCCGGCTTATCGCTGCCATAGCGGTCCATGGCCTCCTGCCAGGTCATTCTGGGGAACGGTGTCTGCAGTTCGATGCCCTTCAGCTCGCGGAAAACGCGCTTCAGGAAGCCTTCCTGGACTTCGATGACGTCATCCACCTCCACGAAGGACATCTCCAGGTCGATCTGGGTGAATTCCGGCTGACGATCCGCCCGCAGGTCCTCGTCCCGGAAGCACTTGACGATCTGGAAGTACCGGTCGGTGCCGCCCACCATCAGCAGCTGCTTGAAGGTCTGGGGGGACTGGGGCAGCGCATAGAAACGCCCCGGATTGACGCGGCTTGGCACCAGATAGTCCCGGGCCCCTTCCGGCGTGGACTTGATCAGCATCGGTGTCTCGACCTCGGTGAATCCCTGCTCGGCGAAGTAATTCCGTGCGATCCCCGTCAGCCGTGCCCGGAAGGTCAGGTTGTCCTGCATTTTCTTTTTTCTCAGGTCCAGATAGCGGTATTTCAGACGCAGATTGTCATCCACGTTGTCATCGTCCTTGATGTAGATCGGCGGTGTCTCCGCCTCGGAGTAGATCACCAGCTCCTCCGCCAGGATCTCAATGTCGCCGGTGGGCAGATCCGGGTTCTTGGATTCCCGCTCCGCTACCTTGCCGCGCACGCCCACAACGTACTCGCTGCGCAGGCGGTCCGCCCGCTCAAACAGCTCCTGCGGGATCTGATCGTTGAACACGACCTGGGTAATGCCGGTCTTATCTCTCACATCACAGAAGATCAGCCCGCCCAGATTTCTCCGCTTGGCCACCCAGCCGTTCAGGGAGACGGTCTGTCCGATGTGTTCTGTTCTGAGGTCGCCGCACATGTGGGTGCGTTTCAAAATTGCCATTTATAGTCGTCCTTTCTGTCATTTGATTGAAGTCTGTATAGCGATTTTGTCTATGTCGTTTCACTAAGTCCTCGCCGCTGCGTATCGCAGCGTCTGCGGAGACGTTCACGACATAGCCAGATCGCTGTTCTGCCTGAAATCGCTATCACAGAAAGGAAATTATAAATGGTAATTCTTTCCTATGACAGCTATACGAGTCACTGCCCGCTGAAACATGATTCATTGGAATGCGGATGATCGGGATGACATATATCCCGGACACAGGCGAATGATTCCGCAATTACGGCGGCAATCACCAGCGAAACGAGCGGCGGGGGCAGATGACTTCGAAAACTGTCTGAGCGATCTTTGATCGCGAGTTTTTTCGAAGTCCTGTACCCGGCGAGTGAGCGCCGTGCATTGCCCGTAATGAGGACAAATTCGCGGTGTACGTGGATGAAATGTCATCCACTTCAATTGCGCATCCAATGAATGAGTTTATTTCAGCGCATCCACGATCCCCTCAATCGCCACTTCCGTCTGCTCTCCGCTCTCCATATCCTTGATGGTCAGCCGGCCGCTTTCGAGCTCGCTGTCACCGATGACGATGGTCTTGGCGGCGCCTATCCGGTTGGCGTGCTTGAACTGGTTCTTCAGGTTACGGCCCATGACGTCCATCTGGACCGCGATGCCGGCATCCCGCAGCTCCTTCATCAGCTTCAGGGCCGCCATCTTGCCCGCATCACCCATGTAGGCGATGAACACATCCGTGCCCGGTTCCTTCGGAATCTCGAAGCCGCAGGCCTCCATGGTCATCAGCATGCGCTCCTTGCCCATGCCCCAGCCGACGCCCGGAGTGGACGGGCCGCCGATCTCCTCCACCAGGCCGTCGTATCTGCCGCCGCCGCAGACCGTGCCCTGGGCGCCGATCTTGGTGGTGACGAATTCAAAGGCCGTCTTCGTATAGTAATCCAGACCGCGGACGATCTTCGGGTTGACTTCGTATTCGATGCCGAAGGCGTCCAGATTCGCCTTGAGCTCCTCAAAGGCTGTGCGGCAATCGTCGCAGAGGTAATCCAGCATCATGGGCGCGCCCTGAACCAGCTCCTGATCGATCGGGGACTTGCAGTCCAGAATACGCATCGGGTTCGTGTGGAAGCGTTCCTGGCAGGTCGGACACAGCTGATCGTATTTCGGGCGCAGGAAATCCTTGAGGGCCTTGCGGTGTTCGCCGCGGCAGCCCGGACATCCTACGCTGTTGATCTCCAGCTTCACATCGGTGATTCCCATGGACTTGATGAAATCGTAACCAATGGCGATGATCTCCGCATCCGCCATCATATCCGTCGTTCCGAAGGTCTCCACGCCGAACTGGTGGAACTCTCTGAGACGGCCCGACTGCGGCTTCTCATAGCGGAAGCACGGGATATTGTAATAATACTTGTTCGGCTGTACGCCGGCGTATTCCTTGTGCTCGACGTACGCACGGACCACCGGAGAGGTCCCCTCCGGGCGCAGGGTGATGCTTCTGCCCGCGAAATCCTTGAAGGTGTACATCTCCTTCTGAACGATATCGGTGGTATCGCCTACACCGCGGTGGAACAGCTCGGTATGCTCGAATACCGGAGTGCGGATCTCCTGAAAACCGTACTTGCGGCAGGTCTCCGCAAACTTCTCCTCCAGATAGTGCCACTTGTATGCCTCCTGCGGCATGACATCCTTGGTTCCTTTGGGTGCGTTTGTTAACATAGTTCATTCCTCCACTTATCTTGTTGTCTGGCCAAAAAACTTAGCGCGTTTTCTGGCAATCATTTCATCGATGCGATCGATGTAGATCTCGTAATTGGATACATTGGCGATCCGCTCCAGGCGGTTCTCGGCCGGAAACCAGATCTTGCTGATCCCTCCGGCTCCCAGCGCCAGGATCGACTGCCGCTCCTCCATGATCCTGATATTATAAACAGAGATTTTATCCTCCCTGCAATATCCGATGTTTTCGGTGCTTCCCGAGGTGTGCTTCTGCCGGTACAGGTAGTACGGAGCGAAGCCCTCCTCCCGCAGCCTCTTTGCTGCGTGGGCCAGCATCTCTTCCCGCAGGACCTCCTGTTTATAATTGTAATTCTCGTCCATTTCCTTCAGCCGGGAGGCCCGTTTCACTGCCAGCGTATGCAGCGTGATGTTGTCCGCGCCGAGGGCTGTGACACGCTCCAGGCTTTGTGCAAAGTCTGGGAAGTCCTCTCCCGGAAGACCGGCGATCAGATCCGCGTTGATGCAGTCAAACCCTGCCGCCTTTGCCAGGGCGAAGGCTTCCTCCGTCTGAAGAACCGTGTGCCTGCGGCCGATGCGGTCCAGCGTCCGCTGATGCATGGACTGGGGATTGATGCTGATGCGGTCCACGCCATGCGCCCGAAGCACCGCCAGCTTCTGCTCCGTGATCGTATCCGGCCTGCCAGCCTCCACGGTGAATTCCCGGATCTGCGACAGATCGAAGTGCCGCTCCATCGCTTCCAGTAGCCGGTCCAGCTGGTCCGGATCCGGCGTGGTGGGCGTCCCTCCGCCGAAATAGACCGATTCCACCCGGAATCCGTCTTCTGCGGCCGCCGCGCCGGCGTATTCGATCTCCCGGTGCAGCGCCTGAAGGTACCGCCGGATCTCCGGCGTCCCCACCTGATTGGAGGTGAAGGAGCAATAGAGGCATCGGGTCGGACAGAACGGAATGCCAAGGTAAACCGAAAGGCTTCTTTCGGCGGGCTCTCCCGCAGTCTGCCGCTGGTACTCCAGGATCTCCTGCACCAGATGCCGCTTCGCCGGATGCAGCAGATACCGTTCTTTCAGGATCTCATCCGTGCGCATCCGCGCCGCCGTAGAATCCACTGCGGTCTCATCCGAAGACGCGTCTCTTCGCTGCCCGTAGGTAAGCTCATAGGCCAGTTTTACCGGACGGATCCCCGTCAGGATCCCCCACTTGGGGGACTTTCCTGTGTGCTGCTCAAGATCCCGGTAGATCTGGCGTTTCACCGCATCGGAATCGCCGTCGAAACGGTAGGTCAGAGGAATGATCGCCTCAGAATCTGCGCCGGCTCCAGCCTTTGGGATAAGCTCTCCAGCCTTTGCATCGTCATCAGCCCCGATCAGCCGGTACTCCGAGGGCTGCAGGAAGACCTTGATCAGCTCCTCGTAGGGATTCAGCTTGTCCGTTCCCGTGATGCGGATCTCAAACAAAGGGATTGTGCTCCTTTTCCCAGCCGATGTTGGTCGGGCCCATATGGCCCGGATACACGTCCGTCTCATCCGGCAGCGTCCAGATCTTCTCGTGGATCGCGGTCTTCAGCTTCTTAAAGGAGCTGCCCGGAAAGTCCGTGCGCCCGATGGAGCCCTGAAACACGGTATCCCCGCTGAAGAGCACGTTCCAGGCGGGAACGTAGACGCACATGCCGCCCGGAGAATGGCCCGGGGTGGACAAAAAATGCATCTCAATGCTGCCACAGACGAGGGTATCTCCGTCCGTAACGAAAAGATCCGGATGGATGCGGGTGAGCTGTCCCCACTGCCGGCTCATGTTGAAGTCCGGATCTCCCAGCATCTGCTCCTCAGCCTTATCCGCGACGATCTTCACGTTGGGGAAGTCCTCCTGAAGCTTCGGAATTCCCATGATATGGTCCGCGTGGCCATGGGTCAGGACGATGAATTCCAGTTCCGCGCCGGTTGACATAACATGATCTTTCATCTTCTCGGTCCAGCCGCCGGGATCCACGATGAATCCCTTGTTCGTGGTCTCGTCGATGACCAGATAGGTGTTGACGCCAAGCGGTCCGCTGGGCATATTGGTAATCTGCATAAGTTTCCTCCAATAAATGATCAAACGCTCCGCTAGAACAGCTTATGGCTGTCCAGCAAAATGGTCACCGGTCCGTCGTTTTCGATGTGGACGACCATATGAGTCTGGAAGACTCCTTCCTCCACATGAATTCCCTTCTCGCGGATATGGCGTATGACGCTCTGATACAGCTCGTTCGCCTCTTCCGGGCGTGCAGCCTTTGAGAATCCGGGGCGCCGGCCCTTGCGGGCGTCCGCCAGAAGCGTGAACTGGGAGACCGCCAGGATCTCGCCGCCCACATCCTCAATGGAAAGATTCAGTTTGTCATCTTCATCCTCGAAGACCCTCAGGCCCGTGATCTTGTCCGCGATGTACTGGGCATCCTTCTCCGTGTCGCCGGTCTCGACGCCGATGAGCACCATGAAACCGGGACCGATCTGCCCTTTCACCTCACCTGCGACGGTGACGCTGCTTTGATTGACTTTCTGTATGACTGCTCTCATGCTCGGCTCCTGTAGGCATCAATGATGCCGGGGACATTTCGCAGGGAACGGCAGATCTTCTCCACCTGCTCCCGGTCGTGAATGGACAGGGTCAGATCCATGCGGATGGTCTCATCCTTGCCGGCCTTCGCGTTGAGACCCGCGATGTGGACGTCCATATCCTCGCAGATCTTGGAAATGCCGGAGAAGATCCCCTTCTGATCCTTGGCGGTCACCGCAATGGTGCTGTTATAGGAGCTCTCCAGCATGGTGGGATCCCAGCTGACTTCGATCATCCGCCGGCGGTCCTCATCGGACATGCTCCGCAGATTGTCACAGTCTCTGCGATGAACCGTGATCCCCCGTCCCTTGGTGATGAATCCGACGATGTCATCGCCGGGGACCGGACTGCAGCAGCGTCCCAGCTGGATCAGCAGATTGTCCACGCCGTCTACGACCACCCCGGTCTTATCGACGATCCGCCGCTTCTCCTGTTCCTGCCGCTCGGTTCTGCGCTGCACCTTCTCCCCGATCTGATTCAGATCGTCCATCAGAGACGTTTCCTTCTCCGCCTCTTCGAGCCGGCCGGCCTCTTCTTCGTAGCCGAGCAAAATCTGGAGCACCTTGCTCTGGAAATTGCCGCCGTAGCTGAGCTGGGTGAAGAGCTCGTCCTGATCCTTGAATCCCAGCTCCTTCACCGCCCGGTTCAGGTTGGAATTCTTCAGGAGAACCTTGGGATCGTGACTCTTCTTTCGCAGGTATTTATCGAAGAGATCCTTGCCCTTGTCGACGGCGTCGTTTTTGTTCTCCCGCTTGAGCCACTGCCGGATCTTATTGCGGGCGGAGCTGCTCTTGGCGATCTTGAGCCAGTCGATGCTGGGTCCGGCCGCGTTGGGGGAAGTGACGATCTCAATGATGTTGCCGTTTTCCAGCTGATGGTCGATGGTGACCATCTTGCCGTTCACCTTGGCGCCGACGCACTTGCAGCCGACGTCCGTATGGATCTTGAAGGCGAAGTCCAGGGGCGTGGAACCGGCAGGAAGCTCAATGACGTCTCCCTGGGGCGTGAATACGAACACCTGGGAGGAGAACAGGTCCATCTTCAGGGATTCCATGAATTCTCTGGGATCACTGACGTCCTTCTGCCATTCCAGGGCCTGGCGCAGCCAGGAGAGCTTGACCTCCTCCGTGTCCGACTGGACGCCTTCTTTATACTTCCAGTGGGCCGCGATACCGTATTCCGCGATCCGGTGCATCTCGTAGGTGCGGATCTGGATCTCGAAGGGTCGTCCGGCATCTCCGATCACCGTCGTATGCAAAGACTGGTACATGTTTGGTTTCGGCATGGCGATGTAGTCTTTGAACCGGCCCGGGATGGGGGTCCACATGGTATGCACAAGTCCGAGCACCGCGTAGCAGTCCCGGACGGTCTCAACGATGATCCGGACGGCCATCAGGTCGAAGATCTCGTCGATGTTCTTGTGCTGGTATTTCATTTTCTTATAGATGCTGTAGAAATGCTTGGAACGGCCGTAGACCTCGTAGCGGATACCGATCTCATCGAGGCTGACCTTCATCCTCGAAATGATGCTCTCGATGGCATCTTCCCGCTCTTCCTTTCGTTCGCTGACCTGCTCCGCCAGATCGTAATAGGCCTCCGGCTCCAGAAACTTCAGAGCGATGTCCTCCAGCTCCATCTTCATGGAGTAGATTCCCAGACGTGCCGCCAGCGGCGCATAGATGTCCAGAGTCTCCTGACACTTCTCGACGATCTTCTCATGGGACATGTAGTTGATGGTCCGCAGATTGTGCAGCCGGTCGGAGAGCTTGATGATCAGGACCCGAATATCCTTGGACATGGCCAGGAACATCTTCCGCAGGTTCTCCACCTGCCGCGCTTCCTTGCTCTCGAATTTCAGAGATCCCAGCTTGGTGACCCCATCCACCAGCAGCCCGACCTCTTCTCCGAAGTCCCGGACCAGTTCCTCCTTCGTGTAGGGAGTGTCCTCGACTACATCGTGGAGCAGGCCGGCAATGATGGTTTCCTCGTCCATGCCCAGATCCGCCAGGATCTCCGCCACAGCCATCGGATGGATCAGATAAGGCTCGCCGGATTTACGCAGCTGGCCCCGATGCATCTCCTCGGCCACATCATAGGCACGACCGATCATGTCGATGTCGTAATTCTCATTGTATTGCTTGATCGTGTCAAGAAATTCGCTCTTTTTTTTCATGCTTGCCTGATCTTGTTTCCCGGAGCAGTTTCGGATGAACGATTCTGACGGAAGTGCAGGTACACTTCCGTCAAATCAGCGTCTATGCTGACAGCTCCCGTCTACAGACGGAAACTGTCTTCTTCGTCTCTCGGCTCGGCCGGTTTCTTGTTGCCTTTGACATACCGCTTGGAACGGCGCTCGCCGGAAGCCGGTTTCTTCTTCTCGGGTTTCTTCGGCTGGGCGTTCTCAGCCTTCGCCTCGGCTTCACCAGCCTTTGCGGAAGCTTCGGCGGCTTTCGCCTCAGCCTCTCCAGCCTTTGCAGAAGCTTCGGCGGCAGCCTCCGCCGCCTCGGAAGCGGGCTGCTCCTCTGCAGGAGCCGGGATCTCTGCGGCCGGCTGTCCCAGCTTCTTCGCTGCCTTCGCGTCCTTCTTCGCCTGCTTCTTGGCCAGCTTGACCTGACGTTCGTAGGTCGAGACCTTCGTCGCGGTGCTGAACTCATAGTACAGCGGCGAGCACATGCAGATCGAAGAATACGTTCCGGCCAGGATACCAACCATCAGCGGCAGGATGAACACGCGGATGGCATCCCCCGCCATGATCAGCAGCGGCACCATGACGATGATGGTGGTCGCCGAGGTCATCAAGGAACGTCCCAGGGTCTGGGTGATGGACCGGTCGATGGTCTCCACCAGAGTGCCCCGTTTCATGTATTTCAGGTTCTCACGGATCCGGTCGAAGATAACGATGGTATCGTTGATCGAGTAACCGACGACGGTCAGGATACCGGCGATGAACGGGTTGTTGACCGTGACCTGGAAGATCGCGTAGAACGAAATGACGATCAGTACGTCGTGGAGGACGCCCAGCAGGGCCGCCCCGCCGAACCGCCACTGACGGAACCGAATCCGGATATAAATCAGCATACATGCCGCAGCGATCAGGATCGCCAGGATCGCGTTGTTTCGCAGCTCCTTACCGATGGATCCGCCGAACAGCTCCTGAGCGATGATGTCATCGTCGGTGGTTCCAAAGGTCTCGTTGATGGTGTCAATGACCTTCGCACGGTCTTCGTTCTCCATGGCAACCTTCGTACGGATGACGATCTCCTCGTTGCCGGCGCCGGAATAGATGATGGTGGGCTCCAGATCGTACTCGGCAATGGCCTTCTCCACATCAGCGATCTTGACCTGCTTGTGCATATCCATCTGGATCATGGTACCGCCGGTGAAGTCGATACCGAAGTTCAGTCCGCGGATCACGCCGCAGCCCAGGCCGATGATCAGGATCACGGCGGAAATGCAGTAGAAGATCTTACGCTTATCGATGACCGGGATCAGCTTCGTGAAGGTAAAGGAAGCCGTACCGTCCTTCTTCATTCCGAAGAAGCTGAGCTTGGCGGTGCCTCTGCCCTGGGCGAACAGTCCCACATACAGCTGGGTGACGATGACCGCTGTGAAGATGCTGACGATGATACCGACCATGAACGTGAAGGCGAATCCCTTGACGGAGCTGGTACCAACCTCGTACAGGATGACTGCCGCGATCAGCGTGGTGACCTGGGAGTCGATGATCGAGGTCAGCGCCCGCTTATATCCGGTCTCCGCCGCCACCCGAATGCTCCGGCCGGCAGCCAGTTCTTCCCGGATACGGGAGAATATGATAACGTTGGCGTCTACCGCCATTCCGACGGCGACGATGATACCGGCAATGCCCGGCAGAGTCAGTGTTACGTGCATCAGGGACATGATGTTCAGAACGATGACCACGTAGAACAGCAGCGCCAGGTCAGCTGCGATACCGAGACCACGGTAGGCGATCAGCATCAGCAGCAGGATCAGTCCCAGACCGATCAGGCCGGCATAGACGCTCATCTCCAGCGCGTTGTATCCGATCTGCGCCGACTGTACCGAGGATGTAACCTCGGTCAGGGTGATCGGCAGTGAACCGCCTCGGATCAGAGCCGCCAGATTGGATGCTTCGTCCATGGTGAAATCACCGGTGATGCTGCAGCTTCCTCCTGCAATCGGCTCATTGACGTGGGGCGCGGAAATAATCTCATTGTCCAGAACGATGGCGATGGCTCCGCTGTCCACGCCCTGAATGGCGGAAGTGACTTCGCCGTTATATGCCTTTTTGGTGGCCTCATAAAACGCGTCAGCACCGCTGGAATCAAACTGCAGGTTGACGGCGTAGCTTGTGGATTTGTCATCCTGTCCGGCCTGCGCGTCCTTCACGCTGCCTCCGTCCAGCACCAGCGATCCGTCCGCCAGGATGAACTGCAGCTGCGCGGTCTTACCGATCTGCTCGATGGCTTCCTCTGCATTCTCTGCCCCCGGAAGCTCGACACGGATCCGGTTCTCACCTTCGATGGTAACCGTCGGCTCCGAAAGTCCCAGCTCGTTGACACGGTTCTCAATGACGGCCTGGGTCTGTTCCATGACCGTACGCTTATCCTCATCGGAACTGTATTTGGCCAGATCCTTCTCATCCGCTTCCAAAACGACGTAGACGCCGCCCTTGATATCCAGACCCAGTCCCATGCGGTCCTTGATCGGGGTGAGCGGCCCGATTCCCTTGACTGTAACGACCCAACCGAATGCGATGATTATGATGAACACAACCGCCAGCACTCTCCTAACGTTATAACTCATAAATTCCTCCAGCTAAAAAATTAACGTATTCTGTCCGTAGAATATCACCTTAGATTGTACATCTTTTCGAGGTTCCACACAAGATAAAAATGAAAAGAAGGAGCGTGTTCGCGCTCCCTCCGGTGCTTCTTCTCAGGGTGTTTATCGTGTTGGATGAAGGCTTACTCGTCAGCCGCATCTTCGACCTGTGCCGGTGCTTCTTCGCTGACCTCAGCTGCTGCCGCTTCCGCTGCCTCTTCCGGTGCCGCCGCCGGTTCTTCCTCAACGACCGGTGCTGCCTTCTTCATTCTCTTCGGCTTGGATCTGCGGGTTTCCTTCTCCTCGGCATCCCCCATCTCCTCGTAATCGTCAGCGGTCGCCTTATTATGTCCCGCGCCTTCCTTGACAACCTTGGAAATGGACCAGCGCATCATCTCCATCTTGACCTTGTCAGCGCCGACCTGGATGACAATGGTTTCATCCTTGGTCTTCACGATCTTGCCGCAGATGCCGCCGATCGTTACGATCTCATCTCCTACCTGGACGCTGTTTCTCATCGCGGTGGTTTCCTTCTCCCGTTTCTTCTGCGGACGGATCATAAGGAAATACATGATTACGATCAACAGTATCAGAGGTATAATTGTCATCATTGTTCCACTCATTGTGTATTCCTCCCATTTGGTTTCAATTTTCGAATGGTGCCGGCAGTGGGGGTCGAACCCACACGGTGTTGCCACCACGGGATTTTGAGTCCCGCACGTCTGCCAATTCCATCATGCCGGCAAAGACGATATGATTATAGCATCATGCCGTTATGATTTCAAGTTCCTCTTCGGCGATTTTCTCCATATGCTTCCGTCCGATCAGGCGGTACATGACCGGGATGATCAGCAGGGTCATGACCGTGCCGAACAGCAGTCCTCCGATGCAGACCACCGCCACCGGCTGAACCATCTCGGCGCCGTTTCCGATGCCGAGGGCCAGCGGGATCAGACCCAGGATCGTCGTCGCTGCTGTCATCAGAACCGGCCGCATACGGACCGAACCGGCATGGATGATGGCCTCCTCCATGCCCATGCCCTCCAGTCGGAACCGGTTGACGGTGTCCACCAGAACGATGGCGTTGTTGACAACGATGCCCATCAGCATGACGAATCCGAACATTCCCACGACGCTGAGCACCTGCCCCGTCAGCAGCAGGGAAAGCATTCCTCCGGTAAAGGCCAGCGGCACCGCGAAGATGATGATGAACGGAGAACGCATGGACTGGAACTGGGCCACCATGATCAGGTAAACCAGCGCGAATCCCACCAGAAGCATGAGCAGCATCTGGCGCATGGAGTGCATGATCTCCTCGTTCTGACCGCCGTATTCGATGGTAACTCCCTTCTGGAGCAGATTCTCGTCTTCAATGGTCCTGCGGACCTGACTGGTCATCTTCGTGATATTATAACCATCCTTCACCGCAGCGCTGACCGCAATGCTGCGCCGCTGCCCTTCGTGCTGGATCTGATTCAGGGAGGCATCCTCGCTGATATCCGCGATCCGGATCAGTTTGACGGTATCCTTCGTTCCGTCCTTCTGATCGACGGTCAGCTCCAGATCCTCCAGCTCTTCCCGGCTGAACTGGGATGTGGCATTCTCAACATTGACCTCGATGCTGGTGCCGGCCTGCTTCAGCGTTGTCGCGGACTTCTCCTTCTGGAGCTTGCCGGCGATCTGCTGGTAGACCTGCGCCACCGTCAGGCCCTCATCCATGGCCAGATTTTTGTCCACGGTGATGTGGATCTCCTCGGTGCGGTTATCGGTGATATCCGATACATCCTCCAGCTGCTTCATTTCTCCCAGCCGGCGCTCGATATCCTCGGCGGACGTTCGCAGGGCATCCAGATCATCGGAGAAGAGCGTCAGTCCGATATCGGAACCGCCCATATAGGAAGTCATATCCACATCGGCGGAGGTCTGGATCGTCAGATTGTAGCGCTTCTCGAATTTCTTCATCAGCTTCACGATCTTCTCCGCGTTCTTGGTCTTGGACTCATCCAGAACGATGTACATGGTCGTCTCCGTGACATCCTGATCCGCTCCGGAAATGCCCATGGATCCCAGCGTGTTGGAGGCCAGCATGGCTCCGGCGGTTTCCACTCCGTCGATCTTGCGGACCTTGTCCATGATCTCGTCGTTGATGGCTGCCGTCTCCTCGATGGTGCTGTCCTCCGGCATGGTGATCGTGGCAGAGATCTGCGGCGTGGACATGGACGGCATGAATTCAAAGCCGCGGCTCAGAAGCCCTCCGGCGGATCCAAGCAGCAGAACCAGCGATCCGATCAGAACGATGGCCTTATGCTTCAGCGCCCAGGCGCACACGGTCTTGTATCCGGCGACGACCCTTCCCTTCTGGCCCAGTACAGTCTTCTTCGGGGTCTTCTTCAGAAGTCCCTTGGCCATGGCCGGCGCCAGTGTCAGTGCGATCAAAAGGCTGGCCAGCAGCGAATAGGTGACTGTAAGCGCCAGATCCATGAAGATATCCTTCGTCGTACCATCGACGAAGATAATGGGTACGAAGACGCAGATGGTCGTCAGGGTCGATGCGGTGATCGCACCGGCCACCTGCACCGCGCCGGACAGCGCGGACTGAACCAGGGAATACCCCATGCCCCGCAATCGGTAGATGTTTTCGATGACGACAATGGAGTTGTCCACCAGCATGCCGACCCCGATGGCAAGGCCCGACAGAGAGATCATGTTCAGCGTGACCCCGGAAAAATACATCAGCGCGATGGCGAAGATGACGCTGACCGGGATGCTGATGGCCGTGATGATGGTCGGCCGGATGTCCCGCAGGAAGAACAGCAGGATCGCGATGGCCAGGATCGCGCCCAGAAGCAGGTTCTTCAGGACCGAGTTGATGACGGTATGGATGTACTCTCCCTGGTCCATCAGCGTTGTGAAATGCAGTCCGTCGTGCTTCTTCTCCAGGGATTCGAATTTTTTCGCGATGTTGTCCGCTACGGTAGCGGTGGCATAGGTGGACTGTTTGGTGAAGCTGAGGAGCACGCCGTTCTCGCCGTTGATGCGGGCATAGGTCTCCTGATCCACCGAAGCCGGCTCCACGTGTCCGATGTCTCTGACGCGGATGGGCTCAATGTCATCCATCCCCATGTCAAAGAGGATCAGATTCTCCATCTCCGCCTGATCGGCGATCTTATCGCCGACGCTGACAAGAATCTCATCGTCCCCGTCGGTAACGTACCCGGCCGGCATGCTGAAGTTCTGGGCTGTCAGGATCGCCGCCACGTTATCCATGGTAATGATCTGATCCAGATCCGCGCCGGCCAGCGCCGCATCTCTGGAATCTTCGATCTCCTGCAGCGTCTGTTCCAGCTGGGAAATGGTCATCTGTACGGTGCTCTCGGCGGAGCTCAGATCCGAATAGCCGGTGCTCAGGGAGAAATCCATCGCCGCCTCCTGACCCTCGATGTCCGCCAGCCCCTGCTCGATCTGGGAAATGGCGCTGTCAAACTGGGTCAGATCCATCTGATCGATGGCCGTCTGCAGGTCCTCGACGCTCTCGAAGCCGGCGGCCTGCAGTTTGGCCATGGCCGCCTGGATCCGCACGGGGTCCATGGAGGCGAAATCCTCGGCGATGCTCTGGGCCAGGGAGATCAGCGCTTCCTTCTGCGCCTGCAGGGTCTCCTTCTGGGCCTGCAGCTTCGCCTTCTGCCTCAGCAGCTTTTTCTTGGCTTTCGTAAATTTCTTGACGGCCTTTTTCTGGCCTTTGGTGATCTTGTCCTTGCCGTCCTCGATCTGGTTTTCGCCTTTTTTCGCTTTATTGATACCGCTTTTGACGGCTCCCTTGCCGTCATTGATTTCCTGATTGATGGAATCCCGGATCCGTTCATTCAGATCATCGATCTTGTCCTGATCCAGCACGATCCGCAGACCGTCATCGATCATGCCGATGGCATTGATGCTGGCGACACCTTCGGTGCCTTCCAGAGGCGTCATCAGTTCATCCCGGGTCAGCGTGGAAACCTCCGCGGTATCCTTGTCCTTCATGGAAACAGCGGCAACCGCTACGGGCAGCATGTCCAGATTGATCTTCATGACGATGGGAGATCCGGCGGCTTCCGGGAGCTGATCCTTGATCTGGTCGACCTTGTCCCGGATATCGACGGAGATGGCGTCCATATTGACGTCATCGGTAAAGACGAGTGTAATGTAGGAGAAGTTGTCCGCGGACACGGACTGGAGTTCGTCCACGTTCGGCAGCGTCGCCAGCTGCTGCTCCAAAGGCTCGGTGATCTCCTTCTCAGCTTCCTCGGCGCTGGCGCCCGGATCGGTGGTCAGCACCACCGCCACCGGCGCGTTCAGACTGGGGAACAGATCCGGGGTCATCTTGTACAGCGAAACTGAACCAAAAATGAGGACGATCACGACCGCCACAAAAATAGTAAAAGGTTTTCTGACACTCAGTTTCGAAAGCATGGTACCCCTTTTGTTCAAGAACCCTAACCTATGAGTGTTATTATACGGTCATCTGTATTTGAATGCAAGCACGTTACAAAAAAACAGACGACTTTCGTCGTCTGCATTTCATGGTGCGGCTAGCCGGACTTGAACCGGCACGGTCTCCCACACGCCCCTCAAACGTGCGCGTCTGCCTATTCCGCCATAGCCGCATGGCTTGTCATGCCTTTTTGGCACTCGTTTATTTTAGTATCTTTTGCCGGCTTTGTCAACCGAAACATCTGTCATGGCGTTCGCAAGAACATCGGCGCCTTTCTTTTTCAGAAACGAGCATTCGAGATTTGCGGCTTCAAAAGAAGGATGGATCTCGAATATTCCTTCTTAACTTTATGATTATCGGTTTCAAGGCGACTTTTATTCGAGATTTTGCTCCTTCGTATAGGTCGAAATCTCGAACGGAAGGGAGATGACCAGACCTTGCGGAAGGAGAATTCGAGATCAGATATACTCCCTATCGCTAAAATCTCGAAAGTCCCTTGCTATGGAGTTTTGTACCTAAACGATTGCACGCACTGACTACCGAGCGGCCCCGATGGCTTGCAGCACCCCGTCCAGCCGCCGCTGCAGTTCCTCCAGGCTCCCGGAATTGTCGACCACATAATCCGCCCGGGCCCGCTTATCCTCATCCGGCATCTGATTTCGGATCCGGGCACGCACCTCATCCTCGCTGCAGCCGTCCCGGGCCATGACCCGTTCGATACGGACATCCTCATCCGCTGTCACTACGATGACGCTGTCGCAAAGGCTGTCCAGTCCCGATTCAAACAGCAGCGGTGCGTCCAGCAGCACCGGACTGCCGGCCTCTCCCGCCGCCTCGATCTGCCGGTGAATCTCCGCAATGATATGCCGAAACAGAATGTCCTCCAGCAGCTTTTTCTTATCAGGGTCCGAAAACACGAGGGCTGCCATGGCGCCCCGGTCCAGGGAGCCATCCTCCCGCAGCACGGGACGCGTGTTGTCGCCGGCCCCGCCAAAGGCTTTGCCGATCTCCTCCAGCACGGGATTCGCCGCACCCGGCTCTTTCACGGTCAGCTGCCGGCTGATGGCATCAGCGTCCACGTGGACCAGCCCGCGCGCCGGAGCGTCCGGCAGACCCGCCTCCAGCAGATACTCCGCCGCCGTGGATTTTCCGGTGCCGATGCCGCCGGTGAGTCCGATCACCGGAGCCGCGACTGCAGCAGAGTCATTCCTGACGCCGCCGATCACCGGGACCGCGGCAGAGTCATTCCTGGCGCCGTCGATCACCGGGGCGACTCCGCCAGCGACCCCGCCGGCCTGATCGCGTTTCATCTCTGCCCCCTTATTTGAGCTCATACCAGTTTCCGCCTTCGTTCAGATCTGCCTTCAGCGCCACACTCATTTCCACCGCCGACTCCATGTTTTCTACCAGAAGCTTCTTCACCTGTTCCAGCTCCGAAAGCTCCGTGTGGATGATCAGCTCATCGTGGATCTGCAGGATCAGCCGGGATTTCAAACCTGCATCCCGCAGCGCCCGGTAGACCCGGATCATGGCGATCTTTATGATGTCTGCAGCGCTGCCCTGGATCGGCGAATTCATGGCAAGCCGTTCGCCGATCTGACGGACCATGAACTGAGACGCCTTGATCTCATTGATGTAGCGCCGGCGGCCGAACATGGTCTCCACATAGCCGCTTTCTTTGCAGAATTTCACCTCGCCGTCCATGAACGCTTTGACCGCCTGGTGCTTTTCGAAGTAGGCTTTGATATAATCGTCCGCTTCCTTTCGCGAAATGTTCAGGTTGCTGGAAAGCCCGAAGGCGCTCATCCCGTAGATCACACCGAAGTTGACCGCCTTGGCGCGGCTGCGCTCCTCAGGCGTGATCTGATCTTCGGGGATACCCAGCACGTTGGAAGCGGTCGCCCGGTGGATGTCCTCCCCGTTGTTAAAGGCCTCGATCAGCACCGGATCCTCCGACATGTGGGCCAGCACCCGAAGCTCGATCTGGGAATAGTCCGCTCCCACCAGCGTATGGGACGCGTCATCCGGCACGAAGGCCTTGCGCAGCCCCCGGCCAAGCTCGGTGCGGATCGGGATATTCTGCAGATTGGGCTCGATGCAGCTGATCCTGCCCGTCGCCGCTACGGTCTGCATGAAATGCGCGTGAATCTTGCCGTCTTCCTCATTGATCAGCGGGATCAGCCCGTCGATGTAGGTGCTCTTGAGCTTGGTCAGCTGTCGGTACTCCAGGATCGCCGGAACGATCGGATGCTTGTCCCGGACCTTCTCCAGAATATCCGCGCTGGTGGAATAGCCCTTCTTGGTCTTCTTGCCGTGGGGCAGTTCCAGCTTTTCGAAGAGGATCGGCCCCAGCTGCATCGGGGAATTGATATTGAACTCCTCCCCCGCCATCTCGTGGATCGCCTTCGTCAGACGGTCGATCTCGCCGGACAGCTCCTCGCCGAAAGCCGCCAGGAAATCCCGGTCCGCCCGGAAGCCTTCCTTCTCCATGGCCGCCATGACCTCGATGAGCGGAAGCTCAATGTCGTACAGCACTCCGTCCAGCCCGCCGGCCTGAATCTGCGGCTGCTGCAGCCGGCGCAGGTTGATCACGGACACGCACCAGCGCAGTCCGTAGTCCAGAAGCTTTTCCGCCGGGTCGGACAGCAGGTCCATCTGGGCGTTCTGGGAGAAATATTCCTTCTCGTCTTCCACCGTCAGCTGCAGAAATTCCGTGCTCATCGCAGACATGCTGTAGTCGCTGCGGCCCGGATCCAGCACGTACTGGGCCACCTGGGTATCGAAAGCCACGTCGAACCGGGACGCGCCCAGGCACATGAGCATGTACAGATCCTTCTTAATGTCGTGTCCCAGCAGATGCAAAGGCTGGTCCTGCAGCCACCGGACAAACTCCGGCGCCAGGTGCGGATCGAAATAGTAGCAGGTGCTCCCGGAGGTCAGTATGATGCCGTCCAGAGAGGGCTTTCGCACATGGCTGTTGTCCCCGAACACTTTGAGCACTGCCTCGCCTTCCAGGCGAAGTTCCGTTAATGCTCCCGTCTCGCGGATCATCACCGTGTCAAAAGAGGCTGCATCCGCAAGAGCGATGCCCGTGCTCCCGCTCTCCTCGCCTGCGGTCTCCTTCGCTCCGGGATCACTGACTGAAGATGCTCCCGCGCCTGCCGGAGCATCGGCGCCGCCCGCCCGGAGCTTTTTCAGGAACCGGTTGAACTCCAGCTTCCGGTACAGGGCGATGAGAGCGGCGGTATCCACCGGACGCAGCTCCCAGCCGGCGGGATCCGTATCGATGGGAACCGTCGTGTTGATCGTCGCCAGCATTTTGCTCATCAGGGCCTGCTGACGGCCCTCCCGGATCTTCTTCTGAAGACCGGCCGGCTTGATCTCATCCACATGGGCCAGGATCTCCTCCACCCCGCCGAACTCCCGGATCAGCTTCGTCGCCGACTTGTCTCCCACGCCGGCAACTCCCGGAATGTTATCGGAACTGTCGCCGGCCAGCCCTTTGTAATCGATGAACTGAATCGGATCAAACCCGTACTTCTCCCGGAAAAACGCCTCGTCGTACAGATCGAATTCGGAGACGCCTTTTTTGGTGAAGACCACCCGGATGACCTCCGTCACCAGCTGCAGCTGGTCCTTGTCGCCGGTAATGATGTATGGCTCGAGGCCTTCCTCCTCCGCGGCCCGGGCAATGGTTCCGATGATATCGTCCGCCTCAAAGCCCTGGGTCTCGATCCGGGGGATGCCCATGGCGTCCAGGATCTCCTTCAGAAGAGGAATCTGCATCGCCAGCTCCGGCGGCATTTTCTTGCGGCCGGCCTTATACTCGCCGTACTCCAGGTGCCGGAAGGTGGGCGCCTTCATATCAAAAGCCACCGCCATGTGCGTCGGCTCGTAATCCTTGCGGATCTTGTCCAGCATATTGATGAATCCGTAGATGGCGTGGGTGTAGATGCCCTCCTTCGTCATCATGGGATTTCGCATGGCGTAATACGCCCGGTTGATCAGACTGTTTCCGTCGATGATCGCGATTCGGTTCATGGTTTTACCTCTTATTCTGTCATCAGATCACAGACCGCCGAAGCGAAGGCCACCGGATCCTCCGGGGTCAGTCCTTCGATCAGCAGAGCCTGATCGTACAGCAGCGACGCGTAGGTCTTGACCTTCTCCTTATCCGAAGCGTAGAGCCGGTTCAGCGTATCCACGATCCGGTGGTTCGAGTTGATCTCCAGCACCCGCTCCGCCTTGACCTTCTCGTCCATCGGCATGGCGTTGAGGACCTTTTCCATCTCGATGGAAAGGCCGCCCTTGGCGGTCAGGCAGACCGGATGGGACTTCAGCCGCTGGGTCAGCTTCACATCGGAGACCTTGTCCGCAAGGCACTCCTTCATGTATTCCAGAAGGTCCTTGGACTCTTCCTCCTGCTTCTTCGCCGCTTCCTTCTCCTCTTCGGTCTCCTCGATCTCCAGATCGTCGGCGGAGACGGATTTGAATTCCTTGCCGTCAAACTCCCGGAGCATCTGGATGGCAAACTCGTCCACATCGTCGGTCATGTACAGGATCTCATAGCCCTTGTCCTTCAGGACCTCGGTCTGAGGCATCCTGTCGATCTTCTCGATGGACTCCCCGGCGGCGTAGTAGATGTATTTCTGCTCCGGCTTCATCCGGCTGACGTATTCCGCCAGGGTGACCGGAAGAGGAGCCTTCGCCTCCTCCGCATCTCCAGCCTTTGCCGTCTCCGGCTCGAAGCTGGAATAGTACACCAGCAGGTCCTGGAGCTTGTCCTTGTTCATTCCGTAGCCTTCGTAGACCCCGTACTTCAGCTGCAGGCCGAAGTTCTTAAAGAAGGCGGCGTACTTTTCCCGATCCTTCTTCAGCAGATCCAAAAGCTCGGATTTGATCTTTTTCTCCAGCCTTTGGGCGATGGCCTTGAGCTGACGGTCGTGCTGCAGCATCTCCCGGGAGATGTTCAGCGACAGATCCTGGGAGTCCACCAGGCCCCGGACGAAGCTGAAGTAATCCGGCAGCAGATCCGGGCACTTGTCCATGATCATGACGCCCGACGAATAGAGCTGCAGCCCCTTCTCGAAGTCCTTCGAATAGTAATCAAAAGGCGCCTGGCCCGGAATGAACAGCAGCGCGGTGTAGCTGAGCATACCTTCCACGTTGGTGTGAATGACCTTGACCGGCTCCGTCATGTCGAACCATTTTTCCCGGTAGAAGTTGTTGTAATCCTCGTCGGTCAGGCTGCTCTTCTGCTTCTTCCAAAGCGGCACCATGCTGTTGAGGGTCTCCAGCTCCTGATAGGATTCGTATTCGGGAGCCTCCCCTTCTTTTGGCTCGGATCCTTCCTTGATCCGGGATTTGGTGACCATCATGCGGATCGGGTAGCGGATGTAATCGGAATACTTGCGGATCAGGCCGCGGATCCGGTACTCCTCGAGAAATTCGGTGTACCGTTCGTCCTCCGTATCGGCCTTGATGACCAGCGTGATCTCCGTTCCGTGCTCCGCCTTCTCGGCCTCTTTGATAGTGTAGCCGTCGGCGCCCTTGGACTCCCACTGCCATGCCTCATCTGTCCCGAAGGCCTTCGAGATGACCGTCACCTGTTCGCTGACCATGAAGGCGGAATAGAATCCCACGCCGAACTGGCCGATGATGTCGATGGTCTCACCCTCCTGCAAAGGCTGGCTATTCCCGTCTTCAGACCCTTCGCTTCCCATGGCGGTCTTGAAGTCCAGGCTGCCGCTGCGGGCGATGGTGCCCAGGTTCTTCTCTAATTCTTCTTTTGTCATGCCGATGCCGTTATCGGAAATGACCAGCGTCCGGGCATCCTTGTTCGCATCGATGCGGATGGTGAAATCCTCCCGGTTCATGCCGGACAGCCCGTCGGTCAGGCTCTTGTAGTAGAGCTTGTCGATGGCGTCGCTGGCGTTGGAGATCAGCTCCCGCAGGAAGATCTCCTTATGGGTATAGATGGAATTGATCATCAGGTCCAGGAGCCGCTTCGACTCCGCTTTGAATTGTTTTTTTGCCATTTTCTGTGTATGTTCCTCCTTATAATGTCTGTCGTTTATTCCGGCGCGATGCTGCCTGCCAGCGCGTTTCTCCGGTTGATGATGTATTCTGCGATTTCATCTCCGTTCATCAGGCAGCTGCAGATCTCCCGGACGGCTTCCGGCTGCAGCTGCGGCACGGTGTAGCGTACGGACTCCTTCTCGCAGAAAACGATGAATTCCTCCATCATCTGATTACTCACTGTGAACTCAAACCAGGGCTGGTTGACCCCATAAAGAGCCATATCATTATCGTAGTTCGGTGCAAACCGGAGAATGCTCCCGTCGGTCTGCGATGTGAGAAATCCGTAGTTTTTCGTGTGCCTGTCCGGATTATTGATGATGGTATCCAGGCAGATGATATCGAGATAACGCTTCCCATCCTCCGGAGAGAGCTGCCGGATCAGACGATAGTTTTCGGCGTAATCCTCGCTCTCCGTGAGGGCGTCCATATGCTGCAGATTCATCCTGCCTCCGGTGAAATCCTGCGTGCGGATCAGGCCGTCCTGCAGTTCATAGACTGCCATATCAAATCCCATGAGCCGTCCGATCTGATAAGCCACCAGTTCATGCTCCGGGAATTCGTCTTTTTTATACAGCCACCAGCGGCCGTCGATCAGCCGCCATCCCTTTTCCCGGGAACCGATGTTGGTCAGCTCCGGCGTTCTGGACGGCTTCCTCGCAAAAGCGCTGTCATCGCTGGAAATGGCCATCCGGAAATAGATATCATCGGTAAAGCGAACCTCGTCCCAGGTAATGGATTCGGATGCTTCCTTCACCCAGAAGTTATCGGTAATGGTCGCCGCATGATACTTCATGGCCGTCTCAAAGTCCGGCGACGTCCGGTTCATTCCATGTGCTTTCTTGAGCATTCTGGCGTTCGTTCGGTCACCGTCGATGGCCCGCTGCTCAACCCAGCGGATGAAGCTGTGACTTCGAAGAAACATGGGAAGCAGGCGGTCATCCACCGGATGCAGCCTGTCCTGCGCGTATTCCGCGATCTTCTTGTCCCCGCACATGATATCGTAGTCCATCGGTTTCTCCGGCTTCTTTTGAATAGAAAAAACCGAAGTGCCGTTTCGGGTGATAATTCACGCCCTATCGATTGATAGGTGGGTCGCCTGCTCCGTTCCGCTGTCTTCCGCGTGAAGCGGCCTGACATTGTCCCGAAAGACCCGGCATCCCTGGAATGTAATGTAGGTTGAATTATACTGTTCCCTCTTCGAACACCTCAGTCCTTAGTATCTGATGTGCTGTTGTCTGTTCCTTCTGCTCGGATATCGGTTATTCGATCTCCTCCAGATCGACACTGCAGTTGTGATGTACCTTCTGAATATCGTCGTTGTCTTCGAGGATATCGATCATCTTCTTCAGGGCTTTCAGATCCCCCGGGGTCTTCGGAGCTGCTTCCATGGACGGAACGAACTCCACTTCTGCCTCGACGAACTCATAGCCGGCATCGGTCAGAGCGCCGTGGACATCGTTGAATGCGCCGGGCTCGGTATAGATCTCAAAGCTGTCCTCGTTTGTGACCATGTCGTCTGCGCCGGCTTCCAGTGCGGCTTCCATCAGCTCATCTTCGTCGATCTCATCGGTCTTCTCAATGAGGAACACGCCCTTGCGGGAGAACATATAGGAAACGCATCCCTGGGATCCCAAGTTGCCGCCGTGCTTATCAAAGGTGGATCTGACAGCCGCCGTGGTCCGGTTCTTATTGTCGGTCAGCGCCTCGACGATGACAGCAACGCCGCCCACGCCGTATCCTTCAAACATCAGCTCTTCGTAGCTCTCGCCGCCCAGTTCTCCGGTGCCCTTCTTGATGGCTCTCTTGATGTTGTCGTTCGGCATACCGATGGCCTTGGCCTTCTCGATGGCAACTCTCAGGGTCGCGTTATAGTCCGGGTCTCCTCCGGCCTTGGCAGCTACGATGATCTGTCTGCCGTATTTCGTGAACATTGCAGCACGCTTCGAGTCCTGTGCTGCCTTTCTTCCTGCAATTGTACCATGTCTTCCCATGAAGACACCTCCCTCTGTTTAGTATTTCTGGATAAAAGTATACACCCATGGAGCGTATATTTCAACTCCATGGGTGCGGAAATATCAAATCTGTTGTGCCGCCGGCTGTTTATTTCCATTTAAGTTTGAAATAACCGGTCGCTTTGTTGTAGGGTTCGACTTTGATGTAATAGGTTCCCTTCTTAAGTTTCTTCCCGGCAGCATTCGCTGCATAGTAGGAGTTCTTATGAACGTTATTGTTGTCGTAGAAGATGTACTGGGTGCCGAAGCGTTTCTTTCCCTTGTAGAAGGACAGCTTGATTCCGCCGCCCTTACCGGTATCCGACAGGCTGGTTTCAATGATCAGCGATACTTTTTTCTTTTTTGTATTTTTGATTTTGTACCAGTGGGTTTTCTGAGCTCCGGTGAACATCAATCCATTCTGATACTTTTCCGTTTGATGGTCTTGGCCTTTTTCTGTTTCTTTCCGTACTTGGCTTCTTTGACACTGAAGAATTTATTGAATACCGCGTATTTGTCTCCGATTGGATTAACGGTGAAAGTGTAGGTTCCCTTTTTTACGGCGATCCATCGTTCGTTGTCCTTATTAAAGTAAAGATCCCGGCTGTAGCCCGTCGTTCTCACATCAGCGCCGTAATAGGAGGTCCCGCTGGAATACTCGCTGTAGCCGACAAAAGTGATTCTCAGGTATCCCGGCGACGGAATGTTGATTTTTACCTGATTGGTAGCTTTAGGGATTTCATCAAGCATCCCATTTAACGGAATGACCGGAATGGCTGCATCCGCCAGGACTTTGCTGGCGTCGGTCGCATTCTGAAGTTCCAGAACGCCGCCGTTGATTTCAACGGATTCCGTTGTTGCTGCTGATTCAGTGATGATTGATTCGCCGGTTTTGGTAAACTGAGGTGCTTCTTTCTCCCCAGCAAATACCGCAGTGGTCGTGCCAAAGCACATGGTGACGAGCACGGCTGCACTGAGCACCATTGATAAAATCTTCTTCTTCATATTGCAACCTCCTCACAGGTTTTCAGAAAATTACAATACAATTATATACCAGCCTTTGCTTAAAAACAACAGAGAAATCGTTTTCGCCAAAAATGCTCGGAGGTTTCGCTTCTCCCGGGCTGCAAAGGCTGGTCTTGGCGGTTCCAATATCTGGTATTATTGTACCTTCCGGCAGATTCAAGTCGATTTTTACAAAAATTCATTGCCAGATTGTACAGAACTTGATTTTCACTTCATTATTTACAATGATCCGGACCCATATCCCTGGATCACCGCGGTCTGCACAGTCAAAAACCCTGTTAAAACGCTCTGAAGAGCTCATTTTATTGACTGCCCCGAGAATGTCATTGTAAATAATGCTTTGAAACCGGACTTACGTTCAATATTACCATCGGATTTTGTAAATAACAGCTCCGAGATCCGGTTTATGTACAATAATGGATGTGCCCATTCTCAGTACGAGCCAAGCGTAATTTTTCCTTTTGGCGTCCTCAGGAGGTCTATGATTTTATTGCCGCTGGCTGTGTAATCGAGTTTATAGCCCTTCTTATTGCTCTTCTTGTATTTTTGAACCGGCAATATGTCCGTATCCTTTTTTGAGGATCCGTCCAGATTCATGACCTTGCAGCAGATCTTGGTTAATACGTCGTCCGAATCGGTCTCATATTCATCTATATAATAGATTTTGCTGCCCTTGATGGCGTACTCTCCCAAACCATCCATCTTCGCCAGGGTTTTTACCTTGCCTCCGGAAGTCTTGATTCTGCAGATCACAGTTTTTTCTTCAGCAGCACTCTTGAGGAAGTATATGTATTTGCCTTTTTTAATCATGTCCTGATAGCCATACTTCTTGCTCATCTTCACGAGTTTTTTCTTTGACTTCGGCTTGCCGTTCTTCTTCAGCTTTACTTTGTAAATACCGGTATCAGCTGCGCAGTAGACGGTTTTCCCACTCTTGATGACGCCATATGTGGTGGATTTGACCTTCGTGGCCTGTGCGAACACACTGGTGGGGATGAACGATACCGCTACTGCGAGAATCAGCAGATAAGCTAATTTCTTCTTCATGATGAATTACCTCCTTTACTGCTGTTATACACTGTACCCGCAGGTTTCGTTACAGGGAGCGGCTCAGCTGTCGCTGCGCTCCGCTACCTGCGGGTTACGTTCCGCCAGGTTCTTATGCGCGGTGGTCATCATCAGCTTGATCCGGTTCAGCTGGTTGACGTGGGATGCGCCCGGGTCGAAGTCGATGGCCACGATGTTCGCCTTTGGGCTGAACTTGCGCATGGCCTTCATCATGCCCTTGCCGGTCACGTGGTTCGGAAGGCAGGCGAAGGGCTGCAGACAGGCGATGTTCTCCACACCCTGCTCGATCAGCTCCACCATCTCACCGGTGAGAAGCCATCCTTCCCCGCACTGGTTCCCCAGGGATACGACCTTGGATGCCGACTCCGCCGTCTGCTCAATGTAGGCCGGTTCCCGGAACCGCCGGGATTCCCGCAGAGCCTTTCGCATGGGCTGGCGGTAGTGCTCGATGAATTTGATCGCCGCCTGATTGGCCATCATGGAGCTGTAGGAGCCAGCCAGATGCTCGTAATTGAACTTCTTGTTCTGCATACCGTAGAGGAGGAAGTCCATCAGATCCAGTACGACCGCCTCGCCGCCCTCTTCCTCGATGACGCCGACGATGTCGTTGTTGGCCGTCGGATGGTACTTGACCAGGATCTCCCCGACCACCCCCACCCGGGGCTTCTTGATATCCAATAGCGGCAGCCGGTCGAAATCGTGCACGATGCCCTGAATGTTCTTCTTGAAGTCATTCATGTTGCCGTTCATGACGTTCTTCTCCGCCTGGCGGTTCCAGAACTCGTAGAGCTTGTTGGCCGAGCCCGACTCTTCCTCGTAGGGACGGGTAGCGTAGAGCACCCGCATGAACAGGTCGCCGTAGACCACTGCCATCATGCCCCGCTTGATCAGCTTCGGATCCGTCAGCTTGAAGCCCGGGTTGGATTCCAGGCCCGCCATATTGACCGAAATGATCGGGATCTGGGACATGCCGAGATCCTTCAGGGCCTTCCGCAGCAGCGAGATATAGTTGGACGCGCGGCACTGCCCTCCGGTCTGGGACATGAAGACCGCAGTCTTATCCGGATTGTACTGCCCGGACTTGAGGGCCGCGATGGTCTGCCCCAGCGTAACGATGGTGGGATAGCAGGCGTCGTTATTGACGTACTTCAGTCCCTCCTCCACCGCATTGGTCGTCACCGGCGGCAGCTCGATGGCCCGGTAGCCGCAGGAACGCATCATCTTCTCCAGCAGGCGGAAATGGATCGGAGACATCTGGGGCATCATAACCGTATACTCTTCCTTCATTTCCTTGGTGAAGAGCTGGCGCTCATAGGGCTCGTTGTACGCCAGAGGCTCGATGCCGTTCTTTTCCCGTTCCTCCATGGCCGCCCGCAGGGACCGCACACGGATCCGGGCCGCGCCCAGATTCGATCCCTCGTCGATCTTCAGAACCGTATACAGCTTGTTGTTGTTGTGGCAGATCTCCTCCACCTGGTCGGTGGTGACCGCGTCCAGACCGCAGCCGAAGGAATTCAGCTGGATCAGCTCCACATCGTCGCGGGTGCCGGCGAATACCGCCGCCCGATACATCCGGGAATGATAGACCCACTGATCCAGCACACGGATCGGCCGGGCCAGCTTCGCCAGATGGCAGACGGAATCCTCCGTCAGCACCACCATCCCGTAGGAATTGATCAGCTTATCCATGCCGTGGTTGATCTCCGGATCCACATGATAGGGACGTCCCGCCAGGACGATCGCCTTCACGTGGTGATCCGCAGCGTATTTCAACGCCGCCTCTCCAGCCTTTTGCATATCCTCGTGGAACCGCAGATCCTCCGCCCTGGCGGCTTCGATGGCAGAACCGATCTCGGAGATCGTGATGCCCATGGGCTTGAAAACCTTCTTCAGTTCCTTCTTCAGCCGCTTGTCATCGTCGTAGGGCAGGAACGGGTGCAGGAAGGTGACCCCTTCCTCCTCGATGATCTCGTCCATATTGTTGGCGATGACCTCCGGGTAGGTCGCCACGATCGGGCAGTTGTAGTGGTTCGGCTGGTTCTCATCCTCCACCCGCTCGTAGTTGATGCTGGGATAGAAGATCCGCTTATGTCCGTCCGAGATCAGGGACTTGATGTGGCCGTGCACCAGCTTGGCCGGATAACAGGCCGTATCCGAAGAGATCGTATCCATACCCATCTCATAGATGGACTTCTTTGACATCGGAGACAGAACCACACGGAAGCCCAGCTCCGTAAAGAAGGTGTGCCAGAACGGGTAATTCTCGTACATGTTCAGCACCCGGGGGATCGCGATGGTGCCCCGGGGTGCCTCCTCCTCCGGAAGGCTCTCGTATTCAAACAGCCGGGCCAGCTTATACTGGTAGAGATTCGGCAGATCCGTCGTCGTTTCCTCCTTACCCGCGCCCTTTTCGCAGCGATTGCCGGTGATCAGCCGGGTGCCGTCGCCGAATTTGTTGATGGTCAGCAGGCAGTTGTTCTCGCACCGGTGGCAGCGGGTCGTGGAAGTCTCCACCTCGAAGCTGTCCAGCTCGTCTCTCTTCAAAAGGCTGGACACATGGTCCTCCCCATAGCGCTGACGGGCGATCAGCGCGCATCCGAATGCCCCCATCAGACCGGAGATGTCCGGCCGGACCACATCTCTTCCGAGGATCTTCTCGATGCTGCGCAGTACGGCCTCGTTCAGGAAGGTCCCGCCCTGCACCACGATCTTCTCGCCGGCATCCTCCGGATTTCTCAGCTTGATGACCTTGTACAGCGCGTTCTTGATGACCGAATAGGACAATCCCGCGGAGATGTCCCCGATAGTGGCCCCCTCCTTCTGGGCCTGCTTCACCTTCGAGTTCATAAAGACCGTGCAGCGGGTTCCCAGATCTACCGGTGCCCCCGCCAGCAGCGCCTCGTGCGCAAAGTCCGGCACAGCCATGTTGACGGATTTCGCGTAGGTTTCGATGAAGGAGCCGCAGCCGGAGGAACAGGCTTCGTTGAGCATGATGTTATAAAGGGCGTTGTCCTTGATCTTCATGCACTTCATGTCCTGTCCTCCGATGTCCAGAATGAAGTCGACGCCCGGCAGGAATTCCTCCGCCGCCTTGTAATGCGCCATGGTCTCGATCTCTCCCATGTCCGCGTGGAAGGCCGCTTTGATCAGATTTTCGCCGTAACCGGTCACCGCGGTGCCGGCGATCCAGGTGCCTTCCGGCATCTGATCATAGACATCCTTCAGCATCTCAATGATCGGCGCGATGGGCTTGCCCCGGTTGTTTTTGTAGAAGGTATACAGAACATTTTTATCGTCATCCATCAGGATGGACTTGGTG
Organism: Bacillota bacterium; assembly: GCA_017459895.1. Taxonomy (GTDB): domain Bacteria; phylum Bacillota; class Clostridia; order Peptostreptococcales; family Anaerovoracaceae; genus Lentihominibacter. The sequence continues at coordinate 26,218 of JAFUCA010000038.1, read as the reverse complement.
GTGGTGGATCCGGCGTCGATTCCCAGGAACAGTCTCCCTCGGGCATCCTTTAATTCCTTACGGCGGACCCTCGCCCGTCCGTGACGGGCCCGGAATTCATCCAGATCCTCCTGATCCCGGAACAGCGGCTCGATGAGGCCGGTGTCCCGCAGCCCGCTCTGATCCGCCCGCTTGAGCCGGTTCAGGATCTGCGGCAGATTGGTCTCCTCATATTTCTCCGCCAGCAGCGCCGCGCCGATGGCGACGAAAAACCTGGAGTTTTCCGGGAAGATCACGTCCTCCGGCGCGATGTTCAGCGTCTCGATAAACCGTTTGCGCAGCTCCGGCAGGAAGGACAGCGGTCCACCCAGGAAGGCTACCTTGCCCTTGATGGGATGCCCGCAGGCCAGGCCGGATATCGTCTGATCCACCACCGCCTGGAAGATGGATGCTGCCAGATCCTCGATCTTTGCTCCGTCATTGATCAAAGGCTGGATATCCGTTTTGGCGAATACGCCGCAGCGGGCGGCGATGGGATAGATCAGCGTGTGCTTTGCCGCCGCTTCGTTCAGACCGTCCGCGTCCGTGTTCAGCAGCACCGCCATCTGATCAATGAAGGCGCCGGTACCGCCGGCGCAGGTGCCGTTCATTCGCTGTTCGATGGTCTGCCCGTAAAAAGTGATCTTCGCGTCTTCTCCGCCCAGCTCAATGGCGGTATCCGTTTCGGGGATCAGCTCCTCCACTGCCCGGCTGCAGGCGATGACCTCCTGCTCGAAGGGTACGCCCACCAGTTTGGCCAGGGAAAGACCGCCCGATCCGGTGATGACCGCCTTCACCTGTGTGTCGCCGAAGGTGTGCTCCGCTTCCTCGATCAGCTCTTCCACCTTCTCGAATACATTGGACATGTGCCGCTCGTACTTGCTGTAGAGGATCTTCCCATCCTCATCCATGAATACGAGCTTGACTGTTGTTGATCCGACATCAATACCTAATCTCATTTCGTCTTCCCTCTTTGCTTATATATAGGTAGTTTTTTATCTGTAGATTTCAAAGATGATATATTCTATAATATATATGAAGATAATGCAATCGCATTCTGGTATGAATTATGAAATCCACAATCAGCAAACGCTCATTTCAAGCCATTTACCGCTTTCTGGATATTTTTAATCCAATTGACCGTGACTGCGGGATGCTCTGCGGCGCCGCCTGCTGCCTCTGCAGCACTGAGCCGGAGGAGTCCACCCCCGGCGCCGCATCGGATGAAAACGCCGATTATTCTATGGGCCTTTATCTGCTTCCCGGAGAGGAGCAGATGTATACCTTCGACGAGGACTGGATCAGCTGGGGGTATCTTCAGGCGGAGGATTACGATTTCCCGGAGAGCTGGCACGGCCGGGTCCCCTTCTTCCAGTGTCTGACTCCGCCCCGCTGCCCCAGACAAAAAAGGCCGCTGCAGTGCAGGACCTTTCCTCTGGCGCCTCATCTGGATGAGGACGGATTTCTCTATGTGATCTATCATCAGGATCCGCTGCCCTACCGCTGTCCGCTGGTGGAAGAACGGCAGCAGCGCCCTCTGGATCCAGCCTTTGTGAAAGCCACCTGGCGGGTCTGGTCCCATCTGATCCGGGATCCCCTGATCCGTGACATGGTGGACCTGGACTCCGAGATCCGGGAAGAGGAAGGCTGGCCCATCGAGATCGTCTACCCCTGACGGCTCCAGCCGCGAAAATCAGAACGGCTCATCCGGCGCGATACCCATCCGCCGGAATTCTTTTTTGTACATATGGCGCAGCATCAGCGCGAAGTACAGGGTCCCCAGGATCTCCGCCAGCGGGAAGGACCACCAGACCATGGACAGGCCGAAGGCTCTCGCGAAGAGCAGCGCCAGCGGCAGGATCCCGACGAACTGCCGGATCAGGCTGCCCCAAAGGCTGAGGAATCCGTGGCCGGATGCCTGGAACACCGAAGAGGACATGATGCCGAAAGATGCCGGCATGAAGCACCAGCTGATGGCCCGGAAGGCCGGAACGCCGATGGCATACATCTCCTCACTTCCCTGAGCATTGAAGGCTCCGATCAGCTGATGGGAGAACAGCTGGAACACCAGAAATCCAGCGAACATGATGACGAAGGCGAAGGCGAATCCCTTCTTGAACGCCTCCATGAACCGCTGCCGGTTCTGGGCGCCGTAATTGTAGCCCATAATGGGCAGAACCCCCTGGTTCAGGCCGATGCAGGGCATGAAGATGAAGGACTGCAGCCTGCCGTAGATGCCCATGACCGCTACCGCCGTCTCCGTGAAGCTTCCCAGGATCAGATTCATGCAGAACTGCAGGATCGAGCCGATCCCCTGCATCAGGATCGCGGGACCTCCCACAGCGTAGATGTCTTTGACGATCTGCCCGTTCCACTTCCATCCGCGAAAGCTCACCTTCACCGGATGCTTCTTCGCGAACAGCACGTACTGTCCCAGGATCAGGGACAAGAGCTGGCCGAACAGGGTCGCTGCCGCAGCTCCTGTAACGCCCATTTCCGGGAATGGCCCCAGGCCGAAGATCAGCAGCGGATCCATGATGATGTTGGAGATGCCGCCCACAAGCCCGCAGAGCATCGGAACGATCATGTTGCCCGTCGCCTGCAGGATCTTCTCCGTGATGCACTGAATGAAGACCATGAGAGAGCCGATCATGACGATGGAAAGATACAGTGACCCCGCCTCCACGATATAGGGAGTGCCGGACATGAAGTTCATCAGGGGCCGGGCCAGAAACAGGCCGATGATCAGAAACGGGATCCAGCTGATGAAGGCCAGCCGGTAGCCGTGGCTCGCCGCCAGATTCGCTTCCTCAAACCGCTTCGCTCCCAGCCGCCGGGAGATCAGGGAATTGATGCCGACGCCCGTACCCACCGCCACGGAGATCATCAGGAACTGGATCGGGAAAATATACGTCACCGCTGCCAGCGCCTGCTCCCCCAGTCGGGAGACGAAAAAGCTGTCCACCACGTTGTACATGGCCTGCATCAGCATCGAGAGGATGGCAGGCCAGGACATATTCAGAATCAGTTTGCCAATGGGCATGACGCCCATCTTGTTTTCCTGCATAAAAATACTCCTTGCGAAAATTTACAAGGAGTATTGTAGCACTGTGTCCGGCGAATTACAAGTGTATTAATAGATCGAAGTCTTGTAGATGAACTTGACGTTTCCGTCCATTCCGTCGGGCAGCTCGGTAAAGCTCTTGTAGGACTGTCCGGCGTCAATCACATCCTCCAGATCATCCATCGTTCCCTTCAGATCGTCGTTGTACAGATCCACGATCTTCTTGATGCCTTCCTTGTAGAGCTTCGCCATTCCCTCGGACAGCTGTCCGGAGCCTTCGTCCAGGGCCTCGGTTCCTTCCTCCAGCTTCTCCGCGCCATCCTTCAGCGCGCCGGTGCCGCCCACCAGCTTGTTGAGAGCCTTGGTCAGCTTGCCCTTTTTCGCCACCGAAGATGCGACCTGGGAATGCATCTGATCCAGACCGGAGGTAATGACTGTCATACCGCCGATGAGGGTCGTCTGCGTCTCGGCATCCTTATCGTAGGCTCCGAGGCTGTCGGACATGGTCTTCAGCCCCTGCTCCACCGCAGAGACGACGCCGGAAGCGGTCTGAATACCGTCGGCGGATTCTCCCAGCGAGGATGCCGCCGCGCTCAGCTGATCCGGCACGTTCTCGAGGCCTGCATAGATCTGGCTGGTACCCGTCTGCGCCTTGACCAGACCGTTATATTCCGCATCCGCGATCTGCACCGCTCCATTGGCGGTCTGCTTATATCCGGCAAGGGTCTCGATCACAGCCTGCTTATAGGCATTGTCCATGTCGGAAGCCTGGATGACCGCGATGAGGGAATCCACATCAACCGCATTTAAGCTTTCCAGACCGCTTTCCACTGAAGGAAGGTTTTCGTCCGCTTTCGCGATACCATCCGTCAATCCCTGGTCCACGGCTGCCAGCCCGTTCACTGCCGGCCGCATGGCTTCCGCTTTCTCACTCAGGGTCTTCGCTCCCTCAGCCGCCTGCTGCGCTCCCTGGGACAGCCCCAGAGCCACCTGATCCAGCGCGCTGATCGCTCCCGGGTTGCTGGCAGTTCCATCGCCTTTATCCAGGCCCGTCTTCATCTGCTTCAGTCCGCCCAGGACGTTGTCCGTTCCTTCGTGCAGCTGATCCGCCGCCTCCGCGATCTTCTTCAGCTGGGTCTTCAGACTGCCCCGCAGCTGCAGCGCCCCGTTGTCCAGCTGCGTGATGCCCTTCGTCAGCGTCGGCACGGACTCATTCAGCTGATGGATGCCGTTATACAGCTCCTCCGATCCGTCCATCAGAGCCTTCGCGCCCTTATCCAGCTCCTTGATCTCATCGTCGTAATCCAGATCGCCGAAGTCATCGGTGTCGATTTCATCGAACACGGAATTGGTCACCAGGCTCATCATATCCTGTACGGAAAAATCCTTCGCCGTTCCGGTGATGGTCACCGTATCCGACAGATCCAGATCCACCAGATCCTCGTCGATGTCCAGGGCATCCTCCAGCCCCGGCACCGCCAGCGCCGCGACCACCTTCTTGTCGCCGTCATCGATGACCTTGCCGTGATCGATGTCAATGTCGGTGAAGGTGTCATCCTCACAGATGAATCCCGTCATGACCAGAAACGGGACGGTCGTTCCGTTCTCATCCACCGCCGTATTCCGGTAGGAGATCACGATCTTCACATCGCCGGAGGCGCCGTCCATCTCGCTTCCCTGCACCTCTTCCCCGTTCAGGAAATAGGAGATGCTGATCTTGACCGGGACCTCACGATCGGTGCTGCCCTGATAAAAAATATCATTCCCCTCGGCATTCCAGACCAGCGCATCCTCCGCTCCCTGCTCGAAGGTCTCATCTCCCTTGACGTTCTCGATGTCCTTCAGATTCGAGCGGTCGTGGATCTGATCCAGTCCTTCGCCGTTGGCCAGATGGTCGCTGACGGTCACATCGCTCTGGGAGCCGTCCGCCTCGGTCACGACATAGACCGTCTCTTCCTTCGTGATTTCGGATGCTGCAAAGGCTGGAGCAGCGGTCATTCCCATGAGGGATACCGCAGCAGCGATCGCCAGATATTTCTTTCCTGATTTCATTCTGTTCCTCCTCTGAGCTTGTGATCAGGTTGTTTTTTCGGAGTTAGTCTCAACTAATTATATAGAGTCATCTCTGGTTTTGTCAATAAATCCCCGGCTGGTTTTCACGATGATCCCATCGAACAGCACGAAGAACGACGGCACGATGAACATGACCACCAGCAGACTGATGATGGCGCCCCGTCCCATGAGCAGGCACAGGGATCCGATCAGATCGATGTCCGAATAGATGCCGACGCCGATGGTCGCCGCGAAAAAGCTGAGGGCGCTGACCATGACGGAAGGCATGCTCGTCGCATGGGCGATGCGGATCGCTTCCCTCTTATCCCTTCCGGAAAAGCGCTCCCGTTTGTATCGGTTGGTCATCAATATGGCGTAATCCACCGTGGATCCCAGCTGAACCGTACTGATGATGATCGAAGTGATAAACGCCAGCACCGAACCCGTATAGAACGGTATTCCCAGATTGATGAAAATGCCCAGTTCGATGGACGCCACCAGAATGATCGGCAGCGCGATGGACTGCAGCGCAATCAGTATGATCAGGAAGATCGCCGCCACGGAAACCGCCGTAACGACCTTGAAGTCCCGGTCGGTGATCTTGATCAGGTCTCTGGTACAGGGCGCCTCTCCGATGAGCATTGCCCCGGAATCATATTTGCCGATGATGTCGTTCAGCTCCGTGATCTGTTTGTTGACCTCATCGCTTGCCACCGCGTATTCCGAGTTGATGATGGCAAGCTCGTAGTTGTCGCTCTTCAGCGTTCCTTCCAGACTGCCCGGCACCATGGAATCCGGGAAGGTCGGCCCCAGAGTCCCCTCCAGACTCAGGGTGTAGCCGACGCCGTCCACCTTGTCGATCTCCTTCATCATATCCCGGACATCCTTCTGGGGCGTGTCCGCGCCGATCAGAAGCATATGGGTGCAGTTCATGTTGAAGTCATCCGCCAGTTTATCGTTGGCCACGGCGAAGGGCAGATCCTGAGGAATGCTCTGGTCCAGCTTATAGTACACATCCGTATGCCGGTACCCGTAGAACGCCGGTCCCAGCAGGATCAGGAAGATCAAGGCGAAGATGATCGGCCGTTTCACGATGGCTGCGGAAAGGCGGTCGAATTTCGGTACCACCGGACGGTGACGCAGCTTGTTGATGAATTTTTCACAGCACAGCAGAAGGCTCGGCAGGATCGTCACACTGGAGATGACGCCGATCAGGACCCCCTTGGCCAGCACGACGCCCATGTCCATTCCCAGCCGGAAGGTCATAAAGCACAGAGCGATGAATCCGGCGATGGTGGTCAGGGAGCTGCTGGATATGGAGACCAGGGTCTTGGCGATGGCGTTGGCCATGGCCTCCTCCCGGTCCATCTTCAGTTCATATCGGTGTTCCTCATAGCTGTGCCAGAGGAATATGGAATAATCCGTGGTGACTGCCAGCTGCAGTACCGCCGCGATGGCCTCGGTGATAAACGAGATCTCCCCGCTGAAAATATTGGAGCCCATATTATAGATGATCGCCATACCTATCCCGCTGATGAACAGCAGCGGCAGCGCGAAGGAATTCATGAAGATTCCCAGGACGATCATGGCCAGAAGCACCGCCACCGCAACATAGATCGGCTCTTCTTTTTCGATGAGCTCCTTCAGATCCTCTACGAAGCAGCTCATGCCGCTGAGAAACGCCTGCTGTCCGCCCAGCTTACGGATCTTCACCACCGCGTCCAGCGTCTCGTCATCGGAAGTCGGCCGGTCAAAGAATACCGCCATCAGCGTCGTATCGCCGCTGTTGAACTTATCATAGATATTCTCCGGCAGCATGCTCTCCGGCACCGACAGATCCAGGATCGAGTCGTACCAGATGACCGTATCGACGTGGGGCACATCCTCGACCTTCGCCTTGAATTTCGCCACGTCCTTCGTGTCCATGCCTTCCACCATGATCATGCCGAAGCCGCCCTTGCCGAACTCATCCAGCAGAATGTCCTGTCCCCGGATGGTATCGATGCTGTCCGGAAGATACGTCAGCACGTCGTAATTGATCCGGGTATTGATAAACCCGATGGCCGACGGGATCAGCAGCAGCAACGCCACGATAATAATCAGTTTTCTTCTTCTTACTACAGCTTTCGCAAAGCCAAGCAAATGCATTCATCCCCTTTTCTGTTCGAAATAACTAACCTATCCTATATTAAATCAGACCGGTTTTTTCATCTATATACAAAAAAAATGGCATGCCCAGATTTTGTGCACATGCCAATTTTTGCCCAATTCCTTTTGATGCAAAAACGCCTTCCTATTTCACCTTCGCCGCCTTCTCGGCGCTGTCCAGCAAAGCCTGGACGGTCCCGTGAAACAGCGTGTTGTAGACCTGCGCCAGATGCTCCGGCGTCCGGTTCATCCCTGAAGAGATCCACTGAAATACATCTCCCACTGCGGCATCCATATAGAAGGTCGCAGTGATCCAGATGGCTCTTTCGGAATACTTTTTGTCTCTTGTGTACTTCCGGACGATGACTTCGGCGTGCTGGTACATAACCTCGTTGATGAAGCGCAGCAGCAAATCGTCGCTGATGGATTCGTAGATGTGCAGAAACATGTCCCGGTGATCGTAGAGATAATGCAGTGTCTCCTCCAACCCGCCTTCCCAGTCGTCCTGCGCTTCGTATCGCTCCGTGATCTCCCTGGTCTTCTCTTCGAACAGCCACCGCAGCAGATCGTACACATCATGGAAATGATAATAAAAAGTGTTTCGCGTCAGCCCGCAGGCATCCGTTATGTCCTTAATGGTGATCTTATCCAGGGTTCTGGTCTGCAAAAGCTGGGAGATCGCCTGGGCCATCGCCCGCTGTGTCAGTTTGCTCATTGAATTCCCACTCCTTATTCGGATCCTTCGGTTTCGGTTCGCATCACATCCGACTGACGGACGCCGCCGTACAGCTGCAGTCCCGTGATGGCGCCGCTGTCGGCAGTGACCTCACTGCTGAGGGTTCCCGCAGGCTGCCGGAAGCGATAGGAGTACATACAGGCCCTCGGACGCTGTCCGGCCAGAGGTTTTCCCTTTCGTCCCGCCGCGATATCCTCCGCTGCTGCGGCGCAGGCCGCTGCCGCGGAACCGGAGGCGCAGCTTCCTTCGAAATAAATGGTGTCCACATCCCGCACATAGACGATGGGATTCATACGGTCGGCCGCCTCATCCACGAACATCACTCCAAAGGCTGGCATATCCCGTTCGTTTGTTTCATATATATAGTCCCGAATGAAACAGAACAGCTCTCCGATCCGTTCCTGTCCCTCCTGCCGGATCATCGAATCGCTGACGCCGGGGATCACCAGATGAGATATACCATCCATGTGAACGATCCTTCCCTCGAGGCATCCTCCGGTAAGCTGTTCCGCCAGAGATCCGAATTCTTCGGAAACGGGAATCCGAACGGTCTCGATATCCGTAGGAACCGGCATCTCCACCCGGACCCTGCCGCAAAGGTATCCTTCTTCGTCCTTCTCCCCCGGCTTCGGGGGATCGATCCAGCCTTTGAGCGGATGATCGCAGCCGCTGACCTTAAGATCCAGCTCCCGTGCCGGAGGATCGGACAGCATCGACCGGTAGAATCCGAAGGATCTGGTGGCGTTGCCGCAGAACTCCAGGCCGCACATCTCCATGGAAACGGGGTTTCCGCCGGCGTCGGTCTTGATGAAGCCGACCTGCTCCGCCTGGGGGTGCTTTGCCAGCAGGAGCTTCGCTACCTGCGGATAATCCCTTCGCTCTGTCTGGGACAGCACCAGGATCGTGGTGTTGCCCTCCGGATCGGAGATGATGTAATCGATGGTTCTCTTCATATTATTAACCTCACATATAGCTACTTCAGAGCCTCCGGGTTGAGACACTGCAGCTCTTCCGGCAGGAAGATGCCGTCCTTTCGGATGAGCACATCGTCAAACCAGATCTCCCCTCCGCCGTAGTCCGCCCTCTGAATCATGACCAGATCCCAGTGCACGGCGGAATCGTTGCCGTTGGGAGCATCCTCGTAGCACATGCCCGGCGTCAGATGGAAGCTTCCGCAGATCTTCTCATCGAAGAGCGTATCCTTCATCGGATGGAGGATGTACGGGTTGACGCCCAGAGCGAATTCGCCGAAATAGCGCGCCCCTTCATCGGTGTCCAAAAGCTGGTTGATCCGCTGGTTGTCGTTGGCCGTAGCCTTGACGATCTTCCCGTCCCGGATCTCGAAGCGGATGTTCTCATAGGTGAATCCCTGCTCCTCCGATGGCGTATTATAGGAAATGACCCCGTTCATGGAGTCCTTCACCGGAGCGGTGTAGACCTCGCCGTCCGGAATGTTTCGCTCACCGTCGCACTTGACGGCGCCGATTCCCTTGATGGAAAAGCTGAGGTCGGTCCCGGGTCCCTTGATCCGCACCCGGTCGGTCTGGTTCATCAGATCCACCAGCGGATCCATCGCCCGGCTCATCTTGCCGTAATCCAGAGTGCAGACGTCAAAGTAGAAGTCTTCGAAGGCTTCCTGGCTGGTGCCGGCAAGCTGCGCCATGGATGCGTTCGGATAGCGCAGAACGACCCATTTGGTCTCGTTGACGCGGTAGTCCAGGGTCGGCTGAGTCAGCTGATAATACAGATTCAGCTTCTCCGCCGGAACGTCAGCGAATTCCGACGTGTTGGCGCCGGCGCGGATGGCAATGTATCCCTGCATGCCCTTCATCTGCGCCAGGGAGATCTCATCCATAAATTTCAGCTGTTCCTCGGTGCATCCCAGAAGCACCTCTCGGGTGATGACGCTGTCCCGCACCTCGGTAAAGGGCTGTCCGCCCTTCTGATAGATATCCTTGATGAGCTGCCGCGCCAGATTCCGGCAGCACTCTCCTTCATAGCTGATCAGCACGCGCTCCCCCGGCTGCACGTCGCAGGAATAGCCGACCAGAAGCTCTGACAGTTTCTCGATTCTCGGGTCCATATTCTTTATTTCTCCTCGGTTTTCTTCTATATTATATGTACATATTATATCAGATGATCTGCGGACTGCCCAGCCTTTGCATTATTCCGGGAGCTTGCAGAGCTTCTCCGGCATGTTGTCGTACACCGGAATCTCGAAGGTCACCGGAAGATCGCTCTGACCTTCGTAGGCCTTGCGGACGAGACGTCCCTCATCCAGCGCGCCGGAAACATTGGTCATGTATTCGTGGGATCCAATGCTGCCCGCCCCGTTCATGACGTTGAACTTCTTCGTATAATAGGTATTCTGGTTGTCGGAGATGTAATTATCGTAGTAGAATTCCGCGCCGCCCACAATGGCTTTGTACGGAGAATTCCAGGGACGCTGATAGGATGTATTGCCTTCGCCCTCGCCCTTGGCGTACCAGAGACCCCGCTCCACAGAGCTCATGCTGTCCGTGGTCCAGGCGCCGATGTTAAAGAAGTTATAGTAACCTTTGTATCCCTTCTTTTTGCCGGTGCAAAGAGAGCTTCCGTCCCATCCCTGTTCCATAATGATCATCGCTGCGAGCACGTTGGGATTAACGTTCGCCTCGGCTCCCGCGTCCTGAATGCAGGACTCGTAGGTCTCGTATCCGCCTCCAGGATTGGTATCGTCCATGAAGGAACCGTCGATGATGGCACCGATGGTGTCCTGATTCTGGGAATCGGCATCGTAGCTCTGGTCCAGGAACTGATAGATATCCTTTTCATTCAGGAAGTTTCTAGGATCCAGGAAATGCGCTACGGTCTTGCGCTTCGCCTTGTACCAGTAACCGTCGTAGCGCTTATCGCTGTCCGCCCTCCAGGATTTCGGCTCGCTGGGGTTGACCAAGCTTCTTGAACCTTCGCATTCCGCATCGAGTGCATCGGAGAAGTCAACATTCACCTGCTTCGCTTCAAAGTTCCAGGAAGGGTGATCCTCCTGCAGTTCCTCCAGCGCGGATTGATAACTGGCCGGAAAATCTGCAAAATTTCCGCTGTTTTCGGCTTCAGAATTATTTTCTTCCGCCGGTTCTTCTTCCGATTCGCCCTCGTTTTCGGTGTTTTCGGCGTCATTTTGGTTAACACCTTCTTGTGTTATGTCTACCAATTCTTCTGTTTCCGAAGCGAAAGCGAAATCGCTGGTAATTATTGGCATAATTGCGACTAAAGCCAGTAAAATCAACGCGACAGCAAGATAGTTCATTGTTTTAGCAGTGGTGTTATTTGACATAATATTCTCCTTGCAAACCAAACGTTACCGTTTTTTGGCTCCCTTAAAAGAGCGTAAAAGATGCCGCATTATACAACACCACCCTTGCAATGTCAACGTTTTTCTTTGGTCGGTTTTGTGCAAAAACAGCCTCATTTTGCCTGGTTTACATATAATTTGGGGAACATTATGTTATGTCTTGCCGGATCACCTCCTTTTCAGAATGAAGATTGACCTAGAGGTACAGTTTGAATGTATGAATATTCATTAATATACAAAGGCTGGATATGCGGTGATAGATCGTAGTTGTATAAATAAACCTGCATTATACGTGGGATGGTTGTGATCTTCAGATCTGACGATCCGGTCACACGAAGCTACCACGAAATGAGCAAACTCAACGGGATATGGTAGGATCCTACCATATTGAGAGGAATTTCGAATCTGGTGGTAGAGACGATGGTTTGAAACGGTGGATCAAGGCACAATAAAAAAGAGAGATACGCGTCGGATGCGTGTACCTCCCTGAATGCTGCCAACCTTTCGACCCTAGTCGTCGATCACTTCGATCTCCATGGTATCCGGCACAAGAGTTGAAATGGATTTGTCTCCGATGTCCTTGACGATCTTTCGAGCACCGGATTTGATGTCGGCGAACACCTGATCGTAGACTTCCTGGGTGAACACCTCCATGCGGGCATTGGTGATCTCCAGTCCGATCCCGCCGTTTTCGGCGGAGTAGTTCAGGATCGCGCCGCCCTCAAAGTTGTTTCGCTTATAGTTCTTCAGAATATCCGTAATGGCCTTGCCGGTTTCCTTCTTCGCGGAGGTGATGACCGTTTCGGACAGCGCGCTCTGATCCGCGTCCACGCCGATCACTTTGCCGCCGGCGGTTTCCGCCGCTGCCATGACCGACTCTCCGATGGATCCGCCGCAGGCGAAGATGACCTGAACGCCGTCTTCGGTAAACCAGTCGTAGGCCTCGGATTCGATTTCATCGGATGCCTCAAAGGTTCCCAGATACGTATACTGCACATGGACGCCGCTCCTTCCCAGCTCCTCTGCCGCCGCAGCCGCTCCCTGGACGAATCCGTATCCGTACCGTTTCACTGGCGGCAGCGCATCGCCGCCCATGTACCCCAGCTTCGTATAGCCTTCGGTCACCGCCGCGTATCCGGCCAGATACCCGGCCTCCTGTTCCGCGAACAAAACTCCGGTGGCATTGGAGCCGGTATTGTAGTTGTAATCCTTGTCTCTTGGGACACCGTCGATCAGGACGAACTTCAGATCCTCGTATTTGTCCTGCGCCTCATAGGCGATGGTCTCCAGCTGACTTCCCGCCAGAACCACCAGCTGCGCTCCCTGCGACTTCGCCTCCCGGATCGTCTTCATATAGGACTCGTCATCCGAAGGGTAATACTGACAGGTCAGTCCGTTTTCCTCGCCGAATGCCTGCATGGCTGCCCAGGTCGTCTGATTGAAGGATCCGTCATCCACGCCGATCTCATTGGTGATCAGCGCCAGCTCGAAGCTGGTGGGCTCCTCCGCCGTCTCTTCCTCCTCGCCGCAGGCACAGAGGCACGTCATCAGACCCAGCGTCACAGCGGCAGCCAGCAGAGCCAGCCGGAACCGGCCGCGGGGCCGCAAGCCCCCAGGGGCCCCGGGATGGGATGCCGCGCTTTCGTGTTTCCATCTGATCATAGGCCACACTCCTTTTCTCGATTCTCAGGCACCGGTTCCTCTCCCACGCTTCCGCGGATCAGCGGCGGCAGAACCGGCGCCTCATCGCCGATCTGAACGGCTTTTGCCGCTTCGGCAGCCGCCAGTTCCAATTTGGACGCTTCGGCGCTGTAAAGCGTCATCAGCGCCTCTCCGGCCCGGATCTTGTCCCCGCTCTTATGATGCAGCAGGATCCCCGCGCCGTGGTCGATGACATCTTCCTTGGTCTGCCGCCCGGCGCCCGTATGCTGGGACGCCAGGCCGATGGTCATGGCATCGATGCCGGTAATATAACCATCCCTCGGCGCGGCGATCTCCATCCGAAGCTCACTCAGCGGAAGCAGCGACAGATCTTCCGCAACCGCCGGATCGCCTCCCTGTCCGCGGACAAATTCCCGGAACTTATCCAGGCCCGCGCCGCTGCGCAGCGCATCGCCAGCCTTTGCGATGCCATCCTCTGCCGAATCCGCCAGCTCGCCCATGAAGACCATCCGGCCCGCCAGCGCAACGGAAAGCTCCGTGATATCTGCCGGCCCTTCGCCCCGCAGCACCCGGATCGCCTCCCGCACCTCCAGCGCGTTGCCCACCGCGTTGCCCAGGGGCTGGTTCATGTCGGTGATGAGAGCCAGCATTTTCTTTCCGTCCGCGCGGCCGATATCCACCATCATTTCCGCCAGCGACCGGGCATCCTCTTCGGTCTTCATGAACGCGCCGCTGCCGCACTTGACGTCCAGCAGGATCCCGTCCGAGCCGGAGGCCAGTTTCTTGCTCATGATGCTGGAGGTGATCAGACTCAGATTCTCCACCGTCGCCGTCACATCCCGCAGCGCGTAGATCTTCTTGTCCGCCGGCGCGATATGGGCTGTCTGGCCGATCACGGAGATCCCGCAGCGCTGCACCTGGCCGAAGAACTCCTCCTCCGCAAGGGCGGTCCGAAATCCGGGAATCGCCTCCATCTTATCCACCGTGCCGCCGGTAAAGCCGAGCCCCCGGCCGCTCATCTTGGCCACCGGGACTCCGCAGGCCGCTGCCAGCGGACCGATGATCAGCGTCGTCTTATCCCCCACGCCGCCGGTGCTGTGCTTATCGATCTTGATGCCGTGGATCCACGAAAGGTCCGCAATGTCCCCGGACATCTTCATCTCCTGGGTCAGCCAGATCGTCTCCTGCCGGCTCATTCCCCGGAAGTACACAGCCATCAGGAAGGCGGACATCTGATAATCGGGGATGCTCCCTTCCGTGAAGCCCATCACCAGGTACCGGATCTCCTCCCGGGACAGCTCCCCGCCGTTTCTCTTTTTTGTGATCAGTTCAACCGTATTCATCGCGTTCCCCTTTCGCTCCTGTCTACAGGATCTGCAAAGGCTGGCAGTTCAGGTAATCCAGCGAAACCAGGTGGTAGCGGATCCCGTGAACCTCGCCCTTGATGCTGCTGCGAAATCCGTCCTCTCCGTGGACGTGGCCGTAATAGACATCCTTCACGCCGTAGTCTTCGAACAGCTGCTGGAACCCGGAGAACCGGCTGCTGTCGGACACCGGCGGATAGTGGAGCATGCCCAGGATCCGCGGGCCGCCCTCCGCAGTGGTTCCGGGGGCCTCTTCCGCCTTCTTCCGTTCGAATGCGCGGGCCGCGCTCTTAAGAGAACTCTCCAGCCGCAGCAGCTCCCTGCGGTAGATCTTCTCATCGGCAGCGGTAAAATCCTCGTTGTCCGGCGTCAGCCAGCCCCGGCTGCCGCAGATATATACCCCCTCCGCCTCCACATGATCGTTCTGCAGGAAGGTCATATTGCCGTACATCCGGTTCAGCTTCGTGATGCCCGTCCACCAGAGATCGTGGTTTCCCTTGAGGAGGATCTTCTTCCCCGGAAGAGCTGCCACCCAGTCCAGATCCACCTTCGCATCCTCCAGCTTCAGCCCCCAGGAGATGTCCCCCGGGATGACCACTGTGTCTTCTTCGGTGACCGACTGCCGCCAGGCCGTCTCCAGCCTTTGGGCGTGATTGTGCCACCGGGGGCCGAATACGTCCATCGGCTTGTCCGATCCCGGAAAGAATGAAAGATGCAGATCTGAAATAACGTATATGCTCATACAAACCTCTAGCGCGACAATTCATCCAGCTGCGACAGCTCCGCCAGCGCCTTGCGGATCTGACGGGTCCTGGGGCCGATCAGCTCGTCCAGATCCTTCTCGGCCATCAGCAGATGCTTCTGTGTTTTATCAATGGTCTCCTCAAACCGTTCAAATTCGGTGTTCACCCGGGACAGCGTATCCCAGACCTGCCCGGACCGTTCCGACAAAGCCATCGTCCGAAATCCCATCCGGAAGCTGCTCAGCATGGCTGCCATGGTCGTGGGGCCGGCCACATTTACCCGGTATTCCGTCAGCAGCAGGGAGGTCAGGTTCAGGCGCAGCACCTCCGCGTACAGTCCCTCAAAGGGCAGAAACATGATCCCGAAATCCGTGGTCATGGGCGGCGATATGTACTTGCGGCGGATGTCGGAAGCCGCCTTGATGATCGCCCGGCGCAGCTGATCGCGGCAGGTGCGGATCTCCTTCGGATCCCCCAGCTCATAGGCGTCCATCAGATTCATATAGGCATCCCCCGGAAACTTGGAGTCGATGGGAAGGTAAACGACGGATTCTCCGTCCCCCGGGAACCGGACGGCGTATTCCACCCGCTCGGTCGTTCCGGTGACCGCCACGTTCTCTTCGTATTGCTCCGGTGCCAGCACGTCCTCCAGGATCGCGCCCAGCTGCACCTCCCCCAGGATCCCCCTGGTCTTGACATTGGATAAGACCTTCTTCAGATCATCCACTCCGGTGGCCAGATTCTGCATCTCCCCGAGACTGCGGGAGACCTGCCGCAGGGCGTTGTTCATCTCCTGATTCAGATCCGAAAGCCGCCGGCTCTGCAGCTCCGCCGCCTCCGTCTGGGACCGGGCGATCAGCTCACCCATGTGGCGGACGCTGCTCTGGACCATATCCACTGTTTCCTGCCGGGACCGGTCCATCTCCTCCTGCAGATGCCGCTGGGTCACGCTCAGCTCCTGCTGCCTTCGATGCGCAGCGGACTGACGCAGCAGAATCAGAACCATCAGAATGATCACAGCGATCAGCGCAGTCAGGATCAGGATCGGCAGCGCTCCGTTACTTAATGAATTCATAGACGTCGTAATCCTCATCATCCAGGAAATCTGTGTACAGAAGATCCAGCTCCTTCAGCTGCCGGTTCATCTCCACGTTGTCTTCCTGGGTCCGGTAATAGACTTCCTTATATTCTCCGTAGGACAGAGGCTTTCCCTCGGATTTGCCCTGCAGGGCCGTCTGCATCTGGATATAGGAATCGCACAGACGGTTGAACTGGCGGATGCAGAGCTCCGTCTGATGCACCAGATCCCTGGTCAGGCTGTCATCCTTCGGAATATCCCCCATGGGAAAGCGCAGCGAGCGGGTGGCTTTTTTGCAGCCCCGCAGGATCTCGATGTTGCCCCGGTAATCCTTCTTGCGGAACATGGTCCGAAACTTGGAGTCATTGGCAATCCGAAGCTCCGCTTCCTTGAACTCATCAATGCACTCCACATAGAACCGGTCGATGATCTGTTTGATTTTCTTTTTATATTCTTCCATGGATCCTCTGTCCTCCTGATTAAGCTTCCCGGTTTATCCTTCTTCGTTCATCGCCCGCTCCATGGCCTGCCGCACTGCGCGGTAGATCGTATCGGTGCGAAAGCCCCGTCCGGCCAGTCTGCGCGCGATCCGCGCCTTGATCTTCTCCCGCTCCCGAAAGTCCAGTCCCGCCGGCTCCAGGTCTTCCAGCATACGCGCGGCCTGCTCCAGGGCCAGCTCCTCCTCATCCGGAAGTTCCTCCATCTCTGCGATGGCATCCTCGATGGTGTTTCGGTCCACGCCCTTCGCCGCCAGCTCCCGGCGGATCCGCTCCATCCCCCGACCCTGCTGCGTCATGGTCTCAATATAAAGGCTGGCGTAGTCCAGGTCGTTCAGCAGGTTGTATTCCTCCAGCTGATCGGCGCAGGCATTAATCTCCTCCTCGGGAAATCCGCGGCCCTGCAGATGGCGGGTGAGCTCCTGACGGGTCCTGGGCTTATAGGCAAGGTAGCGGGAGGCCCGCTCCATGCATTTCTCCCTGATCTCAGAAGTCACGGTAGGCCTCTCCTGCCATGCCGATCACGCACCGATCACCGAAGGCCTGCTTCATCTGACAGATCGCTTCGATCCCGGTGCAGTGGACGGGCATGATCTTCTCGACCTGCGCTCTTCGGAACGCCTCAATGACTTCCGCGCGCTGCTCAGCCTTTGCATGATAAAGGTGCATCCCGGAAACCATGCAGGCAACCTTCTCGCCGGGGAACAGCCGCTGCGCCTCCTCCAGCGCGGAGATCACGCCCCGGTGGGAGCAGCCGGAGAAAACGAACAGTCCTTCGGGGGAGCGGATCACCAGGATCTGCTCGTGGGACATATCGTCGAAGACCGGTGCTCCTCCGGCGCTGAAATAATAGAACTTCTCGGTGGGTTCAAACCCCTCGGCCATGGGTACGGTGCCGCTGATGATGATGTCGTCGGTGATCTTTACCGGACCGTCCGTCAGAACGAAGCGGCTGCTGATCCCGTCCCTCTGTTCCTTCGTCCAGCGGATGCCGCACATCTCGTCCTCGATCTTGCCGTCCTCGAATCCGTGGGATTCCCGGAACGCATTCTTGTGGATGTAGATGGGGGCCTTGCGGTTTCTCCGGCAGAACATGGGGAAGCCTCCCGTGTGATCGTAATGCCCGTGGCTGACCACCGCCAGATCCACCTGGGACAGATCGACCTTCATGGCGTCCGCGTTCATGGCGAAAGCGTCGGATGCTCCCGCGTCAAACAGGATCTTCTTGTCGCCGGTATCGATGTAGATCGAAAGTCCGTGCTCCGCCAGGATCCCTTCGGTTTCTGTCTTGTTCTCTACGAGAAACTGAAATTCCATGTATGTTTCCTCCTAATTGTAAGTGCAGATGCAGCCGTAGATATCGTTCCCAAGGTTCAGGTCCTGAAATTCCAGTTCCGTGCGGTCCAGAACGGATGCACCGCTAAGGACCGCGGTAAGACCCTCGCCCGTCAGCTTGGCATAGGCTTCCTTGCGGCACCAGAGGCGAAAGAACCGGTCCCGAAAGGACTCTTCGGCGAGATCCGCGTCCGCCTCGATCCAGGCGATCTCGGCATCGGTGAAATACCGGTCGGCAAGCCTTCTTGCCTTCGCCCCGGTCACTTTCTGAATGTCCAGGCCCACCGGAACCTCCGCGATGATGCAGCCAAACAGGTGCCCGGTGTGGGACACCGAAAAGTGCACCGGCCTTCCGGGCGTTTCCGCACCATCCTGCGCATCTTTCAAGTCCGCCAGCACCGGCTTGCCGCCGGGCAGCCGCCGGATCTGAATTTGATCTCTTTCGATCCATCCGTTGTCCTGAAGCAGATCCTTTACCAGAGCGTTAGTGAGGTCAGCTCCTTTGAGCTGCGGGTATATTTCGTTGTAGTCCTCGATCAGATAGAGTTCCATATCCTCCCGTTTTCCGGAATTCCTTAAAAACGGCATCAGACACCAATGTTTTAAGGAATCCCGGTTATCGAGCCACAGCCCCTAATGAAAATGGCGGTGCCTTGCGCCGCCATCGTGTCACTGTTTCGTATTCCTTCAATCCTGATTCTGTTCCTTCATCCGGGCCAGTATCCTCTGATACCCCTCGGCACCGTAGACCAGGCATTTGTTGATCCTGCTGATCGTTGCCGTCGAAGCCTTCGTGATCGATTCGATCTCATTGTAGGTCCGGTTCTCCGACAACAGCTTTGCCACCTGAAGCCGCTGCGCGATCGCGTGAATCTCATTGATCGTGCAGATATCCTCAAAGAAGCGATAGCAATCCTCCTCATCCTGGAGCAGAAGTACTGCTCTGAACAGTTCGTCGATGTCGTCGTTCTTAAATTTTGATTCGTATGCCATGACGGAACTCCTTTCTCTTAACACCTACCGCGAGTTTAACACTTTTGTGTGCTAAAGTCAACTGCAGTAAAGCACGAAAGCAGCGTCCGCAGGGCGGGATGCTCCCCTTCTATTTCAATAATTCTTCCGCCTTCTCCAGCTGCTCATCCTCCTCTGTCTTCTCGTCATCCTTGACCTTCACGTCGGGGGTCACACCCTCCTCGTGGACCTTGTGCTTATCCGGAGACAGATACTCCAGAATGGTCAGCTTCAGCGCGTCCCCCTCCGGGAGCACGAAGCTGGTCTGAATGATCCCCTTGCCGAAGGTCTTCTCACCCACGATCTGATAGCCGTTGTCCTGCATTGCCGCGCTCAGGATCTCGGAGGCGCTGGCGCTGTTCTGATTGACCAGGACCACCGTGTCGAGATCGGTCTTGCCGTCGGTTACCTTGTATTCTTCGGTTTCGCCGTTTCGATCCTGCACATAGCAGGCGACCCCTTCATCCAGGAATTCATCCGCCACGGCAATCGCATCGTCCACCAGTCCGCCGCCGTTGTTTCTCAGATCGAGCACCAGCTTCTGGGCGCCCTGCTTCTCCAGGTCCCGAAGGGCGGCGCTGAAATCGTCTCCCGTGCTCTCGATGAACTGGGTGATCTGGATGTAGCCGGTGGTATCATCCAGCATTTTTGACTCCACCGAATCCTGGGTGATCTTTTCCCGGACCAGGGTCACTTCCTTCTCCTCCTCATCGTGGAGGATCTTCAGTTTGACCTCCGTGCCCTTCTCGCCCCGGATGTTGGTGGCCATGATGTCGCTGTTTTCGTAGAATTTACCGTCCACCTCCAGGATCTTGTCGTCCGGAACCAGGCCCGCCCGGTCCGCCGGGGAATCCTTCGTGACCGCAATGATCACGTATTCCCCCGTATCGGTCATTTCGAAGGTGACGCCGATGCCGGAATAGGTGCCCAGAGACGAGGTCTCATAGCTTTCGTATTCTTCTTTTGTCATGTAGGCGGAATACTTATCCCCCAGGCCCGCGACATAGCCGCGGTACGCGTTATCCGCCAGCTCCTGCTTATCGTAATCGTCCCAGAGGTAATACTTGTTAATGTAGGCGTTGATCTCATCCAGTTTTTTCTCATCAAAGCCGGCATCGCCCTTCAAAGCTCCTCCGGTCCCGGCGCCCAGCGCGATCATGGCGATGGCCGACAGCAGCGCCCCGATGATAAATGTACAGACCAGACAGATTACAAAAATGCTTTTTCGGATTCTCATACTATCTCCTTCACGATGAACTGGACGTCCTTTCGGTCGTTCCATTCGTTGATTTCCACCGTACCGATCAGACCTGCCGGCCCTCCCGATTCGACCTGCTCCGCATACTCGCCTGCCCTTTGGAACAGCACGCACTGGATCCGGGCGCCGTCTCCCTCCGCCTTGAACCGGACGTGCTGATTCGATTCTCCCATATAATTCGGCCATCGGATCATCACATCCCGGATCAGGAACCGCGGCTGCTCGTTGGCCTCGCCAAAGGGCTCCATGACCGACAGTGCCTCTGCCAGCGGCAGGCTCACATCCCCGGGCCTGATCTCCAGGTCATAGTTTCCCGTCAGCTCCAGAATGGACGGGTCCTCTTCGTAGATCCGCCGCACTTCCTCTTCAAGCAAAGGCTGGAGCCTTCGGAACTCTTCCTCGCTGATGGTAAATCCGCAGGCCCTCTTATGGCCGCCCACCCGGACGAACCGGTCCCGGTGTGTGTCCAGCAGCCGAAACAGATCCACGCCTTCGATGCTGCGGCCCGTTCCCTTCAGGAGCCCTGTCTCCGTATCCGTTGCCAGGATCACCGGACGCAGAAAGTCTTCTTTTAGCTTACCGGCAGCGATCCCGGCGATCCCCTCGTGGATGCCGTTCACCTGCAGACAGATGATGGATTCCTCTCCGGTGATCTGCTCCCTGGCGCGCTCGTAGGCTTCGTTCTGAAGCTTCTTTCGCTGGGCATTGCAGGAGAGCAGGATCTGCACCTGATTTCGGATGGTATCCCGGTCCGTTTCCGGTGCCAGCAAAAGCCGGACCGCCTCCCCGGCATGCTTCATCCGGCCGGCCGCGTTCAGGTGGGGCGCGATGCCGTAGGAAATGCTCCCGGAGGTGATCTCCTTCAGACCGATGGCCTCCTCCAGCGCCGCCAGCCCCGCGCGGCTGCGCTCATTCAGCTTGCTCAGTCCGTACTTGACGATGGTCCGATTCTCATCCAGCAGGGGCACGATGTCCGCCACCGTACCGGAGGCCACCAGATCCAGGACCTCCAGAATAACACTGCGGTCCAGGCCCGCCTGCCTCTGGATGGCCTGGGCCAGCTTATAGGCGACGCCGCAGCCGGCCAGATCCCGGAACGGATACGTCTCATCCTCCTGCTTCGGGTCGATGGTAACGCAGTCCGGCAGAACATCGCCGATGTTGTGGTGGTCCGTCACCAGCACGCGCATCCCCAGCCTTTGGGCATACGTAACCTCCCGATCGGAGGTGATGCCGCAGTCCACCGTAATGATCAGACCGACGCCCTCCCTGTGCAGAAGATCGATGGCCTCCTCGTGAAGCCCGTAACCTTCGGTGAAACGGGACGGGATATACCAGGTGAGATTCTCGGTGAGGCGGGACAAAACCGTGTGGAGGATGCAGACGGAGGTGATGCCGTCCACATCGTAATCCCCGTAGATGCAGATCCGCCTGCCCGCCCGGATCTCGGAGAGGATCAGATCCGTCCCCTCCCGCATATTCTTCATGAGAAACGGGTTGTACGTCCGCCTGGGAAGATCCGACAGGTATTCCTCCGCATCTTCCTCAGAGCGAATGCCCCGCTGTCTCATCAGCTCTCTGATAATTGTATTTGCTAAATCGTCTGCCATAAACAGAACGCCTCCAGTGCTGCAGATGTCTTCTTTACAGATAATCCCACGGGCTGACTACATTGCCGTCCTTGTAGACCCGATAGTCCAGATGCGGACCGGTGGAATACCCGGTGGAACCGAGGAACGCGATGGTCTGTCCCCGTTTGACCTTGTCGCCCTCGGATACGTTGACCGAGGAGCAGTGGTTGTACTGGGTCGTCAGCCCGCCGCCGTGGTCGATGATGACGGAAATCCCAAATCCTCCGTACCATCCCGCCTGCACGACCTTCCCCGAGGCCGAGGCGACGATGGGAGATCCCGGATCCGCTCCTCCGATATCGATGGCTGCGTGAAATTCCCGTCCGTGAAACGGGCAGTCCCGCCACCCGTATTCCGAGGTGACCTCATGGCTTGCCGGAAGGGGCCAGAGGAACTGGCCTTCCTTATATTTCGAATTTTTGCTGTTGCTGATCTTGCCCTGCTCGGCCTCGGCAGCCAGCCTGGCTTCCAGAGCCTCCCGCTCCGCTTCCAGATCGCCGATGTCATCGGCTTCCCGTTTGTTGGCCGCCTCCAGCTCCTCCTTCTGGCGGGTGACATCCGCCTTCTCGGCTACCGCGGTCTGCTGGGCCGCCTCCAGCTCCGCCTGCAGCTCTTCGACTTCTTTTTTCTTTTTTTTGATCAGCTGGTGGGCCTCCTTCAGATCCTCCAGTACATCTTCATCGTTCTTGAGGATCCGCTGCACCATGTCCAGATTGGTCAGAAAATCACTGAAGCTTCCGGAGCTGAGCAGCACATCGAGAAACCCGACGGAGCCGTTTTTGTACATGCTGCGAAGCCGTTTCGACAGGTCCTTGTTCTGCCTGCGGACTTTCTTTTTGGCCTTCTCCAGCTCCTCCGTCAGCACCGCCAGATCCTCCTGCGCGTTACCGATCTCACCGTCCAGCTGCGAGATGGTCTCCTCCAGATCGACAATGCTGTCCATCATTTCTTTTTCTTTTTTCTTGCCCTGTTCCAGAGATGCCTTTTTTTCTTTGATCTTTTTGTTCAGATCCGACAGCTCCGAGGCGCTGACCGCGGCTGTATCGATGCACAGCGTCACCGCCAGCATGAGGGCGATCAGTATGGAAATGCGTTTCTTCATAACCGGCAGGCGCCCTCCTCTACGCGTTCAGGAACTTTCGCATGGAAATAATGCTGCCGCAGGCGCCGATGCTGACCCCGAGGGCCAGGAACACCCAGGACAGATTGTAGATCAGGAAATGCTCCGGGAACATGGGAATGCTCAGCACGGAGAACACCTGATCACCGATCAGATCGATCAGCTTATGATAGATCAGCGCCGTCAGTCCCACGGAGATCGCCGCGGAAAGGATCCCGATGATGATCCCCTCCACCAGGAAGGGTCCCCGGATGAACCAGTTGGTCGCGCCGACGTATTTCATGATGCTGATCTCATCCGCCCGGTTGAACACCGTCAGTTTGATGGTCTTGGAGACGACCACGATGGAAACGATGATCAGGAAGATCATCAGAATGACCGCCGCCCACTGAATGAACCGGGTGATCTTCAGCAGCTTGTCCACGGTGTTCTTGTAGTATTTCACGTCCTCGGCGCCCTCCAGAGCCGCCGCCGTCTCAGCAATGCCGTCGGCCTTCTCCAGATCCGCGATCTGTACGACGATGGAGTTCGGCAGCGGGTTCTTATCCAGGTTATCCAACAGGTAACCGTTGTCGCCCCAGCGGGTCTTGAACTCCTTCATGGCATCGTCCTTCGACTTGAACCAGGCATCCGCCACGCCGTCTTCCTTCTGAAGAGCTGCGATCATGTCCGCCGCCTGAGACTCTTCGACGTCATCCTTCAGGTAGATCTCGATGGAATCGTAGTCCCCCTTGATGGATTCCGCCGCCATGTTGACGTTCAGCGCCGCAATGAAAAAGACGCTCAGGATCAGCAGCATCGCCGTGATCGCGAAGATCGAAGCCAGGCTCATGTTAAAGTTTCGTCCGAACTGCAAAAACGCCTGCCGGATCGTATAAAAGAAGGTACGCATCAGTCCTGCCCTCCTCTGTGAAACCGGATCCGGTCATCTTTCTGGGGCTGCGGCTCCTGTGGCCGGGATCTTCGCATCGTCCTTCGGGTCGCGCTCAGGGTGTCGCTCAGCCGTCCGTCTCTTACTGCCGGTTCTGCAAAGGCTGAGTCATCCCCCATCAGGGCCTGCTTGTATCCGTACATGCCGAATTCGTCCCGGACGATCCGTCCGTTCTCGATGGCGATAACCCGCTTCTCCATCTTATCTACGATGTCCTTGGCGTGGGTGACCATCAGGATCGTGGTCCCCCGCAGATTGATCATATTCAGAAGCTGCATGATCTCCCAGGCAGTGTCCGGATCCAGGTTGCCGGTGGGCTCGTCGGCGATCAGAATCCTCGGCTTATTGACGATGGCCCGGGCGATGGCAACTCTCTGCTGCTCTCCGGCGGAGAGCTCGTCCGGGTATTTCCGGGCGCTCTGGGCGATGCCCATCATGCTGAGCACCTGGGGCACGTGTTTTCGGATCAGCTTTCGCGGCGCGTGAATGATCTCCATGGCAAAGGCCACGTTCTCATAAACGGTCTTCTTCGGCAGCAGCCGGAAATCCTGAAAGACGATGCCGATGTTGCGGCGAAGTCCCGGAATCTGGCGCGCCGCCATCTTCGTCACATCTTCCCCCCGGACCTTAATGGTTCCCTTATCCGCATCCAGTTCCTTCAGGATCAGCTTGATGAAAGTCGATTTGCCTGCGCCGCTGGGTCCCACCAGAAACACGAAATCCCCTTTTTTGATATGAACCGTCACGTTATCCAGCCCAACGTTGGACCGGTAATATTTCGTTACGTTATTGAACTCGATCATCGAGACAATGCTTCCTTTCAAGAAAAAATGTGTACCGCATCTGATGATACCGATACACATTTACTATACTACATATAGTTAGGAAATCCAAGACTTTCCCGCAAAATATACCTATATGTGGCTAACATTTTTTGCCATTTGTGATGGTTCTGTGAAGGCGCGGAGCCTGAAGACGGATCTTCGACGCGGGCTACAGAAGCCCCTTCGCCGCCGCCTAAACAAGCGACTTCGCTGCGGCCACGATGTCCTCCGCGGTCATGCCGTATTTGGCCCGCAGATCGTCGGGCTTGCCGGATTCGCCGAAGCAGTCCTTCTGTCCCACCATGGCCATCTTCACCGGGCAGTTCTTCACCACCACCTGGGCGACCGCATCCCCCAGTCCGCCGATGATCCCGTGCTCCTCGGCTGTTACGATGGCCCCGGTCTCGCTGGCTGCTTTGATGATGATCTCCTCATCGATGGGTTTGATGGTGTGTATATCGATCACCCGGGCATCGATCCCCTCCTCCGCCAGCCTTTGCGCCGCCTGCGCCGCGTCGCTCACCATGATGCCGCTGGCGATGATGGTCAGGTCCTTTCCGTCCCGGATCTGGTTGGCCTTCCCCAGCACGATCTCGTCTTCTTCCTTATAATACACGGGAACCGCCGCCCGGCCCAGGCGCACGTAGCAGGGTCCGTCCATCGCCACCGCCTGGCGGATCAGCTTTTTGGCCGATACCGCGTCGGAGGGATTGATGACGGTCATGCCGGGAATGGTGCGCATCAGGGCGATGTCCTCAAAGGTCTGGTGGCTGGCTCCGTCCTCGCCGACGGTGATGCCCGCGTGGGTCGCGCAGATCTTCACGTTGGCCCCGGTGTAGCCGATGGAGTTGCGTATGATCTCAAAGGCCCGGCCGGTGGCGAACATGGCAAAGGTGCTGGCGCAGACGATCTTGCCGGACAGCGCCAGTCCCGCCGCCTGGGCGTACATGTTCTGCTCCGCGATTCCAAAGTTAAAGAACCGCTCCGGGAACACTTTCCGGAACTCGCCGGTCTTCGTCGATCCGCTGAGGTCGGCGTCCAGGACGACCAGATTCTCATATTCCTCTCCGAGCACCTGGAGGATTTCTCCGTATGCCTGTCTTGTTGCGATTTTATCTGCCATACTACATCCCTCCTTACTGCTCTTCCAAAGGCTGGTCCGCTTCGGCCTTTTGGCTCGCCAGAAGCGCCTCAAGTTCTGCCAGCGCCTGCTGGGCCTGCTCGTCGTTCGGCGCCTTGCCGTGCCAGCCGGCCTGATCCTCCATGAAGGAAACGCCCTTGCCCTTGATGGTCTCGGCGACGATCATGGTCGGTCTGCCCTTGGTCTGTCTGGCTTTGGCGAAGGCATCCAGGATCTGCTGCATATCGTGTCCGTCAATGCAGATGACGTTCCAGCCGAAAGCCTCGAATTT
>JAFUCA010000037.1 GCA_017459895.1 Bacillota bacterium | reverse complement strand
CCGCTTATCATATTGGTCGAGGGAGATGGATTCGAACCATCGAAAGCTCAGCTAACGGATTTACAGTCCGCCCCCTTTGGCCACTCGGGAATCCCTCGACATCTGTCGTGCATTGAACAGTATACCACAGATTTTGATATTGTCCAGACACAATTTATTCTTTTTTTGGAGCTGGCGGAGGGAATCGAACCCCCAACCTGCTGATTACAAATCAGCTGCTCTACCGTTGAGCCACGCCAGCGAGGTGCACGCGTTCACCAGGTGAATTAGCACCCGACGCAGTTATTAACTATACAGGAAATCGGTTTTTCTGTCAAGCGGTTTTCAGAAACAATTCCAGAAAACTCTTTCCCGCAGAGACAAATGTCACAGAGTACCAGAAAGAAATTCGCTCTCAAAAAAGCCTTGACTCATTATCTGAAACCGGCGGTACGAATCGAAAGTGAATTTTAGCTGTTTTGATGATGACGGAACGAAACGCCGCATTTCTTTCGCCGGTTCGATCCATACGCTCTGTCCCGGTCCAATCGAAGTCATAAAATATAAATGATCGGGACAAATACCATTCGCTGATGTTTGAAATCGAGGATTTGTCCCAAAAGGATCCCAGAATATACGAGTTTTCGATCCACACGCATCAAAAGTGCCTGTATTGTCGTTGCTATTGGACGGAGTCAGGCAAGTCGTTGCATCTCGCAGACGATGTGTGAACAGCAACTTCCCGCAAGCCTCGCGCAAACCCCTTCGGGCCCCTCAGACCCTCTGCAGCTCTCCGGCGCTCCCGATGAGCTGCGCTGTGCCGGAGGTCACGTTGGCCAGCATCGCGCTCACCTTCGGTTCATCCTCTTCCTGGCACAGCAGCTGCAGGGTCACCTTCTCGCCATAGTCGGTATCTGCGATCACATAGGATTCCGGCTGGGAAAGATCCTCCGCTGCCATCTTCAGGATCCGGTCCAGGAAGGTATACTCGATCCGCACCGTCAGCCGGCAGACGCGGCATACGCTGCAGATGCCGGCCGCCTCCACCGCCAGCCTGGCGCTGGAGGAATACGCCCTTACAAGTCCTCCGGTTCCCAGTTTGATCCCGCCGAAATATCTGGTCACAACGACCACCAGGTTGGTCAGACCTTCTCCGGTCAGCAGCTGCACCATCGGTGCTCCCGAGGTTCCCTGGGGCTCCCCGTCGTCGCTGGCCCACTGGATCTGCGCTTTATCCCCCAGCACCATCGCCGGCACGTTATGGGTCGCATCCCGGTACTGCGCCCGGATGGACGCGATGAATTCCTCTGCTTCCTCCCGGGTATCCACCGGCCGGATATGGGCAATGAATCTGGATCGTTCGATTGTCTGCGAAGCGGACGCTTCTTCCCGTACTGTCCTATACAGTTCCATCTGTCACCTCGTATTCCCTGTATCTGCCGTGATCCTCCCGGCGGAATCTGCCGGTCAGTCTGGTTCCCTGCTCCGCGTACTCCATGGATTCCACCTGCCCCTTCTCACAAAGCGCCGATACGACCCGCCCCTTATCGTAGGGAATCAGAAATGACGCGCGGACCATGTCCCCGGTGATCTTCTCATCGATCCTCGCCAGAAGCCGATCCATGTTCTCTCCAGTCTTTGCAGAAACATAGACCGCGTCGCCCCCGCTGACATCCAGAGGCACCTCGTCCGTCAGATCGATCTTGTTGTATACCATGATCCTCTCCGTCCGGCTGCCGCAGATCTCGCGCATGACCTTCTCCGCCACCTCGATCTGAAAGTCCCGATCCTCGTAGGACGTGTCCGCCACGTGCAGCAGCAGATGCGCATTCCGCACCTCCTCCAGAGTGGACTTGAACGCCTCCACCAGCGCGTGGGGCAGCTTGCTGACAAAACCGACGGTATCGATCAGCACAAATTCCGCTCCCTGCTCCGGAACGATCTTTCGGTGCTGGGGATCCAGCGTGGCAAACAGCATGTCCTCGGAGCCGACGCTCTTTTCTTCTCTGCTGGTCATCTCCAGGATCCGGTTCATGATGGCGGACTTCCCCGCGTTGGTGTATCCCATCAGGGCGACCACCGGGATCTGCGAGCGCGTCCGTTCTTCCCGTTGGAGGCTGCGGGTCGCCGCGCATTTCTTCAGCTCCGCCCGGATGTCATCGATCCGTCCGGCGATGTGCCGCCGGTCGGTCTCAAGTTTCTTCTCACCGGGACCCCGGGTTCCGATGCCGCCGCCCAGCCGGGAAAGGGATCTGCCGAAGCCGGTCAGTCTGGGCAGCCGATACTGCAGCTGCGCCAGTTCCACCTGAAGCTTGCCTTCCCGGGACGTGGCGCGGGAAGCGAAGATGTCCAGAATCAGGATCGTACGGTCGATCACCCGGCATCCCAGCGTTTCCTCCAGATTCCGCATCTGAATCCCGCTCAGCTCGTCGTTAAATATAACCGTATCCGCTTCCATGCTCCCGCAAAGGCTGGCCAGTTCCTCGACCTTGCCCCTGCCGAGATAGGTCGCCGATTCCGGCTTCTGACGATACTGGATCAGCCGGCCGATCACCTCCACGCCGTCCGCCTCCGCCAGGCCCTCCAGCTCGTCCATGGAATGCTCGATGCTCCCATCCGCAGCAACCGCGGCGATGATCGCCCGGTACGCGTCGCTGCGCAGCACTTCGTTTTGTTCGTTGAATCGTATCATAGTTTCTGAATCACTAGAAAAGCAGGCATACCTGATGCAGTATACCTGCCTGTGTTATCCATGCTCCGGCCCGTCTTAGATGCTCATCTGCTGCAGCTCGTCCTTGAACTTATCGTTCAGGATCTTGATCCGCGTCCCCTTCATGCCCAGGGATCTGGACTCGATCACGCCGGCGCTCTCCAGCTTGCGGAGGGCGTTGACGATGACTGAACGGGTGATTCCGGAACGATCCGCAATCTTGCTGGCAACCAGAAGGCCTTCATCTCCTTCCAGCTCGGCAAAGATCTGCTGAACCGCTTCCACCTCGGAATAAGAGAGGGTCCCGATCGCCATACGCACCATGGATACCTGGCGTTCCTCCTCCTCCTCTTCTTCGGTCTTTCGTCTCTGGATCTCCAGCCCGATGACGGTGGCACCGTATTCTCCCAGAACCAGATCTTCATCGGTAAACGCGGGATCATGCCGGACCATGATCAGGGTGCCCCAGCGTTTGCCGCCGCCGAGGATCGGAATGATGGTGTGAAGCTTGTCCGCCGTATCGTAATCATACTTGAAGATCTCCAGCACCTTGTCCCCGCTCAGATTGGCCGCCGTCTGATCAAGCTTCATGAACTCCTCATTGTACTCCGCCGGGAACAGTTCATCGCCCGTTTCCGAATCCGTCATGGTGGAGCTGTCGGATTTGATTTTATATGCAACGCCGAGAACCTTGCCCCGGACGTTGACAACGTAGACATTCGCATCAAGCATGTCGCTCAGGATCCCGCACATTTCGTTAAAGGAAAACGCGCCTGTGGGGCTCTCCTGCAGCAACCAGTTTAGTTTCCTGACCTTACTTAAAATGTCGCTCATTGTTCACCTCTTTACTGTCTGCATTTCTATACATGGATTATTATATACTACCGCCCTGTCAATTGACAACTAAATAATTTTGATTTTTCTAAAAAGTATTACTAGTTTGCGTGTTTTGGATAATAGTTCATGAGGCATTGACCTGCGGACAGCAAAAACAGGATGCCGACCTCCTGCAACCTGCACCCTGCTTCCATACTGAGGATTCCTTCTTCCTAGAGAATGAACCTGTCGATGTCTTCGGGATGGATTTTCTCCGCGAAGATCTCCTTGACGTAATCCTGATCGATGACGATCTTTTCCTGCTCCATATCCGGGATGTTAAAGGAGATGTCCTCCAGCAGCCGCTCCAGAATGGTGTGCAGCCGGCGGGCACCGATGTTCTCTGTCTGTTCATTCATCAGGAACGCCATCTCGGCGATCTCATCCACCGCTTCATCGGTGAATTCGATCTCGATTCCTTCGGTTTCGAGAAGTGCCTTGTGCTGCTTCAGCAGCGCATTCTCAGGAATCGTGAGAATTTTGACGAAAGTATCCTTATCCAGATTTTCGAGTTCGACCCGGATCGGGAACCGTCCCTGCAGCTCCGGAATCAGATCCGTCGGCTTCGCGGTGTGGAATGCACCGGCGCCGATGAACAGGATGTGATCGGTCTTGACCGGTCCGTACTTGGTGTTGATGACGCTTCCCTCGACGATGGGCAGGATATCCCTCTGCACGCCCTCCCGGGAAACATCCGCGCCGCTTCTGTATCCGGAGCCGGAAGCGATCTTATCGATCTCATCGATAAAGATGATCCCGTTCTGCTCGCAGTTTTCGAGGGCATCGTCCGTCACCTGGTCCATATCGATCAGGTTCTGCGCCTCTTCCTCCCGCAGGATCTTTCTCGCGTCGCGAACGCGTACTTTTTTGTTTTTCTTTCTCTTCGGGGCCATGTCGCCGAAAATATTGCCGATGGCGATGCTCATGCCCTCATTTCCCATATCCAGCTGGTTGGTCTTCGGCTGATCCGTGACCTGGATCTCGATGTACTGCTCCTCCAGAAGCCCGTCCCGCAGCTGCTGGCGGACCTGCTCTCTGGCCAGTTCGGTGTCCATTTCGTTCTCATTGTTCGCGGCAGCGGCCTGCTGCTGTTCATACTGTTCCTTCTGGCTGACGTATCCGCTGTTGCCCAGAATAAAATCAAAGGGCCCGCGGCTCGTCGCTGCGGAGGCGCTGCGTCCCTTCCCGGGAATGATCGCCTCAATGATACGTTCCTCCACCAGCTCGTCCGCGATGGAATACTTTTCTTCCAGCATGGCCTGCTTGGTGATCCGGATCGAAGCCTCCATCAGATCCCGCACCATGGAATCCACGTCCCGGCCGACATAACCGACCTCGGTGAACTTGGTCGCCTCCACCTTCACGAAGGGCGCGTCCATCAGTTTGGCCAGACGGCGGGCGATCTCGGTCTTGCCGCATCCGGTGGGACCCATCATCAGGATATTCTTCGGTGTGATCTCTTCTCTCATCTCATCCGGAAGAAGGCTTCTCCTGTAGCGGTTTCGCAGTGCGATCGCCACAGACTTCTTGGCATCGTCCTGTCCGATGATGTATTTATCCAGTTCCCCGACGATCTCCTTCGGTGTCATCTGGTAAAGTTTGTTTGCCATTACCCCTTGCCTCCTATAATTTCTCTACAGAAATGTGATCATTGGTATAAACGCAGATCGAGGCAGCGATCTCCAGGGATTTGCGCACGATCTCCTCCGCGCCGAGGTCCGTATTGTTGTACAGCGCGTTCGCTGCCGCGTAAGCATAATTGCCCCCGGAGCCGATCGCCACAAACGGCTGATCCGGCTCGATGACCTCACCGGTACCGGAAATGATCAGCAGATCCTCTCTGTCGGCGACGATCATGAGCGCCTCCAGGTTTCTCGCCGCCTTATCCGATCGCCACAGCTGCGCCAGCGCGACGGCAGCCCGCTTCAGATTCCCGCCGTGCTCGTCCAGCTTGCTTTCAAACTTCTCGGTCAGGGAAAAGGCATCCGCGACCGATCCGGCAAACCCGGTAATGATCGTGTTTCGATAGATTTTTTTGACTTTCTTGGCTCCGTTCTTCATGATCGCGGTTTCGCCCATGGTCACCTGACCGTCTCCGCCGATGCAGATATCGTCGGAGCTGCGCTTGACTGCCACGATCGTCGTTGCATGAAACTGTCCCATCTGTAACCCTCCGTTTTCAGTGTATACTCCCAGTATACACTCTATTCCTTATATTTGCACTCTCTGTTTGAGCACTGATAATCGTAATTCTTCGTTTTTCTCTCCACCAGAAGGCTTCCGCACTCCGGACACTTCTTATCGACCGGCCGGTTCCAGAAGACCTGGGTGCAGTCCGGATAGCCGGAGCATCCGTAGAACAGGCGTCCCCGTTTGCTGTGCTTTTCGAGAATGTCTCCTCCGCAGGACGGGCATTTCACTCCGGTTTTAATGATGATCGGCCGAGTATTTCTGCACTCAGGATAACCGGTGCAGCCGATAAAGTCCCCGAAGGGGCCGTGCTTGATCGCCAGAGGCTTCCCGCACTTCTCACAGGTCTCTCCCGTCAGCTCGATTTCCGGTTCCATTTTCTCGATCTCATCGTTCGCCCGCTTCAGCTCCGCTTCGAAATCACCGTAAAAGTCCTCGATGACGCTCTTCCAGCGCACGCCCTTTGTCTCGACATCGTCCAGCTTTTCCTCCATCTCCGCCGTGAATCCCGCATCGACGATCTCACGGAAATAATCCGACAGTATATCCGTGACCATAAAGCCCAGATCCGTCGGAACCAGAGACTTCTTCTCCCGTTTAATGTATTTGCGGTCGGTCAGGGTCGCCACGATCGGCGCGTAGGTACTGGGTCTTCCGATATCCTTCTCCTCCAGATCCTTGACGAGACTGGCTTCGGTAAATCTGGCCGGCGGCTGTGTGAAGTTCTGCTCTCCTTCGATCCTCTCCGCCGTCAGCACCTCTTCCCGGGAAAGCTCCGGAAGCCAGCGATTCTCCTCTTCGTTCTTCGCCGCATCGTAAATTTTCAGGAAGCCGTCAAACAGCAGCTTCTGACCGGACGCCCGGAATCCGTATTCCCCGTTATCGATCTCGATGCCCACCGCCTGAAATCTGGCCGGAGCCATCTGGCTGGCCAGGAACCGGTTCCAGATCAACCGGTACAGCTGGTATTGATCCTTCGTCAGCTGATCCTTGATATCCTCCGGGTTCAGACCGACCTGGGAAGGCCGGATCGCCTCATGGGCATCCTGGACTTCCTTCTTTCGGTTGGAGTAGACGGTTCCCTCGTAATACTCCTCTCCCAGATGCTCCGCAATGTAATCCTTCGCCGCTGCTCTGGATTCATCGGATACACGCACCGAGTCGGTTCTGATATACGAAACCAGACCAACCGTCCCCATTCCCTTGATCTCAACGCCTTCGTACAG
The DNA here is from genome assembly GCA_017459895.1 of Bacillota bacterium. Classification (GTDB taxonomy): domain Bacteria; phylum Bacillota; class Clostridia; order Peptostreptococcales; family Anaerovoracaceae; genus Lentihominibacter. Next base: position 59,844 of record JAFUCA010000037.1, on the reverse strand, counting down.
CTGCTGCGCGATCATCATCGTCTTTCGCGTTTTGAAATTGATCTTGTTCGCGGCATCCTGCTGCAGACTGCTGGTGGTAAACGGCGGCGCAGGCTTCCTATGACGTTCCTTCTCCTCGACCCTGGTCACCTGGAAGGTTCCTTCCCGAAGCTCCTGCAGTATCCGGTCGCTCTCTTCGCGGCTGTGAATGGTGCACCTGCGCCCGTTTCTGGTCGTCAGCTTTGCCTCGAAAGCGCTGTCCTTCCGGAAGGCAGCCGTAATCGTCCAGAATTCTTCCGGAACGAAGCTGCGAATCTCACGTTCCCTGTCACAGATGATCTTCAGGGCCGCGGACTGAACCCGTCCGGCACTGAGTCCCCTGCGGATTTTCGTCCACAGAAGCGGAGAGATCTGATATCCCACCAGCCGGTCGAGCACTCTTCTCGCCTGCTGTGCATCCACCAGGCTGATGTCAATGGGCCGGGGATTCTTGATGGCTTCCTTGATCGCCTTCTTGGTGATTTCATTAAAAACGATCCGGCACGGAGTATCCTGGTCAATGCCGAGGATCCATGCCAGATGCCAGGAGATGGCCTCTCCTTCCCGGTCAAGGTCGGTTGCGAGATAAACTTTGGAAGCTTTTTTGGCTTCCTTCTTCAGCTCTTTGATCACATCGCCCTTGCCCCGAATATTGATATACTGCGGCTCGAAGTCATTTTCGATGTCGATACCAAGTTTGCTTTTCGGAAGATCCCTGACATGACCTACAGAAGCGACGACCTTATAGCGGCTCCCCAGGAACTTCCCTATCGTTTTAGCCTTCGATGGCGACTCCACAATAACCAGTGTTTTTTTGGCTGGTGTTTTTTTAGCTGCCATGAAAACTCCTCCTTTTCCTCACATCATACGGCGCTTATTATAGGAAAAAATCTAACGATTTGCAAGAAAAAATTTTCCTGCCGCAGAAGTAATATGTCCTTTCAGCTCCAATGATGAGAGGATCGGCATCAGATATCCGGGCGGACGGGAAAGGCTGAGACAGATCTCTTCGGCGCTCATTTCCCCTCTCTGCTGCAGCATCTGATAGACGAGCTCCTCGGTCTGTGACAGCCGCCCGGGCGGCCTTCCCTCAGCCCTGGAGAGCCCCATAAAGCTAAGCACGTCGTCGACGGAGGTGACCGCCTGCACGCCTTCCCGGATCAGCTGGTTCGTTCCCATATGATACTGGCTGTCGATGTTACCCGGCACCGCCAGGACCTCCCTGCCTTGATCCGCCGCCAGTTCCGCTGTGATCAGGGCGCCGCTTCGCAGACGCGCCTGTACCACGCAGGTCACTTCCGACAGACCGCTGATGATCCGGTTTCGCTGGGGGAAATGATGGCGCGCCGCCCCGGTTCCCGGGGGATATTCCGACAGCACCAGTCCCCGCGCTTCGATGGACTGCTTCAGGACAGCATTGTCCTTCGGATAGCAAAGATCCACACCGGTTCCCAGCACCGCAATGGTCTTCCCCCCGGCATCCAAAGCTCCGCTGTGAGCGCAGCTGTCGATCCCCGCCGCCATCCCGCTCACCACCGTGATCCCGCAGGAAGCAAGGGCCGAGGCGATCGCTCTGGCAGTATTCCTCCCGTAGCTCGTCGTCGTTCTGGAACCGACGACCGAAGCGCAGCGTCCCTTCAGCAGCTCCCCGCGTCCTATATAATAGAGGGTTTTCGGATAGTCTCTGATCTCCTTCAGCAGGGCCGGATACAAAGGCTGGCCTGCCGACACCACCTGAATTCTTCCCTCTTCCCGTCCTTCATGATTTCCTGCGTTCATTCCTCACTCCCTTCTGCTCCCAATATCAGCTTCCGCAAACCGGTACATCAAAGCCTCCGACAGATGGTCCTCCCGGATCCGGTCCTCCCCCTCCAGATCCGCGATGGTTCTGGCGATCTTCAGGACCTTGTGGTATCCGCGCATCGTCAGATCCAGATTCGTGAATGCCTCCTGCATCAGACTGCGGCACGCATCGCTCAGAACGCAGTACTTTCGGATGCCGTTTTCATCCAGCGTACCGTTATTCCGGTACCGGCTTTCCCGGTACCGCTGTGCCTGCCGCTGCATGGCAGCGCAGACCTGATCCCGCATCTGCTGCGATCCCATCCCCCGCTTCGCCTGCTCCGGACGGAACAGATCTTTTCCCTCCACCGGCATCATCTTGATGTGCATGTCGATGCGATCGGAAAACGGACCGGCCAGTCTTCTGCGATGACCTGCCAGCTGTCCCGGCGTACAGGTGCACAGCTTCTTCTCATCCCACAGATATCCGCATTTGCATGGGTTGGATGCGACGACCACCATGACGCCCGCCGGGAAGACGACCTCTTCCTGGCGGCGCACGATGCGCACGAACCCGTCTTCCACCGGCTGCCGCAGCGCGTCGATGACGCGGCTGTCGAATTCCCCCAGCTCATCCAGAAACAGGACACCCCGGTGCGCCAGCGACAGCTCCCCGGGCTTCGCCTTTGCTCCGCCGCCCACCATACCCGTCAGCGTAATGGAATGATGCGGACTGCGAAACGGCCGCTCCGTGATCACCGGCATTCCCGGTCCCAGCAGTCCCGCGACGCTGTAGATCCCCATGATCTCCAGCCGTTCCTCGTAGGTCAGCGGCGGCAGGATCGTCGGCAGGCGCTTCGCCAGCATCGTCTTGCCGCAGCCGGGACTTCCCATCATCAGCATACCGTGGCTTCCCGCCGCCCCGATCATCATCGCCCGCTTCGTGACCTCCTGTCCGATCACCTGAGAGAAATCCTCCCGGTATTGTTCCCGGATGTGCGTCCGGGAACTGCGGTATTCCGGGATCCGCTCCTCCCCGCGGATGTGATCCACTGCCTGACGGATCGTCCGTACCGGCAGGATCCGGACATCCCGCAGCACTCCGGCCTCCTCGGCATTCTCCGCCGGCAGCAGGATCGTGTGCAGGCCGGCAGCCCGCAGACTGATCACCAGGGGCAGCACGCCCTGCACCGGATTGACCGTTCCGTCCAGCGAGACCTCTCCCAGCAAAGCGGTATCCTCCGGCGCCTCAATCCCTTCCATCAGCAGGATGATGCTGACGGCGATGGGCAGATCAAAGTGGCTCCCTTCCTTCGGCCGGTCGGCGGGCACCAGATTCACGGTGATCCTCTCGTTCGGAAAACGATATCCGCTGTTCATAATGGCCGGCCGCAGCCGTTTGCAGGATTCCCGGATCGTGGCGTCCGCAAGGCCTACCACGCTGAAATCGGGCATACCCCTTCGCAGATCCGTTTCCACCGTCACAGGATATCCCTCGACTCCGGTCAGAGTCGCTGTCTGTATCTTCATCAGCATCTGCCTGTCTCCTTTCAGAACGCGTTGACATGGTGCTCGGTCACGATCTCGATCACCTGAAAATCGACCCTCCTGGGAAAGTACCCTCTCCGCTTCATCTCCTCGATGTACCGGTCTGCCGTGCGCCGGATATGCCGCTTCTTCTCATCGTTGATCGACTCACAGGGCCGCCCGAAATCGAAGCCCTGCCGGGTCTTCACCTCCACGAAGCAGAGTTCCCCGTACCGTTCCGCGATAATGTCGATTTCCCCCTCCCGGCAGCGGTAGTTTCGCCGCAGGATGTCGTACCCCTTGCCCCGCAGCAGCTCCGCCGCCATGTTCTCTCCGATCTCTCCCAGTTTCTTTCTGTCCATAGCACACGCATTTCCTTTTATTTACTTATAATTACATTTTCTGACATTCATTATAAATTACCATTAATTTCCTGTCAAGTAAATATATTGCTTATTCCAAATAAAAATACCGACACACAGATTCGCTTGTGCATCGGTATGATGTTTCCCCGGTTCCTTCGATGCTCCCTCAGCGGAGCACGAATTTCTCGATGGCGTCCGCCACCCCGTCCTCATGGTTTGAGGGCGCGATGTAGCTGGCGATCTCCTTCACCTCCGGCTTCGCGTTGCCGACGGCCACCGGCGTTCCGGATTCCAGCAGCATGGCGATGTCGTTGGGGCTGTCCCCGATGGCCATCATCTCCTCCCGGTCGATCCCCAGCAGCTTCCCCATCTGGCGCAGGGCGTCGGCCTTGCTGGTGGTCGCCCCGCCGATCTCCAGATTGTGATCGAAGGAGCTGGTGATGGTCGCTTCCGGCAGCTGAATCAGCTTCTCATACATGCCCGGCTTCTCGGACAGATCCTCGAAGTTGACATTGATATTCTCCAGATGGCGATCGTTGTCCAGCATGAACTGATAGATGTCGTCCACCGGATTGCGGGTGTTCAGGATGTAATTCACATCCCGGAAGCAGCTGCGGGTCTCCTCCACCTGGCGGTAGTACCACCCCTCGATGTAGGCGACACCCTTCACGAAGGTCTCCAGCACGTAATCGTATTGCTGCAAAAGCCGGACGGCTGCGTGCACCGCGGCCGGCGACAGACAGTTCTCATAGAATGTCGTGTTTTCCCGAATATCCGTGATGGATGCTCCGTTGGATGTCAGGGCGTAGCGGATCCCTTCGATTTCAAATACATCCTTCGGGAGCGCCCCCAGGGGCCTTCCCGTCGCGACGACGATGTTCACGCCCTGTCGGGCCGCTTCGGTCATCGCCGCCCGGTTGCGCTGACTGATGACCCGGTCATTGTTGATGGTTGTTCCGTCCAGGTCGAGTGCGACCAGTTTGATTGCCATATTCTGTCCTACCTCTTCGCTGTAATATCGATGAATTCCTGATTGATCCGGCGCACGGTCCGCATGGTGCAGGAGTCTCCGTGCCCGGGATAGATCGTAATGTCCCCGGCCCACCGGTCCGCCACGGTCAAAATGCTCCGCCGCATTTCCTCCTCGCTTCCGTCCTGCAGATCGGTCCGTCCCAGATCCACGTTAAAGACGAAATCTCCCGTAAAGCAGGCCCGGCTTTTGCGAAACAGGAAACAAACGCATCCCTTCGTATGTCCGGGGGTGTGCAGCACCTGAAACCGTTCGCCCCCAAGCTGCAGCGACTCTCCTCCCTCGAGGAAGACGTCCACCCATTCTCCGTAGGCATCACAGTCCGCCCGGTGCATATAGACCGGACAGTCCAGCGCCCTTCGGACCTGCTCCGCCGCTCCCGTATGGTCGCTGTGATGATGGGTCAGCAGGATCCCCTCCGGCGTAAGGCCAGCCTTTGCGACATATTGAATAAAGACCTTCGGCCGGTAGCCCGGATCGATGATCCAGCAGCTGCCGCTGGCCTCATCGCTGATCACATACCCGTTGGCCTCCAGGATTCCGCCGATAAAACGTTTGATCTGCATCGTGAACCTCCAATGCTATCAGTATACTGCAAAAGCTGGTCCGAATGCTACTGCAAATAACAAAACACAGGTACTTGATTTCAACGGCGGGAAGTCGTACAATGAACTAAGTTTGAGTATGTTTGGGAAGGTATTGAGATGAAAGTCGCTATCGTCGGCGCCGGCAAGCTCGGCGTCAATATCGCAAAGGCGCTCCTGGAGGGCGACAACGCGGTCACCGTCATTGATACGGATGAGAATAAGCTGCAGAAGATCAGCGGACAGATGGACATTATGACCATCAACGTCAACGCGAAGGAGATTTCCGCGCTCCGTTCCATGGGCATCTCATCGTATGACTTTCTGATCACCACCACGAAGAACGATGAGACCAATATCGTCATCGCTTCATTTGCCAAGAAGCTGGGCTGCGAGAAGGTGATCGCCCGGATCCGGGATCCGGAGCACATGCAGCAGCTGGAGTTCATCAAGGAGAACATGGACATCGACTACATCGTCAATCCGGACCTTGGCATCACCGTCGAAATCTATAAATATCTGGCGGAGAAATACACCCTGAGCAACGGCATCTTTTCCAGCGGGAAGATCTCCCTGCTGGAATTTCACGTGAATAAATACAAAGAGCTGATCGGACTTCCGATCCCGCAGTTTTCCAGCGTGCTCCCGAACATGCTGGTGGTCGGGATCTCCCGCAACGGCAAGGTCATCATCCCTCACGGCGAAGACGTGATCAAGGACGACGATTTCCTGTACGTGGTCGGCGAGAAGGAACCGATCCAGCAGCTGAACAAAAAAGTCCACGAGCGCGGCAAATACACCGATCTGCAGAAGGTCATGATCATGGGCGGCGGCAAGACCGGTTTCTATCTGGCCAAGATGCTGTCCGAGTTCGGCGCGGCGGTCAAGGTCATCGAACAGGATAAGGAGCGCTGCCACTACCTGTCCACCCACCTGGACGACGTCATGGTCCTGCGGGGCAACGCCGGGGACATGACGCTGCTCGAGGAGGAGAATATGGACTCCATGGACGCGGTGGTCACTGCCACCGGCTTCGACGAGGACAACCTGCTGCTGGCACTGACCGCCAAGCAGCGGGGAATCGAGGATGTCATCGCCAAGGTGAGCCGTTCCACTTATACCGATATCATATCCGCTCTGGGTATCGATATGGTCCTGAATCCGCTGGACATCACCACCAGCACCATTGTGCGTCTGGTTCAGGGCAAGAAGAAGATCCTGTCCTCCCAGCTCATCCAGGGGCAGGCCGAGATCATGGAGGTCATCGCCGGATCCCACATGGATTTTGTCGGAGTTCCGCTGAAGGATCTGGATCTTCCGAAGAGCATCATCATCGCGGCGATTCACCGGGGCAGCGACGTGATCATCCCCAGCGGCGAGACGATCATCCGGGAGAACGACCGGGTCATTATGCTCAGCCTGATCAGCGATATCTCCAGTACCGAGAAGCTTCTGAAGGACAACAGCAAGCTGCATTTCCTTTTCCGCAGGTGATACCATGGACCATGTCTTTCGTTCTGTGATCCGGATCTGCGCTCTGATGCTGATCATTGTAGGCGCGGCCCTGCTTCTGACGTTCGTCGTATCCGTACTCAGCGGGCAGTGGCGGGATGGTCTGTGCTTTCTGATCCTGGGGGCCGCCATCGGTCTGATGGGAATCATCAGCCGCATCCTGTGCCGAAGCAAAAAAAACAAGCTGCAGCTGGGAGACGGGTTTCTGATCGTCCTCATTCTCTGGATCCTGATGTCCGCAGCCGGCGCGGTTCCCTACCTGGCGACGGGAACCATTTCCGATCCTGCGTCCGCTTTTTTTGAATCCTGCTCCGGGTTTACGACCACCGGAGCCACGGTGCTCGATTCCATCCGCAGCCTCCCCCATGGCATTGTCTTCTGGCGGTCCATGACCAGCTGGCTGGGCGGAGTCGGCATCCTTCTGATTGCCATTACGCTGATGCCTACCCTGAGCCTGAACGGACAAAGGCTGAACACGCCGGAACACTACGGACCGGTGCTGGAGAAAGTCTCCCCCCGGATGGTCGACGGCATCCGTACGATCATTTTTGTCTACACCGGCATGACCTTCGCGGAGACCATCCTTCTGACGGCGAGCGGCATGAGCCTGTTCAATGCACTGATTCACAGCATGTCCACCGTCAGCACCGGAGGCTTCTGCCGTTACGATGAGGGCATCGCCCACTTTGACGGACTCGCGGTCCCGCTGATCATCACCTGTTTCATGATCCTCAGCGGGCTGAATTACAACCTTCTGCTCACCCGGCGGCTGGCAAATATCCGTATGCTGGTCCGCAATTCGGAGCTTCGCCTGTATGCGGTGCTTCTGGCGGCCTCCTTCGGCGTCATTGTCCTGGCACTGATCGGACCGGATCGGACCGATCCCGGCCGGACCGTCTGCGATGCCCTGTTTCAGAGCGCGTCATTTCTGACGACCACCGGATTCGTCAGTGCCGATTACGGCAGCTGGCCTCAGATCGCTCAGGGGATCCTGTTGTTTCTGATGTTCTGCGGCGCCTGCACAGCTTCTCCCGGCGGCGGGATCAAAGTCGCCCGGCTCGCCATTCTGCTGAAGCTGGTCCGTCACGGAATCTCGACCCGCCTGCACGCCAACTTTCTGGAGACCATCAAGATGAACGGACAGGGGCTGGCGGCGGATACCGTATCCGGAACGGCCACCATGCCCTTCCTGTATCTGAGCGCTCTGTTCGCCGGGGTCTTCCTTCTGACCTTCGGCGATGTTTCCCTGGCGCAGGCTTTCAATGCTGCCATCAGCTGCCTGTGCAATACAGGGCATGCGCTGGGCGATCTGGGCCAGGGGGCGAGCTTCGCTTCCTTCGGCGCACCGTCCAAATGCCTTCTTTCCCTGCTGATGATCGGCGGCCGGCTGGAGCTGTATGCGATCGTTATCGTGCTGAGTCCGAAATACTGGACCCAGAGTCATTAAGGAGGCGCGCTTATGAATTCCAGAAAAGCCAACAACAGCGCCCTCGTCAAGATTCTGGGGACGATCATCCTGATCATCGGGACCTCCATGCTGATCCCCTGGATCTATTCGGAGGTCACAGGAGATGCTGCGGCTGCGCACGCATTCCGTATCTGCACCCCGGCAACTCTGCTGGCGGGGCTCGTGATCACGGTACTGTTTCGCTCCGATCACTCCAGATTCCACAGCCGGGACGGTTTTCTGATCGTGACCCTGTGCTGGATTCTGGCCTCTGTGATCGGCATGTTCCCCTACCAGCTGTCCGGGGAAACCGCCAGCTGGACCGACGCGTTTTTTGAGTCCACTTCCGGGATGACCACTACCGGAGCAACCGCCATTTACGGCGGGATCTCCTCTTCCTCCCTGCTTCTTTGGAAGGCGCTCAGTCACTGGCTGGGCGGAATGGGAATCCTGGTTTTTGTCATATCCGTCCTGCCGGCTCTGGGAATCAGCGGCCAGTCCATCGTCCGGGCAGAGACCCCCGGACCGGTCTATCAGAAAACAACCACCCGGGCCACCAATTCCGCACGGATGCTGTATGTCACCTATTTCACGTTCTCGGTAGCTGAATTTATTCTTCTGTTGTTGTCCGGGAAAATGAGCTGTTTCGAAGCCGCCGTTACGACGCTGGGATGCATCAGCACGGGAGGACTGGCCCCGGTCAGCGGAGGGATCTCCTCCTTCGGCAGCCTCTACGTTGAGATGGTGGTCGCTGTGTTCTGCATCCTGGCCTCCATCAACTTCATTCTTTACCATTATACGGTGACCGGCCGGATCTCTCAGGCCCTCAGGGATGTGGAGCTGCGCGCCTATCTGGTGATCATCGCGGGCGCCAGCCTGCTCTGCACCTTCTCTCTGATGCAGACCGGGGCCTATGATGTCCGCCACGCCTTTGTGGAGGCGTTCTTCCAGACGGCCAGCATGGCCAGCACCGCCGGCTATGTGAAGACCGCCGGTCTGGTCTGGCCCGTATCCTGTCAGTTTATTCTTCTGACCCTGATGATCATCGGAGGATGTTCCGCCTCCACCGCCGGATCCATCAAGGTCGTCCGGATCCTGGTCATGCTGCGTCTGATCAGCAGGAACTGCATTCGCCGGATCCATCCCCGATCGGTCGTTGCGGTCAAGCTGGGGGGAAATGCTGTGTCCGCGCCGGTCGTTTCGAACATTACCGCATTCCTTCTCACCTTCGCAGGGATCATCGGCCTTTCCGGTCTGATCCTCTCTCTGCAGGGCTTCGACATGGAAACCAATCTGACCACCGCCATCGCCATGCTGTCCAATACGGGCACCGCGGTAACCCATGCCGTCGCCACGGGGGACTTCTCCATGTATCATCCCGGCCTGAAGCTATATCTCTGCGCCCTGATGATCACCGGCCGTCTCGAGCTCTTCACGGTCATCATCCTGTTCACGAGGAATTTCTGGGGGAAGAACCGGTAGAGGATCGTCCTGTTTTGTGAATTAAGATCGCAGCGTGAATGAGGACATAAAAAAGAGGACATCACATCATCTCTGACGCGATATCCTCTTCGTCATTTCAAATAAGCTTATTTGATCCTTTCGGCTGTTTCCTTCGCTGCCTTGTTCATCAGGTACGGGAACGCCTTCAGCTGATCCGCCAGGCCGGACTTGTCCAGCTTCGCAGCGGCATCATCCTCAGACAGGCCGAATTCCTTGACCAGAGCTTCCTTGACGTCCGCGACATAACCTTCCAGTCTCGGATCGACCGGAGCCGCCGCTCTCGGAGCTTCCTTGGCTGCTTCTTCCGCCTTCGCCGGTTCCTCAGCCTTCGGAGCTTCTTCCGCCTTAGCCGCTTCAGCCGGAGCTGCTTCTGCCGCCGGAGCCTCTGCCGGTGCTGCTTCTGCCATGGACAGGCATCCCGCCGGACACTGATCGATGCAGGCCCCGCACTCGATGCAGGTATCCTTATCGACCGCCCAGCTGTCATCGCCGACTTCGATCGCGCTGACCGGGCAGGCTTCCGCGCAGGCACCGCAGAATACGCAGGAATCTACGTCACACTGCAGTCCGCCTTCCGCCGGAGCAGCTGCTGCAGCCGCTGCAGGAGCCGCGGCTTCTGCCTTGGGCTCTTCCTTGGCCGGAGCTTCCTTCGCAGGAGCCTCGTCCTTCGGAGCTTCCTTAGCGGCTTCTTCCTTCTTCGGCGCTTCCTTCGCAGGCGCATCCTTCTTCGGAGCGTCCTTCTTGGCCGCCTTCTTCCTCGGCGGGATATCGAACTTGTCGATGACCTTCTCTCCGCCTGGCTCTGTGTACTTCTGATCCATTTCCAGGCACTTCGGCGGGCAGTTGTCTACGCAGCCTCTGCACTGGATACAGGCCATTCTCTCGATCTGCCAGGTTGATCCCTTGCGGTCGACTTCAATGGCATTGGTCGGGCAGGCTCTCGCGCAGGCGCCGCACAGAACGCATCCGTCGACGTTAATGGAGACTGCTCCTCTGGTTCTCTCCTCCCACTCTCTGGGAATGACAGGATACATCAGCGTGGAAGGCTTCTTGAAGAGGCTTCCCAAGACTACTTTACCGAGTGAAAATACTCCCATATCGCACCTACCTTTCTGTACAGCTGATGCACGGGTCGATGGTGAGTACCAGCATCGGTACGTCAGCCAGGTCGCATCCGGCCAGAGTTTTAACCATTGCAGGAATGTTCATGTTGGTCGGTGTTCTGACACGCATTCTCTTCAGGAACTTGGAGCCGGCGCCTCTCGCATAGTAGTAGGCCTCGCCTCTGGGCTGTTCCATTCTGGTGATGAACTCAGCGCCGTCTTCCACATTGCCCTTGACCGCAACCTCCACCGGACCGTCCGGGATCATGCTGACCGCCTTCTCAATCAGTTCGATGGACTGGAAGATCTCTCTGATTCTGACAACGCATCTGGCATAGCTGTCGCCGGCCTCTTCAACGCACGGCTCGAATCCCAGCTTGTCATATACACCGTGGTTGGTGGTCAGACGCATATCCTGCGCAACGCCGGATGCTCTCGCCATCGGTCCGACAGCGCACAGCTCGATCGCATCTTCCTTGGACAGGTAGCCGATGCCGACCAACCGGTTCTTGACCGAAATATCGTTCATGAATACGTCGGTCAGTTCCTTTGTTTCTTTCTTGATACCATTCAGGACCTGAACCATTTCCTTCAGGTTCTCGTCGCTGATATCTTTTCTCATTCCGCCGACCTTGCAGATGGAGAATACGACTCTGCCGCCGGTATTCTTCTCAAACAGGTCCAGAACGGATTCTCTGATTCTCCAGCAGTGGTTGAACAGGGACTCGAAACCGAATCCGTCAGCCAGAAGGCCGAGCCACAGCAGGTGGCTGTGGATTCTGCCCAGCTCGTGCAGGATGGTTCTCAGATATTCCGCTCTTTCGGGAATCTCGACGTTCATAACGCCCTCGATCGCAGCGCATGCGCCCCAGCCGTGGCCGAAGCTGCAGATACCGCAGATACGTTCGATGACGTAAACCATCTGATTATAATCTTTCTTCTCACAGAGCTTTTCCAGACCTCTATGGATGTATCCGATAGAAGGGATTGCTTCTACGACTGTCTCGTCCTCACAAACCAGATCGAGGTGGATTGGTTCAGGAAGCACCGGATGCTGTGGTCCGAAAGGAATGATTGTTCTTTTGCTCATTTTATTACCTTCCTTTCTTTCTTACTTCTTTGGCTTCCATGGAGTCGGTTCAGCGACCTTGAAGAAGGTGCCGCCGTAATCCAGTTCGCTGTGATTGAATTTCACTCCGAACAGATCCTGGATCTCATTCTCATAGATGAATGCCGGCCAGTAGATCTTCGTGATGCTCTCGACCTCGGCATCGATGGGGATGTCGATCTTCAGGTTGAACAGCTGATGGTCCTTATCGAACGTGTAGATGATCTCATAGGTTTCATCATCCAGGACCACGCCGCACATCTGTCCTAATCTGTAGCCGCCCGCCTTCATGTCCGCAGCTCTGGAAAAGATCTGGGAAGCATCAACAGTTTCAAAGTTCTGTTCTACATGTACATATTCCATTACTCTTCCCCTCCTTCTTCCGTTACTTCTGCAGCTGCAGCTTCAGCCTCCGGCTCCTCTGCCGGAGCCTCGGCAGCCTTTGCAGGAAGCTCGCCTCTCAGCATCGCTTCGCGCTTCTGTGCGAGAACGCCCAGACCTTTGACGACACCATCAATGATGGCTTCCGGTCTGGCCGCGCATCCCGGGACATAACAGTCGACCGGAATGACCGAATCAACGCCGCCCAGGATGTTATAGGCATCTCTGAACACGCCGCCGGTGCACGCGCAGATACCAACGGCCACAACGACCTTCGGTTCCGGCATCTGATCGTAGATCTGCTTGACGACATTCTTGTTCTGCTCGTTGACGGAGCCGGTGACGAGAAATACGTCCGCGTGCTTCGGGTTACCGGTATTGATAATACCGAATCTTTCTACATCGTACATAGGGGTGAGACATGCCAGAACTTCGATGTCGCATCCGTTACAGCTCGAACCGTCATAATGTACGACCCAAGGTGACTTTGCAATATATGACATTCCTACACCTCCTTAAAACATTAACTGCAGTACGAACACATTGACAACGCCCAGAACGATGGCAACGATCCAAGCGGACTTGAACGCGAACTGCCACTTCATTCTCGCGAAGCAGTTGTCGATGAACACTTCGAAGAAGTATGCGATGATGCACACAACTGCACCGATCACATAACCCCATGCGGTCCCGTTGCAGAAGAACAGGAAGATGAAGCCGAGGATGAAGATGTTCTCAAACCAGTGAGAGATCTCGATCCAGCCCATGGTTCTTCCGACGAACTCTGTCGTCACACCTCTGACCAGTTCCTGGTGCGCATGGTGAGACATGGACAGGTCAAACGGGGATTTCCTGAACTTGATGGTCAGGATGTAAACGAATCCGATGAAGATGCCGACCAGAGGCAGGAATGCCATGTTGTCAGCTGCCACCAGATCGCCTACGGTGAAGCTTCCGTGATACATATAGAATCCGATGGCTGTCAGCAGCATCATTGGCTCATATGCCATCATCTGCAGCAGTTCACGCTCCGCACCGACCTCCGCGTAGGGAGAGTTGGAGGAGTACGCCGCGATGATCAGGAAGACCGCTCCGATGGTCTCTGTGAAGATGACCAGCAGCAGGTCGCCGCCGCCGAAGAAGATCGCACCGGCGCCGATCAGGAAGATCAGATATGCGATGATATAGAAATCCTGGAATCTGGTCGGGGCCTGTTTCTCCTTCTCAAACAGCTTGCGTACATCGTAGTACGGCTGCAGGACCGGAGGTCCGACTCTCCGCTGCATTCTGGCGGACATCTTACGATCCAGACCTGCCAGAATACATCCGATGATCGGAGCCAGAACAAGGTATGCGATGATTGAGATGATTCTTACTACCATTATGCCATACCTCCCATCAGACTAACCAGTGTGGCAATAACGTATCCGATTCCGATGACCAGCATCGCGATGGAAAGGATGTCGCCGATCACATTCATTCTGTGTTCGCCGAAAATGCTCTCCATATGCCAGTTTCTCAGAGAGAACTCGACTTCCTTCTGCATGGAACCATAGTAGGTCCGGTTGTCTCCGGTGTTGACACCAGCCAGATAGATCGGGACCTGTTCCTTCTTCGACTTGCCAAAGAACATGGCTGCCAGAAGGACGAGCACTGCCAGCATGATGACCATGATCAGCATGTTGCTGCTGGACAGGATGCCGGTGGCGACTCCGCCGAAGGCGCCTTCCAGATACGGAACCAGCGCATAGGTGGAGATCAGCGGGAAGCTCAGGCAGACGATGACCGTCAGGATCGTCAGCGTGATGTGAACAAAAGTCTCGGACTTCCAGACATCGTGCTCAATGTTTGTCTCGTTGGCAACAACGGCGGACAGCTTACCGAGCCACTTGACCCAGTAGAACGCGGTGACCGCACTGCCGAAGCAGATGATGCCCACCAGCAGGAAATTGCCGGAGTCGACAAAGGATGTCATGGTTGCCCACTTGGAAATCAGCATTCCGAAGGGGGCCAGGAACATGCCCGCGATACCGATGATCATGCACATAGCAAGTCTCGGCATTCTGACGAACAGGCCGTCCATGTCCTCGATCATTCTGCTTCCGATGTGGTGCTCCGCTGTACCTACGCACAGGAACAGGAGAGACTTGGTGATTGCGTGGAAGATGATCAGCATGATTCCGGCCCATACAGCCTCCGCGGTTCCGACGCCGCCGCAGGCGACGATCAGTCCCAGGTTGGCGATGGTGGAATATGCCAGAACTCTCTTGGCGTTGTTCTGCGAAATCGCCGCGCAGGACGCGAACAGGAATGTGATGCCTCCCACCATCATGACCATGATACCGGCGAAGTTGGAAATACCGAGTACCGGAGCCAGCTTGATGATCATGAAGACGCCCGCCTTGACCATGGTGGACGAGTGGAGTAATGCGGATGTCGGCGTCGGTGCTACCATCGCGCCGAGCAGCCAGCTATTGAACGGCATCTGGGCAGCCTTGGTGATACCCGCGAATGCGAAGAACGCAGCCGGGATGGCAACCAGATCGCCGTAGATGGTTCCGTAGACCAGCATGGTGCTGAGTTCGACTGTTCCGAAGACGATGCCGAGGATGATGATACCTACGACAAATCCGAGTCCTCCGAGCAGGTTCATGATCAGCGCCCGGAAGGAGTTGTTGATCGCTTCTTCGGTTCTGGTGTAGCCAATGAGCCAGAAGGACGAGAGGGAAGTGATCTCCCAGAAGAAGTACATCCAGATCATGTTGTTGGATGTGACCAGTCCGACCATTGCTCCCAGGAACAGGAACATAACGAAGAAGAACCATGGTCTTCTGTCTTTCTCTCCGGCATGATGATGCTGGAAGTCTTTCATGTAGCCCAGTGCGTAAACGCAGATCAGGCTTCCGATGATGCCTATGATCAGGATCATGATGACCGAAAGCTTATCGATGTACATGTTGTACTGAACTTCGATCCCATGACCGTGCTTGAGCTCGAACCAGATCATCAGCGGTGTCTGGACGATCGCAAGCAGCGAGGCGAGATACTTCTTGTGTTTGATACCGGTGCAGATGATATAGATCGCAAGCCCTGCCTCGATCACCATCATCACGTATCCAACCGTCTCCCCGTTAAAGGTGAAGAACTCGCCGCTGGAGCGGAAAAACTGGAAGGCCGTGACGATCGCTCCTGCTGCGATCACTGCGGTCGCAACGTAGACGATCATGTCCCTTGCCTTGTCGTTTTTAGCCGCCAACAGAATGAAGGCAATTATCATCGGGAAAAAAATCAGGAATAATATTGTGCCCATTTAATCCTCCTAATAATAATATAGCTTTGATGAAAAATATCTTTTCAGCCTATTATACATAAAAGACCCTTCCGGAATCAAGTACGAAAGGAGATACAATCCCCTCTCCGGGGATATAAAGCAAACAAATACGCAACAAAATAAGGGCCGCGCAAAGGCTGGCCCCCACTTTGTTTTAATATTGTTTTACTGATCCGCCGGTGTTGCCGGATTCGCGGTTTCGACCTGCTCCTCTTCTGCGATCATTTCCTCCAGTTCCTTGTTATGTCTCTCGGAAATGGCATCGCAGCTCTTGCGGAACGCAGCCCTGCATTCCTCTACCGAAGGCTCCACCTTCTTGGAGAGCAGATAGATCAGGATGCAGGCGATGGCGCAGACGATGGTCATGACCCACAGAACGATCTTGATGGTGCCGACGATCACGTCCACATTGGCGGCCTCCAGAATGCCGTCGAAGTAGTCACCGGATTCCCAGGCATCCTCCGTGCCCCAGCCCTCATACCAGGGCTCGAACAGCAGCGCCAGGATGTTCATGATCGTTACGATCAGCAGCAGGAAGGAGATCCTGCGGGTGTCGCCTACGGCAAGGCCGGTCTTCGGGTTGCCTACGAAGCTCTCCGGATCCTTCTTCGAAAGGCCTCCGTACATCCGTCTCCAGATGAAGTACAGGATCGGTCCGGTCAGGATACCGACCATACCGCCGGTATAGTAGTCGGAGCCGTTGACGAAGAACGCGAAGATCGCAACACAGATCGGGACGATGCACAGCACCTTCAGGAAGCCGCCTCCTCCGGGGATGCGGAAGATGTATTCCTCCTCCGGGATCCGCCGGCGCAGGATCATCGCCGAGATGTAGACCATCACGTAGGATGCCAGCAGCAGAGCTACATCCAGTACGATGATAAATCCGAAGGGGAACATGCAGAAGATCAGGTTGAAGATACCCACGGACAGAACCGCCACATACGGAACGCCGTACTTCTTATCGACCTTGACCATGACCTTCGGGGTCAGATAGTCATCCGCCAGCGCGAAGAATCCTCTGGACCCGGATGCGATGTAGGTATTGTAGATCGAGCACTGGGCCAGGATCGCTACGACGACGAAGATGATGCCCCAGACCGGTCCCCAGAAATGGGATACCACATCCGCGTATCCGACGCTCTCGCCGTCGGTTCCCCAGTCTTCCCACATACCGAGGGATCCCAGTCCCGCGGTGGTCGGCAGGATATAAACGGCCATGATCAGCGGAATGGTGATCAGCGTTCCCTTCGGGATGACCTGCGGATTGGAAACCTCCCCCGCGATGGTGGACATGGATTCATATCCGGAGTACATCCACATGCCGATGGAGATGCCGCCGGCGATGTAGAAGAACCAGTCGGAAATGCCCTCCGCCGGTTCCGGCGTGATCCGGAAGGAGATGGTATCCATCGTCGCCGCGTCGCCGCCCCAGTTCAGGAAGCCGCACAGCGCGACCACGCCGAAGGCGACCATGACCAGGATCGACAGCACCGTGCTGACCCAGCCGACGTCCTTGACGCCCCGGATGTTGATCAGTGTGAAGATGGCGATCATGCAAAACTTCAGCGCGAATTCTCCGCCGATGCCCATATCCCAGACGGTCGCCGCATAGCCGCCGGCCAGGATAACGTATGAAGTATTATCGATGTAGATGGAGATCGTTCTCCACCAGCCTGCCTGGAATCCCCAGAATTCTCCCAGGGCCTCCTGCACCCATTTGTAGTAACCGCCTTCCTGCGGCCGGACCGAACCGAGCTCGGAAGCGACCAGCCCGAAGGGCAGTCCCCATACGAACGGGAGCACGCACAGCATGATGATGGTCAGTCCCGGACCGCACTCCGGAATCATTTCCTCGATGCCATAGCATCCTGCTGCGACCAGGCAGAAGATCATGAATACGACGGTCGAGACCCGGATCTCATGTTTTTTTAACCCATGAGCGCCGGTCTCAGCCACCGCTGTCTGTGCCTGACTCATAACTTATACCTCCTTTGAAATAAACGTATGATGATGATAATAACGCAGAAGCTCCCGAAGAAGCCCTCTACCAGAATTATATCACCTGTATAAGTTGTTTCAAGAAATTTTTCTGACTATTTTGCTTTTTCCAGGTAACAAAAAAGCGGCGTTTCCACGCCGCAAAATTACTGATGGATATACCACCATACGAGCCCGAAGATTCCGGCGATAGCCATCAGCGGGAACAGGATCGCTGCCAGCCTCTCCTCCATGATTTCCTTTTTCGTCGGGATGTGCTCCTTCGCTACCGCGTTGTCATCGTAGGGAACGCTGCGGTCGTAGATGTACCGGGCGCTGGCGGTGACCTCCAGCTCCTCCCATCCCAGATCTCCGTTCCGGATCACTGGCCGCTTGAAATACTCTTCATTCATCAGTGGAATGAACTGGGGTCCCCGCAGCCGGTGGCTGTCAAACAGCCGTATTTCACCGTTGCTGAATTCCAGTCTCAGAGATCTGGGATTCAGCGGCCTTGCCGCGGTGATCTGAAGCTGCTGATTGTCGCTTACGCTCTGTCGTTCTGTCATAGTACACACTCACCTGTTAAAACAGGGAAGCCGGTCAGCTTCCCTGTTTCGAAGTCAATTATTCATCGATTGATTATGATCTTCTGCAGATCAGACCCGGTTACTTATTGATCGGCGGGAAAGCCTCCTCGAAGGTCTTCTCATCGCCGTGCAGTGTGGCAAGATGACCGACCTTGCCCCGCTTGTTCTGGATCTGATAAACGATCATCGGGATGACGATGGCCGCCGTCGCGATACAGAAGATCACGATGCCGCCACCGGTGTCACCGACCGCCAGGTCAGATTCGCCATAGAGCGCTTCCATCTTGGAGACATATGCTTTCTCGACCGGTGTCGCGAAGGCCAGCATGATCAGGCACAGGATCTGTGCGATCAGGGCGAACCAGGGGATCCATGCCATGCCCGGCTTGACGCGGGCCTTCAGGATCTTGTCCGGCTCATATCCGTTTCTCTTAAGCCGTACACGGAACCGCTTCTGAGAAGCGATGATTCCTACCCAGGCCAGTGTGCCGGTGAATCCGGACATGCACAGCAGGGAACCGTACAGGTCGGACAGCGCGCCGGTGACCTCGGAGATCAGACCAACGATCAGAACGACCCACATGAATGCCATGGTGAAGATAACCGCATTTCTCGGAGCCTGGTTCTTTGACAGGTGGCTCAGGAACTTCGGCGCCAGACCCTCGGTGGACAGGCCGTACATCGCACGGACGGTTCCGTAGAATCCGGTGTTGCCGCAGCTGAACGCAGCTACCATTACGATCGCGGCGAAGATGTAGAAGAACGGCGTTAATCCGTAGTCTCTCGCGACCTCCGCGAATACCGGTGTGCTGTCGTCCGCCAGTGCGGTCGGATAGATCAGCAGGACCAGCAGGATCGGTGCCAGGTACAGTGCTACGATACGATAGGTAACGCTTCTGCAGGCCTTCGGTACCGCAACTTCCGGGTTCTTGGACTCGGCTGCCGCCAGACCGACGATCTCGGTACCCTGCATGGTGACCAGTACGACGACCATCATAACGGTGATGATCAGAATGCCGTGCGGGAACCAGTTCTGGAATACGCTCATCTCTGCCGGGAAGTTGATGCCAACGCCCTTGAATCCTTCGGTGATGTTGTACGCTGCCAGATCGCCCTGCGGGCTTCCCCAGAAGCCGACCCAGATACCCAGACCTACCAGGATGAACAGGATGATGATGATTACCTTGGTGATCGCAAGTCCGGACTCGATCTTCGCGAAGATATCTACCGCCGCGCAGTTGATGATGGTCAGCGCCAGCATGGTGCCGATGGCGAAGGCCAGATAGGCCACGGTACTTGTGATGCCTGTGATCGCCTGCAATGCCGCCGATACTGCGATCGCTTCCGACGGTACATAGCAGACCCAGTTGAACCAGAATGCCCAGCCGAAACCGGTGGATACCGTCGGCCCAAGGAATTCATTGGTGTAAGCGATGAATGATCCGGAACGCGGCAGGTTGACCAGCAGCTCCGCATAGGAGATCATCAGTCCAAATACGATGACACCTACCAGCAGGAATGCCCAGAATACCGCAGGACCCATAACCTCAATGGTCCAGCCAACGCC
Organism: Bacillota bacterium; assembly: GCA_017459895.1. Taxonomy (GTDB): domain Bacteria; phylum Bacillota; class Clostridia; order Peptostreptococcales; family Anaerovoracaceae; genus Lentihominibacter. The sequence continues at coordinate 40,019 of JAFUCA010000037.1, read as the reverse complement.
CAGGAAGTAGCAGGATCCGATAACGCCGCCCAGGCCGATGAACGCGACCTGCCATTCGGCAATACCTCGCTTTAGATCCTGTGAACCTTCTTCAGCAGTTGCTACTGCCTTTTTTTCTTCGTCCATAGATTCCTCCTAAAAGCTTGTTCAGATAATAGCGAATAAAAAATGCATGATGAATAATTTTTCAGACAATTAATTATATTCACTCACTCGGTCAACGTCAATAAATCAATATGCTTTTTTGTATGATTATCTTGTGGTATCAAAAGAGGAATGCTTTGATCAGGCTCAGAATGATGCACATTCCGAGGATCCCCCCGCCAAACGCCAGGCTGTCCCGCATCGGATGTTTGCGGACTCTCATGAATCCGAATCCGATCAGAGCGAGGATCACCGCTCCGGTCCATTTCATCACGGCAGGATTGCTGCCGATTTCTTCAAGCATCTGCATGTTCGTACTCCCTAATTCCGTTCGTTCCTGAATAAATATACAAAGGCTGGCCTGCCGCAGCCGCGCTCCGCCTGCCCGGATCCGCGCCGGTTACAGCTGCCTTCTTCCCTCCATCGCCTTCAGCAGCGTAACCTCATCGGCGTACTCCAGATCGCCGCCCACCGGGATGCCGTGGGCGATCCTGGTTACCTTGATGCCGCTGGGCTTGATCAGCCGGGCAATGTACATTGCTGTCGCCTCCCCTTCAATGGTGGGATTCGTCGCGATGATCAGCTCCTGCACCTGCGCGTCCGACAGCCGCTCGATCAGGCTTTTCAGATTGATGTCCTCCGGCCCGATGCCGTCCATCGGCGAGATGGCCCCGTGCAGCACATGGTACAGCCCCTTGTACTCCCGGATCTTCTCCATGGCGATCACATCCTTCGGACTCTCCACTACGCAGATCATGCTGCGGTCCCTGGACTCATCCCGGCAGATGCTGCAGGGGTCCTCGTCCGTCAGGTTGCCGCAGACGGTGCAGTACTTCATCGTCTGCTTCGCCTCCCGGATGGCGTCCGCCAGCGCGAAGGCTTCCCGGTCCTCCATGGAAAGAATATGGAACGCCAGCCGCTGCGCCGTCTTGCCGCCGATGCCCGGCAGTCTGGACAGTTCCCCGATCAGCCGGTTCAATGGCTTCGCGTAATACTTCATCTCGGCCTCCGCATTCGCCTACAGTCCCGGAATGCCAAGTCCGGAGGTGAACTTGCTCATCTCCGCCTGGGAGATCTCCTCCATCTGCCGCAGCGCTTCATTGACCGCCGCGATCACCAGATCCTGCAGCATTTCCACATCATCCGGATCACAGACTTCCGGTTTGATCTGCAGATCCGTGATCTCTTTCTTGCCGCTGACTGTAACCGTCACCGCGCCGCCGCCGGCCGTGGCGGTGGCTTCCATCTCGTCGATCTCTGCCTGCACCTTGTCCATTTCTCTCTGCATGGCCTGCATCTGCGCCATCTGCTGCTGCATATTGCCGCCGCCCGCGCCCTGCTTCTTCGGCTTCTTGCCGGCTCTCATTCCTTTGCCCATAATTTCCTCCTTATTCGATTCGGTTATTTATTCGATTCCGACCTTGACCCCCAGAACATCTGAGGCCTTGGCTGCCGCCTCTTCGACGGATATTTCCCCTTCGGGATGGTCGTCTGTCACGACCCGCATGATCCGCCGCTTCCCGGTCCGCGCCTCCATCAGATCCTCCAGCAGATCGCGGCTGCGCTCCGTATGGCGCCGGGTCATATCATTTCGGACGGTCACAGTAAAAGTTCCCTCATCCATGTCAGTCAGCATGCTGTTGCTGCGGATCAGATAGATGCTCCCCTTCGCGTGCTCCCCATCCGCGAACACCTCGTCCCAGAGAGCCATCAGATCCCCGTGCTCCGCCGCCGGTTCCTGCAAAGGCTGGTCCGGACTTTGTTCACCCTGCGGCATTGCAGCCGCGATCAGTGCGTCCAGTGTATCAAGGGATGCTCCCGCATCCTCTGCGTCCGGCTCCTGCTTCTCCGCTCTCGGCACAGAGACCGCCGCTTCCGTCACAGGCGGCGCTGGCGCTGGCGCTGCCGGTTTTACCGCAGGCGGCGCTGTCGTTTCTGCCGGCGCTGCCTGCTTTGGCGCAGGCGCTGCAGCCTTTGGAGCAGGCCGGACTGCCTGCCGCTCCGCCGCCCGGGAAGGTGATGCTCCCCCTCCCTGACAGAGACGAACGATGCAGACCTCCAGCAGAATCCTCGGCTGGCTGGACCAGCGGGCAGCATCGGCGGTCTTTGACAGCTCCATGATGCCCCGGTTGATGTCCTCCAGCTCCATGACGGAGCACTGCTGCCGGATCCGGTCGATGTTCTCCACCGACAGGTTGATGACCGCCTGAGGATCCCTTATGAATTTCGTCATCATCAGATTCCGGTAATGGCTGATCCAGTCGCGGATCAGCTGCCTGACGTCCTTGCCGTCCGCCAGAACCTGAGCCAGGTATTCCAGAGCCTCCGCCGTCCTTCGCTTTGACACCAGATCCGTCAGACGGATGAAGACCTCTTCCCCGGATGCTCCCAGGAAATCCAGTACCTGAGGCGCGTCCACCCTCCGGTCTCCTCCGGAAATGCACTGGTCCAGAATGCTGAGTCCGTCCCGCACGGAACCGTCGGCATTGGCCGCAATGATCCGCAGCGCCGCGTCCGTGACATCGATGCCGATCTCCGCACAGATCCGTTTCATCCCATCGATCAGGACCGTCTCCGGGATCCGTTTGAAATCCAACCGCAGACATCTGGAAAGGATGGTCGCCGGCAGCTTCCTCGGTTCGGTGGTCGCCAGGATAAACGTGACGTATTCCGGCGGCTCCTCCAGAGTTTTCAGCAGCGCGTTGAAGGCCTCGGTTGACAACATGTGAACCTCATCGATGATGTAGACCTTGTTCCTTCCCGCAGCCGGCGGGTAGTTGACGCTGTCCCTCAGCTGACGGATATCATCGATGCCGCGGTTGGAGGCCGCATCGATCTCCACCACATCCAGAAAGGTGCCATTTTTGATGGCCTGACAGGCCGCGCACTCGCCGCAGGGACGTTCCCCTTCCGAAAGACAGTTCAGCCCTTTGGCCAACAGCCTGGCCGTCGTCGTCTTACCGGTTCCCCGGGTCCCGCAAAAAAGATAGGCGTGGCTTGTCGTTCCGGAAGCGATTTGATTTTTCAGGATTCTGGTGATGTGCTCCTGCCCGAGAAGCTGCTCGAAGACCTCCGGACGGTAGGCACGATAAAGCGCAGTGTACATGGATTCATCTCTTCTCTGTTACAAAATGGAAATTGCCCTTTGAAAGCTCCGCACGGCTAGGAGAAGGCTGATCTGCGGCACATAAGAGCTTCCGCTTATTGCTGCTTCCTTCCGGACCTGACAAGGTTCACGGCGTCCTATTGCGCAGGACCCAAACCATGCATGCGGAACCATCAAAAGGCAATTTCATGCTTAACCATTATAGTATTTTTCGCCTACACCGTCAAGGACAACCCCTGTCTTGACAATTTCTATTTTTAATAATAATTACCGGGATTCCTTAATTTATCCCGATCTGGCCAGTAAAATAAGGAATCTATCATGATTTCCCTTCGGAGAGAGCATTTCGATAAGAGGAGCTCTCTCCGATTTCATTAAAATGGCCGTTGATTCGGGCTGTTTTAAGGAATCGGTTAGAAGTGAAAGCCTGCCCGGAAGAAGAATTCCTTAAAAAGAAGGGCATATGGCGCGGATTTAAGGAATGCCGGTAATTGCTGCAGGATCATTCTTCGAGTAAGACGGCGTGATGGTATTGTCTGCCCGGATTATGTATCCTGGGAAAATTCGCGGCCGCAGTGGGGGCAGCGAACGCGGATCCGCCCCATGCCCACCGGCACCCGAAGACCGCAGCCGCAGTGCGGGCAAAGCAGGACGATCTTTCCGTCCTGCACCTGTCCGGGGTAGGCCCTGTATCCGGCGGCAGCCTGCCGTCTCTGAGACGCTGCCGAACCGCTGCCTCCCCGTCCGCTGAGAGGCTGCTGGTGACCGCCCTGATCCTGGCCTGCGGAAAGCGGCTGGGTGTCCGGATAAAACCCCGCCTTCCAGTCATCTCTGGAAAACCGGCGAATGTAGCGAATGGATACGATGTACATCAGCACGACGAAGGCAAGCAAAACAACCGAAGCGGCGGTATTTCCCAGAAATGCCAGCGTGTCGTAGACGCCATGGATCATCATAGGCACGATCAGCGCCAGCAGCAGGAATTTCCCCGCGCCTTTGCCCTGGATCCGGGCCTGCTTTGCTGCGCCGTAGAAGATTCCCATAAACACTCCGCAGAACGCGTGCAGGGGCACCGCCATGACCGCGCGGACGATCCCCGTATAGAGTCCGTACTGACCGACGTACATGATGTTCTCCAGGACCGCGAAGCCCACCGCCACCGCAACGCCGTAAACGATGCCGTCAAACCGGTATCCGAATTCCGGATTCTTCCATGTGCCGAAGCGCAGGAAGGCGAATTTGCAGAGTTCCTCGCAGAATGCGGCCGAACAGAAGGCCATTGTGACCGCGTAGGAAAGAGAGCCCTCCGGATAGGCCGGCATCGCCGAGTCGATGGCCATCTCCATTACGGATGCCGGAATGCAGGACAGAGCGCCGAAAACCATCAGCTTGAAGATCAGCCTCCAGGGCTCCTTCTCGACCTTATCCATCCGGTAAACATATATTATGATGAGTATGCCGGGCAGAATCGCCAGCATCAACAGCGTATTGCTCATAACATCCTCCTCCGTTAATCGCCGGTCTTCTCCCGGCCCGCCACCTTATAGATCTCATCCGCATAGGGCGGATCCACCGCGACGCTGATCCGGCCTTCTCCCTCGGCACCGCAGGTTTTGGTCCTGCGCGCCATCCGGATTCCGTCTTCCTTGTCGCGGATCACGCCGATGATGGCAGCCGGCACGCCTGCTTCCTCCATCGCCTGCTCCATCTGCCGGCGCAGCGCCTTCGGCACGATGATCACCATCGAGCCGCTGGAGATCAGCCGCAGTGGATTGATGCCGAACACAACGCAGATCTTTCTCGTCTCCGGTTCAATGGGAATGGCCTCCTCCCAGACTTCGGCTCCGGTTCCGGAGATCTGACACATTTCCCATACCGCGCCGAGGATCCCGCCCTCGGTAATATCGTGCATCCCGTGGGTTCCGACCCGTCCGGCGGCAACGCCCTCTGAAACGACGCTGACCCGGTCCAGGAAGGACTTCGCCCGCAGGATCTCCTCTTCGCTCAGCAACGGGCTTCCGTCCGGATTCTTCTCCTGCCGCAGCCGTCCTGCGTAATCGCAGGCGATGATCCCGCTTCCCTCCAGACCTGCCGCCTTGGTCATCATAATGTAATCCCCCGGCTCCATGTTATCGCCGCTCTGGGAGCTTCCGGCAGGAGTCTTGCCGATGGCGGTGGATACGATGACCGGCTGTTTCACCGCCGGGGTGATCTCCGTATGTCCTCCGATGATCTCCACCTGAAGCTGCGCGGCTGTCTCCGCTGCCTGGCCCATGATGTGCTCCACGTCTTCTTCCGTCGTTCCCTCCGGCAGCATGACGGCAAGCATGATGCCCAGCGGCTGCACGCCGTTGGAGGCGATATCGTTGCAGGTGATGTGAATCGACAGCCGGCCGATGTCGCTGACGGCCGATGTGATCGGATCCGTGGACATGACGCAGTCGAAGTCACCGAAGTCGACACAGGCGCAGTCCTCTCCGATCCCCGGCCGGACCTTCACCTCTTCGCTTCGGTACTGTATTTTCTCAAACACGATCCGTTTCAGCAGATCGCTGTCCAGTTTCCCTGTTGGTAATATCATTGCTCGATCATCTCCAGTAATTCTTCCTCTGTTATGATCGGTATCCCCAGTTCCTTGGCCTTTTTGTTCTTGGAGGAACCGGAACCGATGTCGTTGTTGACCAGGTAGTCGGTTTTTTTGCTGACGGATCCGGCCACCTTGCCGCCCAGCTGCTGGATCCGTTCCTTCGCCGCGTCCCGGTTTTCGAAGGTGTTCAGGCTCCCGGTAATGACGAAGGTCTTCCCCTGCAAAGGCTGGTCTGTCCTCTCTTCAAAGCTCTCATCCAGCGTCAGCTGCTTCAGCAGATTCTCCAGCATCCTCTGATGGCCTTCCTCTGCGAAGAAGGCGGTGAAATCCCCGGCCAGCACCTCTCCGATCCCGTCGATCGCCAGGAGCTCTTCCTCGGTCAGGTGAGAGATCCTGTCCCACTGATTTGCCGCTGCACGGCAGATCATCTGGGCGTTTGCCGTACCGATGCCGGGGATCCCCAGACTGTTCAGCAGGCGGTCCGGAGTCGTGTGCGCCGCATTCCTGCAGGCCGCGATCAGATTATCGAAGGACTTCTCTCCGAAGCCTTCCATCCCGATGATGGTATCCCGAAACCGGTCCAGCCGGAAGATATCCGCCGGCTCATGCAGCGCGCCAATGCCGATCAGCTTTTCCAGCGTCATCTCGGACAATCCTTCGATGTTCATGGCGGTCCGCCCGACAAAATGGGTGAAGGACTTGATCTTCTTCGCCGGGCAGTCCGGATTGGGGCAGCGCAGGGTCTGGATCCCGTTCTCATCCCGGACGACGGTCTCCTGTCCGCAGGCCGGGCATGTCCCCGGCGGCTCACAAGCCGGCCGTCCAGCCTTTGCAGAGAGATTCCTCTCGATCTGGGGAATGATCATGTTGGCCTTGTAGACCTGGATCCGGTCCCCGGGGTTCAGCTGGAGCTGACCAACGATGCTCAGGTTGTGAACTGAGGCCCGGCTGACCGTAGTTCCCTCCAGCTCCACCGGATCGAATACCGCGATGGGATTGATCAGCCCGGTTCGGGAGGGATTCCACAGAATCTCCCGCAGCGTCGTCTCCGCCAGCTCATCCTGCCATTTGAAGGCAATGGAATCCCGCGGAAATTTCGCGGTCGATCCCAGCGATCTGCCGTAGGCGATGTCATCAAAGGTCAGCACCAGTCCGTCGGAAGGGATCTCGAATTCTCCGATCCGCTCCGCGAAGGATGCCACCGCCTCTTCGACGGTATCCTTCGTGACCGGTATGTTTTCGACGGTCTCAAACCCCTGGGCGCGCAGCCAGTCCATCTGATCCCGCCGCCGCTTCAGATCACCGCCGCCGGAAGCCAGGGAAAAGGCGTAGAACAGGACATGACGGCTGGCCGTCACGCTGCTGTCCAGCTGCCGCACCGTACCGCTGCAGAGATTGCGCGGGTTCTTGTACCTCGCCTCCGCATCCTCGATGGAGGCGTTGATCTGTTCAAACTGCGGATAGCTGATCACCGCTTCTCCCCGGACGACCGTCTCCTCTTTCGCCGGAATGGTCAGCGGCACATTGTCGAACACCTTCGCGTTGCCGGTAATGACCTCTCCGGTGATGCCGTCCCCCCGGGTCACCGCATCGGACAGCTGCCCGTCGGTATAAGTCAGCACGATGGTCAGTCCGTCCAGCTTCCAGGAAAGCAGGCCTTCCTGATCCCCCAGCCACGCTGCCAGCGCTGCCGGGTCCTTGGTCTTGTCCAGAGACAGCATCGGCGACGGATGCCGCTTCTTCGGCAGGCTGCTGACCACCTCGTAGCCCACATTGACCGTGGGACTGGCGGACAGAACGATCCCCGTCTCCTCCTCCAGACGAACCAGCTCATCGTAGAGCCGGTCGTATTCCCGGTTGGACATGATCTCCCCGTCTGCCTGATAGTATGCTCTGGACGCCTGATTCAGCAGGGCGACCAGTTCTTTGATCCGTTCTCTTTTTTCGTTCATAGTTTCTTCAGCGGCGCAAATCCGATCGCCAGTTTCTTCTCTCCATCGCCGAACCGGACCCGAATGATCTTCCCGTCACAGCTCAGCACCTCTCCCGCACCGAACTTCGGATGGGAGACCCGGTCCCCCGCAGCGAAGGTGTCTCCCGCGGACTGCTGCATGGCAGCCGCGTTCTGCTTGGTCCTCTGCCGGGCGTACTTCAGCTGATCAAAGGGTCTTGCCGCGGCGGGACTTCCCGCGCCGTCCCGGAACGCTCCGCCCTGCGGCCGCTTCTGCTGATAGACCCCGTCGCCGTCCAGCAGCTTCGGATCGATCTCCCGCATGAACTGGGATTCCCGGGTGAAATCGGTCTTGCCGTACAGCGTCCTGGTCTGGGCGCTGGTCATCCAGAGCCGCTCCTTCGCCCGGGTGATACCGACGTAACAGAGCCGCCGCTCCTCCTCCAGCCCGTCCGGGCGGTCAAAGGCGCGCCATCCGGGGAACAGTCCGTCCTCCATGCCCGGCATGAAGACAAAGGGGAACTCCAGCCCCTTGGCGCTGTGCAGCGTCATCAGAACTACCGCGTTCTCTCCGGCATCGTGATTATCCACATCCGCCAGCAGAGCGATCCGCTCCATAAAATCGGCCAGCGAAATGTTCTGGTCCTCTTCTTCGTAATCGTAAATGACGGATTTGAATTCCATCAGGTTTTCGATCCGGCTCTCGCTTTCGATGGTGTTCTGATCCTCCAGCATCTTCATGTATCCGGAGCGGACCAGCAGTCCGTCGTAGATATCCGAGACCCGCATATTTTCTTTTTCTGCGGCAAAGCTTCCGATCAGCTCCGTCAGTTCCCGGATGCCGGCTCCAGCCTTTGCAGAAAGAGACGACACAACCGCCTCATCGCAGAGGGTATCGAACAGACTCTCCCCCCGGACCCGTGCCAGTGTCTGCAGCTTCTCCAGGGTCTTCGCGCCGATGCCCCGTTTCGGTTCGTTGACGATCCGGACCAGTGCCAGATCATCGGCCCGGTTCTGCACCAGCCGCATGTAGCACATGAGATCCTTGACTTCCTTCCGATCGTAATAACGCAGGCCTCCCAGCACCCGGTAGGGAATGTCTCTGCGGGAGAGCGCTTCCTCAAAGGTTCTGGACTGGGCATTGGTCCGGTAGAGAATCGCGAAATCGCTGTACTTTCGCCCGTCCCGGCGGCCTTCCTGCAGTGTATAGCTGCCGGAGGTCAGGCGGCCGATCTCGCTGGCGATGTAGTGAGCCTCCTCCCGCTCGTCCTGGGCGCGGAAATAGGTGATCCGGCTGCCGCCCGCCGCGTCGGTCCACAGCTTCTTCGCCTTGCGGGCCGCGTTATGACGGATGACGCTGTGGGCCGCCTCCAGAATATTGCCCGTGGACCGGTAGTTCTGCTCCAGCTTGACCACCTTCGCTCCGGGAAAATCCTTTTCGAACTCCAGAATGTTGCGGATATCCGCCCCCCGCCACTGATAGATGCACTGATCGTCATCGCCGACCACGCAGATGTTGCGGTGCTCCTCCGCCAGCATCCGTACGAAGGTGTACTGGATCTGGTTGGTATCCTGATACTCGTCCACCATGATATACCGGAACCGGTTCTGGTATTTCAGCAGCACCGCTTCATCCTGCTCCAGAACCCGCACCGCGTTCAGCAGCAGATCGTCGAAATCCATGGCATTGTTCTTCTTCAGCTGAAGCTCATAGGCGGTATAAACCTTGTGGATCAGCTGCTCGCGATAATCCGTCCCATACTCCCGGGGATACTGCTGCGGGGTGATCCGCTTCTCCTTGCAGCTGCTGATCACGCCGAGAAAATAGGCCGGTGAGAATTTCTTCGTGTCGATCTGCAGGTCCTTGCAGATGTTCCGGACCAGCGTCTTCTGATCCGCCGGATCATAGACGGCAAAATCCCGGCCGTACCCCAGTACGTCCGCGTGGCTGCGCAGGATCCGAAGGCACGCCGAATGAAAGGTCAGGATCCACATGTTCAGATCGGATCCCACCAGATTCTCCACCCGGTCCCTCATCTCCTTCGCCGCCTTGTTGGTGAAGGTAACTGCCAGAATATTGTACGGGCTGACGCCCATCTCCTCGATCAGATAGGCGATCCGGCAGGTCATCGTGCTGGTCTTGCCGCTGCCGGCCCCTGCCAGGATCAGAAGGGGGCCTTCCGTATAAACCGCCGCCTGCCGCTGCTTGTCATTAAGTCTGCTCAGATAGTCCATGCTCCCTCCCGCCGGTTAAATAAGGATCGTGTTCACCAGAAGGCGGAACAGGAAATTGACGCACGGGGAAATGATCATGCCGGTGATCCCGGTAATGATCAGGATGACCAGCAGCCAGTTGCCGTAACGGTAGATCTGCCAGTACACTTCCTTCTGTCCGAAGTTAAAGATCTGCGCAATGATATTGAATCCGTCCAGCGGCGGTACCGGGATCAGATTGAAGATCATCAGGACCAGATTGATCTGGATGATGTAGATGAGCATGAGCCAGAGATCGCCGGTAAATCCATCGGCACCCCAGTACACGCCGGTCACCATGACGATGATCTTCGCCACCACCGTGAACAGGATGGCGAGCAGCAGATTCATGGCAACGCCGGCGATGGACACCAGGAATTCATCCCTGCGCCGTTTCCGGAAATTGTACGGATTGATCTGCACCGGCTGTCCCCAGCCGAAGCCGACAAAAAACAGGGCTGCCAGACCCATCCAGTCGATGTGCGCCATGGGGTTGAGCGTCACCCGTCCCTGCATCCGGGGCGTGTTATCTCCCAGACGGTCCGCCATAAAGGCATGGGCGAATTCATGGAACGTCAGGCCGATGATGATGCCCGGAACGATCAGGATCTTGTCCAGGATCCACCCCTGGGGATCGGCAGAAAGCCCCTCCCGGAAGGACGATCCTGCCAGGAGAATGATAATTATAATAAATGATATGTCGATATTGCCTCGTCTCAAGCTGATTCCTCCCATCAAAGTTTATACAGAGTCAGTATAGCATTTTCCCGCGCAAAAAGAAACGCCGAACAGAATACTTTCGACGTTTCCTTCGGATGTTTCTTTGTTGTTTCCTGCGCGTTCCGGCGGAAGGCCGTCCGGTCCGGGTTCTCAGCCCTCGATCGGGGGCAGCGTGGCGAATCCCTTCTCCAGCTCTTCATCCGTGGGGATGTAATCGTCCATCTCGCCGTCCAGGTATTTCTGGTAAGCCACCATGTCGAAATAGCCGGTGCCGGTGAGGCCGAGGACGATGACCTTCTTCTCGCCGGTCTCCTTGCACTTCAGAGCTTCGTCGATGGCCGCCTTGATAGCGTGGCTGCTCTCCGGCGCGGGCAGAGTCCCCTCGACTCTGGCGAACTCCACCGCCGCCTTGAACACCTCGGTCTGCTCATAGGATCTGGCCTCAATGAGTCCGTCGTCGTACAGCTGCGAGATGATTCCGCTCATGCCGTGGTAACGCAGACCGCCGGCGTGGTTCGGGGACGGGATGAAGCCGCTGCCCAGGGTGTACATCTTCGCCAGCGGGCAGACCATGCCTGTATCGCAGAAGTCGTAAGCGTACTTGCCGCGGGTCAGGGACGGGCAGGATGCCGGCTCTACGCCGATGATCCGGTAGTCCTTCTCTCCGCGGATCTTCTCACCCATGAACGGGGAGATCAGTCCGCCGAAGTTGGATCCGCCGCCGCAGCAGCCGATGATCATATCCGGCTCAATGCCGTACTTCTCCAGAGCGATCTTTGTCTCCTGGCCGATGACCGACTGGTGCAGGAGCACCTGATTCAGAACGCTGCCCAGGACGTATCTGTAGCCTTCTCTGCTGACCGCGGACTCCACGGCTTCGGAGATGGCGCAGCCCAGGCTGCCGGTGGTTCCCGGATGCTCCGCCAGGATCTTCTTGCCCACTTCGGTGGTCTCGGACGGAGACGGGGTCACGGTGGCGCCGTAGGTTCTCATCACGTCTCTGCGGAAAGGCTTCTGCTCATAGGAGACCTTGACCATGTAGACGTCGCATTCCAGATCGAAATAGGAGCAAGCCATGGAGAGCGCGGTACCCCACTGACCGGCTCCGGTCTCGGTGGTGACGCCCTTCAGGCCCTGCTTCTTGGCGTAGTATGCCTGAGCGATGGCGGAGTTCAGCTTATGGCTGCCGCTGGTATTGCCGCCCTCGTACTTGTAGTAGATCTCCGCCGGGGTGTCCAGCTTTTTCTCGAGGCAGTACGCTCTCACCAGCGGGGACGGCCGGTACATCTTGTAAAATTCCCGGATCTCCTCCGGAATGTCGATGTATCTGGTATCGTTGTCCAGTTCCTGCTGCACCAGTTCCTTGCAGAAGACGGCTTCCAGCTCCTCCGCCTTCATGGGCTCGCCGGTGCCCGGGTTCAGCAGCGGCGCCGGTTTGTTTATCATGTCCGCCCGGACGTTGTAGTACTGGGTCGGCATCTCTTCTTCGGAGAGGTAGATTTTGTACGGGATTTCGTTTGTCTTTGTCATTGTTTGACTCCTTCCTTAATTAGAGTTTCTTCTTTTTGGAGTCTCTGCAAAGTCTGGTTCGCTTACCGACAAAAAAGAAACGCCTGTCCTCATCCAAGGACAGGCGTCAGCCTGCGGTACCACCTTGATTGATGCCTTCCTCCGATCCCGCTCCCGCGGCCGGATTCCATCGCATCCTCTCTGCAGAGTGCCATCACACTCCTCGCCCGTAACGCCGGCGTCACGTCTCAGCTACTTAGCCAGCCCTTCGATCGTCCGGCCAACTGTTCACCTCGCCCTCCGGGGCCCATTGTACTGAAGCTGCATCCGTCCGGATCCCACCATCCCGGACTCTCTGGGCGATCGCCTCTCAGTTTTACTCCCCCGTCATCGGTTTCGTTCTTAAGTTGGCTTTATCGTACTATAGTTTTCGTTTGTTGTCAACAAGTTTTTTAATGATTTTTGTTAATTATTCACAAACGGCTGCTGTTCACAGATCGCACACATCGCCTGTGAGATGCAAAGGCTTGCCTGACTCCGTCCAAAAGCAACGACAATATGGGCGTTTTTGATGCGTGTGGATCGAAAACTCGTATATCTTAGGATCCTTTGGGAAAAATCCTCGATTTCAAACATCAGCGAATGGAATTTGTCCCGATTATTTGTATTTTGTGAGTTCGATTGGACCGGGACAGAGCATATGGATCGAACCAGCGAAAGAAATGCGGCGTTTCGTTCCGTCATCGTCAAAATTGCTGAATTTTACGTTCGTTTCGTACCGCCGGTTTCAGAAAAACAGGAGCAGCGTCTTACCGAACCGTTTCCGTTCAGCAAGACCTGCTCCTTTCGATCTCACCTCTGCCTACTCTTCCTCGATCGTAACCTTCTTCATGACCTGGGGCGCATTCGGCTTATCCATGGCATTTCTCGGCTGGTTCACGATGGCATCAGCCGCTTCCATGCCTTCGATGATCTTGCCGAAGGCAGCATACTGGCCGTCCAGATGCGGCGCATCCGCGACCATGATGAAGAACTGGGATCCGGCGGAGTCCGGCATCATGGAACGGGCCATGGACAGGACTCCTCTCTCATGCTTCAGATCGTTTTTGACGCCGTTCATTGCGAACTCGCCCTTGATGCTCCAGCCCGGGCCGCCCATGCCGGTCCCGTTCGGGCATCCGCCCTGGATCATGAATCCGGGAATGACCCGGTGGAAGATCAGGCCGTCATAGAATCCGTCCTCTACCAGTTTGATAAAATTCTCAACGGTGATCGGCGCGATCTCCGGATAGAGTTCCCCGCGCATGACATCGCCGTTTTCCATTTCGATTCTTACATACTTCATAGTTCGTTTCCTCCGTAAGTTTATTTCAGTCCCTCATTCGGAACGCATTGTACTGCAGCTTCCCGCTGTCCAGCAACTGCCAGAACTCATCCTTGAGATACTCCGGGTACAGCACCTCCAGCTTCGCCACCTCCTGCCGGTCCAGGAACGCGACCTCCCGCAGGACCTGCGCGTCCTCCGCCAGCTCCGGATCATAGCCGAGCTCCAGGTTTTGGATGTCGCCCTTCACATGGCCGAGGAAGAAATTGACGAACCGCTGGCCCCGGCCGGACACCTCCTCCACATGCCAGAGCAGACCGTCGATACCGATCTCCAGTCCCGTTTCCTCCTCAACTTCCCGGATCGCCGCTTCGGCTGCATTCTCTCCTTCTTCAATACCGCCCCCGGGCACCATCCAGATATCCCTGCCGTCATGGTGCTGGCGCACCAGCAGCATCCTCTTGCTGTCATCGAGCACGATGGCTCTGACTCCTCCAGTCCACATGATATCACTCCTCTGCTATACTTGGATCAATCCCGTTCCCCCGGCGATCGCTCCGGCTGCCGCCATCAGCAGCATGACCCGGATCGGTTTCATCTTAGCACCTGCCATCAGAAGCACAGTCACCGCGGCGATCCCGATGGCAAAGAAATTATAATACTCCGTTCCCGCGCTCAGAAGCGCTTTCGAGACGACCGGCCCCTGCACCAGTACGCCATCGCTGACAAACAGCACCGCCGCCAGAAGCAGCCCGATGGTCACCGGGCGGATCCCGGTAAACATACCTTCCACCAGCCTGTTTTCCCGAAACCGGTCCAGAAACCGGCAAACGATCAGCATAATGATGAACTCCGGCAGCACGACGCCCAGGGTCGCTACTGCTGCCCCGGGAAGGCCCGCGAAATGCAGTCCCACATAGGTTGCCGCATTCACGGCGATCGGACCCGGCGTCACCTGGGACAGCGCCAGAAGATCCGAAAACTCCGCCGCGTCCATAAATCCGAACTGCTGCACGCTCTGATAGATCAGGGGGAGCATCGCCAGTCCTCCGCCAAAGCCGAAGAGGCCGATTCGGAAAAACGCCGCGAACAGATTCACAAATCCCATCAGTCCGCCCCCTTTCCGTTATCGCCGGAGGCCCTGCCGCTGCGGACGGAACTGTAGACGATCCCGAGCAGCGCCGCCGCCAGAATCACCCAGACCGCGTTGATCCCGGCAAATCCGATGGCAGCCAGCGAGGCCAGCATCAGCACCCACTGAAACGGGGTGCGCAGCACCTGCCTGCCCAGCCGGATCGCGGACACCAGGATCAGACCGCAGATCGCTGCCTTGATCCCCAGAAACGCTCCGCGCACCCAGGGGTTCTCGCCGATGGCCCCCAGAACCAGCACCGCCAGAGAAATGATCACGAAGGATGGCAGGACCACCCCGACACACGCGCAGACGGCACCCCGCAGCCCATACAGCTTCCGTCCGATGTACGTTGCCATATTGATGGCGATGATGCCCGGCAGCGACTGGCTCACCGCGATGCAGTCCACGACCTCCTCGTCCGTCAGCCAGTGATGCTCCTCCACGGCCAGCTGCTGCATCTGCGGAATCATGGCATAACCGCCGCCGATGGTGAACAGACCCAGCTTCAGGAACGCCAGAAACAGCGATGCCAGTTCTCTCGCTCCCGCTGCCCGTTTCATTCCTTCACGCCGCCAAACCGCTCCGCCTCGACCGTCTTCACGGCGGTTTCGATGCCTTCCTCAACGGTCATATCCGTCCGGTCCGCATCCCGGCGCATCTTATACTCGATCATGCCGTCCGCCGCGCCTCTGCCGACGGTGATCCGGATCGGAATCCCCAGCAGATCGGCGTCCTTGAACTTGACACCCGGACGCTCCTTGCGGTCATCCAGGATGACCTCCACGCCCCGGCGCCGCAGCTCCTCATAGATGCGGCCTGCCACCGCCGCCTGAGTCTCATCCTCCGGCTTCATCAGGGTGATGATCACATGGTACGGCGCCACGGAGATCGGCCAGATGATGCCGTTCTCGTCGTGATGCTGTTCCACCACCGCGGCCATGGTCCGGGTCACACCGATGCCGTAACAGCCCATAACGATCGGATGGTTCTCCATATTCTCATCCTTGTAATAGGCTCCCATGGACTCGCTGTACTTGGTGCCCAGCTTGAACACCTGGCCCACCTCGATGCCCCGGGCATATTTCACGGGAGCACCGCAGACAGGACACGGCTCACCCTCGGCCAGGACCTTGATGTCCGTCACGATGTCCGCTTCGTAGTCGCGGCCGTAATTCACATTCTTCATGTGATGATCTTTTTTGCATGCTCCCGCGCACAGGTTCTTCAGTCCCGGCACTTCGCTGTCGACGACGATGGTGCAGTCGTGCAGTCCCACCGGTCCTGTGAAGCCTCCGACGCAGCCGGTCGCTTCATGCATTCTCTCTTCATCGGCAAATTCGATGGCGTGCTCCGGGATATCCAGCGCGTTGACCAGCTTGGTCATATTCAGTTCCCGGTCGCCCCGCACAAAGGCTGCCACGTAGCCGTCCTCCTCGCCCTGCTCATTGTATTTCACGAAGAGCAGCGCTTTGAGGGTCTGCTTCGTATCCAGACCAAGGTACTCCGCCACGGCATCGATGGTCGTCGTTCCCGGTGTATAGACCTCCTCCAGCGGGAGCATCTCCTCATCGGAGGCGGGAGCATCGGTGCAGGCTGCCCGCTCCACCGTGGCCGCCATATCGCACTTCTCGCAGTACGCGATCTCGCTTTCGCCTACTTCAGAAAGGGCGGTGAACTCGTGAGAATTGCTTCCGCCGATGGCTCCGGAATCCGCTTCCACCGGCCGGAATACAAGACCGCATCTGGTAAAGATCTTCTCATAGGCCTCGTACATGATCCGGTAGCTCTCGTCCAGTCCCGCTTCATCCCGGTCGAAGGAATAGGCATCCTTCATGATGAATTCACGGCTGCGCATCAGACCGAACCTGGGACGGGCTTCGTCCCGGTACTTCGTCTGGATCTGATAGAGATTCATCGGCAGCTGACGATAGGATGAGATGTCATTTCGGACAATGTCCGTGAATATTTCTTCATGCGTCGGTCCCAGACAGAAATCTCTGCCGTTTCTGTCCTTCAGCCGCCACAGTTCCGGCCCGTAGGCGTACCAGCGGCCGGACTCCTGCCACAGCTCCGCCGGCTGAACCGCGGACATCAGAATCTCCTGCCCTCCGGCCGCGTCCATCTCCTCGCGGATGATATTCTCGATCTTCGCCAGGGTTCTGCGTCCCATCGGCATGAAACCGTACACGCCGGATACCAGCTTGCGGATCATCCCCGTCCGCAGCAGCAAAATATGGCTCGGAATCTCCGCTTCCGTCGGAACCTCTCTCAGTGTTTTTAAGTGCGCTTTTGATAATTTCATGTGTCTTCGTTCTCCTCGTAAATAGTTTATCTGTATATAGAAGCGACTGCCTCACAGGCAATGCCTTCTTCTCTTCCGGCAAACCCCAGCCTTTCGGTGGTCGTGCCCTTGATGTTGATCCGGCTGACGTCGATTTCGAGCACCTCCGAAAGGTTCTTCCTCATCTCATCGACGAAGGGGCGGATCTTCGGCCGCTGTGCGATCAGGGTCACATCGATGTTGCCGATCTCATAGAACGCTTCCTCCAGCTTTTGCTTCACCTCCTGCAAAAGCTGGAGACTGCTGATCCCCTCATAGGCCGGATCGGAATCCGGGAAGTGCATGCCGATGTCCCCCAGTCCCGCTGCGCCCAGAAGCGCGTCCATCACCGCATGGGTCAGGACATCCGCATCGGAGTGACCCGCGAGCCCCCGCTCATAGGGAATATCCACACCGCCAAGGATCAGTTTCCTGCCCTCGGTCAATGCATGTACATCAAATCCGGTTCCAACGCGATTTTCCATAGGAAGGTCCTCTTTTGTTGTGATCTTGATATTCTGATACTCTCCGTCCACCATGGCGATCTGTCCGCCCGCGTGCTCTACCACCGCAGCGTCGTCCGTACCGAAAAAGCTGTCATCATAGGCCTTCTCGTAGGCATCGATCAGCAGCGACTTGCGGAATCCCTGAGGCGTCTGCACGGTATAGTATTCGCTGCGGTCCACGCTTTCGCTCGTTTCATCTCCGCTGCCCATCCGGCGGACGCTGCTGGTCATGGCGACACAGGCTACCGCCGCGCCGCTCTCTTCCGTCGCCTGCAGCACATTGAGCACGACCTCTTCGCTGATGAACGGCCTTGCCGCATCGTGGATCAGCACATACTCGACGCCGGGCTTGCGGCGGTTCATCTCCTGCAGAGCATTGTAGACCGAGTCCTGACGCTGCGCGCCTCCTGCCACCACGGATTCCATTTTCTCAAACCCGTGCTGATCGATCAGTCCCCTGCAGTAATGCACATAGTCCTCTCCGGCAACGACGAAGATATGATCGACCGCCTCCATATGATCAAAAACCTTCATGGCTTTAATGATCACCGGCTGCCCGCCGATCTTCAGATACTGTTTCGGCACAGATGCGCCGACTCTGGTGCCCTGCCCCGCTGCCGCGATAATGACCGCAACGCGTTTGCCATGATACATATCAGGTCCTCCTGTCTTCTGTAGGTCACCGGTCTCCGGAGGGCTTCGCGAAAATCATTCTTCCCGCGGTCGTCTGAAGTACACTGGTCACCGTTACCTTGATGGTCTGGCCGATGAAGCGTCTGCCGTCCTCGACGACGATCATGGTTCCGTCGTCCAGGTAGGCGACGGCCTGACCCCGCTCCTTGCCTTCTTTGACCAGGGACAGGATCATCTCCTCTCCCGGCAGTACCACCGGCTTCAGCGTGTTGGCCAGCTCATTGATGTTCAGCACCGGCACGCCTTTGATGGCGGCGACCTTGTTCAGGTTGAAATCGTTTGTCACGACCTTGCCCCCGATGTTCTGCGCCAGCTTGAGCAGCTTCACATCCACCTCCGGGATCTCCTCCAGAGACTTGTCTTCTGCCGTATTGTAGATCTCCACTCCGTATTCCGTCTGGATCTTGTTCAGTATATCCAGACCGCGGCGGCCGCGGTTTCGCTTCAGTGAATCCGAGGAATCCGCCACGTGCTGCAGCTCCACCAGAACGAACTCGGCAATGATGATCGGTCCCTCCAGGAAACCGGTCTTCATGATGTCAAAGATCCTGCCGTCAATGATGACGCTGGTATCCAGGATCTTCGGGACCGACTCCGGCTTGTGCCTGCCGCCCTTGCCGGAAGATGTTCCCCGCCGCATGGACAGCATCGTCTCCCGGATGTCCTTGCCCCGGGTGTTGGCCACCAGCACGCCGAGAGAACCCAGGATCAGGTAGGTGATGATGTTCAGCACCACCTGAAGGATCGGGATATTGATCCCGCCGTACAGTCCCGTCAGCAGATACGCTGCGATCAGTCCGACGATCAGTCCTCCGGAGGTGAAGACGATATCGTTCGCCGATGTCTTCTTCAGATCCGATTCAATGGTCACTGCCGCTTTCTGGCCCTGACGGGTCAGCATCGGGGTCATCTTAAAAAATATTAATCCAAAAATAATTACAAAAACGATGAAGATGAATATCTGCTCTACTATACCGAAGTGCTCTTCAAAATCATAACCCCTGCCGGCCGCAATAAACGCGGTCAGCTGATACGCGCCGTAGCCGATGACCATGCCGATGATCGTAAATACGACTCTCCATAATTTCTTCAGCATTCCTTCTCACCTCCTCTCTCTGGAATTTTTCGCCGGAGCATCTCCAGCCTTTGCGTCAGATCGCTTCCTCAATGATCCTGCGGGCTTCCTTCTCGTCAATATTGCGAACGAGCATGATCTCGCTCTGCAGGATCTTCCGGACGTTGGTGAGCATTTTTTTCTCACCGGCGGACAGACGGTTCTCCCGGTCGATCCGCGTCAGATTGCGGACGATCTCCGCCACCAGCTGAATATTGCCGGTCTTGATCTTCTCCATGTTCTCACGATACCGCTTGTTCCAGTTCCCGACCATTTCGGTCGAGTCCTGTTTCAGGATCTCAATGGCCCCCTGAATCTCCTCCTCGGTGACGATGGGACGGACGCCTATGGAATCACAGTTATCCACCGGTATCATGACTTTCATGTCACCACAAGGAACGTGCAGGATATAATAATCCTTGACGCTGCCCAGTATTTCCCGTTTCTCGATGTGTTTGATGATTCCTGCTCCGTGCATCGGATACAGGATCTTATCGCCTTCCTGGTACATGCATTCCTCCCGCATTGCCTTCTGGTCATACTTATTTGATATTATATCACAAATCCTTACCGCTGCCCAACAAAATGTGCTATCATGAAATGAACCAAAGAACACAAATACTTCACATTATTCGTCTATCATGTCTGCAGGAGGATGAATACTATGGCTAAAATACTGGTTGCCGATGACGAGCAGATGATCCGCGAGGTCATCCGGGAATATTCTGAGTTTAACGGGCATGAAGTGACCGAAGCCGCTGACGGGATGCAGGCCGTCGGCCTCTGCAAGCTGAACGACTTCGATCTGATCATTATGGACATCATGATGCCGAAGCTGGACGGCTACACCGCCTGCAAGGAAATCCGCAAGGTCAAGGATACACCGATCATTATGCTTTCCGCCCGCAGCGAGGAATACGATAAGCTCTTCGGCTTCGAGCTGGGCATTGATGATTATGTGGTCAAGCCCTTCAGCCCGAAGGAACTGATGGCCCGCGTCAACGCAGTTTTATCCAGACGCACCGCTGCCGAGCAGCCGGCGTCCGCTGCCCTGACTTTTGACGGACTGGAGATCAACATCCCGGCCCGCACGGTCTGCATCGACGGCGAGAAGGTGGATCTGACCCCGAAGGAATACGACCTGCTGTTCTATCTGGTGGAGAACCGGAACATTGCTCTGTCCAGAGACAAGCTCCTGTCGGATATCTGGGGTTATGATTTTTACGGCGATGACCGCACCATCGACACCCACATCAAGAACCTGCGAAACAACCTGGGGAAATACCGCGATTACATCGTAACCATGCGGGGGGTAGGATATAAATTTGAAGCTTAAACCCGATTTCAAGAGTATCAAATTCAAAACCTTCATGTACTTCGTACTGTTCGCAGGGTTTCTGATGCTTCTGTTATGGTCGCTGCAGGTCCTGTTCCTGAACAACTTTTATGGTGCCATGAAGATCAATCAGACGAAAATGGTCGCCCAGCAGCTGCAGGATTCCTACCACAGCGATCAGGAATCGGACTTCCGCGCGGAGGTCGCTGACCTGTCCCGTTCCTATGATCTGCACATCTATGTCATTTCCTATTATGGGGGCGAGCCTGCCCTGCTCTATGCGCCGACGGGAGATACGATGCTCTCCCACTACGGCAACGCGATCGTCTCCATGTATGAGACAATCGTCGACGGAAACGGAGCGGACACGCAGATCTCCCGCATCGGCCGCACCGCTGAGAAGGACGCCTACGCCTACGCGACGGTGATCAACAAGGAGGACTGCAGCGAGGATTTCGGGGATGCCTGCGTGCTCTACATTTTCTCACCCCTGCGTCCGGTCACCTCCACCAGCAAGATCATGACGACCATCCTGATCTATGTTACGATCATCTCACTGATCCTGGCGTTTTTCATGTCCCTGTACCTGTCCGCCCGCATCACGCGGCCGATCCGAAAGATCACATCCTCAGCCGAGCGTCTGGCCCGGGGGGAATACGGCATCGTGTTTAAGGGCGGCCACTATACCGAGATCAACAATCTCGCCGACACGCTGACCTCCGCCTCGATCGAGCTGGAGAAATCGGACCTGATCCAGAAGGATCTGATCGCCAATGTCTCCCATGATCTGAGAACCCCTCTGACGATGATCCGCTCTTACGCGGAGATGATCCGTGACCTTTCCGGAGACGATCCGCAGAAACGGCAGCAGCATCTGCAGGTGATCATCGACGAATCGAAGCGGCTGAACGATCTGGTGGAGGACCTGCTGACGGTCTCCCGCATGCAGTCCGGCAAGATTTCTATCGAGAAAAAAGATTTCAGCATTTCCGAAGCGGTGCTCTCCATCGCCCGG
Source organism: Bacillota bacterium (assembly GCA_017459895.1). Taxonomy (GTDB): domain Bacteria; phylum Bacillota; class Clostridia; order Peptostreptococcales; family Anaerovoracaceae; genus Lentihominibacter. Next base: position 18,306 of record JAFUCA010000037.1, on the reverse strand, counting down.
ACCTACCGGGTCCTGGAGGTGGAACAGGGGTATCGTTTCCAGGTGAACTGTCCCGCGAATTTCATCGTCAACGGCGATGAAGAGAAGCTGAAACAGGTGGTCTCCAATCTGGTGACCAACGCCATGAAGTTCTGCGGCGAAGACAAGCAGATCAACATCGCTCTGCAGCGAAGGGGCCGGCTGGTCCGCGTCAGCGTGGAGGATCACGGCAGCGGCATCGCCGCGGAGGATCTGGATCACATCTGGGAACGGTACTACCGCTCCAGTTCCAATACCGTCCGGGCCAGTGAAGGCTCCGGCCTGGGGCTTTCCATCGTCAAGGAGATCCTGACACTGCACAAGGCAACCTTCGGAGTGGACAGCACTCTGGGACAGGGCTCCACATTCTGGTTCGAACTGGATCTGGTCCGATCAGAGAAACTGCTGCCCGCTCCGCCGGATGAAGAGGAAACGTAATTATGGCGAAAAAAGCGAAAACCGTATATGTCTGTCAGGAATGCGGATATGAAAGTTCCAAATGGATGGGCCAGTGCATCTGCGGCGCGTGGAATTCCATGGTCGAAGAGAAGATCGTCCCCGTCTCCGCGGAAGACCCGCGCCGCCGCACGTCCGGCAGCCGCAGCGGTCCGGCATCCGGCATCGGCCTGCCCGATCATGCCGGCCGGCCGGCGAAGCTGTCGGAGATCCGCTCCGGAGAGGCGCAGCGGATCGACACCGGCATCGGCGAGCTGAACCGGGTGCTGGGGGGAGGACTGGTTCCCGGATCCCTGACCCTGATCTCCGGCGAGCCGGGCATCGGTAAATCCACCATCATCATTCAGGCGGCATCCCATATCGCGCGCTCCCAGGGGACGGTGCTCTATGTGTCCGGAGAAGAATCCGAGGAGCAGATCAAGATGCGGGCGGACCGGGTCTGCGGGGAACTGTCGGAGCAGCTCTTCATCCTGTCCGAAACCAACATGGAGAACATCAGCGCCGTGTGCCAGAGCCTGAAACCGGTGTTTCTGATCATCGACTCCATCCAGACCATGTACACGGCCCAGCTGGAATCGGCGCCGGGCAGCGTCTCTCAGGTCCGGACCTGCGGCAATGAGCTGATGCGGATCGGCAAAACCGACGGCATCCCCGTATTCATCGTCGCCCACGTGACCAAGAGCGGCGATCTTGCCGGCCCGCGGATCGTGGAGCACATGGTGGACTGCGTGCTCAGCTTCACCGGCGACCGCAGCCACGAGATGCGGATCCTGCGCGCCCAGAAGAACCGGTTCGGCACCACCAGCGAGATCGGCGCCTTCGAGATGGCGCAGGAAGGTCTGATGGAGATCGAGAATCTGTCCGGGGTCCTGATGGAGGAGATGGACCGGGAAAATGAAGGCGCGGTGGCCACGGCTGTCTACGAGGGCACCCGGCCCCTGATCCTGGAGGTGCAGGCTCTGACCTCACCCTGCAGCGTGGGCTTTGCCCGCAGGACTGCGCTGGGAGTGGACAACGCTCGGCTCAACATGATCCTCGCCGTCCTGGAGAAAAAAATGGGGCTGCGGCTGGCGGATCAGGACGTTTACGTCAATATCGTCGGCGGCCTCCGTCCGGAAGGGACCTATACCGATCTGGCCGTCGCGATGGCCGTGATCTCTTCCCTGCTGGGAAAGCCCCTGGACAGCAAGACCCTGGTCCTGGGTGAGATCGGTCTGACGGGAGATCTGCGGTCCATTCAGAACGCGGAGAAGATCGTCCGGGAGGCGGAGCGTCTGGGGTTCGCCCGGGTCGTGCTCCCGATCCGGAACGCCGAACGCTTAAGAAAGAACGAAACCGGCATTCGCATCGCCGGCGTGCGCAATATCAAGGAAGTCAGATCACTGCTGTGATCTGCAGAAAGGCAAACCATGAAGATCATCAAGAAAGCAAAAGAACGTACCGCGGAGGACCGCCGCAATCTGCGGAACACCGTTTCCGACATCATTGACAACGTCTGCCAGAACGGCGACGAAGCCCTCCGGGAATACAGCGAGCGCTTCGACGGATTCGTCCGCGGCGCCTTTCAGGTCAGCCGGGAGGAAATCGACGCGGCTTACGCGCAGATGGATCCGGCGGATCTCGAGGATCTGAAGGCCGCCCGGGCCAATATTGAGGCCTTCGCGAAGGCCCAGCGGCAGTCCATGACGGAGATCCGGGACTTCAGCCCGCAGCCGGGAATCTTTCTCGGACACCGGATCATCCCGGTCCAGTCCTGCTGCTGCTACGTTCCCGGCGGAAGTTATCCCCTGTTCTCGACAGCTCTGATGCTGATCACTCCCGCCAGGGTCGCCGGTGTCGGCCGGGTCTGCGCTGCGGCGCCGGTGGTTCACGGCACCGGGAGCATCCACTACAAAACGCTGGTCGCCATGGATCTTGCCGGCGCGGATGAGATCTACGCCGTCGGCGGAGCCCAGGCCATCGCAGCCTTTTCCTATGGGACGGAGCAGATCCGGCCGGTGGATGTCATCGTCGGCCCCGGCAATCAGTTTGTCGCCGAAGCCAAGCGCCAGTGCTACGGCCAGGTGGGCATCGATTTTATCGCCGGTCCCAGCGAGGTTCTGATCATCGCTGATGAAACGGCGCGCCCCGACGTTCTGGCCGCCGACCTTCTGGCCCAGTGCGAGCACGACCCCAACGCGAAGGGATATCTTCTGGCGACGGATGAGTCTCTTGCAAAGGCTGTCATTGCCGCGGTGGAAGCGGAGCTGGAAACGCTGGAGACCGCGGGTATCGCCCGCCGCAGCTGGGAGGACTACGGGGAGGTCGTCGTGGTGGATGATCTGGCGGAAGCCGTCCGCGTGTGCAATGACTACGCGCCGGAGCACCTGGAAGTCAACATCGCCGATCCGGACCGGATCCTGGACGAGCTGGTCAACTACGGTTCCCTCTTCATCGGCGGCAACACGGCTGAAGTTTTCGGCGACTATGCATCCGGAACCAATCACACCCTGCCCACCGTCAAGGCGGCCCGCTACACCGGCGGAGTCTGGGTGGGCACCTTCCTGAAGACCTGTACCAACCAGCGCATGACCCCGGAGGCATCCGCCGCCATTGCGCCGCTGGTAAACCGCATGGCCAAAGGCGAAGGTCTGATGGGACACGCCATCGCCGCTGAGAAGCGGTTCTAGGTCGGCGGTGCTGAGGCTATTGATGCTGAAGCCACTGGCGCTAAGACCGGCGGTAATCTGAGACCTGATACAGGCTGCGCTCCCGGGCGCAGCTTTTTTCCTGTCCCGCTCCTTGCGATTTTGTACATAATCTGAGTTTCACATGCGAATTGTACAAAATCCAATTCGAAAATTGTACCTAATGGTCTTTTCGAATGAGGATTTACAAAAACATCGACTTGAAGAGCCTTAAAGTGTCTTATTAGCGCCAATAATTGGTAAATATTAGTTTTCCTACCATATTATTGTAATTATTTTTGTATTAATTCATCTCAAGAGAAGCTTATGTACAATTTTTGCCTGATTTTTTGTAAATCCAGAGCTGAAACCACCAGTTATGTACAATTCCTGACATTGCCGCTGTTCTCCTGCCAGCCTAACTGCGGCGGCAGCCGAACCAGAAGATGAGAACGCCTGCGATATTGAACACGGCGAAGAACAGGTACACGCTCTGGGGACCGGACAGGGAAAACAGCGCCTGATCCAGCAGGTGTCCTCCGATCAGCTGGCAGACGATGGTGCTGAGGCTGGACCCGACGGCATAATAAATGGCGATGCCGATGCCGGAAAGCTCCCGGGGGATGACGCGGGCCACGTATTTCACGTATTCCACCAGGGTGATCCCGTTGACCAGTCCCTGCAGCGGAAACAGCGCGATCAGAACCGGCGCCGGAAGACCCAGGGCGAACAGACCGAACCGGATGATTGAGAAGATCATCGCCACCAGCAGGACCCGGTCCTGGCCGAACTTTCGGCAGAGCCACATGGACGCTGCCATGAAGGGAGCTTCGCTTCCCGCCATGAGAAGGAAGGCGATCCCGACCCCGGACAGCGTCCCGCCCCCATCCAGGTAAAGGAAATTAAAGAACGTGTTGTTGGCATTGTCCGTCCCGTTGATAAAGAAGGCGCACAGGACGATGAGCACATAGGCACGGCTGCCCAGAAGCTGCCGGGCCATCTGCCGGCCGGAGGCCGCGGTCGCGCCGCCAGTCTTTGTGCCAGCCGCCGGATCGGTCCCGGGTAGTCCAGCCTTTGCAGGAACCTCCGCGCCTCTGCGCATCGCCCACACGAGCCCTGCGCTCATCAGAAAACATCCGGCATAGATCGGAAAGATCACCGAAGTACCGATGCGGTCTGCCAGAAATGCCGCACCGAAGCAGGAAACCGCAAACCCCAGAGCGCCGAAGGTACGCACCGATCCGAACTCCTGCTTTGCGTCGATCACAAGGGAGTCCATCAGAGACGAGGATGGAGACTGAAACACATAGAGCACGATGAATATGGGCAGAAACCAGAGAAAGGAGCGGACCTGCGGCAGGATCATCGCCACAGCCGCCGCCGCGGCAAATATCCCCGCCACCAGCACATACCGGCTCCGGGGACGGGAAATGGACGTATACCGATGGCCCCAGAACGGAACGGCGAACATCGCCACAAAGGTCCCCGAGGCTGTCACAATCCCGATCTGATCTCCGGTGAAGCCGATCTCATCCAGATGTGCACCGATCAGGGTCGCCATCACGCCGAAGCCCATAAAAACGAATGTGTATAATAAACTGAACCGGATTCTCATAGGATGATTCTAACACGGCGGAACACCTCCGGCCAACACAAAAAGCGGCACAGACCGAATCCGTGCCGCCGTTTTCATTTCAGAGGAATGATCCTCTACAGCCCCTTCGCAAAGTCGTAGATCTCCTTCTGCAGAGCCTCGGAGCCGTTCTCCGGATCCTTGGCGGTGAAGATGCCCGCGTCCTCAATACCGGTGAAGGCCAGGATGCCCTTGTAGGTTCCAATGGCTCCGTCATAGACATTCGGAGACATGGAGCTGAGCAGCAGCGCCGCCTTCGTTGCCTTCGGCCACTTCATCAGGGCGTAGACACGCTGGATCGCTGCCATGATCTGCGCGGTCATGCCGAAGTAATAGATCGGGGACGCGAAGACGATCATGTCGCTGTCCTGATACGCCGGGTAGACCTTCTCCATATCGTCCTTCTGGATGCACTGGCCTTCCCCCTTGCCGTGGCAGTATTCACAGCCCAGGCAGCCTGCGATCTTCATCTTGCCCACCTGGATGACCTCAACGGTATGGCCGGCTTCCTCCGCGCCCTTCACGAAGGCGTCCACCATGAACGTCGTGTTCTGTTTTCTCGGGCTTCCGTTTAATACAGTGATTTTCATTATTCTTTCCTCCTTGCGGTTGTGTATTATGGTCTGATATGATTCGATTTCAGTATATCACAGCTGTCAAGAGTCCTTTTCCTCCGGGACCCTATACGGAAACAGAGGATCGAAACCGATCCCCTGTGACCGTTTTTATTTATTCTTTTTCGCCAGAGCTTTCGTCAGTATGAATCCGGTACCTCCGTACAGGATCACGACCAGGCAGACCAGCGTGACGATTGTACTTGCCATCATAATAAGAACCTCCTTGCGCTTTATCCCAGGAACGGGAACAGTGAGTTGATCATGATGATGATCAGGATCGGGATCGCGATAAACTTACACCAGTTGGAATACCAGCTACCCAGCCGAATATCGGATGTGGGATTGATGTGCTCCTCTCTGATCCGGTTCACACCGTAGACCCATCCGTACACGATGGCGCCGATGCCGGCGGTCACAATGAAGCCGTAGTTGCCCGAGAAATCCGACCAGAAGTTCAGGACGTTCGGGCTGACCACGCAGTGAACCGCCTCAATGGCCGTCACGATGGTGGCGATGACCGCAACCTTCCCCCTGGAAAATCCGAGCCCGTTGAAGTACGTTGCCACCGGAACCTCCAGCTGCGCCACCGCTGAGGTGATCGCCGCGAAGAAGATGGCCGCGAACACGAGCAGCCCGATGATGTTCCCGAAGGGCAGCTGCTGGAACAGCGCCGGCAGAACGATGAAGATCAGCCCCGAGCCGGATTCCGGATCCAGTCCCATCGCGATACAGGCCGGAATCAGTGCCATGCCCACTACGGTTGCAATGGATGTGTCCAGCAGACAGACCGTCGTCAGGGAAATCGTCACATCCTCATCCTTTCCCAGATGGGAGCCGTAGATCAACACGCACCCCGGTCCGACGCCGATGGAGAACAGCGCCTGTCCCATGGCTGCCACCCAAAGGCTGGGATGTGCCCACTGACTGAAGTCCGGATGCAGATAGAAATCATATCCCTTGCCGATGCCATCAATCGCAAAGATCGCGAAGAAGACCACCAGGACAAAGAACAGGAACATCAATGGAACCATGACCTTTGATACCGCTTCGATTCCCTTCTGAACACCTTTGTAAACGATGAAGCCTACCGCTGCCGAAATAATGATCGCCAGAGGGATCATCAGGCCGAAGTTGGACATGGCGTCGTCGTAGATCGTTTCTGCGGGCTTGCGGTTCCACATACTTGTCGCACAGACATACATGAAATACAGTGAAGCGCACATGACCGCCACGAAGTAGAAGTTCATCGTACCGTACACTGCGGAGAACAGACCCCCGATAAAACGGCTCAGCTTCTTGTTATGAGTTGCAGCCTCATAGGCCTCCATCAGTCCGCCGCCGATTCCTTTTCCCAGTCCTGCCTCCATGATGGCCAGAGGCATAACGATCAGGATAACGCAGATCAGGTAGGCAAGAACGAATGCTCCGCCCCCGTAGGATCCGACCATATAGGGGAATCTCCAGACGTTGCCCAGTCCGATAGCCATGCCGGCCATGGACATGATGGCTCCGAATCGTCCGGCGAAATTCTCACTATTCTGATTCAGTTTATTCTCATTCATGATAATTCTCCTTATATCCACCCATCGTATGGACGCTGCATGGCCGCGTTATTCAGCCATCGGATCAGAGTAATAAAATCATACACCGGTCGCCCGGTCACCGCCTGAACCGCCCAGGCGTATGGCGGCATATCGCTGCACTCCAGCAGGATTGCGCCGATCCGAGGATCCTCCTCCACCAGTTTCCGGGCAGCCTCGGTTACCTCGCGGCGGGTTCCTGCGTTATCGAAGCTCCCCCGGTCCTCCATGATGGCGGAGAAGTTTTCCCCATGCCTGAGATCGGCGATGACCAGATCGTCGCTTCCCGTGACGCCGCATTGCTGCAGCAGGCTGTCCGATACGGCAGCCGCATTAGCCGTTAAGATCCCGATCCTGGAACCCGTCTTCATTGTAGCGCGGATCCAGGGGATCTGCACCAGGGATGACAGTCCCACCGGCATATCCATCTCATCTGCCAGCTGGCGATGGAAGTGTCCGAAAAATCCGCAGGCAGCTGAGATCGCTCTGCAGCCTTCCTTCTCCAGTTCCTTCGCCGCTGCCAGAATCAGCTCGAACACTTCCGGACTGCCGCTGTGCAGCGTGGGGGTATCCAGCCCCTTCACTGCCTTCAGCCGTACGGGAAAATCATACGTCCAGGCATTGACCACATTGCCGGGGACCATGGGATACCAGACATCGTCCAGATGCAGAATGCCCACACCGTAGCCGGAAATGTTCTGTCCCTTCGGCATATCAATCCATTCTCTTTCCTTTGGCTCCGCGGACATATATCCATACGGTCTCTTCCTCTCAATCGTCATGACGCATTCCTCCGTCTACAGATCATATCCCAGCTTTTTCAGTTCCTCCTTCATGGAAGCCTTCAGTTCCGCCGACGCGTCGGGGAGCGGCTTTCTGCAGACACCGCCCGGAACGCCCAGCAGCTGCATCATCGCCTTGACCGGCGCCGGGTAGGGCTCAGCCTCCATTGCCGTGTACAGCTTCGCCATATCCATGCTGAAATCCGCGGCTTCCTTCCACTTGTTCTGCTTCACCAGATCGTAGAGCTTCACGTACTCCTTCGGCAGCGCGTTCATCAGAATCGCGAATCCGCCCTCTGCTCCGATGGCCAGCGCCGGCAGGATGGTGTGCTCATATCCCTGGAAAACGGTGAAGTCCTCAATGTCTCTGGTCAGCGCGATGGTCTGGGCCGTATGGATCATATCCGAGGTGTCCTTGATGGAAACGATGTTCGGATGCTTCGCCAGCGTCGCCACCAGCTCCGGATCCAGCTCCACGCCGGTGGACAGGGGATTGTTGTAGATGACGATGCCTACCGGAGAGTTGTCCGCGATCTCTGTGAAAAATTCGATGACATTCTCATCGGTGGTCGCCTGATAGTAAGGCGGCAGCACCAGACCCCAGGTCGCGCCGCAATCCCCTGCGAACTTGGCCAGATCAATGGTTTCCGCGGCGGTATATCTGCCGACACCCGCCATCACCGGAACTCTCCCATCGACGTACTCGATTCCCTTTTTGATGACCTCCATCTGCTCTTCCAGTGTCATCGTATGGTACTCACCGGTGGAGCCTGCGATCAGAATGCCGTCAAGGCCGGATCCCACAACGTAGTCAATAACTTCCTTGAATGCCTCAAAATCGATGCTCTGATCTTCTTTGAACGGGGTGACAACGGGTACGAACATTCCTTTTGGTGTTTTCATTGGTTTTTCCTCCTCTTTTTCTAATCAGTTACTTATAATCAGGTACAACGCTTACGCTTTTTTACGGAACCGGCTGAACTTCAGCTGGTCGATATTGAAGTCGGTCTCTTCGCCGGCGATGATCTGGCTCATCATTTTGCCGGTGATCGCGGAAAGGCTGATGCCATCTCCCTCGTGACCTGCGGCGATATAGAAGCCCGGGATCTCCTCCACCTCCGATACGATGGGCAGATGGTCCACGACGAAGGGGCGCATCCCGGCGTAGGTCCGGATACAGTTGATCTCCTTCAGGATCGGGAAGAACCGGATCCCCCGCATCGCCTCCGCCTTCATAACGTCGATCTCCGAGGCGATGTTATATCCCTTGAGGGCCCGGTTGGATCCCAGCATGAAGTTGTCCGCCGGGGTCGGCTCAATGACCATGGCCACATTGTTCTCCTCGATGATCGGGTCCACATTTCTCGTATAACTGATGCTGTCGAATTTGGACATCATGTAGCCGAACTCCTGCACTTTCTGGTGTACAACGGGATTGCCCCTCTCGGAAATCATGATGCAGCCCTTTCTCGGCTGGATGGGGATGTCGATGCCCACCATCCGTCCGATGAAGGGAGCCCAGACACCGGCGCAGTTCACCACCTTCTCGCAGCCGATCTCTCCCTGATCCGTGATGACCGCATCCACCCTGCCATCCTTCAGACGGATGTCCAGCACCTCGGTATGGGGCATCACCGCAGCGCCCAGCTTTTTCAGCTCATTGACGAAAGCGAAACACAGCTTATACGGATTGACCCCGGCATCGGGATCGGACCAAAATCCGCCGATCAGATCCCGGGCCAGATAAGGCTCCTTCTCGAAGATCTCCTTTCGGTCCAGCATCCACATATCGTAGCCGTCCGCCACCTGGGCCTCCACGTACTGCTTCGCCGCCTCCATCTCCGGTTCGGATTCACAGACGTACAGACAGCCCCTCTGCACGAAGTCAAAATCGTAGGACAGTTCCTCTCTCAGCTCTTTGAATCGCAAAAGGCTGGCATATCCCTGTTTCGTATCGATGCCGGGATCCTTGTCGCAGATCAGCGCGACCGCGTCGCAGTGGCTGGAGGTTCCGCTGGCAACGTCGCCGTTTTCCACGAGACATACGCTGTAACCCTTCTTCTGAATGTGGTATGCCACACTGGTGCCGATGACCCCGGCACCGATGACGACTACGTCGTAATTATTCATTGCCATTAGATTCACCTCCTGCTAATGATCCGAAGGTAACCGGTCTGACCGGAGGCCTTGCTGTGTTGTGTCCAATCTCCTGCGGGGTCTCTCCCAGCTCTGCCCGGAGGATGGCCTGAACCATCTTCTCGCAGGTCCTGCCCTGACAGAGGCCCATGCCGGCTCTGGTTCTTCTCTTGACGCCGGTCACGTCTCTTGCTCCGTCCGCGATGGCCTGCCGGATCTCCGCTACGGTGACTTCCTCGCACCGGCACACCAGCATGTCATCATCGAATCTCTGGACGGCCTCGCCGCCGGCGGTAAGTTCTGTCTCGGGCCTTCTCTGCATGGAGCGGACCTCGTCCACATATTCCACCGGGATCTTCAGTGTGACCACCGGTGTCCGGTCGAAGGACTTCGGGTTCATGACCTTGACGACTTCCGCGTCACAGACCACTTCTCCCTTGCGGCTCACCGCCTTCACAGTCTGTCCTTTTTCCGGTAACGGTACATATTCATAAGGGAAGGAAACGGTTCCCATTCCGTCTCCCAGGGATTTGTCGACTACGAAGATCGCAAGTCCCGAGCACTGGGCGATGCATACGCCGCATCCGGTGCAGGTGCCTTCGTCGACACAGGGCAGATTGATGATCGGCTCGCCCACCTTGATGGCGCCGAACCGGCAGGCTGTTTCACACGGATTGCAGGGAATCTGCTGAACGCATTCCGCAATGGCAACCGGGCCTTTGGCCATGCGCTCTTCCGAAGGGTACATTCCCGCTTCTTTCAGTTCTGCCAGCGTCAGATATCCTTCACTTGCCAATGACATTACGCTTCACCTCCCACTGCTTTTTTGAATTTCGCGATCTGGTTCATCTTGGCTTCATGCCGCTTCTCGCCGTGGGGTCCGAGCCGGAGCCCGTCCAGTCTCTCCCAGACGGCCGCTTTCTCCGCCTCGGCCTCGGCTTCTTCGATCAGCCCCAGCTTTTCGGCGATGTCGATGCCGGAGAGCCGGCCTTCCTCGAGAGCGGTATTGGCTTCCTCTACGCCGGTGATGTCTCCCGCCACATAGATGCCTTCCTTGCTGGTTTCCATGTTTTCATTGTGGAGGGGGACCCATCCGCCCTGGATCGGGTTGAAGTCCATCTTGCAGCCGTACATGAGGGCCAGCTCCGCCACGGGCTTGAGGCCCGCGCCGATGGCGATGGTATCGCAGTCGATGACCTCTTCGGTGCCCGGTATCGGCTGGAATTTCTCATCGACTTCCACGATCACCGCCTGCTCGACTCTCTCTTCCCCTCTGGCTTCCAGAACGGTATGTCTGGTCCGGATGGGAACGCCTGCCCGGGTGATCTTGGATGCATGGACCGCGTATCCTCCGATGGAGGGTGCGACATCCACCAGGCTGACCACGTCCGCGCCTGCCTGCATCAGCTGATAGGAGACGATCAGTCCCACGTTGCCGGTTCCGATCATCAGGACTCTCTTTCCCGGGAGCACCCGGTTGACGTTGATCATGGTCTGGGCCGCGCCTGCGCCCATGACCCCCGGCAGGGTCCAGCCTTTGAACCGGACCACATTCTCCGATGCGCCGGAGCAGATGACGATCTTCTCCGCCCGGACGTTGACGACTCTCTTATCCGTATCGTCGGTGCCGATCTCCACGGCAACGACCTTCTCATCGAACAGGCCGATGGCCAGCGCGTTCAGCCAGATCTCCACGCCCGCATCCTCTGCTTCCTGCAAAAGCTGGGTCCCGATGTCGATGCCTCTGACGCCGGCTCTGTGGGCGCTGGATCCGAAGAACTTGTGGATCTGCTTGAACAGCTGTCCGCCCGCCTTCAGGTTCGCGTCGACTACCAGTACCTCCGCGCCTCTTCTGGCGGCTTCGATGGCGGCGGCCATACCCGACGGGCCCCCGCCGATGACGACTACCTGCTTCTTAATCATTGGCGGCCTCCTTTCCTGTGAACCCGTGCTGGGTCTGGATGACCATTCCCTCCTTGACCGGGGTGATGCACGTTCTGACATTCGGCTTGCCATTGACGATCATGGCGCAGTCGGTGCACTGTCCGATCCCGCAGAACAATCCTCTCGGCTCATTTCTCTTGGTCGTGTAACGGCTGATGATCTTGCCCTCGGCCAGCAGCGCTGCCAGGATCATTTCTCCTTCTCTGGCCTGCATCGGCTCACCGTCCACCGTGATCGTTACCATTTTCGATTCTTCCTGATGACCCAGGATCACGTGGTCTGTAACTCTGGTGCTCATCGCACGTCGCCTCCTTTTCCTTTTGCGTATCTGTGATTTTTCGTCTCCTGCCCCTTTCTTTAAGTCAATTTTAGATATTGTCAGATAATTTGAAAACAGAATTAAATTTATCTTGATTATAAATAATTTGAATAGTACAATGAACTTTGGAACTATCTTGTCCTTTTAGGGCTCATCTTTGCGGTTTCTCACCACTTGTGGGAGCCATGATCTAAATCTGTTATTGACTGGATTCTGATTTTGAATGGAGGCAGCGAAATGATCAAATACAAGGCATTTATCGAAGTCGCAGAAAAAGGAAATTATACAAAGGCTGCCAAAGCCATGGGTTATTCACAGCCCGGCATCAGTCATATGATCGATACTCTGGAGAAAGAATTTGGTTTCCCGCTGCTCCGAAGAGAAAAAAACACCATCGTCCCAACGAACGATGGTGAAAAAATATTACATTATTGCTATCGGCTGCTTCAGGATGAACGGGAGCTTCTGGAGACCGTGGACGCCATCAAGGGATTGATGACCGGAACCATCAAAGCAGCGACCCTGAACAGCATGGCCGTTGATTTTCTGCCGGAGATCGTCCTGAATTTCACCCACGCTTTCTCCGGAATCAATGTGGTCATGCATGAGTTTGCCATCGAAGATGGTATTCAGGCGGTGTTATCCGGTCAGATGGACCTGCTGTTCGGAACTGATGGAGTTCCGGACACCCTCGATTTCATCCCCTTGTTCACCGATCCGATCGGTCTGATCATGCGGGAGGATCATCCCTTTGCCCGGTACGACCGGATCCCTGTGGGTAAGCTGAGCTCCAGCGATTTTATCATGCCGGAGGTCGGCTGGGATGATCTGGCGCGCCCCCTGCTGGATGCGCTGGACACCCCACCCAATGTCCGTCACTATACGGCCAGTGAAACAGCCAGTATTTCCCTGGTCTCCCATGGGATGGGGGTGTTTCCCTTTTCGAAGCTCCAGACCAAGCTGCTGCCGGCAAACGTCACCTTCCGGGAATTTCAGGAGGGTTTCTACCGCAACATGGGGATCAGTCTCCGATCCGAAAAGGATGCGTCTCCCGCCCAGAGGGAGTTCATTCGGTTCGCGAAAGCCTGCGCCGAAAGCCTCTGATCCCGATTCTACATCCACCCCGCGTAAGGCCGCTGCATGACCGCGCTGTGCATCCACTTGATCAGGGTAATAAAGTCAAAGACCGGAAGCTGGGTGGCAGCCTGGATATCCGCGGCGTAGGGCGGCATATCACTGCACTCCAGCAGGATGGCTCCCACGTTCTCCTCCCGGATCAGCTCCAGCGCTCCGTCCACGACTTCCTGTTTCGCCACTTCGTTATCGAATACCGGTGTCATGCTGACGACCGCGGAGAACTCCTTCGTATCCTCAAATCCCTTCCAGATCAGGTTTTTCGTATCCCCCACACCGCACTGAGCCAGCAGATTCTCGTTGAGAGACGCCCCGTTGGCAGTGAGGATGGCAATCTTCTGATCCGGTTTTAGCAGGGTGCGGATCCAGGGGATCTGCACCAGCGAGGACATCGCCACCGGTACATCCACCGCCGCTGCCACGTCCTTGTGATAGTTCCCGAAAAAGCCGCAAGCAGAGCAGATCGCCCGGACGCCGTCGCAGCGCACCATGTGCTGTGCCGCTTCGATGATGTCGTCCTTGATGGTGGGATCTGCGTTGAACAGGCGGTCGTTGGTCAGGTTCTTCACCGGCGCCATGCGGACAGGAAAATCATAGGTGTAGGCATTGACCACGTTCCCCGGGATCAGCGGATAATTGACGTTCTCGATGTAGACGATCCCGATGCCGTAGCCTGACACCTGCTGATGATCCAGGGTCGCGATCTTCGTTCCTCTGTTCTCCGGGCTGATGAACCCGTATCTTCTGTCTTTCAAGTATTCCGGCATATTGACCTCCCTGCTTCTCTCCGATTTATTCCGCTTTCCCTTCGTCCTCGTCACCGAAGTTCTTCTGGTTCATCGCCTTCGCTGTGACGGCGACCGTTCCTCCAAAGAGGAAGACTACTACGCATATGAGCGTGATCAAAGTGCTTGTCATCATTTTCTCTTACCTCCTTTATCCTATCCCAGGAACGGGAACAGTGAATTCGCCATGATGATGATCAGGATCGGGATGGCGATATATCTTACCCAGTAAGTATACCACTTGCCCAGCGGAACGTCGCCTACCGCGTTCAGGGTATTGGTCCGGATCTTGTCGACGCCGTAGACCCAGCCGTATACGATGGAGCCGATGCCCGCCGTAACGATGAATCCGTAGTTTCCGGAGAAGTTGGACCAGAAGTCCAGGAATCCGGTGCTGATGGCGGAGATGATCGCGCAGACCAGAGTGATCAGACCGATGATCGCTGTGGTCTTGGCTCTGGACAGACCGAAGCCGTGCATGAAGGTCGCTACCGGAATCTCCAGCTGCGCGATTGCGGATGTGATCGCCGCGAAGAAGATAGCCGCGAAGACCAGGAATCCGATGATGCTGCCCAGCGGAAGCTGCGCGAACAGGGACGGCAGGATAATGAAAATCAGACCGGAGCCGGATTCCGGATCCAGACCCATAGCGATACATGCCGGAATCATAGCCATGCCTGCGATGGTCGCGATGGAGGTATCCAGCAGGCAGACCGATGTCAGTGATACGGTGACATCATCTCTCTTAGCGATATGGGATCCGTAGATCAGTACGCATCCGGGGCCGACGCCGATGGAGAACAGAGCCTGTCCCATGGCCGCTACCCAAAGGCTGGGATGAGCCCACTGACTGAAGTCCGGATGCAGATAGAAGTCATACCCCTTGCCGATGCCGTCGATCGCGAACAGCGAGAAGAAGATCACGATGATGAAGAAAAGGAACATCAGCGGAACCATGACCTTGGATACAGCCTCGATACCGGACTGTACGCCTTTGTAAACGACGAAGATGATGAGCAGTGTGACCAGACCGGTCAGGACCGGCATCAGCACAGTATGGGAATTCGAAAGATCATACAGTGTTGCCGGATCGACCGTCTTCCACTTGCTGGTCAGGCACGCGTACATGAAGTAAAGACATGTGCCCATGATAGCGATGAAATAGAAGTTCATGCTGCCGTAGACAAAGGCGCAGAAGCCTCCTATGATCTTACTGAATGTCTTTTTATGTGTTGCTTCCTCGTAAGCTTCCATCAGGCCTTTGCCTGTCAGCTTACCATAACCTGCCTCCATGATAGCCAGAGGCATTACGATCAGAATGACGCAGATCAGATATGCCAGAACGAAGGCACCGCCGCCGTAGGATCCGACCATGTACGGGAATCTCCATACATTTCCGAGTCCGATGGCCATACCTGTCATGGACATGATCGCGCCGAATTTACTCGCGAAGCTCTCGCTTCCCGCCGCTTTGTTCAGATTGTCAGCCACTTTCACACCTCCTGATCCTTCAGGATCTTCCTTTTGCAGAACAGGGAGAGGCTCACTCTGTTGATTATATACTTGATGTCAGTGCCTCTCCCCGTGATGAATGTACTTATTTTGTTTTTATTTCACTACTTCGTAACCGATGTCCGTCAGCAGCTTCGCCATGGTCTCTCTCATCCAGTCGGTCGGCTGGGTCAGAGGCTTGCGAACGATGCCGCCCGGAAGTCCCAGACAGTCCAGGCCAGCCTTTACAGGACCCGGATAGGGTTCTGCTTCCATCAGATCATAGAAGGGAACCAGCTTCGCGTTCAGTTCCATCGCTGCCTTGAAGTCGTTCTGCTCAACCGCCAGATCGAACATCTGACGCATTTCCTTCGGCAGAAGGTTGAACAGGATGGAGAAGGCCGCGGTACCGCCGACGGAGTAGGTCGGCAGAAGCAGGTGCTCTTCCGCTTCCATAACTGTGAAGTTCGGAATGCCTCTGGTGGCTGCGATGGTCTGCGCCGTATGTCTCTCATCCGTGGTATCCTTGATCGCGACGATGTTGTCGATCTCCGCCAGTCTCTTGCAGAGGGGTACGGACAGCTCGACGTTCGTTGCGCCCGGATTGTGATAGATCACGATGCCGATCTTCGAATTCTCAGCGATCTCTTTGAAGAACTCATAGATGCCCTCGTCCGTCGTCTGCTGATAGAATGGCGGGAGCACCAGGCCCCAGGTCGCGCCGCAGTCAGCCGCGTAGTTGGTCAGTTCGATGGTCTCCTTCGCTGTGTACTCGCCTGTCCCGCACATTACCGGGACTCTGCCCTCCGCAAACTCACAGCCCTTCTTGATCAGTTCTTTTCTTTCTTCCAGTGTCATCATGTGATATTCACCGGTGGATCCGCCGACCAGAATGCCGTGCAGTCCGCCATCGATGCAGTAATCGATGATCTTCTTGTAACCTTCCCAATCGATGCTCTCGTCATCGTGGAACGGGGTCACCAAGGGTACCATTACGCCATAAGGGATTTTTTTCTCTGCCATTGTTCTTTCTCCTTCCTAAGTTTGTTGATTTATGCCTGCTGAAACCTTCTGAAGTTCAGCTTGGAAATATCGAAGTCGGTCTCTTCGCCTGCGACGAGCTGGGATACCATCTTGCCGGTGATCGCGGAAAGGCTGATGCCGTCTCCTTCGTGACCTGCGGCGATGTAGAATCCCGGAATGCCGTCCACCTCCGATACGATCGGAAGATGATCGACGACCCATGGTCTGAGGCCGGAATAGGTCCGGATGCAGTTGATGTCCTTCAGGATCGGGAAGAACCGGATGGCTCTCTCTGCGACTGCCTGCATGACTTCGATCTCGCTGTCGATGTTGTATCCGTGGAAGTCACGGTTGCCGCCGATGAGCACGTTGCTGGCATCCGTCGGCTCGATGACCATGGCGACGTTGTTCCGTTCGACTCTCTCGCTGACGTTTCTCGTGAAATTCAGATCCTCGAACTTGGACATCATGTAACCGAACTCCTGGATCTTCTGATTGACGATGGGTACGCCTCTCTCGGAGATCATGACGATGCCCTTTCTCGGCTTGATGGGGATATCGATGCCCACCATCTGTCCGATGAAGGGAGCCCAGACACCGGCGCAGTTGATGATGCGTTCGGTCTTATACGTTCCCTGATCGGTGACCAGGGCAGCGACCTTGCCGTTTTCCAGGGTGATACCCTTGACCTCGTGGTGGGTCAGGACGTCCATACCCAGCCTCTTTCCCGCGTCCGCGTAGGCGTAGCAGAGCTTGTAGGGGTTCATGGAGCAGTCCGGATCGGACCAGAATCCGCCGATCAGATCACGGGCCAGATTCGGTTCCATCTCGAAGATCTCCTTCGTATCCAGCATCCGCATGTCGTAGCCGTCGGCCACCTGGGCGTCGACGTACTGTTTCGCCGCCTCCATCTCCGGCTCGGTCTCACATACGTACAGGCAGCCTCTCTGATGGAATTCGAAGTCGTAGGATAGTTCCTCCTGCAGTTCCAGATAACGCTCGATGCTGGAGTAGCCCATCTGTGTGTCGATGCCTGGGTCCTTGTCGCAGATCAGCGCTACTGCGTCGCAGTGGCTGGAGGTCCCGCTGGCCAGATCGCCTTTTTCGACCAGGGCTGTCTTGTATCCTTTTTTCGCCAGGTGGTATGCGACACTGGAGCCGATGGCACCGGCGCCGATCACCATGACATCGTAATTATTCATTGCCATTGTCCGCACCTCCTGCTAATGATCCGAAGGTAACCGGTCTGACCGGAGGCCTTGCTGTGTTGTGTCCGATCTCCTGCGGGGTCTCGCCCAGCTCTGCCCGGAGGATGGCCTGGACCATCTTCTCGCAGGTCCTGCCCTGACAGAGGCCCATGCCGGCTCTGGTTCTTCTCTTGACGCCGGTCACGTCTCTGGCTCCGTCCGCGATGGCCTGCCGGATCTCCGCTACGGTGACTTCCTCGCACCGGCAGACCAGCATATCATCATCGAATCTCTGGACGGCCTCGCCGCCGGCGGTAAGTTCTGTCTCGGGCCTTCTCTGCATGGAGCGGACCTCGTCCACATAGTCCACCGGGATCTTCAGTGTGACCACCGGTGTCCGGTCGAAGGACTTCGGGTTCATGACCTTGACGACTTCCGCGTCACAGACCACTTCTCCCTTGCGGCTCCCCGCCTTCACAGTCTGTCCTTTTTCCGGGAACGGTACATATTCATAAGGGAAGGAAACGGTTCCCAT
>JAFUCA010000036.1 GCA_017459895.1 Bacillota bacterium | reverse complement strand
CCCCCCAAGAAAATCCTGTTCTGCAGTGACGCATTTTCGATTATACCATACAGTATACAAAATAGATACAAAAAAAACGGTTTTAATATGTACTTTTTTGCTATTATTTCGCCCTCTGCGTGTTACAATATTAACAAACGAAGGAGGCTCTTTCATGAACTACGGCAAGAAATTATTCACCATCCTGGCCTGCGCCTTCGGCATGGTCGTCGCCATCACCGGCATCTGCTTCATCACCGGATATTTTCAGGTATCGAATCCCAAAAGTGGCTACGCTCTGCTGGTCCTCGGCGGGATCGTCACGCTGTTCTACTTAAAAAAACTGAAGGATCTGCGATAGCTACGAATCTAAGTGTTTTCCCAAAATTGAAAGTATGTTACTTCTTCTCACTGCAGGCAGGTTTGCTCTCAGATTACTCTTTGGAACTTCATGAATCCTATTTTGCGACCGAAACTGTTCTGCAAGCCTTGTCTTCTCTGATGCAGACGCACGTTCTCCCCAGTACACTTCTTCGATATCCCGACAGAACCAAACAAGGTCGTACCCTTGGTCCTGGCAGTATTGCAGAATCGTATCAAATTCTCGTTTTCGGTCCGGATCTTCTGTTTGTCTCAATGCAGATGATCAGTTGTTTTCCCATTACTGTGCTCTTAAAATCCCGATGAAATCCTCCGGTTCAACATTGAATGGAAGATATTGAATCATGCCCTTTCTATACAAACTTTCCGGAGTATAATGGCCGTTTGTTCTCCATGGAATGATCTGGTTGTCATTCGAAAGAAAGTCAATAGATTTTTTGTTTCTCATGAGCACTGCCATGGGGCTGGTATTGTGTGTCGTGAAACACAGCTGTCCTTTTCCGTACAACATGAAATATTCGATCAACTTAGTCAGATATATGTCATTGATATTTGCGTCCATTTCATCGATGAATACGATATCTCCGGCCGCCGCGGCATTCAGTGCATCAAAAAGTCGGATAAGTTTCTTGATTCCCGTGCTCTCGAATTCCGTGTGAACTCGATAGTCACCGTAATTAAGAAGCAAATCACATTCATATGTGTTAACGTTTTCTTGTTTTTCGATATCGATCGATTGAATATCTGTCTTAAACAACTGCAGAAACCGAGAAAGGCGTTGGATCTTCTCTTCAAACACATCGATTTGATCTTTCGGCACACGCCTGCTGTTGATTCCGCTGAACTGTCTGGTTCTGGCAAGAATTTCATTCAAGCTTTCCGTCACTTTATCGTAATTAGCTGGTTCTTTGAGAGTTTCATGCAGGAAATACATGTCATGTTCATCTGAGGATGGAAGGAAAACTCTCATAAATACTCCAAGCCCCAATAAAGCCATCATATTCCTCGAGAAATCCGGCTCAATTTCCCGTAAAGCCTTCTGCATACCATTTTTGATCAATATGCTGTTTAATGTGCTGGCCCCCAATAGATTTGTGGTAACACTCTCAACCAATCCACGAGCTTCCTGTTTCACTCGCAATTCAACAATACTTTTTTCAGTGATTTCGAAAACTGGTTTATATGTGGTCGATCCTGCACCTGCATTCTTAAACAACAGTTTCTCTCTGATGATTTCATACTCTCCAGTTGCTTGTCTTGATAGCTCAACATTGTACTTATAAACCTGTATCGTTTCCGCCAGATCGAAAACAAACTCACACGTTATACATAGCGATTGTGTTTTCTTGTTAACGATCTCGTTAAGAAACACCTGGTTCGAAGACTCGTTGAGATAGTTCCTATTTGTCAGAAGCTCTTTCAGAATTTGAACAGCGGTAACAATACCGGTTTTGCCGGAACCGTTCTCCCCATAAATAGCTTTGACGCGGTACCTGTCAGGGTTAAAGTCATTTGTAACTTTTTTCTTATAAAAATCAAGCCTTATCTCTTTTTCAAGACTCTTGATGCCTGATATTTTTAAGTTCAATAAATAGAAAAACGAATTCATGTCACTCACCTCAGACATATAATAACACATCCCGATCAAAAAATACAAATTGTATTTTTTGGTCGGGATGATAAATCGCCATAAGTAACGTCAAGTAATGTCCTTCTATACCGGTATCTCCCGGATCGCTGCCTCCACTGCGGCAGCGCTTTTTTTTAGCTTCTCGTACTCCTCATCGGACCAGCGCTCCTCCAGCCTTTGCTCGACGCCGTTGACGCCGATGATCGACGGAACGGACAGGGACACCCCCTTGATGCCGTATTCCCCCTGCAAAGGGCTGGTCACCGGGGCGATGGTGAGCCGCTGGTTCAGGACGGCGTCGGCGATGGAACATACGCAGGTGGCGATGCCGTAGTGGGTCTTGCCCTTGGCGGCGATGATGTGGGCGCCCATGTCCCGGACGTAGTTATAGAGCATGTCCTGCTCCCGTTTGCCCCAGGCCAGGCCCACGTTCTCGCAGTACTCCTCCATGGGCTGTCCTGCGATGGCAAGCCGGCTCCACACCGGGAACTGGGAATCCCCGTGCTCCCCTACCACGTTGCACTTGATTGCCTCGATCTTCAGGTGCGTATAGCGGGCGATGCTCCGGATGAGCCGCGAGGTATCCAGAATGCACCCTGTGCCGAAGACGTGCCCGTTGGGAAGGCCCATGATCCGGTCGAACTCCCAGGTCAGGATATCCACCGGGTTGGAGACGATGATGATCGGCCCGTGGTTGTAATGGGGCTTGATCTTGCCTGCCACGTCCCGGATGATTCCGATGTTGTCCGCCGCCATCTCCAGCCGTGTCTCTCCCACCCGCCGGTTTCTTCCGGCGGTGACGATGATCAGATCGCTCTCCGCACAGTCCTCATAGCCGCCGGCCCGGACCTTCGAGACGCCCATGTACGGGATGCCGTGCTGGATGTCCAGGGATTCGCCGATGGCCTTCTGCTCGTCGATGTCGATCAGGATGATCTCCCGGGCCAGGTTGGTGATGGTCAGGGCATAGGCGATGGATGCGCCGACGTAGCCCGCGCCGACGATGACCACCCGGCGGTGGGTGACTTTGGTTGTGATGGTGGATGTATGTGGTCGGATGCTCATGGGTTACTCCTATTGGTATGACTGTTGCTTCAAATTACGATTCGATATCCTGCAGGTATTCCTTCACCTCATAGAGATCATGAAACACCAGGTGGGCCATGGCGCGGATCTCATCGGTAGGCTCCAGCATATCCGGCACCATCAGCGGCCTGGTTCCCGCCGCTGCCGCCGCCCGGATGCCGTTAAAAGAATCCTCGATGACGAAGCAGTCCTGCGGGGCGATATCGGTGCCGCCGATCCTTCGCACTTCGCCCAGCCGCCGCGCCGCTTCGATGAAAATATCCGGCGCGGGCTTGCTTCGCTCTACGTGATCGCCGCAGGTAATGGTATCAAAATATTGGAGCAGGCCGGCGTCGGTCAGCTCCTTTGTGACGATTTCCTCCTTGGTGGACGATGCCAGCGCCGTGGGAATCTGCTGTTCCTTCAGCCAGACCAGAATCTCCCGGGCACCCGGCTTGACGGGAAGGCCCTCCTCCTCATAGCGCTTATGAAAGATCGCACCAGCCTTTGCATACATTTCTTCCAGGAGCGGCCGGTCGCCGTAGGCGTCCATCATGACCCGCCAGGTCTCCGGCTCCGTCAGACCGATGCAGCGCGGATAGACCTCGGCGAAGTTTCTCATTCCCAGCTCCTTCGCCGCCGGGATGCAGCAGTTCAGCCAGAATCGCTCCGTGTCGAAGATGACTCCGTCCATGTCGAAAATGATATTCATGTTGGTTCCTGTCGAATTATCCGGCATTCCTTAAAATGGCTCCTAAATTGTATAGATTTAATGAATTTCATTGTTTTAGCGGCCGCCAGGACCTTCCCGGCAAGGCGCGATTCCTTAATTGTCCGCAATATTAAGCCAATAATAAGGAATCGCTCTCTCACGACAAGACGCATCGGAGCAATATTCCTTATTATTGGCTTTCTTGAACGTAAATTTAAGGAATGCCGGTTATTCGTACCTAAACTATAATCCCGTTGCTTCCCACCGGGATCTTCGGGTCGATGGCTTCCACGGCGGCGATGATCTGCCGGGTCATGTCCAGGTCAAAGCTGCTGCACAGCTCGATCCCGTCAACGCCAGCCTTTGCAAATTCCCGGGCCGCCTCGATGGCCTGGTCGAGGTTCTTGACAAAGACCGTATGGGTGTTCATTGCCGGATCCGCCAGCTCCAGATGAACCGGCTCCTCCACCCCGCCGAAAATGATCTGCCCATACTCGACGTACTGAGGCAGGGCCTCCAGTTTTGCCAGCTCGGTCGGCAGGTAGGCTGCGTAGTGGACCTCGGTGCCCTCCGGCGCGTCCTTCAGGATCTCGGCCACGTGCTCCTCACCGAAGTCACCGCACAGATTGATCAGGCTGGCGCCATCGGCAATCATCTGCTTCGCGCAGTCAACGACCTTGTCCATGCCGTCCAGACCGATGACGAAACTTTCCCACTCGCCGTCATTGAAGGAATCCGTGTAGCGGTCCGAGCTCAGACCCGGAACGTTTTCAATAAATGCGTATTTCTCCATGGTTGCTCCTTTCGTTATCAGCGCGGCTTACTTGTTCTTCCACTCCGCCTTGCGCTTCTCCAGGAACGCGGCGGTGCCTTCCTTCATGTCCTCGGAGTCAAAGATCAGGCTGAAAGCATTGACTTCGTAGTTGGAGCCGGACTTCATGTCCACATCGTAGCCGTTGTTCACCACATCCTTAGCGACCGCGACGGCGATAGGTGCCTGTTTCGCGATCTTGGCTGCCATCGCCTCCGCCTCAGCGATCAGTTCTTCCGGCTCGGCGACCTTCTGGACCAGACCGATCCGGTACGCTTCCGCCGCGTCGATCATATCCGCGGAGTAGATCAGGTACTTGGCGTTGCCCTTGCCCACCAGACGCGGCAGGCGCAGGTTGCCGCCGAATCCCGGGATCAGGCCAAGGCCAACTTCCGGCTGGCCGAACTTGGCCTTAGCGGACGCGATGCGGATGTCGCATGCCATGGCGAGCTCGCATCCGCCGCCCAGAGCGAAGCCATTGACCGCCGCGATGACCGGCTTTTCGATGGTCTCGATCAGGTTCATGACGCTGTGGCCCTTTTTCGCGAAGGCTCTCGCTTCCACCGCGCCCAGCTTGGACATTTCGGCGATGTCGGCGCCGGCGACGAATGCCTTGCCCTCACCCGTCAGGATGATCGCCCGCACGTCCGCGTTAGCTGCCAGCGCTGTGAAGGCGTCGAACAGCTCATCCAAAACCTGGCTGTTCAGGGCGTTCATTGCCTTGGGGCGGTTTACGGTAACGGTTGCGATGCCTTCGTTCAATTCACATTTGATTGTTTCGTACATGGGTGGTTCCTTTCTTGATATCACTAAAAATGATGGTTACTTTCTCGTTGCTCACATTGTATCATGGGCGCGGGATTTGGTAAACCGTCTACTTGGTTTTTACGGATTTGACGGCGGACCAGGCAGAATAATAATTCTTGCCGCCGGTCTTCTTATAGGTACGGATCTGGACGTAATATTTCTTTTTCGCCTTGAGCCCGGTGATCTTCACGGAGGTCTTCTTGTAGCCCTTGACCGTGATTTTCTTCGGGTTCTTCATGGTCTTCTTCAGGCTGTATCGGATCTGATAGCCGCCGATGTTCTTGCCGGCGATCTTCTCGGAAGACTTCTTCCATTTGACGGTTACAGCTTTTCGAGCCTTCACGAGTTTCGTGACGGAGGTGCCCTTCGGTACCGGCTTCAGCGCCGGAATCTCGATCCTGGCCCGGTGTCCGCAAAGGCTGCACTGTCCGATGCTGTAACCGCTGACGCCTTTTTTCGGGTCGACCCTGCGCTCGGAAACATACCTGTGGACACAGCTTGCGGCTTCGGAAACCGCTTTGATCCGGAAGCAGTACCCTCCCGAACCGTCCGTATCAATACCTGCGTCATACCACGTATGATTTTTCTTGTAATAGTAGAAGCTCTGGCCTGCCTGAATCCCTGCCTCTGCCTGGAAGATGTCGTTCGTGCCCAGATAATCCATTTCCGTTCCAAACCCGGCAGCTTCCCGGGCTGTTACGCAGACAGCAAAGGTCTCACCGGCATCAATGGTCACCGGCCTGGTCAGTTCAAAGGTCTTGTATCCGGGTGAATCGATGATCACCTCCTGCCGCAGCTGTTCCAATCCTCTGTCCGGTTTATTCCGGTCGGTGAGCCCCGCGTAGATCGTGATGGTGCAGCAGGTCTCTTCTGCGTTCATTGCTGTAAATCCCACCTGATCCAGCTGGATCTGATGGTTCTTCGGCGCAGTGAATACATTCGCCGCCGTATCCCCGGCATCCAGATCGTAAGAATCGTAGACGG
This sequence comes from Bacillota bacterium, assembly GCA_017459895.1. Classification (GTDB taxonomy): domain Bacteria; phylum Bacillota; class Clostridia; order Peptostreptococcales; family Anaerovoracaceae; genus Lentihominibacter. The sequence continues at coordinate 95,987 of JAFUCA010000036.1, read as the reverse complement.
CCGTTCCGTCGTACTGATACAGGGAAAGCTTCGGATCCGCTTCCTGCATATCCATGCCCAAAAGGCCCTGCTCCATGATATCCACACTCTCGTAGGATACCCAGACGTAGCCCCCTCCCGGCTCCTCCGCCCCATGGCTGTCCAGGATCAGCCAGGCACCGTCTCCATTGGGAGTTGAAACGAAGTTTTCTTTCGGGTAGCTGTCGTCCCAGCCGATGATGGTGATCTCGTGGTTGATCACCGCCTTCGGATTGGTATTGAAAAACGTGAGCTCTGTCTCTGCCGCCGGCGCAGTCTCCTCCCCCGTATCGATTTCCTCCCCCGGATCCGTCTCCTCCGGTTCTGCCTCGATCGTCCTCTGAAAATCCTCCGACCAGCTGAGAGAGCCGACGACCGCCCCGTAGCGATCGATCATGTTCTTCAGGGTATCCCGGCCCGCCTCCGTATCAGGAAGGTCCAGATAGAATTCGCTGCTCTGCAGGGTCAGCGCGTTTTGATAGGCGAGACCAGCGGCAAAGCTTCCCGGGCCGGTGTACTTGCCCTCTGCGGCTACGAAGGGCGTGTTCTCTTCGGGCCCTGCTCCGCTCCAGGTGGCCAGATGCTGATAGGTGTAGGCGCTGGCTCCCCCTTCCTTCTTCCAGTCGTATTTCATCAGCAGGTTTCGATCCTTCGGAGTGTTCCCCAGCGGATCGTCCACCCGATGATAAAAGAAGTACCCCAGATGAGCCGGCGACAGCTCCGGTACCGGCTGGGGATGTTCCGGGTCGTAGGTTTCTTTCGCATAGGAGATCTGGGCTGCGCTCGCTGCGGCGAAGGCCCAGCAGAGCTCCGTATCCGCCTGATCTCTGACATGGATATTGTCCGCAAACCATGCTTCGCTTCGGGGGTCCAGCCTTTGCGGAAGCCCCTGCGCCTCCTCCTCGTTCAGCTCAAGCTGCTCTTCGCTGATCGGCTGCGCATCGACCGAAAGTGTCTTGTGTCCCTGCGGTTCCTCCGTCTGCGCGCCAAAAACAGCGGCCGGCAGGAAGGCCGCAAGCAGCAGTATGAATGCAAAGGCTGGTAAATACTTTTTCATATGGGTATTATAGCACGAAATGGAAACAGATTTTCATCAATTTACACGAACTCGAAAAAATGTTATTTTTTTCCATCAAATGGTATTGACACGGCACCTCCAGGCGCTATAATAGAATTCCCAAAAGGTATAGAGGACAAAGAGGTATTGAAATTAGAGAGGAACAAGAAATGACTGAAACAACCGAAAACAGAATTCTGGAAGCCCTGGACGGCCTTGAGGATCGGCTCGTGGATCGACTTGCGGAGCGGCTCGAGGAACGACTCATGGAACGCCTTGAGAAGCGGCTTGATGAGAAGATCGAAGCCCTCGAACGCAGGCTTGAGGAACGGCTCGAGAAGTGGCTGGACGAGCGGCTTGATGAGAAGATCGAGGCTCTCGAACGCAGGCTTGAGATGCGGCTTGAGAAGTGGCTGGACGAGCGGCTTGATGAGAAGATCGAAGCTCTCGAACGCCGGCTTGAGATGCGGCTTGAGAAGTGGCTGGACGAACGGCTTGATGAGAAGATCGAAGCCCTCGAACGCAGGCTCGAAGAGAAGATGGATGCTATGGAACGCCGCCTTGAGGAACGGCTTGAGAAGCGGCTTAAGAAATGGATGGACGAGCAGTTCGAAGTGTGGACTGCGCAGCTGTGTGAGGATCTGGATACCCGTATGAAACTCACCTTCGAGAATGATTATGGCTATATGATGCAGCTGTTTGCAGAGAATTGTCCGACCGGCATACAGTCCCTTGAGACAATCACAAGCCGTATGGATAAAATCGACGCAGAGCAGGATGTGATGAAGAAGCTTGTGACCAATCATCACGTTAACATCCGCAGTCTTCAGCAGTTCGCTGGAGTTTGAGGACTGTCTTCTGCCTGCAGCCGGGCCTGCCGGGCTTCGTCCAGCCGGCCCTTTTCCCGTATGACGAAGAAGCCTGCGATGACGACGATGATTCCTCCCACCACCTGCAGCCTGGTGATGGTCTCGTGCAGCAGGACCGCGCTGAAGAAGGTGGATGACACCGGCATGAAATCCGAATAGAGGGCGGACGTGGTCGGCCCCAGCTTTTGCAGGCCATAGACCATGATGAGAAATCCGAAGCCGGAGTCGACGATGCCGATCCATGCGATGCCTGCCCAGACGGTCGTCGTGATTTCCGCCATCGGAGGCATACTGTGCCACGCCATCGGCGCGCAGAGGCACAGCGTGCAGATGAGCTGTGTGCAGGACAGGGTCGCTGAGTCGTATTTCTGCAGTTTTTCGGATGCGGTAATGAAGTTGTAGATGTTCCAGCTGATGACCGCGCCGAAGGCGAGGATGTATCCGATGGCCCTTCCCTCGAAGATGATGTGCCAGTCGCTTCCGATGACGAAGATGATCCCGAGAATACAGAATCCGATGCCGATGATGATGACCCGGTTGGGGCTTCGCTTGTAAATCATCCGCTCCGCCGCCACCGATATCACCGGCACGAACCCGAGGATGATGGTCAGGAGGGAGACCGGCAGATGGTCCATGGCGCTGTATTCGCAGTAAAAATACAGGATCTCTCCGAACAGTCCGCAAAGCAGGAAAATCGGGATGTCTCTGAGTTTTGGCAGGACCATATTCCTGGTAATGATAAATTTGATGATCAGCAGTGTGACCAGTCCGAAGGAGTACTTCAGGAACAGCAGACTCATCGGTTCCAGGATCTCCAGTCCCAGCTTCGCCGGAACGTAGTCAAATCCCCAGGAAATCACCAGAAGCGTCATTAAAATGTGGGCCTTCGTTGTTTGCTTCATGTGTATGATTATACATGATTGCTTTCTTTTGGTAAAGTCTATGTTCCCATAAGGCAGTGTCAACTAGTTGTGGAGTTTTTGCTTGACAACTCCAAAGTTTTTTCGGAATCACTCAAATCTGTTGATAACTTCTTGATTCATTGATTGCTCCAGTACGTTTGGGATTCTCGGCAGACTTCGCTGCAGCTGTTCACGTGTTTCGTAAAAACATCGGCGCCTTTCTTTTTAAGGCCTGCTTCTTGCGCCGGCCTTTAGAGAGGGCCGGCGACTGCGCAGCATCCGATTGTCCGGGCGCTTCGCAGCTGCGCTCGTCTGTTCCCTGATCAGAAACGGGCATTCGAGATTTGCGGCTTCTAAAAAAAGATGGATCTCGAATATTCCTTCTTAACTTTATGAATATCAGTTTCAAGGCGACCTTGATTCGTGATTTTGACCCTTCGTATAGGTCGAAATCTCGAACTGAAGGGAGACTTCCAGACTTTGCGGAAGGAATATTCGAGATCAGATATACTCCCAATCGCTAAAATCTCGAAAGTTCCTTTCCGTAGAGAGAACATGGCTGCGACCAGCTGTCGGGCGTGTGCCCTCGGATTTTAATCATGATCAATCCCGGATCGGGCCAGTTCCTGTATCTGCTCGATCTGCTCTGTACCGTAGCGCGTCTTCCGTCCGGCTTCTCTTGATCTCTATATTCTTATCTCAAAAGTTCCACAACTATTTTACACTATCTTCCCATAATAAGAGCCCCGCGGGTGGCGGGGCTCAGATGCCTTATTGCAATGCACGGGGCGCGCTTATTTATGCCGTCATGCTCTTCACTTCCGGCAGACGCTCCGCGATGGTCTTCATCAGGCTGTCGGTGCACTCCAGCGGCTCGGCGAAGGTATTTCCTTCCGCCGGGGTCAGAGTGACATCCTCCGGTACGATGACGCCGCCCAGGACCTCGTCCAGGGAAGCGTACTTGTACGCGGCAACCTGATCATCCATCTCATCGGAGATATCGTCGGTGCAGGTCCATCCGAAGTCTTCCTCGAAGACCTCGGCGATGGCCGCAGCCAGCTCCCAGTTGACATACTCGATGTCCTCATCGATGGCCGCCTGGACCAGCTGGAGCCGGCGCTCCGTGTTGGTATAGGTACCGTCGGTGGAAGCAAAGCCCGTTCCCGGCAGGACCACGTCAGCCTTTGCAGCAAGGCCCGTCATGTGGGTATCGCTGACCGCCAGGAACTCGAGAGCCGACGTATCGATGTCCGCCTCCTCGCCGAAGACCAGCAGCGCCTTCAGGCCTTCCAGCTCCTCGGCACCGGCTGTGATGCCCAGATCGATCAGGCCCTGGGAATTGTTCTTCGCCTTGACCTGCAGGATGCCGTCCCGCGGGCTTCCGATGTGACCGGAAATCGCCGCGATGTCCGCAATCAGGCGGGCCGTATCCACGGAGACCAGATTCTGGTTGAAGACGATCATCGCCTTCTTTGCCGCCAGGTAGTCGCCGGCGATCTTCGCCGCCTCATCGGAGACGGTCACATCCGCCAGGGATTCCTTCAGCGCGTCGATGCCGACGAAGCCTTCACCCTTGCCGGCGTCGATCAGGCATTTGGCGATCTGCTTCACGAAGCCCAGATCGTCCGCATAGACCTCATCCGCCAGGAACTTGATGTTCTGCTCGAATCCCTTCGGATTGACCAGAGCCACCTTCGCGCCGGCTTCCGCCGCCTGCTTCATCTTCAGCTCGATGACCGGATTGTCCACCATGTTGTAGCCGATGGCCAGGATATAATTCGTGGACAGCAGCTCGTCGATGGTGTTCGGGGAAGCATCCACTCCCAGGACCTCCGCCAGACCGGATGCCCGGTTGTTCAGGCAGAAGACCTTCCCGCCGATGACCTCCGCCATCTTCTTGAAGGCGTAAGCTTCTTCATTGGTATAACGGTCGGAGATCGCAACGCCGATGGCGTCCTTGCCGTATCTCGTTCCGATGGACTGCGCCTTCTTGGCGATCAGGACCAGCGCCTCGTGGTAATCCGCATCGCGGAATCCATCGCCGTCCTTGATCTGCGGGGTTTCCAGCTTATCCTCCAGCATGGAGCAGTCGAAGCCCCACTTGCCCTTGCCGCAGGCCAGACCTGCGTTGACCGAGCCTCCCTTGTCCGGATTCGCCTTGATCAGCATATCGCCGTAGCTTTCCAGCAGCAGGCTGCAGCCGACGGAGCAGTAGGAACAGGTCGTCTCGGTGACCTCCGTGTCCACCGGAACTTCCTTGACCATGGTAGTTCTCTCCTGCAGAGCGCCGGTCGGGCAGACGCTGACGCACTGACCGCAGGATACGCAGCCGGACTCAGCCAGAGGCTTTTCCATGTTCGGCTTGACCACTGTGTCAAATCCTCTGTGGACCAGACCCAGAGCTCCGATGCCCATGACCTCGTCGCAGACACGCACGCACAGACCGCACAGGATGCACTTGTTCGGATCCCGAACGATGAACGGGTGCTCATCATCGTAGTCGATGGTATTCTTATCGCCACAGAAGCGGCTCGGCTCTACATCGTACTGATGGGCCAGGTCGATCAGCTTGCACTCGAAGTAGTCGTGGCATCCGCACTCCAGACATCTGGATGCTTCCTCCTCCGCCTGCTCCGGCGTGAATCCGTCCGGAATGACTTCGGTGAAGTTGTCCTTTCTCTGCTCCGCGGAAAGCTGCGGAATCTGCGGACGGCACTGCCGCTCTCTGTCTTCGAAGGTCTTTTCAGTGATATCATCACGGGTGACGAAATACGGTTTTTCGTAACGTACTGTCTCACCGTTCAGATACGCGTCGATGATCTCGGAAGCCTTCCTGGCATCCGCAATGGCCTCCACCGCGATGCTGATCTTGTCGTTACCGCAGTCACCGCCGGCGAACACGCCTTCCATAGAAGTCATGAAGGTTTCCTTATCGTATGCGATCGCGCCCTTGCGGGTCTTGTCGCAGTCAAAGATCGATGCGTCAACCGCCTGACCGATGGCCAGGATCATGTTGTCCAGAGCGATCGTCTCGGTCTTGCCCTCGATGGGTACCGGACGGCGGCGTCCGGAAGCATCCGGCTCACCCAGCTCCATGCACTGCAGAACGACTTCCTTGATGTGGCCGTTATCATCCTTGATGATCTCCAGCGGGTTGGTCAGGTTCTTGAAGATAACGCCCTCTTCCTCGGCTTCTTCGATCTCGATCATATCCGCCGGCATCTCGTCCTTGGTACGGCGGTAGATGTTGTAGACTTCCTTGGCTCCCAGACGGACTGCCGTACGGCAGGCATCCATCGCGGTGTTTCCGCCGCCGACGATGGCGACCTTGTCGCCCAGAGCGATCGGCTCGTTGCGGACCACGTGGCGCAGGAAATCGATGCCGCCGATGACGCCCTCCGCGTCCTCGCCCGGGCATCCTACGCCGGTGGAGATCCAAGCGCCGATGCCCAGCAGCACCGCGTCAAAGTCATCCCGGACGCTCTGGAACGGGATATCCACGCCGATCTTGGTATTGGTGATGATATCCACGCCCATCTGCTCGATGGTATCGATCTCATCGTCCAGCTCCGCCTTCGGCAGACGATATTCCGGAATGCCGTAGCGCAGCATACCGCCGGCCTTTGGCATAGATTCAAAGATCGTCACGTCGTGACCCATCTGCCGCAGGAAGTACGCCGCGGAAAGTCCCAGCGGGCCGCCGCCGATGATGGCAACGCTCTTGCCTGTATCCGGATCGCATTCCGGGATGAACTTCGCTCCGGCCCGGTCCACATCCGATGCAAAACGCTTCAGGGACTGGATGGCGATGGGCTCGTCGATCAATCCGCGCCGGCAGTCATCCTCGCAGGGATGCGGGCAGACACGACCCAGGGATGCCGGAAGCGGAATCTTGTCCTTGACCAGCTCGTTGGCCTTCTCGTATTCGCCGTTGGCGATCAGGCCGACGTAGCCCTGACAGTCGGTGCCCGCCGGGCAGGCCAGGACGCACGGAGGTCTGCAGTCACCGGTGTGGTTGGACAGCAGCAGCTCCAGGTTGGTTTTTCTTGATTCGATGACACGCTCGGTGTTGGTGCGGACCACCATTCCCGGCGCGATCACCGTCGCGCAGGCTTTGCACAGTTTCGGATTGCCCTCGACCTCGCACATGCAGATGCCGCAGGATCCGTAGATTCTGGTCCTTTCATCGTAGCAGAGAGTCGGAATGAAAATGTCATTTTCTCTGGCGACTTCAAGGATCGTCTGACCGGGAACGCCGGTCACTTCTTTGCCATTGATATTCAGTCTGAATTTATCCATTGACGTTTCCTCCCCTCCTTATTCCTTCACGATCGCGTTGAACTTGCAGTGATCCATGCACTTGCCGCACTTGATGCACTTGTCATGATCGATGACGTGCAGCTCCTTGACCTTGCCGCTGATCGCATCCACCGGGCAGTTTCTCGCGCAGAGCGTACAGCCTTTGCACGCGTCGGTGATGTTGTAGGTGATCAGCGCCTTGCAGGACTTCGCCGTGCACTTGTGGTTGTAGATGTGATCCTCGTACTCGTTGCGGAAGTAACGGATCGTGGTCAGAACCGGGTTCGGCGCCGTCTGGCCCAAGCCGCAAAGGCTGCCGTCCTTGATCTTGATGGCCAGCTCTTCCAGCTTCTCGATGTCGCCGTCTTCGCCCTTGCCCTCGGTGATCCGCTCCAGGATCTCCAGCATTCTCTTGGTCCCGATCCGGCAGTAGTTGCACTTGCCGCAGGACTCATCTCTCGTGAAGTTGAGGAAGTATCTGGCCATGTCCACCATGCAGGTATCCTCGTCCATGACGATCATACCGCCGGATCCGACGATGGCGCCGGTCTTGGTGATATCCTCATAGGTGACCGGGGTCTCTGCCAGGTGGGAAGGTACGCATCCGCCGGACGGTCCGCCCATCTGCACTGCCTTGAACTGACGGTCTTTCTTGATGCCTCCGCCGATGCCGAAGATGACATCCTGGATGGTCATGCCCATCGGCACCTCCACCAGGCCGCCCTTCTTGATCTTGCCGGCCAGCGCGAACACCTTGGTGCCCGGGGATTTCTCCGTGCCGTATTCTGCAAAGGCTGCGCCGCCGTTGTAGATGATCCACGGTACGTTGGCCAGTGTTTCAACGTTATTGATATCGGTCGGCTTCTGCCAGTAACCCTTGGCTGCCGGGAACGGCGGCTTGAGTCTCGGCATACCGCGCTCGCCCTCCAGGGAAGCGATCAGCGCCGTCTCCTCACCGCAGACGAACGCGCCGGCGCCGGCCTTGATGCGGATGTCGAAATCGAATCCGCTGTCAAAGATGTTCTTGCCCAGAAATCCCTTTTCTCTGGCCTGAGCCATGGCGATCTCCAGACGCTTGATGGCCAGCGGATACTCCGCACGGCAGTAGATGATGCCTTCACCCGCTCCCATGGCGTAGCCGCCGATGATCATGCCTTCCAGCAGGGAATGGGGGTCGCCCTCCAGAACGGAACGGTCCATGAATGCACCCGGGTCACCCTCGTCCGCGTTGCAGACCAGGTATTTCTCATTGCCCGGGGAAGCCTTGGCGGCGTTCCACTTGAACCAGGTCGGGAATCCCGCGCCGCCTCTGCCCCGCAGTCCGGAGGCCTTGATCTCCTCGATGACCTCCTCCGGCTTCATGGAGCTTAAGACCTTCTCGATGGCCTTGTATCCGTCCACGGCGATGTATTCGTCGATGTTTTCCGGGTTGATGACGCCGCAGTTTCTCAGAACGATTCTCTGCTGTCCGCCGGTAAATCCCTTGTCCTCCTCGCTGATGGCCTGCTCTGCCACGGGAGTTCCTCCCACCAGATGGTCTTCAACGATCTTCGCTACGTTCTCCGGCTGAACCTTGACGTATCTTGTCAGCTCGCCGTTATCCTCATAAACGTCGACGATGGGCTCCAGGTAGCAGGTACCGACACACCCGGTGACGCCGACTTCGATTCCCAAATTCTTCTCTGCGATCTGCTTCTCAAATTCAGCAGCGGTCTTCTTCGCTCCGGTCGCAACGCCGCAGCTGCCCTGTCCTACGACTACTCTCATGCGCTCACCTCTGCTTTCCCCTTGATCTCGTCAAGGATCTCTCTGACCGAATCCTTCGTCAGGTTGCCATAGGTTTCGTCACCGTCTGCGCTTCTGACCATCATGACCGGTGCCAGGGAGCAGCATCCCAGACATGCCACGTTGTTCAGCGTAAAGATGCCGTCCTCGGTGGTCTCTCCGTCCTGGATCTCCAGGTGCTCGGAAATGGCTTCCTCGATCATATCCGCGCCGTTAACGTGGCAGGCGGTTCCCTTGCAGAGCATGATCAGGTATTTGCCGATCGGCTCCAGACGGAACTGCGCGTAGAACGTCGCTACGCCGTAGATCTTGGCCGGCGCGATGCCGGTGCACTCGGAAATGTAGTTGATGGCATCCGGTGAAAGATAGCCGTAGATCTCCTGCGCCTTTTGCAGGATCGTGATTAGACTGCCCGGCACCTTCGCGTACTTCTCCAGTGTCGGGGCGAGATCCGCGAACATTGCTGCTCTGTTCTCTGCACAGTTGCAGCCACATACGTTTTCACTCATGAGCTTCCTCCAATCCATATAATTAGTTGATATAAAATGATATGCACTGATATTTTAACAGCCCCTGATTGTGTATACAATATTCTTTATGCAATTTTTCTTGCGAATTTGCATTTATCCGAAGCTGTAAATATCCAATATTATTGTATCAAACGCCGTACGGAATAGCAATGTATACATGATCAGCCTTTGCGCTGTGTCCGCGGCGGCAGATCCACCTCCATGATCACCAGCCCCGCCAGCATGAGAAAGGCGCCGAAGTAGGCCCGGGGCAGGAGCACCTCCCCTGCCAGAAAGAACGCGACGATGCCGGCGAACACCGGCTCCAGGCAGAAGATCACTCCCACGTGGGTCGACGTGGTATACTGCTGTGCCACGCTCTGGGCGATAAACGAAACCCCCGTGCAAAAGATCGCCAGGAAGATGACGCCGAACCAGCCCATCCCGCTGGACGGCGGACACGGGGTCTCGAACAGGAATGCCAGCACGAGCATGAAGATCCCGCAGAACAGAAGCTGGAACACCCCCAGCTGATAGGCGTTCACCTCCGGCCGGGCCACCGCGTGCTCTGTGATCAGAAGGTCGAAGGCGTAGGCGAAGGCGCACATAAGGCAAAGAAGATCGCCGCTGGCGATCTGCAGCTGCTCGTTCAGGCTCATCAGCGCGATTCCCGCAAGGCACAGCACCAGCACCGCGAAGAGCTTTTTCCCCGGCACCACCCGCTTAAACAAAAACGCGAAGATCGGCGTGAAGATCACGGTCATGGCACAGAGAAACCCGGCGTTAGACTGGCTGGTGTAGCGCACGCCGAAGGTGCAGCCGATGTAGACCACCGTCAGGGCCATTCCCACAAACAGGGCGTATTTCAGCGTTTCCCGGTTCACGCCCCGGAGCCTTGGGAAGGTAGCGATGGCGGCAACGGCGAAGGCGCCCAGAAAGCGCCAGGCATTCAAAGTAAACGGATCCATCTCCTCCAGGCAGAGGTCCATGAGGAAATAGGAAATGCCCCAGCACATCGTCACCAGTACCAGAGCAAGGTCTGCTTTTCGTTGGGTCGTCATGATTTATGCCTCAGAAATGAAATACTCCAGAGAAAGCCGTGGGCTCATCAGTCCTGTCTTGATGTGTTCCTCCACCGCGTACGCGGCAAGAAGCATGTGCTTCAGCCGGTCCGACGGGATGCGGGATGCGGCGTCCGCAGCGGTCTTCGCGCGAAACTCTGCCGCGTGATCTTCTTTCTTAAGCCACTGGATGATTGATGCGCGGGGCTGTCCCTCGTCCTGCATCTGCCGGGCAGTCAGCATCATCTCCACCTGCCGGACGATGTTCATCAGGATCCCGAACTCCGAATCCCCGTCCTCCAGAAGCGTGTTGAGATAGACCAGCGCCTGATCCTTGCGTCCCTGGCTGATGGCGTCCAGCATGCGAAACACGTTGTTCTCAGGGCTGACGGTCAGCGTCCCCTCCAGATCCGCCTCGGTGATTTCCCGGCGGTTTCCGCTGTGAGCGATGATCTTCCGCAGGTCGTTTTCCAGGCCGAACAGATCGTAGTCGTTATAGCGGCTTCCGTAGCCGGTATCCCGGGTGATCCGTGCCAGAACGCTGTAGCTGCACTCCTTGCCTGCGTTCTGAAAGCGTTTGGCGATGAATCCCCGCAGCTGTCCCTGCTCCAGGGAGGTAAAATCGTACACCCGCCCCCCGGCTTTGGTGACGGCGGTCTGCAGCTTTTTCAGGCGCCTTCCGTCGCTCTGTTTCTGGTAGTCGCCGGTGGTGATGGGTTTCTCGGCGGTGATCAGAAGAAGCACCCCCTCCGGAACACCGGCCAGCCCCGCGAGAAATTCATCGAACTTCTTCCCCTGTTCCAGCTGTTTCGGCACCTTGCCCCGCTGATTCACCAGTCCCGGAAGAAAAATGACCCGCCGCTGGGACAGCAGGCTGAAGACTTCAACGTTCTCTTCGACGGCCTGGGCGGTGACCTCGGCGCCGCTCAGGCTCACCAGATCCATCGCGCGGCTGGCGGGCTCCACGAACCGGTCGATCAGCACATGGGCGTAGTGATCCGTCAGGTAATCTTCCCGGCCGCACAGCAAAACCAGGCGCGGTATATCGCCGGCCTTCAGGTCCCGTTCGATCTTGATAAATGCGTGTTCCGTCGGTGCTTTGGTGTATGCCATGGGTCTATGATATCACATCTTCTGCGCGGGGTCTTATTTTATTTTGATCTTTCGGGTCTTGCTCCAGGCGGACCAGTATTTGCCTCCGCCGGCTTTTTTCATGGTGCGCACCCGTACATAGTAGGTCTTGCCCCGTTTCAGTCCTTTGACGAGCTTGGAGCGTTTCTTGGTGGTCCAGGTTTTTTTCGCGGAAAAGCTGGCCTTGCGGGAGAGCTGAATCTGATAATACGTCTGGCCCTTGGTCCAGGTGATCCGTGCCCTTCCGGATTTTCGTCCGGTGCGCCTGGTCTTTACTTTTTTGATGCGGACCTTCCCGGGGACGATCTTGTAGGAAGCTTCGGCCTGCGGCGGATCCACGAAGCAGCCCCGCACAGTGACGCGCACCCGGTGCGTTCCGATGTTCTTCCCGTCCGTCAGATAGCGGATGTCAAAGGCGCTGAGGGCAAGACCTCCGAAGGTGACGGCGGGCACCGGCCGTCTCACTCTGCCGTTATAGGTATAGGTCTGCTGCGGCAGCTGCAGGCGCGGAGCTTCGCCGGTCTTTACCGGTCCCAGCGCTGTATCTTCTGCAAAGGCTGGTGTTCCGTATCCGAGGGTAATGCTGTGGACAGGTCTTTCCTTCCCCTGAAAGGCGGCGGCCAGATTTTGCATGAGGATGCGCGCGGAGCAAAGGCTGTGATCCCTGCGGTCCAGCTTCAGGTAGGCAGCACAGGCGGCAATGTAGGGACAGGCGAAGGAGGTCCCATTACCGTCATGATATTCCGATTGTCCCGCAGCGGAGGCCACTCGAACTTTCGCCCCCGGCGCGGTGAAATCCATCCGGCTTCCGTAGTTCTCGTCTCTGTACATACGGCCTGTATTGTCGATTGCGCCGACGCAGACAACATAAGGACTTTCGGCCGGGAACTGGTACAGCCCTGCCCGGTCCATATTCTCCCTGTTGTTTCCGCTGCTGCCGCAGACGATGACACCCCGGGCGGCAGCTTCCTTCAGAACTTCCTCAGCCATCGCCGTCCGGGCAGGGTTGCTGTATCCGCCGCTCATTGACAGGTTGATGACCTCAGCGCCATGCTCCAGGGCGTAGGACAATGCCTGCTGCAGCTGAATGGCCGTTGTGCGGCCGGCGCTGTCTGCGATTTTCAGAACCATCAGCTCCGTCCGGTTCGGCGGCAGGGACTCCGCGATGATCCCGCACACCCCGGTGCCGTGCCCGTCGGTTTTGAAATCATCGCTGATGTCGGCGGGATCGACCTTCTGATCCTCCCCCGCCACGAAATTGCGGCTGCTGTCCGAGATCGTTACACCGTCAAAGATCTCGTGCTCCCGGCAGATTCCCGAATCGAGTACCGCGACGGTAACCGGATCGTCCCCCGCCGAAGGATCCACTTCCGGCTCATCGGTCAGTCCCGACTCACCATCTGGTTCCGGCTCATCGGCCGCTCCGGCCTCATACCGGGCCAGCTGATAGGAAAGCCCCATATATTCTGTTCCCCATCCGTGAAAGCGAGGCGGAGATTCCTCCGCCGGATCCTCTGCCAGTCCCTCTGGCGCAGTGATTGCCGGATCATCTTCCGGCTGGGACTGCGAATCATCGTCCAGGAGCATCACCTCGTCCAGCAGAACATGCTCCTCCCCAAGGTCTTCTCGCAGTTTTGCAAAGCCAGCTTTTGTATCTTCCTCACTGGCAAACGTAAGCACGGTCTGCCCGTTGTATTCTACAGCGCTTTCCGCACCGCACAGGTCGTCAAGCGGCACATCGACCAGAACCCGTTTCAGTGCGTAGGCATCCGGATCATCCATGCCTTCCGCCAGATCCGGCGCAGTCCGGTCGATGAACTCATCCAGGCTCTGCGCCTGCTGGACTTCTGCGCCGGGATCCGCCGCCTCCCCTGCCGGATCTGCCGTACTCGCTGCGACATCGGATGTTCCCATCCCCAGCGCCACCGCCAGGGCAAGGGCAAACGCGAAAACCAGCACCGGGATCAACCAGCCTTTGCATGAAATTGTCATCCGTCGATTTGAATTCAACTTCCCGTTCTCCTTTTCTTTCATTATATCCTCCGCGCCGCGGATAAGAAACACATTTTTACTGTAACTTTGGCCCATTGAGTGGGCTTGGTTCAGTATTACGGTCTCCCGATCCTTCGATTTCTTCTGCCTACTGTAATATTCCTCGTCCCAAGCCTCTCTGATCAGTGGAATCAACATAATCCACTGATCAGAAACCTGCAGTTGGCACCATATTACAGTAGCCACCTGCTTTCATCGTCCGAGTTGGTGATTCTACTGATCAGACTTCTCCGACAACTCGGAAACTACAGTAACTCCGTCAATGCTGGGCCGGATCCTCCAGAACCCGTGCTCCGTTTTATGAAACACGGGATAAATTCCATGTACACAATCGTTTTTCATCATAACTCACAGCCTCGGAATGATCTGATACTGAATCATCGCCTGAATCACCTGCAGATCCAATGTCCCGTTCCGGTCAAAAGTCAATAGCAGATTGTCCCCCGGAATCAATCCGATGCTGTAATAGCTGGCCAGCTTACGAAAGTTCCGCTGCGCGTATTCCGGATCATCCATCATCCCCAGGTGCTCCAGATAAAACTCCCTGTGGTCGTATCCTTCGAATGTAAGATCCGGTGCAATGATCAGATTCCCAATCTGCTGCACCTGTTCATACCGGTGCGGAATGTCATGGTAATGATACAGTGACTCAATGATCAGCGCCTCCGACTTGGAGCGGACCTTCAGCCCCCGCGACGTAGAATGCCTCTTCTGCCAGGGCTTGTAATCACTCTGCTCATACGGCGCGTTTCCCCAGTCGCGATGCCGCTCGATCCTGGCTTCCGTTTCCCGGTCCAGGTGCAGCTCCGCCGCCAGATCGGTCCAGTCAAAAAAGTAATCCTCCGGAAGCTTTGAATATGCATGGCGCATCGATCCGAGAATTTCCTGCGGATCGAAGGGTTTCAGCTCTGCCATTGCCCGGCGAAGCGTTTCCACATTCGGCTCCAGCACCTGGAGCGAACGGCGTGCGAATTCTTTTCTCGCCAGCAGCCGCTGCATCGGTTCGTCCTTCGTAATGACCTGCCGCTTCTTCGATTGGTTTGGGCAGTAATGCAAAAGCTGGTCCTTGCCGTGGTTTTCCTGCCAGAGCAGACTCCCCTGCGGGCTTCGCTGTAAAACCTGGCGGTAACTGTCTGTAATCCCCTCGTAATAGTTCAGTATTTCTTCTAATGATTCTTTGAACAATGTCATTAGATCCCCCTTCCTCTGATTCAGCTTTCATCCTCCGGCCGGATCATCGTCATCACCTCCCGGATCCGTCCGGCCTTTAGTTTCAGACCGACCGCCCCCTGCCGGTCGTTGCGGTACACCGGGATCCCCCGCGTACTCAGCTTTTCCAGCACCTCCGGCGTCGGATGTCCGTACAGGTTGTTCTTTCCCACCTGGATCACCGCAAGGCGCGGATCCACCGCATCCAGGAAGGCATCCGAAGAGCTGGTTTTCGATCCGTGGTGGCCGACCTTCAGCACATCCACATGAAGCAGGCCTGCACCAGAAGCCGTCCCGTCGTCCGGTGCGTACTTCCGGAGCAGCTCCCGCTCTCCTTCCTCCCCCAGATCGCCGGTGACCAGCAGGCTCACCCCGCGCACCTCCACCCGCAGGATCAGACTGGACGCGTTCTCATCCTCTTCGTTTTCGATCATCTGGCGGTAGCGCGCCTCGGACTCCGCCCGGGGCCACAGCACCGCCGCGCTGCCTCCGGGAAGCTCCACCCGCTGCCCCTGCCGCAAATAGGTCAGCTGGGACGGCTTCAGTCCCGTCTCCCGGCAGACCTGCTCCTCCTTCAGCCGGTTGCCTTCATACAGGAAGAGCCGCCGGACCATTCCTGCCTTTGCAAGCTCACAGATCCCCTGATAATGGTCGGTGTGCAGATGAGTCACGAAGGCCCCGTCGATCCGGCGCACCCCGTTTTTCAGAAGGTATGGCCGCAGTGTCTTCATGCCCACCTCATAATCGTGACTTCCGCCGCCGTCAAACAGGAAACTGCTCCCCCCGCACCGCAGGTGCATGCAGTCGCCTTGCCCCACATCCACAAACACCATCTGCGCGCGGGTGAATCCGTCGTCCGCCGCCTGACCGAAGACAGCGGAAGCGATCACCACCCCGATCACCAGCCTTTGCAGCGTCTTCTTCCTGCGGCGCAGAAACAGCAGCCGCCCCTCCTCTGAAGCGAAAACCAGCAGGCCCAGATAATATGTGGCGAGAAGGCTTCTCGGGGGGCTGGCGCAGGTTACCGAAGTGAAGCGTCCGGCGCCGCACAGTTCATTCATTCTTACCAGGCCTGTGCAAAGGCTGGACAGGGCCTTATTCAAGAGTCCTGGAAGGATCGGCAGCGCATCTGGGAGCATCATGGAGGCCAGGCCTGCGGGAACGAGGATCCCGGTCAGGAAAATCACAGGTATGTTGATAAACACCGCCAGCAGCGGGAGCACGTTGAACTGGCACGCCATGTACGGTCCAAGACCGATCTGGATGGCGATGCTCCCGGCCAGTGCTCCGCTGTAGACCCGGTGGATGTAGGGCGCGATCAGGCCGAGGGTCAGGATCGCCAGAAAGCTCATCTGAAATCCCGATTGAAACAGAAGATACGGATTGCGAAGAAGCGCTCCGATCCCCACCGCAAAAGCGGCGCAGCTGAGATCGTAGCGCCGGCCGGTCATCGACGCGAAGGCATGCAGGAGCACCATGCAAACAGCCCGCACCACCGACGGTGAAAACCCGGCCAGAAACGCATA
This sequence comes from Bacillota bacterium, assembly GCA_017459895.1. Taxonomy (GTDB): domain Bacteria; phylum Bacillota; class Clostridia; order Peptostreptococcales; family Anaerovoracaceae; genus Lentihominibacter. The sequence goes on along the minus strand of JAFUCA010000036.1, from coordinate 79,569 downwards.
CCCCATGAAGAAAACCGCCGTGCAAATGAAGAACCGCTTCCCCTTTCGCAGGCCGAAAATGAAGGGGAACCACCCGGAAAGAAGGTTCCAGACCGCTGTCAGCGCGCCGTAGATCATCCCCACATGAAGGCCGCTGACCGCAAGCACGTGGGCCGTTCCGTTCCGCTGAAACACATTCTGGATCTCCTCATCCAGCATTCCCTTTTCACCGAACAGGATCGCCCGAAGCAGGGATTCTGTCTCCGCTCCCCCGCGGACTCCGATCCGCTCCAGGGCATGCTCCCGCATCAGAAACAGGCGCCCGCCAAGGCCCGGTCTTCCTGCCGCGCGCAGGGACAGTCCCAGCACCTGAATCCCTTCCCCCCGCAGCGTCGTCTGTATGCCCTTTGTTTTCAGATACAGGCGGTAGTCAAAACAGTTGGGATTGCGCTTTGGGTCCGGCTGCTGCACGGTTCCGGTGAAGCGGATCACGCAGCCCGGCGGCGCCGCGGACATGGCGCGGCAGATCGCAGACGGATCCCCGGCCGCGGCCTCCGTAACTTCGGATTCCACATCGCCGGACCTGCTGTCGCCGGACTTGATGCCCTGCCCGGCCGCGGCCTCCGCGGGGACAGTGAGAAGCAGCCGGCTCGGAGGGATCTCGGAGCCGCCGACTTCACGTACCTGCGTATCAATGCGCAGCATCAGATTCCCCCGGGAATCCGTATAGATTTCCGGCTCCCGGACAACGCCGACTGCCGTGATCTTCTGATTGGCCATCCCGATAAGCGGATCGGCGGCAAGGCGCCGGTCACAGATCCAGCAGCTCAGCAGGCTCACGGAATATGCGATCAGGATCAGTGTGATCACAATCCGGGGATTCCGATCCGGCCGCCTTGCTGCCCCGCTGCGCACAAGCCAGATCATTGCCAGACCGATCCCGGCTCCGGCTGCTGCTGCCAGGCCGAAATAGAACCGTATCAGGATTGCCGCGGTGAACGCGGCCGCGATGAAATACAATGGTCTTCGGATTCTCATGTTTACCATTATATTCCATTTCCAGAATATGTCAATTACAAACAGGGGATATGTGAAAAAAAGAACTTTCGATTCCGAGTGTTGCAGTTTTTCTGTTCAATATCCAATATCTGCAACAAGGCCTTATTGTTTGCTCGTTTAGATTAGCTTAACCACTTCAGCTTTGCAGTTTCATCAGCCGAACTGATCATTTCTGCAACAAAAATGCGGATCTGTTGCAGTTATGACTATCACTTAAAATGAATCTGCAAAAGGACCTCTGATAATTCGAAAAACCCACTGGAAATCCAGGAAAACAACCATATGCTCAGGCCCTTGTTGCAGATTTTTCAAATCGCGAATCAAAACTGCAGCCAGAGACAATACCAGTTTTAAGAAATCACAGTCCGCTGCCCTCTCCCGGCAAATCTACTTGCGGAACACCGACAGAGCCGATGCCCCAGCCTTTGCGCGAAGACGAAGGCCGAGAAGCCCGCCGGCGAGGGCCGCCGACATAGCCAGGACCGCGATGCCCAGAATGTAGTCCGTCCAGAGAGACGTGATCAGAAGCATCCCGACGGTTCCGGACAGCGTAAAGGAGAAATTGGACAGCGAGGAGGCGGAACCGGTGTCCCCGCTCTGCAGGTTCAGCAGGATCGATGTGCCGAAGGGACGGGACACCGCCGAGGTGATCATGATCGGCGCGAAGCACAGGGCGAAGAACCCCGGGGCCCGGTGGCCGAACAGGAAGATCAGAAGTCCGAAGACAAGACAGGACCCATAGATCAGAAACGTGACCGTGTAGCTGTTCAGCCGGCGCACGTAAACATACACCGCGGGGCCCAGCACCGAAGCCAGCGCCGTCGCTGCAAAGTACAGACTGTAACCTGTGGAGGACAGTCCGAACTGGTTTTCATAAATGTAGGAACTGGAAGAGATATAGGCCATCATCGGAATCTGGATCATGACCATGCAGAGCAGGAACCGGCGGAACGTGGAATTGCGGAGCACCGCGCCCAGCCGGCCGAAGGTCTGCAGCATCGAACCTTCCAGCCGTTCCTCCCGGGGCAGCGGCTCCCGCATGAGCAGCGCCAGGGTCAGAGCCGCCAGGGTGATCAGGGCCTGCATGAAGAAGTCCGCCCTCCAGCTGAAGAACCGGTAGATCTGCGCACCGATCAGCGGAGCCAGGACCGGTCCCAGCACGCTGAATGCCTGGGCGATGGCAAGCACCGTCCCCTGGGTCTGCCCCGTGAACTGATCCTTGACGATCGCCGTGCTCACCGCCACCATGCATCCTGCGCCGATGGCCTGCAGCACCCGCATACCGATCAGAAAGTATACGTTCATCGCCAGTCCGCAGGCAACGCTGGCCAGCACGTAGAGTACGATCCCACCCAGCATCGACGGCCGCCGGCCGATCCGGTCCGACACCGGCCCGAACACCAGCATCCCGATGGCAAAGAACAAAAAGAAAACGACCAGCGTCATGTTCATGACGGCATCGGTGGTGTGAAAATAGGAAGCCATGTCCGGAAGTGCCGGCATATACATATCCGTCGACAGCGGAGCGATGGCATTGCACATGGTGATCAGAGCGATCATTCCGCCCCTTCCGAGCCGGGGCTGGGCTACCCGCATATCTTCATTCATCAGCAAACCTCACGAAGCCGCTCCAGCCTTTGCATCCCCGAAGCGGCCCGACGTATTGTATCATAATTAGTTCACAAATGCCAGCCAACCTATGGTATAATATCGGATGTATAGTATGATCCGAAAATGGAGGGAATCATTTTGTCAGACAACACGAATTCGAAAACCGAACGGACCAATGCCGATAACAATACCGAATTTTATTATGGAACTGCAAAGGCTGGCAGAGCTGCCGCCGGAGGCCCGGCCAAAGGCACCGCCCACCGCTCCTCCGGGAAGGGACACGCCAGACAGAACGCAGCGAAAGTGACCCATATGGCCGAACAGGGCCTCAAGAATACCGCCCGTGCCGCGAAATCCGCCGGCAAGGCAGCGGTCAACAAGGGGAAGCCTAAGAAACCTCCCAGGAAACTCTCCCCGGGCAAATCCATCCTGAGTTTCGCGCTGATTCTCTGTATGATGGCGGTTCTTGGCGTGGGGATTATCGTCGGCGTTGTTTTCCTGAAGGCGCCGAACATTGAAACGGATAACATTTATTCACAGATCAAACAGCGTTCGATCGTCTATGATGCCGACGGCCAGGAGATCGATGCCCTCTATTTTGACGGCGGCAACCGTACCATCGTCGAATACAAGGACATCCCCGAGGACATGGTCAACGCCATCGTTTCCATTGAGGACAATAAGTTCTGGACCCACCACGGATTTAACTTCATCCGTATGGTGGGCGCGATCAAGGACAGCGTCTTCGGCGGCGGCAGCATCAGCGGCACCAGTACCATCTCCCAGCAGCTGGCCCGAAACTTCTATCTGGCGGACATCAAGAGCGAGCGGTCTATGAGCCGTAAGCTGACGGAGATGTACATCACCATCGTGCTGGAGAAGAATTTATCAAAAGAAAAGATCATGGAAGCCTACCTGAACACCATCTACCTGGGCTTCAACAGCTATGGTGTGGAGGCCGCGGCCCAGTCCTACTTCGACAAGCCGGTGGGCAAGCTGAAGCTGATCGAATGTGCGGCGCTGGCCGCCATTCCCCAGTCCCCGGACCTGAACGCGCTGGTGATCGCCGACTATTACAAGACCATTACGGATCTTCCGATCATCAAGAAGACTTCTGCCATCAATTACCTGTACAACGGAGAAGCTTCTGAGGCCCGACGCAATCTGGTCCTGAAGAATATGTACGAGTTGGGCTACATCGATGCAGATCGTTATGCCAAGGTGCAAAAAAAGAAGCTTAAGAAGAGGATCAATCTGGGCGATGCCGGAAGCGAGAAATCCTCTTACTTTACGGACTACGCGGTGCAGCAGCTGCAGCAGGATATCGTTGAGGAATACGGCATCACCTCCACCGAAGCGCAGAACATGATCTACTCCACCGGACTGAAGATCTATACGACGATGGATTCCAGGATCCAGAGCATTCTGGATGAGGAGTTTGAGGACAGCGATAACTTCACCTCCATCGCCTACATCAGCACCAATTCGGAGGGCGATCTGATCAGTTCCGATACCGGGCAGGTGCTGCTGCAGTCCTACGACGAATACTTCGACGAAAAAGACCGGTTCATTCTCCGGGATGATGAGTTCACGAGAAATGAAGACGGCGGCATCACCATCAAGGCCGGCAAACGGCTGAACCTCTACCCGGTGGAGAGCAATGGCGCCCAGGACGTCAGCATCGAATTCAAGAGCATGTACGTGAATGAGGACGGTGTCTTCTACTTTATCGAGAGCGGCGCCCTGTCGATCCCGCAGTTTGACTCGGCGGGCAATCCGATCAAAACGCTGGATGATAACGGCAACTGCGTCATCTCCGGTACCTTCTTCCAGGAGTATCCGGATTACTTCAAGGACAAGGGCGACCGACTGATCGTCAACGATGAGCGGTACACCCTCAAGCAGAAGATCCGCCAGCCCCAGGCGGCGGCGGTCATCATGGAGAACAAGACCGGCGAGATCAAGGGCATGATCGGCGGACGAGGAGCGACCGGCAAGCAGCTCTACAACCGTGCGGTCCACCCGCGGCAGCCCGGATCCTCCATCAAGCCCATCGGCGTCTACGGCCCTGCCCTGCAGCTGAGTTTTGAGAGGGAAGCCGATAACAAGACCATGAAGCTGAGCAACAAGGACGGCAGCAGCTGGGGCAACTACATTACCGCCGGCAGCATCATCAACGACAAGCCGATGTATGTCAACGGCAAGCAATGGCCGAAGAACTTCGGCGGCGGCTATTCCGGCAAGGTAACGCTCCGCAAGGGCGTGCAGCAATCCCTGAACGTCGTCGCGGTCAAGGTGTTCCAGAAGATCGGAGCCGACTGGTCCCTCAAGATGCTGAAGAAGGTCGGTATTACGACCCTGGATGAGGAAGGCGCCGTCAGCGATATGAACCCGGCAGCCCTGGCTCTGGGCGGTCTTACCAACGGCATTACACCGCTGGAGCTGACCGCGGCCTACGCCACCTTCCCCAACGGCGGATCCTATAAGACGCCGGTGTTCTACACGAAGGTCCTGAACAGCCGGGATGAGACGATCATGGAGAAAAAGACCCGCGCTGAGCGCGTCTACGATGAAGGCGTTGCCTGGATCATGACCGACATCCTCCACTCCGTTGTTACTCAGGGAATCGGTGCCAGTGCGGCGATCCCGAATCAGCCGGTGGGCGGCAAGACCGGTACCACCAGTGACCAGTACGACATCTGGTTCGCCGGATTCACCCCGCAGTACACCATGGCTCTCTGGGAAGGCAACGATGTGAACATTCAGCTGTACGAGATGTCCGGCGCGGCAGCCCGCTTCTGGTCCACCATCATGTCCCGCGTATGCGAGCCCCTCGCCTACCAGGATTTCCGCGAAATGCCGGATAACGTCGAGAAGATCAACGGCGAATACTACACCGACGGAACCTATTCGAAGCTTAAGAAAAACAAAGACAAGGACAACGATAAGGACGATAACGACAAAACGACCGAAAAGAAAGTAACCAAGTCGACGACCACTAAGGCGCCGACCACCGCGAAGCCGACCACGCAGACGCCGACGGAACCGACCACAGCGAAGCCGACCGAGAAGCCGACCGAGAAACCGACCGAAAAGCCGACGGAGAAACCGACGGAAAAACCGACGGAGGATACCGGCGGCGGCGATGAAGGCGGCGAATAAACCGAACCTATTCGAACAGGCCGAACAGGCACCAGCCCATTTCACTATCCCACCAGTTCACCGGGTAGTACAAACGTACTACCCGGTTTCTTATACCAGCGCGCGCCCCGCTTGCGCCCGGCGCCACCATAAAAGCGCCACCATAAAAGGACCGCCCATTCGGGCGGTCCCTATAATTCTAAGATCGTTATCTGTTAAATAACTTATTTCGTGGAGGCATCATAGAGAGCTTCTGCATTGTCCCACTCTTCGATGATTTCCGGAATGACCTTGTACAGGTCACCTACGATACCGTAGTCGGCAACTTCGAAGATCGGAGCGTCGGAATCCTTGTTGATTGCGACGATGATGTCAGAAGTCTGCATACCTGCCAGGTGCTGGATCGCACCGGAGATACCGCAGGCGAAGTAGATTTTCGGCTTAACGGTGGTACCGGTCTGTCCAACCTGGTGAGAGTGATCGATCCAGCCTGCGTCTACTGCCGCACGGGAGGAACCGACAACGCCGCCGACCTTGTCAGCGAACTTCTTGATCAGCTCGAAACCGGAAGCATCGCCCAGGCCACGTCCGCCGGAGCAGATGATGTCAGCGTCGGTCAGGGAAACCATTTCCTTGGCGGACTTGACAACGTCCTTAATCTGGATGTGGATGTCATCCGCGGAAACGGTGGTCTTCACATCGACGATCTCACCGGTAGCGCCTTCAACCGGCTCTCTCTTCTGCATAACGCCGGGACGTACGGTGGACATCTGCGGTCTGGTTCTCGGGCAGATGATGGTAGCCATCAGGTTACCGCCGAATGCCGGACGAGTCTGCTTGATGCCTGTGGAAGGATCGTTCGGGTCCAGTGTGGATGTGTCCAGAGTGGTGTTCTTCTTCGCATAGTCGATGTAGGAAGCAACCTTAACGTCCAGTCTGGTGCAGTCAGCGGTCAGACCGGTGTTGCATCTTGCAGCGATTCTCGGAGCGAAGTCACGTCCGATGTGGGTAGCGCCGTAGAGAACGATCTCCGGCTTGTACTCATCGATGGCTTCCTTCAGAGCATAGGTGTAAGCGTCTGTGGTGTAGTGCTGCAGCAGCGGGGAAGCGATCTTGTAGACCTTCTCAGCGCCGTAAGCGAAGCACTCGTCAGCCAGCGGAGCGATGTCTTCCTCGGATCCGATCAGGACTGCGCAGACCTGTGTATCCTCGGAGATCTCCTTCGCCAGTCTGTAGCCTTCACCGATCAGCTCCAGAGCAACGTTCATCAGCTTGCCGTCTCTCTGCTCTGCGAATACCCAAACGTGCTTGTAGTCGCCCAGGTCCGCCTGAACTTCGACCTTCTTCTCTTCGATCGCGCCGAACTTACAGGAAGTCAGACACTGGTTACAGAAGTCGCAGCTCGGTCCGATAGCAGCAACCTTGCCCAGCTTGTTGCCATCGTATGGTTCGAAATAAAATGCGTCTTTCGGGCAGGACTTGAAGCATTGTCCGCAACCGATACATTTTTCTTTGATAATATTAATAGCCATTTATGTTTCCTCCTTCTCGCTTAGATTACATGCTTGCCCTTGAGCTTGATCAGTAAGTTCTTAGCCTGTTCCTTCTCGGTGTCGCCCTCGATCTTGATTCCAGGTTCTTTCGGAGCAGGAGTAAACGATCTGAATACGTTGGTCGGGGAAGCTTCCAGACCTACCTTGGTCAGGTCAACTTCGATGTCCTTCGCGTTCCAGGTGATCATGTTCTTGTCGCCATAGATGCCGGCAACGGTCATGTATCTCGGAGTGTTCAGTTCTTTGATGGTGGTCAGCAGGCACGGAAGCTGAACTTCGATCAGTTCATAGCCGTCTTCCAGCTGTCTCTTGACCGTAACAGATTTTCTGTCTTCTGCGATTTCAAATTCCTCAACGTAGGAAACCTGCGGCAGTCCCAGCTTTTCTGCGAGCTGCGGGCCAACCTGCGCGGTATCTCCGTCGATCGCCTGACGGCCGGTGAAGATCAGGTTGTAGTCGCCGTTCTCCTTGACCCACTTGCGGACTGCAGCTTCCAGTGTGTTGGAAGTAGCCCATGTGTCGGAACCGCCGACTGCTCTGTCGGATACCAGGATACCTTCGTCAGCGCCCTTGGCGATGCACTCGAACAGCAGATCGTTCGCCTGCGGAGGTCCCATGGTGATGACGGTGATGTGAACGTCATCAAACTTGTCTTTGATTGCCAGCGCTTCTTCCAGAGCATTCGCGTCGTCGTTGTTCAGGATGCTCGGAACGCCATCTCTGATCAGAGTACCGGTCTTCGGGTTGATCTTGATAACGTTGGTATCAGGAACTTGCTTCGCGCATACGATAATATTAAATGCCATTATATTTTCCTCCCTCTGTGCTTATTTACCAAGAACGGATGCAGCGATGACCATTCTCTGAACTTCTGAAGTACCTTCATAGATCTCAGTGATCTTCGCGTCTCTCATCATTCTCTCTACCGGATAGTCCTTCGTGTAACCATATCCGCCGTGGAGCTGTACGCACTTGGTGGTGACGTGCATCGCTGTCTCAGCAGCAAACAGCTTCGCCATTGCAGCAGCCGGTCCGTAAGGCAGGTGCTTGTCCTTCATGTCAGCCGCTCTGTAGACCAGCAGTCTTGCAGCCTCGATCTGTGTCGCCAGGTCAGCAACGACGAACTGCAGCGCCTGGAACTTGGACAGTGCCTTGCCAAACTGCTTTCTCGCCTTCATGTATTCGATGGTTACGTCCAGAGCGCCCTGCGCAATACCCAGAGCCTGGGAAGCGATACCGATACGGCCGCCGTCCAGCGTGGACATAGCTACCTTGAATCCGTCGCCGATCTCGCCGAGGAGTCTGTCCTTCGGAATCTTGCAGTTCTGGAAAATAAGCTCGGTTGTGGAGGATGCGCAGATACCCATCTTATCCTCGGTCTTACCGATGGAGAATCCCTCGTCGCCCTTCTCAACGATGAAGGAACTGATTCCGTGGTTGCCCTTGGACTTGTCGGTCATTGCCATAACGACGAATACGTCTGCATATCCACCATTGGTGATGAACACCTTAGCGCCGTTCAGGAGCCAGTAATCTCCGCAGTCCTCTGCTCTGGTCTGCTGACCGGATGCGTCGGTTCCTGCGTTCGGCTCGGTCAGTCCGAAAGCGCCCAGTTTCTTACCGGAAAGCAGATCCGGCAGATACTTCTGTCTCTGTTCCTCGGTTCCCCAGTTGAAGATCGGCCAGCAGCACAATGATGTATGAGCCGAACAGATAACGCCGGTAGACGCGCACTTCTTGGACAGCTCTTCAACTGTGATCGCATAGGAGATGTGATCTCCGCCTGCTCCACCATACTGTGTTGGGAACGGAACGCCCAGTAAACCGTACTTTGCCATCTTCTCTACAGTCTCTTCGGGGAATCTGTGTTCCGCGTCGATGTCTGCAGCAAGAGGTTCAACCTCAGTAGTGGCAAAATCGCTTACCATTTTTCTTACGAATTCTTGTTCCTTCGTCAGTTGAAAGTTCATGTAAATGCCTCCTTAGAATTATTTAACAGCGATTTTAACGCTTTATGATGGATGTAGAATTGTTATTTTTGTAACAAAATACACCAACATAATTAAACCACTTTTGTATGCCTTTTGCAAGGGATATTTCAAGGTTTATCGCAATTATATTGGTGTTTTATTGATACTTTGTTGGTATGTTGGTTTTAACCTCATGCAAAGGCTGGATCACTCCGTGTTGACCCGGCTGCTCGCCCTAGGGGCGAGCCACATCCAGCCTTTGCATACCTCTATCCGCGGGGCGATACCTTCTGTTTCATGGCGCCGCTGCGGTAGGCCGCGACCAGCTCCTTCAGCTCTTCCCGCTCCCGCATCAGTTCCTTGCCGATGTCCGTATCCTGGATCAGCACCCTCTTTCGCATGTTCTTCACGATGGTGATGACCGGGGAATGGAACACCTGGGTGCCGTCGGGCTGCAGCGGGCTGTAGGGCTTGTGCTCCGACAGGGCCATGTAGCGGGAGTTGAAGATGAAGGTATATCCCGCGATGCCGGTGGTCTTCTGGTAGGCCTTGGACATGCCGCCGTCGATGATGAAGAGCCTCCCCCCGCCCTTCACCGGGCTCTCGCCGTCCTTGATCTTGACCGGCACGTGGCCGTTGAGCACGACGGAATCCTCCGGATCCAGTCCGAACTCCCGCAGGATGTTCTCACAGACCTTCTGGTCGTTGATCAGCTTGTAGTACGGAACCGTGTGCTCCTTGTGGGACTTCTTGTCGTCGATGAAGCACCGCTCGAAGGTCGTCATCTGATCCTTGCCGAACAGCGGGCTGTTGGCGGAAAGCCACAGATACCACATCAGGTCGCCGGACTTGCCCTTGCGCTTGGGGGGTTCCTCCCGGAAATAGGCTTCCCGGACCAGCTGATCCAGGTAATCCATGTAGGCTTTGCCGTGGAGGGTCTTGCCCATGAACTCCACGTCTTTGAAGGTGCCGTCCTCGTTCATCGGGATGCACCCGTGGTACATCAGGTTGCCGTTGACGATCTGATAGAGGGCTCCGTGGGTCATCATGAACCGCACGTGGCGCTGCAGCTTCTCGTTCTGCAGGAAGGCCAGAGAAAGTCCCCGCATGACCTGTTCCTCGTCGTCGTTGAGCTTGTAGGGATCGTCGGGATCCACCGTCGGGAAGTTGGTGTCGTTGAGCTGATACACCGTATCGCCGATGCGGATGGTGCCGTTCTTGAAATCGATCCGGTGCAGCATCATCCGGTGCTCCATATGATATTCCGGATGGGCCTTGATCCGCTGCCCCTCGATCTTGAACTGCAGGATGGCGATGGCCTTGTTCATCTTCGCCGCCAGGCCCGGATCGATGGGATCCAGCTTGTTCTCTTCGATGACCTTCGGCCAGAATTTGATGCAGGGGTCGTATTTATAGTACTTCTCCGCCAGCAGAGACAGCGGCCGCAGGTTGAAACCGTAGCCCACCTCCAGCATGTCGAAGTTGTTGTAGGAGATGTTCATCCGCAGGCAGTTGGCGATGCAGGCCCAGTTGCCGGTGGCCGCCCCCATCCAGACGATGTCGTGGTTGCCCCACTGGAAGTCCACGTCGTGGAAATCCATCAGGTATTCCATGATCCGGTCGGGGTGGGATCCTCTGTCCCAGATATCGCCGATGATGTGGAGCTTATCCACCGCCAGGCTGCTGATGACGTCGGCCATCTCGATGATGAATTCCTCCGCCACCCGGCACTCCACCATGGTGTTGATGATCTGGGTGTAGTAGTTGCCCATGTTGGCTTCGTCGTCCGCGTGGAGCAGCTCGTCGATGATGTAGGCGTAGGCTTTGGGCAGGCGCTTACGGATCTTCGACTGGGTGTACTTGTTGCAGACGGACTTGCAGATGTAGACCAGGTGCAGGATCGACTGGCGGCACCAGCGGTCGAAGTTCTCTTCGGTCTTCTTGCGGCGGGCGATCTCGGCCTCCGCGTTGTAGACCAGGGATGCCAGCCCTTCCCGTTCTTCTATGGTCAGGTCCGGTCCGAAGATCTCGTTGATCTTTCCCGCGATGACGCCGGACGCGCTCTTGATCATATGAATGAATGCCTCATGCTCCCCGTGCAGGTCGCTGAGATAATACTCCGTCCCCTTCGGCAGACTCAGGATCGCGCTCAGATTCACGATCTCCTGGGTCGCCGATTTGATATCGGGATACTGCTTCGAAAGGTTCTTTAACAGATTCTTATCTACCACGGCTTGTTCCTCCTCTGTACACCTGCGGCTTACAGATTTATTGTATCATAGAAACCCGTCCCGTGGTATAGGATTCGTGGTGTTTTCCCTTCGATCTCATGCAAAGGCTGGTCTTCCCTGTTTTCCTGCGCAATGCTGTCAGTCCTGCCCGGCCATGGCCGCCTTCATGCTCCGGATGTAATCACCGATGTACTCCGGCGCCTCGCTTGCGTACTGAGCGCACAGCTTCACAATGGCGGAGCCGACGATGACCCCGTCGGCAAATTCCGCGAACTGGGCCGCCTGCTGGGGCGTGGAGATGCCGAATCCCACTGCGCACGGGATCTGGGGCGCTTCAGCCTTTGCAATATCGATCATTCCTGAAATATCCGTCCCAATGGAATCACGCGTTCCCGTGACCCCCAGAGAGGAAACGCAGTACAGGAAGCCCTCCGCATCTGCTGCGATCCGGCGCACCCGGTCCATGGAGGTGGGGGCGATCATGGAGATCAGATCCAGTCCGGCCTCCCTGCAAAGGCTGTCAAACTCGTCCTTTTCTTCGTAGGGTACGTCCGGCAGGATGAAGCCGTCCATGCCCGCCTCGAGACTGTTTGCGATGAACCGCTCCTTGCCGTAGGAGAACAGCACGTTGGCGTAGGTCATGAACACCATGGGAACCTGTACGCCCTCCTCCCGGCGCAGCTGCCGGACCATCTGAAACACATCGTCGCTGGTGACGCCCCCCGCCAGAGCGCGCATATTGGCCTCCATGATGACGGCCCCCTCCGCTGTGGGGTCCGAGAAGGGAATTCCCAGCTCGATGAGGTCCGCCCCGGCCTTCTCCATCTCCACCACGATCCGCTTCGTGGTCTCCAGATCCGGGTCACCGCAGGTGATGAAAGGAATGAACGCCTTCCCGTGATCGAATGCTTTGCTGATGTTACTCATAGAGCTCCTCCCCTCTGTATCTGGCAATGGCCGCCACATCCTTGTCTCCGCGGCCGGAAATGTTGATGACCAGGATCTGGTCCCGCTTCATGGACGGAGCGAGCTTCATGGCATGGGCCACTGCGTGGGCGCTCTCGATGGCGGGAATGATTCCCTCGATACGGGACAGATACTCAAAAGCCTTCACCGCCTCATCGTCGGTCACCGGCACATACTCCGCCCGGCCGATGTCATACAGATGCGCGTGCTCCGGCCCGATGCCGGGATAGTCCAGCCCCGCGGAGATGGAGTAGACCGGCGCGATCTGCCCGTAGGAATCCTGGCAGAAGTAGGACTTCATCCCGTGGAAGATCCCCAGCCGCCCGGTGCTGATGGTGGCTGCCGTCTCCGCCGTATCAATTCCCCGGCCCGCGGCCTCGCATCCGATGAGCCGCACCCCCGGATCATTGATGAAGTGATAGAAGGCTCCCATAGCGTTGGAGCCTCCCCCCACGCAGGCCATCACTGCATCCGGAAGCCGGCCTTCTTTCTCCAGCACCTGCTGACGGATCTCCCGGGAGATGACCGCCTGAAAATCCCGGACGATCTGCGGAAAGGGATGGGGCCCCATCACCGACCCCAGCACGTAATGCGTATCATCGATGCGCCGGGTCCATTCCTTAAAAGTCTCCGACACCGCGTCCTTCAGGGTGGCTGTTCCGGAGTCCACCGGGTGCACCTTCGCTCCCAGAAGCCGCATCCGGTAGACATTCAGCGCCTGCCGCTCGCAGTCCTCCCGTCCCATGTAGATCTCGCATTCCATGTTCATCATAGCCGCTACGGTGGCGGTGGCCACGCCGTGCTGTCCGGCGCCGGTCTCGGCAATGACCCGGGTCTTTCCCATCTTCTGCGCCAGCAGCATCTGCCCCAGCACGTTGTTGATCTTATGGGATCCCGTGTGATTCAGGTCCTCCCGCTTCAGATAGATCTTCGCCCCGCCCAGATCCTCGCTCATCCGGGCCGCGTAATACAGCCGGCTGGGCCTTCCCGCGTAATCGTTATACAGCTGCTCCAGTTCTTTCTGAAATGCAGGGTCCGCGCTGCAGCTCCGGTACGCCTCCTCCAGCTCGGTGACCGCATGCATCAGCGTCTCCGGTATGTACTGTCCTCCGTGAACCCCAAATCTGCCTTTTTTCTTCTCCACTGCTCATATCCTCCTGATCCTTGCTGTGATGGCGATGATCTTCCCCCGATCTTTCGCCCCATCCGTTTCCACGCTGCTGCTGAGATCGATCCCCCAGGGATGCAGGCTTTCGATGGCCGCTGCTGCATTGCGATACCCGATCCCGCCGGCCAGAAACCACCTCTGGTGCCGGATGGGAGGAACCTGCTCCCAGTCAAACGTCCGGCCGCTCCCCTTGCCGCTGTCCAGCAGAACCATCTCCGCAGGACACTCCGGATCGTACTCTCGGGCCCTCATGGCCTTGATCACCGGAAGGCCGGTTTCTCTTTGAAGCCAGCGGATGTAATCCCGGTCTTCCCTTCCGTGAAGCTGTATGATCTCCAGCCCGATCCGGCGTGCCGCTTCTGCGACCTGCTCCCGGGGTTCATCCACGAACACCCCTGCCGCCCGGATCTGCGGCTTCAGAAGTTCTCTCAGCTGCCTGGCGTGCTCCCAGCCGATGCTCCTGCGATAGCCCGGGCTCAATATAAAACCTGCCATATCCGGCTCCGCCTCGTTGACGTAACGGATGTCCCGGGGCCGGCGAAGTCCGCAGATCTTGATTCTTGTCACAGCGCACCTCCGTTCAGCTCCTCCAGCAGTCCCCGTCGGTCCGCAGCCCGCATCAGGGTCTCACCGATGAGGACGGCGTCCGTTCCGTTGGACTTCAGAATGTCAACGTCAGCCTTTGTGTGGATGCCGCTCTCCGAGACGAACAGCACCTCTTCCGGAATCATTCGCCGGTACCGTGTGCTGTTGTTCACGTCCACCGAGAAATCCCGCAGGTTCCGGTTGTTGACACCGATGATCCTCGCTCCCGCCCGCAGGGCCGATTCGACCTCCCCTTCATCGTGGGCTTCTGCCAGCGCGGAGAGCCCCAGGGCATCGCACACAGCGATATATTCCCGCAGCTGCGCCGTGTCCAGCAGGGAACAGATCAGAAGAACCGCCCCGGCTCCCAGCAGCTTCGCCTGGTAGATCATATAGGGATCCACCGTAAAGTCCTTTCGCAGGCAGGGAACCTTCACCTCCGAGGCGATCTCCTCCAGATACCGGTCGCTCCCCAAAAACCACTTCGGCTCCGTCAGCACCGAGATGCAGGATGCTCCCGCCGCCTCATACTCCCGGGCAATCGCAAGGTACGGGAAGTCCGGTGCAATCAGCCCTTTGGAGGGAGAGGCTTTCTTGCACTCACAGATGAAGCTGAGATGCTCCCCCGCCAGGGCCCGCTCGAAGGGAAAGCCGGTCTCGCCGCCTCTTTCGAAGGCCATCCGGCGGAGCGTGCTCTCCGGGATGCGCCTTTTCTCCTCCGCGATCCGCCCCCTCGTGTATTCTGCTATCGTCTGCAGGATGTCTGCCATCGTCGGTTCCTTTCCGCCGCACTTCTGCGGCACGGCTTCTGCCGTCCTTCTGTGGTCCGCCTTCTTTAAGCCTGCGCGGACAGCGCCAGCGTTTTCTGCAGGGTCTCGCAGGCCCTGCCGGTGTCGATCATTTCCCTGGCCAGGTCGATGCCCGCCTGGAAGTTCGGCGCCTTTCCCGCGACGTACAGCCCCGCTCCCGCATTCAGCAGCACCACGTCCCGTTTGGGCCCGGTCAGCTCTCCCTTCAGGGTATCTGTGAGGATCTGGGCGTTCTCCTGTGCCGTGCCCCCTACGATCTCCTCCTTGCGGCAGCGCTTCAGCCCGAAAGGTTCCGGTGACAGCACATAGGACGTATACTCTTCCCCATGGAATTCGCAAACGCTGGTGGGCGCGGAAAGGGATATCTCATCCATCCGGTCCTGGCCGTATACCACCATGCCGTCGGTGACCCCCAGCGCTGAAAGCACCCGGGCCAGAGGCTCCACCAGGGATTCGTCATAAACTCCCAGCAGCATGTATCTGGGATAGGCCGGATTGGTCAGAGGCCCCAGAATGTTGAACACGGTCCGAAAGCCCAGCTCCCGCCGGATGGCACCCACGTACTTCATGGAAGCGTGGTATTTCTGCGCGAACATGAAGCAGAACCCGGTCTCCTCCAGGAGCCTGCGGTTCTTCTCCGGATCCGCCTGCAGATCCAGCCCCAGCGCCTCAAGACAGTCCGCCGCTCCGCTGCGGGAGGAGGCCGCCCGGTTGCCGTGCTTCGTCACCTTCACTCCGGCGGCGGCTATGATAAAGGCCGCTGCGGTGGAGATATTGATGGTTCCGGAGCGGTCACCGCCGGTCCCCACGATCTCCATGGTATCGAGGCCTGTCTCCAGCCGCAGCGCGTGCTCCCGCATGGCCTTGGCGCAGCCGGAGATCTCATCGATGGTCTCGGCCTTGGTGCTCTTCGTGGACAGCGCCGCCAGAAACGCGGCGTTCTGGGTCTGCGTGGTCCTCCCGTCCATGATCTCATTCATCACGGCAAAGGCCTCCTCAAAGGTCAGATCCTGTTTATCTACAATCTTCTCAATGGCTTCTTTGATCATTTCTTCTCTTCCCCCTTTTCTTCTTTCGCGGTATTTCTTCTGTTTCCCAGAAATGCTCTTAGGATCGGCTCTCCCTGAGGTGTCAGCACCGACTCGGGATGAAACTGCAGTCCGTAGATTTCATGTTTCCGATGCTCCACTGCCATGATCTCGCCGTCGCCTGTGGCGGCGATGACCCGAAGCTCTTCCGGCAGGCTCTCCGCGTCCGCCGCCAGAGAATGGTATCTGGCCACCGCGATCTCCTCCGGCAGATCGTGAAACAGGATGCTTTCCCGGTCCAGACGTGCTGCGGACTGTTTCCCGTGCATCAGCTCCTTCGCGTAGGTGATCTCCCCTCCGAAAGCCTGGCAGATGGCCTGGTGTCCCAGGCACACCCCCAGAATGGGCACCTTCCCCTGAAAGTACCGGACGGCTTCCACGCAGATCCCCGCGTCCTCCGGCCGCCCCGGTCCCGGTGAAATAATGATTCGATCCGGCTGCAGCTTTTCGATCTCTTCGCAGGTCATGGCGTCGTTTCGGATCACCCGGATGTCCGGCTCCGCCCCTGCATCCGGTTCGCCCCCCTGGAGTATGCTCCCGATGAGCTGGTACAGGTTGTACGAAAAGCTGTCGTAATTATCGATGAGCAGGATCATTCCTTCGTCCCCCTTTCCTTCAGTCCCCCTTCGGCCAGGCGGATGGCCTGACCCACGGCCTTCGCCTTGTTGATGGTCTCCTGATACTCGGCCTTCGGCACGCTGTCTGCGACAATGCCGGCGCCGGTGCGAATGAACACCCGGCCGTTCTTTTTCCAGGCGATGCGGATGCCGATGCAGGTATCCAGATTGCCGGAGAAATCGATGTAGCCGATGGCCCCTCCGTAGATTCCCCGGCGGCAGTCCTCCAGTTCATTGATGATCTGGGCGGCCCGGATCTTCGGTGCTCCCGACAGAGTCCCGGCGGGCA
Organism: Bacillota bacterium; assembly: GCA_017459895.1. Taxonomy (GTDB): domain Bacteria; phylum Bacillota; class Clostridia; order Peptostreptococcales; family Anaerovoracaceae; genus Lentihominibacter. The sequence continues at coordinate 62,503 of JAFUCA010000036.1, read as the reverse complement.
GGATGGCGCCCACCGCATCCACCGCGTCCTTGTCTTCCCGGATGCTCCCCCGCACCGTAGAACCGATGTGCATCACATGGGAATACCGTTCAATGGACAGGTAATCCTCCACACAGACGCTCCCGAAGCGGCTGATCCGGCCGATGTCGTTTCGGCCCAGGTCCACCAGCATATTGTGCTCCGCCAGCTCCTTCGGATCCGATAAAAGCTCCTGCTCCAACCTTTGGTCCTCCTCCGACGTCCTTCCCCGGGGACGGGTACCGGCCAGCGGATAGGTGTACAGCGTGTCCTGCTCCAGCTTCACCAGGGTCTCCGGAGATGCACCGGCGATCTCGATGTCATCCGAGGAAAAGTAAAACATATAGGGCGAAGGGTTGATGACCCGCAGCACCCGGTAGGTGTCCAGCAGGCTCCCCCGCGCTTCCGCTGCCATCCGGTTGGACAGCACCACCTGGAAGATGTCTCCTTCGAAGATGTGTTTCTTCGCCCGCTCCACCATCCGGCAGAACTGTTCCTCTCCGAAGAGGGGCGAAAACTCCGTGGTCAGCTCCAAAGGCTGGTCTTCCTTTCGCTGCCCCTCCTCGATGAGCCGCACCATGGTGTCCAGTTCCATCTGCGCCCGGCGATAGTTCTCCTCCAGATTGTCCGTCTTGATGTTGACGATGCAGATGATCTGCTGTTTCAGGTGATCGAAGGCGATGACCCGGTCGAAGAGCATCAGGTCAAAATCATTGAAGCCTTCATCGTCCGCCGCATCCAGCTGCAGCCCCGGCTCCTCATACTTCATGAAATCGTAGGAGAAATACCCGGTGAGTCCTCCGGTGAAGGTGGGCAGTCCCGGAATTCTGGGACTGCGGTATTCCTCCAGCACCTGCCGGATGTACTGCTGGGGCGTTTCGGTCTCGATGGTAAAATGCGTCCCGCTGTTGATCACCACCCGTCCGTCCCGGCAGGTCAGCTCCAGCTTCGGGTCGTAACCCAGGAAGGTGTACCGCCCCCACCGGCGGCTGTCCTCCACGCTCTCCAGAAGGAAGCAGTGATGGCTCACTGCCTTCAGCTTCTGAAGCACCAGAATGGGTGAATACAGGTCCGCGTAAATGCTCCTGCTTACCGGAACCGCCCGGTATTCCTGCCGGTATTGTTCCAGTTCCTGTAAAGTGGGATAAACCATATCTTCCTCTCTTTTCTGACAGCCTGCCCGGGCTGTCTCAAAAACAAAAACCGTCCCTGATACATTCATCAAGGACGGACATTCTCATCCGCGGTGCCACCTCGGTTCAGAGTCTCCCCGGCTCACCGGATCCGTATGCTCCCTCGCACACCCTCCGAGATCCCGGGACTCTGCTCTCTGCGGGATACCATCATATCCCCGGCAACTGACGTATGCCTTCACGTCATGGAATACTCGTTTCGCCATCCGGCGTCCCTTTGACCATGCCCTCGGTGGTCCATTTGATAAGCGACTGCTGCCGGATTCTCACCATCGCCGGCTCTCTGGGAGTGTCTTTCTTACCTTTATCTCCACGTCATCGGTTTCGTTCTGTTGTCTTGTTGAGTAGTATTTTACGCTTTTTTGTGATTTTGTCAACATTTTTAACAAATTTATAAGAAATAATTTGTGTTTGTTCACCAATTCCATATATTCCCATCACGTGTTCATCACATTCATTTACCATAATTTAACATCTAAGGGGGTATTTAGAAATGAACAGAAATCTTATCGATGAAATGCGGCTGTTATTGGCCCATCACCGGCGGGCCAGCCTTTGCATGATCTGTGCGGCTGCCGCCTGCCTCTTCCTGCTCAACGTCTGGGTGCAGCCGGCGCACACCTTCGCGGCCCGGGACAGCGGCGGAACCATGTGGAAGCTGGAGGGCAAACGGATCTCTGCCGGTGAATCCAGCGGAGGCTGGGCCATCGGCATCCGCGCAAAAGCGGACGGAGGCGCGGGGGACTCCATTTCCATGGGTTCCTCCAAAAGCGTCTCCAACAGCGTGTCCGGCAACGTCGGGATTCCCATCAAGAAGCTGAACGCATCGTTTCAGTTCAATGTGAGCAAAACCTGGTCGACCACGGCCTCCAAGTCCTACGGTTTGACGGGCAAGAAGAAAGGCTCCTGGTGGGCCATCAAGTACAAGCGGGTCTACAAGAATTACAAGATCAAGGCGCGGCAGTACTCGTTTTACGACGGCAAGTGGCACAAGACCCGAAACACCCGCTGGATCAAGGCGAAGAAGTTCGCTCACTTTGCCTATCAGCTCTGTTCCACTACCGCGCCGAAATAAGGTCAAACACAGAAAGGAGTTACCGATGATAAATATTTCCGTACGCGTTCTGCTGCTAGTGCTGTGCCAGATGCCGCTGTGCATCTGCCTTGCCGGGAGCGCCCTGCTGATCCAGTGGGCGGACTTCATGCGCGGCCAGGCGGTTACAGATGATACGCTGCTGCCGGCGCTTTCCCAGTTCATCCACCCTGCCGCGCTGGCATTTCTGATCGCGGGATACGTGCTGTCTCTTGCAATCTGCGCTGTGTCCGTTTATTTTGCTCTGCGGCGGAATGCGCCGGATGAGAGGCTTCCGGGATGAAGCCGGAATTATCTTCCTTTCAGCAGGCACTGCTGATCATCCTGCGCCTTGAGGAAAAGAGCGCGAAGCTCTGGCGGGAGGAACTGCGAAAAATGCCGGAAGGCGGCCTCATAATCAAGCCTGCCGGGGGCCGGTATTACTTTGACCGGGTACTGAGCGGCGAGCGGTCCTCCATCACCCACGATCTGGACCTCATCTATAAACTCGCGCGAAAGAAATATCTGAAGCTGAAACTGCAGGAGCATGAGAAGCAGTACGGTTTCAGGCGCGGGCAGTATGTTCTGAATCCGAAACCCCTGCCCGCCTCGAAGCAGATCCGGTTCCTTCTGGATCGATACAAAAAAGCCCATCTGGATCTGCTTCGCATCACTCTTTCGCCGGAGCAGTACCACTGGGTCCACGAAGACTACCCCCGGGATGTGATTCAGCCAGGGGAAAAATACTACGAGACCTATTCCGGGATTCGGATGCGTTCCAAGTCCGAACGGGACATTGGCAACGAGCTTGAGATGGAAGGCATCCCCTACCGCTACGGTCAGAAGGTGATGTTGAAGATCGGCTGGGTGGAAGGTGTCCGCGGCAATGTCTACGATGATTGGAAGGCTTACTATCCTGACTTCATCATTCTGACCGCATCCGGCGAGAAGATCGTCTGGGAGCATCTCGGACGTCTGGATCTCCTGGATTACCGCATGCGCAATGCCGAAAAGTTCGCCGCTGCCCGTCAGGGCGGTTATGTCAGCGAGGAAATGCTGATCATGACAGTGGAGCGGGATCTGGAAGACGGCAATTTCATTCGTGACATCATCGTCCGCCGGATCCTCCCGTATATGTAACTGCAAAGGCTGGCCTGCCATGTTCGGGCCAGCTTTTGTATGGCCTGAAGGCAAGCTTTTGTACCTAAACCAGAGTTGAGGACGGTATTTACAAAAATAATCACGGGAAATTGTACCTAAACCCGGGTTTCAAACATTTATTTACAAAATTCATAGCTATATATTGTAATTAATGTTTTATTTTGCTAAATATCAGCGCTTTCATGCCCGTTATCAGGCGCCTGCACCCATGTTTTTTGTAAATTTTCGCGCGGAGTCCCCGTTTAGGTACAAATTCCTCTGCGGATTTTTGTATATTATTGCCCGAAACATTGTTTAGGTACAAAACGGCTTGGATTATCACCTGCCGCTTCCGCCGCCGGCTACTTCCGTCTCCGCCGCCGCGCCCGTTTCGCGGCTTCGTAGCGCCGGCGGGTCTTCGGCTTCATGACAGAGTAGCCGAAGCGGCCCAGCTCTTCCCGCTGCAGGCCGTAGTAATGCCCGTGGTTATAAGCCACAAGGCCGGCCCGGTCCAGACGCAGCGCACCCGACGCGTCCATCAGCGACTCGTCTGCCGTCACGCAGACAATCTCCGCGAGGAACATCTCGTGGGAGCCCAGGGGCTTGACCTCCGTGACGCGGCACTCCAGACTGACCGGCGATTCGGCAATGGACGGACAGGATACCTCCGTGCCGGGGATCGGAGTCAGGTTCTGCTCCCGGAATTTATTCCGCTGGCCGCCCGCCTGATCCACATCCCGCCCGGAGCGGACACCGCAGTAATCCGCGGCAAACACCAGGTCGCGGCTGACCAGGTTGATGGTGAACTCGCCGGACTGTCGGATGATATCATAGGAATAGCGGGATGGACGCACGGAAATATAAGTCATCGCCGGATCGGAGCAGATCGTGCCCGTCCAGGCGATGGTGATGATGTTCGGTTTTTCGAGGGTACCGCAGCTGACCATGACCGCAGGCACCGGGTTCAGCATCGTTCCCGGCGGGAACTGGACCCTGCCCGTACCGGGTGCACCGGCACGCTTGTCTTCTGTCATGGACTACTCCTCTCCGCTGGTGGCGCGCCAGGCATCGGCCCGGCCGTCCCGCAGGTCTTCGAGGTTGTACGGGGTCGCCTGATAAAGGTAATAATTGAGCCAGTTGCTGAACAGCAGATTGGCGTGGGAACGCCACCGGAACAGGATTTCCTCGTCCGGATCGTCGTTTTTGAAATAATTCTTTGGAACGTCGATGTCCAGGCCTTTGTTCACATCCCGGAAGTACTCCGTCGCCAGGGTCGCCTTGTCGTATTCCTGATGACCCAGGACGAAGATTTGCCGTCCGTTTTCGGTGGACAGGATGTGGGGACCGGCCTCCGGAGAATCCGCCAGGATCCGCAGCTGCGGCTCCGCCTCGATGTCGGCGCGCTTCACCTCCGTGTGGCGGGAATGGGGCGCGTAGAACACCTCGTCAAAGCCCCGCATCAGAGGGTTTCTCGGCCGGACCACCCGGTGCTCGAAGACGCCGAACAGCTTCTTGTCCAGCAGATGCTTCTGGATGCCGTAGTAATAATACAGCGCCGCCTGCGCGCCCCAGCAGATAAACATATTGCTGTAGACGTGGGTCTTGGCAAACTCAAAGATCTCACACAGTTCCGGCCAGTAGTCGACATCCTCGAAGGGCATCTGCTCCACCGGCGATCCGGTGATAATCAGACCGTCGTAATAGTTCTCCCGCACCTCATCCAGCGTACGATAAAAGGTCTGCAGGTGATCCCGGGAGGTATGGGTCGACGTATGGGAATCCATCCCCAGCAGATTCATCTCCACCTGCAGCGGACTGTTGGCCAGCACCCGCGCCAGCTGTGTCTCCGTCGCGATCTTCGTCGGCATCAGATTCACAATGATGATCTTCAGCGGACGGATGTCCTGATTCTGGGCGCGGGCCCGGTTCATGGTAAATATGTTTTCTTCCTTCAAAGCCTCCGCTGCGGGAAGCTGATCCGGTATGATCAGTGGCATACTTCTAAACTCCTGTCTATACTCCCAAAATTCCCTTATGCTTCTCATAGCTGACCGGCATGAAGTTGGTCGTGCCGGACGCGAGGAGCTTACCCGTCTCCTCGTCAAAGGCCCGGGCGGTCAGCCGGACGATCCTCTGCCCCAGGTGGATTACCTCGGACTCGATCACAAAGGCTCTTCCCGCGAAAGGCCGGACAAAACTGATGGACATATCCGCTGTCGACACGTCGTGATCGAGAAATGCCATCGCTGTAACACCCATGGCGGTATCCATCATCGCGGAGATGACTCCGCCGTGGACCTCGCCCCGGCCGTTCTCTTCCCATTTGAACCGCTTATAACGGATCCTGGTCTGTTTTTTCACCGGATCACAGGAAAGATACTCCGGTTCCAGCATATTGCTCAGCATACCGCCGCCGTTATGACGGACATTGCTGACGATTTCCTGAACTTTTTCTTCAATATTCATCCGTGAATTCTCCTATATCTATGCTCCAGCCTTTGCAAATCCCTGCTCCAGATCCGCCAGAATATCATCGATATCCTCCAGGCCTACCGAAAGCCGGATCATCCCCGCTTCGATGCCGGCGGCCACCAGCTGTTCGTCGGTCAGCTGCCGGTGGGTCTCGCTGGCCGGATGGAGCACGCAGGTGCGGATGTCGGCAACGTGAACCTCGTTGGAAGCCAGCTGCAGGGAATCCATGAACTTCATCGCCGTCTCCCGGCCGCCCTTGATCACGAAGGAAATGACGCCGCTGCAGCCTTTGAGATACTTCCTGCCCAGCTCATAGCACGGATCGGACTCCAGCCCCGGATAGTGGACGCTCTCCACGAGATCGCAGGCCTCCAGGTACTTCGCAACGGCCAGGGCGTTTTCGCAGTACTGCTTCATCCGCACGGGCAGCGTCTCCAGCCCCAGGTTCAGCAGAAAGGCTGAATGGGCTGCGGGATAGCATCCGAAGTCACGCATCAGCTGCATCCGGGCTTTCAGGATATAGGCCAGATTGCCGTAGGTTTCTGTGTAAATGATCCCGTGATAGGATTCGTCCGGCTCTGTCAGCTCGGGGAAGTTGCCGCTGGTCCAGTCAAACTTGCCGGAGTCGACGATGACGCCGCCGCCCTGCACCGCGTGGCCGTCCATGTACTTGGTCGTGGAATGCACCACGATGTCCGCGCCGAATTCGAAGGGCTTGCACAGGATCGGTGTGGCAAAGGTGTTGTCGATGATCAGCGGCACGCGATGCTCATGAGCAATGTTTGCAAACCGCTCGATGTCGAACACGGTCAGCGCCGGATTGGCCAGCGTCTCGCCGAAGATCAGCTTGGTATTGGGCTTGAATGCCGCGTGGATCTCCTCATCGCTTGCGTCCCGGTCAACAAAGATGCACTCGATCCCCAGCTTCTTCAGGGTGAAGGCAAACAGGTTGATTGTCCCGCCGTAGATCTCGGCGGAACTGATGATGCTGTCCCCCGCCTGGCAGAGGTTCAGCACCGAAAGCAGGGATGCCGCCTGACCGGAGGAAGTGCACATGGCCGCAACGCCGCCCTCCAGCTCCGCGATCTTCTCCTCCACCGCCATGACCGTCGGGTTGGCGAATCGGGAATAGATCAGGGATCTGGTCGGATCGTCGAACACCGCGGCTACGTCCTCTGTGGAATCGTACACATAGGTCGTGCTCTGAACGATCGGCAGAACTCTGGGTTCGGTATTCTTCGGATGGTATCCTGCGTGCAGGCATTTTGTCGCGTCTTTCATGGTCTTTTCTCCCGTTCTCTATGATCGAAAACCTAAACATCCCAAGGTTTCGGTTTATAATTATACAGGTTCCATTGTAGACGATTTCAGTCTGATTTGCAACATTGGAGAAATAAAAAACCGCCTGATTACTGAAAATTCAATAACCAAGCGGTTTTTCTCTGGTCGGGATGACTGGATTCGAACCAGCGGCCTTTGCGTCCCGAACGCAACGCTCTACCAAGCTGAGCCACATCCCGGCATTGCCTAATTGAATCGGCAACGGTACTAATATAACACTTCTGCCCCGCAGATGCAAGTACTAATTTTCGTACAAAGGCTGTTCTGCCTAAAGCATCCCCTTCTCCCGGTGGAACGCCTTGGCTGTGATGCAGTCGCTCTGGATCTGTTTCTTCAGCTCCTCGATTCCGGCGAACTTCTGCTCCGGGCGGGTCCACTTGACAAACTCCACCTCGATGTGCTTGCCGTAGGCATCTGCGTCGTAGTTAAACACATGGGTCTCGATGTTCTTGGCGTATTCGCCGATGGTGGGCTTGTTCCCCACATTGGTCACCGCCGGATAACGGATCCCGTCGACGGTGCAGAACGTGATGTAGACGCCGTTGGGCGGCGTGACCATGGTCTCATCGATCACCAGATTCATGGTCGGAAAACCGATGGTGCGCCCCAGCTTGTTGCCGACGATGACCTCCCCGCCAATGTCGTACATCCGGCCCATGAACTTCGTGACCTCCTCCATGCGGCCTTCCGCGATCAGCTGGCGGATGTAGGTGCTGCTGACCACGATGTCGTCGATCTTATACGGCTCCTGCACATGCAGACCGAAGCCGTGCTGAAGCCCCTCATGCATCAGCACCTCCGGCGTGCCCGACGCCTTATAGCCGAAAGAGTAATTGAAGCCGCAGTAGGCCTCGCGGATCCGCAGCCGGTCCACCAGGATCTCCTTGACGAACCGCTCCGGCTCCATGGTCAGGATCTCCTTCGTGAAAGGGATGTTGATCAGGTAATCCACCCCCATCTCCTCGATGATCCGCGTCTTCTGCTCGGCATAGAGGATGTTCTTCACCGGCTCCCCGCGCCCCAGCACCGTGCTGGGATGGTTCGAAAAGGTAAACACCGCGCTGGAAAGCCCCACGGCCTTCGCGCTGCGCACCGTCCGGGTGATGATCTGCTGGTGGCCCTTGTGCACCCCGTCGAAATTGCCCAGGGCGACCACCGTCTCGTCGATTTGCTTTATATCATCCAGTGATTCGAAATATTTCATCTGAAACAGTTTCCTCTCAGGTTACTTCTTCTGATTCTTCGGCTCGTTCAGAGCCTGAAACACCTTGTCCGCCTTCAGTACGCCCTCCTGCAGATCCTCGCAGCCGGTCCCGAGAAACAGTCCGTTCTCCTGCTGGTACACCCGGTAGATCCGGTCATAGCGCCGTCCCCGGGCATTGCGGGGGATCTCTCCGGTCAGCGGATTGACTTCGATCTGCGGCAGCGCCGTCTTTCGCAGCTGATACAGGCGGATACTGTTTCCCTGCCGGAAGTATTTCGCCCGGTCCGCCGGCATCACGATCTCTCCGAACCGATGCAAAGGCTGGTCGGGCGAAAGCAGCATTCCTTCCAGCCTGGAAAGCAGCGCGGGATCTCCTTCCATGGCTTTGATCTGCTCCGGGCTGACGGCCCTGCCGGATCCCGCGGCAGGGTCCTCCTTGACGGCCCCCTCCAGCGTGATCCCGCCGATGGCGGTTCGCACCAGGCCGGTCATCACCGCGCCGCAGCCCAGGGCCTGCCCCAGGTCCGCGCAGATGGTCCGGATATAGGTCCCCTTGGAGCACTCCGCTGTAAAACAAAGTGTCCCCTGCTCCATATCGATCTCGTGCACCGTGATCCGCCGCACGTGCACCCGGCGGGCGGCCAGATTCGCCAGCTGCGCGGCTTCGTCCGTCCTGCCCTGATGGGCATACTCGTACAGCCGTTTGCCGTCGATGCGCACCGCAGAATACACCGGCGGGATCTGCTCTATGACTCCTTCAAACGATGCCAGCGCCTCCCGCACCTGCTCTTCCCGGATCCCGCCAAAGGACTTCTCTTCCAGCACCGTTCCCCAGATATCCTGGGTATCGGTGACCAGCCCCAGCTGCACCCGGCAGGTGTAGGTCTTGTAATCCAGATCCAGATATTCCATGATCCGGGTCGCCTGACCGATGAAGATCGGGAGCACGCCTTCCGCCATCGGATCCAGCGTTCCTCCGTGGCCGATCTTTTTTACGCCCTTGAGCCGCAGCACTCTGCGGCAAAGAGCAACACAGTCGTGGGAAGTCCAGCTGCGGGGCTTGTTCAGCACCAGGATTCCGTCTTTCATCGCACGCCTCGCGATGCTTCGCCCGCACCGTCCATCCGCCGGATCTCCGCTGCGATCGCCTTCTGCACCCTGGGATACAGTTCCTCCATCGGAAGCTCCGACGTAAAGCCGGCCGCCTTAATGTGACCTCCGCCGCCGAATTCTCCGGCGATCCGTGCCACATTACCGGCGGTCTTCGACCGCATGGTTCCCCGGACCTTATCGCCGTCCTGCCGCAGAAATGCGGCGATCTCGACGCCGTCGATCACCCGCAGCTGATCGATCACCTGACCGGCGTGCTCCGGCCCTGCGCCGCAGGCATCGTAGTCCTCCTGTGACGCCGCAGAGATCACAGCCTTTCCGTCCGCGAACAGCTCCAGATGCTGCAGAATGCGGGATTCCAGCCGTACCTCCCGCAGGTCCTTGCTTTGATACAAGTTGACATTAACCTTGTTTATGTCAACTCCAAATTCCAGCAGATCCGCCGCCATCCGGTGAACCTGAGCCGTGGTATTGGAGTGCATGAAGCAGCCCGTATCCCCGTTCAGCCCCGTGTAAAGCAGCTCCGCGCACTTCCGGTCCAGCGGCCAGTCCATCTCCCGCATCAGCTGATACACGATCTGACAGCACGCCGCCGCCTCGTTATCGATATAGTAATAGTCCCGGTCGCATTCCTTTGCCTGGTGATGGTCGATGGCCGCCGTCACCTCTCCCCGGGCGAAGCTCGTCCTGCGTTCCCCGATCCGGTAATCCTCGGAGCAGTCGATGCAAAGGCTGATCTCAGGATCCGGGATCACATCCGGATCCGTCGTCAGCGGGGAGCCCCAAAGGCCGGCTCCGGTCTCTTCCGCCTCTTCCAGACCTTCCTCCAGAAAGCGCAGGTATCTCGGCACCGGCTCATCCAGCACGACAAAGGAGCGCACTCCCTGCCGGCGAAGGGCCAGGCACAGCGCCATGGCGGATCCGATGGCGTCCGGATCCGGGTTTACATGGGAAAAAAGCAGGACGCTGTCTGCGCCTGCCAGTAGTTTTCCCAGTTCTTTTAATGTTGCGTTCGCAAATATGCTCATCTTCGCCTTCTACTGCTCTTCGTCTTCGTTGTGATATTCCAGCGTATCGATGATCTCGTCAATGTGACGTCCGTATTCCTCGGAGCGGTCCGCCTTGAAGATCAGCTCCGGCGTATGCTTCAAGCGAAGCTCGCTGCCGATCCTCCGGCGGATGAACCCCTTAGAGCTCTCAAAACCAGCCGCCACATCCGCCATCTCATCTTCGCCCTCGCCTGCCTTTGCGCCGAGAACGGTGAAGTAGACGGTGGCATAGCTGTAGTCGCTCGTCACGTCCACCGCTGTGATGCTGATCAGCGAGTGCAGCCGCGGATCCTTCAGGCCATGCAGGAGCATATCGCTGATGATCTTGCGGATCTCCTCGCCGATGCGGTCCGGTCGGTATCCCTTTGCCATAATCCCCTCTCTTTCTCTATGCTAGGCGCGCTCGATCTCCTCCATGGTGAAGCATTCGATGATGTCGCCTTCCTTGATGTCGTTGTAGTTTTCGATGCCGATACCGCACTCGTAGCCCTGGTTGACCTCCCGGGCATCGTCCTTGAACCGCTTCAGAGACGAGATCTTGCCCTCGTGGATCACGATGCCGTCGCGGACCAGACGGACCTGCTCGTTTCGAACGACCTTGCCGTCGGTAACGTAGGCGCCGCCGATGATGCCGACTCCCGGAACCTTGAAGGTGGTCCGGATCTCGACCCGGCCAAGAACGACTTCCTTGAACTCCGGATCCAGCATACCCTTCATGGCGTTCTCCACATCATCGATGATGTTGTAGATGACGTTGTAGGTACGGATCTGAATGCCGTCCCGCTCCGCCTGGGAGGAAACGGCCGCGCTGGGACGGACGTTGAATCCGATGATAACGGAATCGGATGTGCCTGCCAGCATGACGTCGGATTCGTTGATGGCGCCGACGCCGGTATGAACGATGTTGACCTTGACCTCGTCGTTGGACAGCTTCTCAAGGGAGGTGACGATCGCTCCCACGGAGCCCTGCACGTCCGCCTTGATGATCAGGTTCAGTTCTTTGACCTCACCGGCCTGGATCTGACTGAACAGTTCCTCCAGCGTCGTGCTGGCGTTTCTCGCCAGGACCTCTTCCCTGACCTTCTGCTGACGGTTGTATGCGATCTCCTTGGCCTGGGCCGGAGTTCTGACGGCGTTGAACACGTCGCCGGCTTCCGGCACATCCGTCAGTCCCAGGATCTCCACCGCCGTGGCCGGGCCTGCCTTACGCAGTTTCTCGCCCTTGTCGTTGGTCATCAGACGGATCTTTCCCGCGCAGGTTCCGGCAACGATGCTGCTGCCGGCCTTCAGCGTACCGTTCAGTACCAGAAGGCTTGCGACGGGGCCCTTGGCCTTGTCCAGACGGGCTTCCAGCACGGTACCCATAGCCAGACGGTCCGGGTTGGCCTTCAGCTCCAGGACCTCCGCCTGCAGCAGGATCATCTCCAGCAGGTTCTTGATCCCCTCGCCGGTCTTGGCGGAAACGGGAACGCTGATGACGTCGCCGCCCCAGTCCTCTACCAGGATGTTCTGCTCGGCCAGTTCCTTCTTGACGATATCCGGATTGGCCCCCGGCTTATCCATCTTGTTGATGGCAACGATGATGGGAACACCGGCGGACTTGGCGTGGCTGATGGACTCGATGGTCTGCGGCATGACGCCGTCATCTGCCGCGACGACCAGCACCGCGATATCGGTGGCATGAGCTCCTCTGGCACGCATCGCCGTGAACGCCTCATGTCCCGGCGTATCCAGGAAGACGATCTTCTGTCCGTTGATCTCGACCTCGGATGCACCGATGTGCTGGGTGATGCCGCCGGACTCGGACTCGGTGACGTTGGTCTTGCGGATGGCATCCAGCAGGGAGGTCTTGCCGTGGTCGACGTGACCCATGACGGTGATGATCGGCGGTCTCGGCTTCAGATCGGACTCTCTGTCCTCGAAGTTTTCGATGCCTTCCTCTTCCTGATATTCTTCTTCCTTATTGACATTGCCGATGGCGATCTGGATGCCCAGCTCCTCCGCCAGCAGGACGACGGTATCCTCGTCCAGGTTCTGGTTGACGTTGGCCATGACGCCCATGCGCATCAGAGTCATGATGATCTGAGAGACCGTGGTCTGGGTCTGCTCCGCGAAACCGGCAACGGTGATCGGTACGTTGATCAGCACGGTTCCTGCCGGCAGATCCATGATCTCGACCTCCGGCTCCGGTGCCGCCTTCGGCTTGTTGTGCCGCTTGTTTCTGGTCTGCTTCTCCAGGGACTGGGGCTTGCCGGTCTTCTTGCCGCCCCGCTCCAGTCTTGAGAACTTATCGCGATCCTTATCCCGGTCGCGTTCCTTGCCCTTCTTCTCGCTTCTGTGGGAGGATGATTTCGGTGCTGCGGCTGTCTGCGGCGCATCCGTCCTGCGGGATGGACGTGAGGATGCTCCGGACGGTTTCTGTCTTCCGTCCCCCTTGCGGCCGTCTCTGTCTTTGTCTCTCTCTCTGCGGTCAGCCGGTCTGCGGTCGGAGGTTTTACGATCGGTTGATCCGCGTCTTGCTTCTTCTCTCTTCTCACGCGCTGCCTTGCGGCGTTCCGCCGCCTGCGCTTCTTCTCTGTGGACTTCCTCAGCTCTCTTGATGACCTTCAGTCCGCTGCGCTTGCGCGGCTTCTCCTCGGCGGGCTTAGCAGCTTCCTTCGCCTTCGCAGCCTCTGCCGGAGCCGCTTCCTTCGCTGCTTCGGTCTTCTCTGCTTTCTTCGGTTCTGCGGCCGGTGCTTCAGCCTTCTTCTCCGGAGCGGGTGTCTCCGCTGCAGCCGGTGCCGCCTTGACCTCCGGCGCGGTCTGTGCCGGTGCTTCCGGTTTCTGGTCGGCAGGCTGCGCTTCCGGAGCCGCTGCTTCTGCCTTCGGAGCTTCTGCCGCCTTCTCTGCCGCGGCCGGTGCTTCGGTCTTCAGCGCCTCTTCCGGGACCTGGGCCGGTTTCTTCACTTCTTCTGTTTCCGGAGCTTTCGGTGCCTCCGCTGCTTCCTGCGGCCGGCGGTTGGCTTCGGCCAGCTTTTCCTCAAAGGCGCGGCGCTTGGCTGCTTCCGCCTCGGCCTTCTCCCGGGCGATCCGCTCCTCCAGCATGGCCTTGGAGACCTTCGGTTTCTCTGCCGTCGCCTTCGGTCTTCCTTCCTGCCTTGCTGCGGCGGTCCGTCCGGATGTCTGTCCTGCAGCCGGTGCCGTCTTTCCTGCAGCCGGTCTGGTCTTTCTGGCCGGCTTCTTGATTTCGGGCAGCTTAATGTTGGCAGCCTTCACCGTACGCTTCGGCTCCTCTGCCTTCTTCTCGCTGTCCTCCTTCTTCGCGCGGCTGGCCCGGACCACCTTGGTCTCCGCCTTTTCTCTGCCCCGGACGATCGTGTTTCGGATCGCCGTCAGGTCGATGTCTGACAGTTCATCTGTCACTTTGGTGACGGCAACACCCATGTTCTTAGCCTTTTCCAGCACCTCCTCGCCGGTCAGCTTCAGTTCTGCCGCCAGATCCCTGATTTTCATTCGCACATCCTCCTTTTATCCTTTTCCCGCATGATTTCATTCAGAATCGTTTTTGCGAATTGATCATCTGTGATAGCAAATACACTTCTTCCTGCCTGCCCCACGGCGTGGGACAGGTCTTCTATGGTTCCGTATTTCACGAAATCCGATCCGCTTTTGCGGATTTCTTTCATTATCTTTTTCTCGCTGTTCTCCGAGATATCCTCCGCGAGAATCACCAGAGCCGCCTTGCCCCGGTGCATCGTATAGGTGCAGGTGTTCACGCCCGAAACGAGCTGCCCTGCTTTTTTCGCAAACCCCAGATAGCGGAGCACTTTATCGGGCATCATATTCTCTGATCTCCTGCAAAAGCTGGTCTTCCTGCTCCTGTGTCAGCTCGGCTCCGAAGCTGCGCTGCAGTGCCTTTTTCTTTTTGGCCTTTGCCAGGCAGTCCTCGGAGGGACAGATGTAGATGCCCCTTCCCTTGGCCTTGCCGGTGGGATCCACGCTGACGACTCCTTCGTAGCAGGCGATCCGCAGCAGCTCGTTCTTCGGTTTTGATTCCATGCACCCGGCGCAGCGCCGCATGGGGGTCTTGCGTGTCTTCATAGTTATTCCTCTTCGGCTGTTTCGACCTCCTCAGCCTCGCCAGCCTTTGCATCGGCCTCTTCGGTTTCTTCCGATTCCTCAGTCTCTTCCGCTGCTTCGGCTTCCTCAGCCTCTTCGATGTACTCGCCGTCCTCGTAGTCGTCGTAGTACTCGTCATCATCGTAGTACTCGTCTTCTTCGTCTCCGAAGTACTGGGAGTGGCTCTTGATGTCGATCTTCCATCCGCAAAGTCTGGCTGCCAGGCGGACGTTCTGTCCTTCCTTGCCGATGGCCAGGGACAGCTGATAATCCGGTACGATGACCGTCGCTGCCTTCTCTTCCTCGTCGATCAGGACTTCCTCTACCTTGGCCGGGCTGAGCACGTTCTTGATCAGGATCTTCGGATCGTCATCCCATGTGGTGATGTCGATCTTCTCGCCGAACAGCTCGTCCACGATGTTGCGGACTCTGCTGCCGCCGGTGCCGACGCAGGCGCCCACCGGATCCACATCTTCGTCCTCGGTGTAGACCGCGATCTTGGTCCGGGAGCCCGCCTCTCTGGCAATGCTCTTGATTTCGACGATGCCGTCCTCGATCTCGGGAACCTCCAGCTCAAACAGCCGCTCCACAAATCCCGGGTGGGTCCTGGAGAGGAAGATCTGAGGTCCCTTGGTGCTCTTGCGCACGTCCATGATGTATGCCTTGATCCGGTCGTTGACACGGAACCGCTCGCCTCTGGCCCGCTCGCCGGCGACCAGAATGCCCTCGGTGTTGCCGATGTTGACGAAGATCGTCTCGTTGCTGATTCGCTGAACGACGCCGGTGATCAGATCGCCCTGCCGGTTGATGTAGTTGTCAAAGACCATGCCGCGCTCGGCTTCCCGGATCTTCTGTACCACGACCTGCTTGGCGGTCTGGGCCGCGATCCGGCCGAAATTCTGCGGTGTCACCTGATATTCGACCACGTCTCCTACCTGATAACGCGGGTCGATCTCCAGAGCTTCTTCCAGAGAAATCTGAGTGAATTCGTCTTCGACTTCCTCCACGACGTCCTTTCTCATCAGCACCTCGATGCCTTCCATGTCGCCTTCGAACACGACTCTGACGTTCTGGGCCGTGCCATAGTTCTTCTTGTAGGCGGCGACCAGTGCGGACTCGATGGCATCCATCAGGAGTTCCTTCGTGATCCCTTTCTCTTTGACCAGATCATCGATTGCGTTCATAAAATCATTCATTGCTCTTCCTCCGATAATTGAAGTTATCTAGAATACGACTGCCAGTCTGGCTTTCGCGATCTCTGTTAGTGCAAGTTCCCATGGTTTGCCGGTTTCGTCTGTGATGGTGACGAGAGGACCTTCGCCGGTCTGCGTGCCGCCATCCTGCGGTGCCTCATCAAAACGCTGCAGCGTGCCGGTGATGTTCTTCGTTCCGTCCTTGCCCCGGTACAGACGCACCTCGACCTGCCGGCCGATGTAGCGGCGCCAGTGCTCGGGCTTCAGCAGCGGACGGTCCATCCCGGGTGAGGAGACCTCCAGGTAGTAGTTCTGCTCGATGGGGTCGGCTTCGTCCATCGCCTCGCTGAGGAACCGGCTGACCTTCTCGCAGTCATCGGTGCTGACGTAGCGCTCTTCGCTGCCGGCAGCCTCCGGCTTCAGGTCGATGTAGACCCGGAGAAACCAGTCGCTGCCTTCCTTGACAAACTCGCTGTGGTACAGCTCGTAGCCTTCCTGCTCCAGGAAATCCCCCAGCAGTTCCTCTGCGACCTGGGTTACTTTTTTCTTTGCCATTTATGCCTCATATCCAACAAATAAGAGTGGGCTCAGACCCACTCTTACCATAACGTTAACTTATTGACTGTCGTTATCTTACCACATCATTTCGCAGATTGCAAGAAAAACCTTGCAATTTCACGGTTTGAGGCAACTACCTACAGCTGGAAGAAAGAAATCTGCGCCGTCTCGGGCAGTCCTTCCAGTACCCCGTGCTCCCGCAGC
Organism: Bacillota bacterium; assembly: GCA_017459895.1. GTDB lineage: Bacteria > Bacillota > Clostridia > Peptostreptococcales > Anaerovoracaceae > Lentihominibacter. The sequence continues at coordinate 45,851 of JAFUCA010000036.1, read as the reverse complement.
TCCTCGATGGCGGACTTGTTGACCTTGCCCCGGTCAGCGATGTCCTCCACGGTTTCGTAGGGCCGCTCCTCGTAGGCCGCCGCAAACTGCCTGGCCGCCCCCTCACCCATGCCGGTGATGGCGACGAAGGGCAGCAGCACCTTGCCTTCATAGGCGCGGAACTTCATGGCATCGGAGATCCCCAGCCGCGCCGGCGCGAATTCATAGCCTCTGGCGCACATCTCATAGGCCAGCTCCAGCACCGGCATATCGTCCTGCTCCTTGGCCGAGGCGTCCTTGCCCTTGCGGATGATCTCATCCATCCGCTCCTCGATGGCGTGCTGTCCCCGCAGCATGACCTTCTCGTCGAAGTTCGCCACCTTCGCCGTGAAGTACACCGCATAGAATTCCACGGGATGATAGACCTTGAACCAGGCGATCCGCATGGACATCATGCAGTAGGCCACCGCATGGGCCCGGGGGAACATGTATTTGATCTTCTTGCAGGAATCGATGTACCAGTCGGGCACGTCGTGCTCCCGCATCTGCAGTTCCTGTTCCTCCGTCAGCCCCTTGCCCTTTCGGACCTTCTCCATGATGGTGAAGGCGTCGGCGTTGGGAAGACCTTTTTTTCGCAGGTAGTTCATGATGTCATCCCGGGTGGCGATGGCTTCCTTCATGGTGGCGATGCCGTTTACCACGATGTCCTGGGCGTTGCCCAGCCAGACATCGGTTCCGTGGGACAGTCCGGAGATCCGGATCAGCTCCTCGAAGGAGGTGGGCTGAATGTCATCCAGCATCTGGCGGACAAACTTGGTTCCGAATTCCGGGATACCGAAGGATCCGTGGGAGAACCGGTAGTCCGGATCCTGAATGTCAAGGCCGTCGGTTCCGATGAAGATCGACATGACCCGTTCGTCCTTCAGGGGAACGTCCATGGGGTCGATCCCGGTCATATCCTGCAGCTGGCGGATCATGGACGGCGCGTCGTGCCCCAGGATATCCAGCTTCAGCAGATTCTGATCGATGGAGTGATAATCGAAATGGGTCGTAATGATGTCGGAATTCACATCGTTGGCCGGGTGCTGCACGGGGCAGAACTCGTAGATCTCGTGGCCCCGGGGCACGATGATGACGCCGCCGGGGTGCTGTCCCGAGGTCCTTCGCACGCCGGCGCAGCAGCCGGTCAGCCGGTCCAGCTCGAACCGGTTGGCGCTGATCCCCCGCTCTTCGAAGTATTTCGCTACGTATCCAAAGGCTGTCTTATCCTTGATGGTGCCGATGGTGCCGGCCTTGAAAACGTTCTCCGCACCGAAGATCTCCTCCACGTATTTCTGCGCGGTGCCCTGGTATTCCCCCGCGAAGTTCAGGTCGATATCCGGCTCCTTGTTGGCGTTGAATCCGAGAAAGGTCTCAAAGGGAATATTGAATCCTTCCTTCCGGTACGGCGTTCCGCACTCCGGACAGACCTTATCCGGCATGTCCACGCCGCAGTCGTACTCCTGCAGATCCCCCCACTCCAGGTGCTTGCACTTCGGGCACAGGTAGTGGGGCGGCAGCGGATTGACTTCGGTGATGCCGGACATGGTGGCGGCAAAGGAGGATCCGACGGACCCCCGGGATCCCACCAGGTATCCGTCCGACAGGGACTTTTTGACCAGCATTTCGGCGGAGCGGTACATGACCGCGTATCCGTTATCGATGATGGAATTGAGCTCTTTGTCCAGCCTTTGCCGGATCTCCTCCGGCAGCGGATCCCCGTACATGGCGGCGGCCCGCTCGGCGCAGGCCTCTCGCAGCGCATCCTCGGCCCCGTCGATCTTCGGCGGGAATTTGCCGTCGGGCACGGGCATCATCGGCTCGATCATGTCCGCGATCCGGTTGGTGTTCTCCACCACCACCTGATAGGCCAGTTCCTCTCCCAGGTAGGAGAATTCCTCCAGCATCTCGTCGGTGGTCCGAAAATACAGGCCCTCATCGCCCTCCACGTCCTTAAAGCCCTGCCCGGCCATCAGGATCCGCCGGTACAGCGCTTCCTCCGCGTCAAAATAGTGGGCGTCGCAGGTGGCGACCACGGGCTTGCCGTATTTCTCGCCCAGGGCGATGATGCGCCGGTTGTGCTCCTTCAGATCCTCCTCGTCCTTGATCTTCTTCCCGTCGATCAGGAAGTGGTTGTTGACCAAAGGCTGGATCTCCAGGTAGTCATAGAAGCGTACGAGGTACTCCAGCTCCTCTTCGGGGGCATCCCTCAGGATCGCCTGATAGATCTCCCCCATGACGCAGGCGGAACCGATGATCAGTCCCTCCCGGTACTTTTCGATGACGGATCTGGGAAGCCGCGGCTTCTTATAGAAATACTCCAGATGGGAAATGGAAACCAGCCGGTACAGGTTCTTCAGCCCCTCCCGATTCCTCGCGAACAGGATCACGTGGTTGGTCGGCCGTGCCTTGTAGTCGATGCTGCCGTCTTCCCGGATCAGCTCCCGGTCGTCCAGCAGATAACCTTCGCAGCCGTAGAGGATCTTGATGTTCTTCGCCGCATGGGACGCGTCCGGAAAGGCCTGCACCACGCCGTGGTCGGTGATGGCCACCGCGGGATGGCCCCACTTCTCTGCGGTTTTGACCATGTGCTTGACGTCGTTGAGCCCGTCCATGGCGCTCATCTTGGTGTGGGCGTGCAGCTCGACCCGCTTGCGCTCGCAGGTGTCCGTCCGTTCCTTCACCTCGGTCTTCTCGATGGTATCCGCCATGATGGTGACACAGTTGTCGAACCGGTCCCACTGGGCCAGTCCCTGGATCCTCACCCCGTCGCCCGGAGAGAGCATCCCGTCGATCTCGTCCCATTTCTCGTTGACGACGAAGGCTTTCACGCAAAGGCTGGTGCGCTTATCCGTCACAAAAAGGCTGACCAGCTTGCTGTCGCTCCTGGTGGTGCGGCAGTCCTTGTTGAACAGCTCGCCTTCGATGGCGACGGTGCCGCTTTCGGAAGTGATCTCGCTGATGGGGAGCACGGGAGCATTGACCGGATCACCCATGATCCGGTTTCCCTGCGCGGGAACGAACTTCCTGCGCCTGCGGCCGCGCCTCGGTGCTCCCCCGGCGCCTTTTCCGGAGTTTCCTGCCGCGCCGGATGCTCCCGCCGCAGATGAACCTCCTTCGGCGAAACTTCCCAGGCCTCCGTATTCACCCCGCTGCGCGGCGGCCTCGGCCGCTCTGGCGGCCCGCTCCTGCTCCTGCTGCTTCAGCTGCGCTTCGTTCAGGGCATTGCGCGGCTCGATGGTCAGGTCCACCTGCCGGATCCCCGGCAGCTTCTTCAGCAGACGCTGCTTGAACTGCTCGATCTCGTCCGCGGACATGATGAAATTGAGCACCATGTCCAGATGGAGCACCCGCCGGTCTTTGGACAGGAATGCCTGCCGCACTTCCGGCCGGATGTCCTCCGGCCGGCAGCCCTTGTATTGGTCAAATTGTATGGATTCCGTAAGTGATTTCTGCATATTCCTCTGCCAGTCTGCAAATTTCTTCTGGTATGTTCTCCTCGGTCACCTGCCGGAGGATCTCTCCCTTGCGGATGAGTACGCCTTTACCCTTGCCGCAGGCCACGCCGATATCGGCTTCCCGGGCTTCCCCCGGACCGTTGACGACGCAGCCCATGACGGCGATCTTCATGCTGGCAGCACCGCCGGCGCCGCCGCTGAGGACGCCGGGCCTTTGCCGCCGTGCTTCGAAGGTCTTCTTCAGCGGCTCCAGCCTTTGCTCGATCCGATCGATGATCCGTTCCAGATCCACCTCGGTTCTGCCGCAGGTGGGACAGGAAACGATCTCGATGCCGGATTTGCGGATGTCCAGCACGTCCAGCAGCTCTCTGGCAAACAGCACCTCCTGCACCGGATCCGCCGTCAGGGAGACCCGCAGGGTGTCGCCGATGCCGGAAAGCAGCAGCGCGCCGATACCCGCCGCCGACTTGGTCCGTCCCCTGGCCGGGGTTCCGGCTTCCGTCACGCCGATGTGCAGCGGATAGTCGCACCGATCGTCGACGATGCGGTATGCCTGATCGTTCATTTTCACATTGGAGGACTTCAGCGAGATCACGATGTCCTCAAAATCGAATTTCTCCAGAAGGCGAACGTTGCGCAGGGCGCTTTCCGCCAGGCCTTCTGCACTGACGCCCCCGTCCCTGGCCACAATATCCTTCTCCAGGGAGCCGGAATTGACACCGACCCGGATGGGAATGCGCCGGGCCTTTGCCATCTCCACCACCTTCCGGACGTTTTCCTCACCGCCGATGTTCCCCGGGTTGATCCGGATCTTATCGACGCCGGCTTCCATGGAGGCCAGGGCCAGCCGGTAATCGAAATGAATGTCCGCCACCACGGGAATCCGGGATCTGCGCTTGATCTCCTTCAGCGCCTCCGCCGCGTCCCGGTCCGGGACCGCCAGCCGGATGATCTCACAGCCGGCCTCCGTCAGCGCATCAATCTGCCGCATGGTCGAGGGCACATCGGCAGTCTTCGTATTTGTCATGGACTGGATGCTGATGGGAGCGCCTCCCCCGATCTTCACATCCCCGCATATTACCTGTCGTTTCATATTGAATCTCCTAGAAGATCGGCACGATGAACCGGATCACGTCGTTGAAGGTGACGTACACCATCAGAAGCAGCAGCAGCATGATCCCGATGAAGTGGATCCGTCCCTCCATCTCATCCGTCACCCGTTTGCCGGTGAGCTTGCGGATCAGCAGGAACAGGAGCCTTCCCCCGTCCAGGGCAGGCAGCGGCAGCAGGTTGATGATCGCCAGGTTCAGGCTTAGCAGCGCCGCCAGGTAGACCACGTAGAGCACGCCGGATTTCGCCGTCTCGTTCACCGCGTAGACGATGCCTACCGGCCCGGAAAGCTCCTTCACGGAGACACCGCCGGTAAAGAGCTGCCGCAGGGTATCGTACATCATGACCGCCATGTCGCCGGTGTTTTTTACCCCGGCGCCGATCGATCCCAGCAGGTGCCGCTCCATCGCGGGCGTGATTCCGATCATGTTGCGCTTCTGCTCTTCGTTGTACTTCAGCACGACGCCTGCCGTCATCTCCTCGCCGCCGCGGTCGAAGGTCAGCTGAGCTGTTTTTTCTTTGCTGTAGCCGATGGTCTGAATGATATCATTCCATTCCCGGATCTGCTGCCCGTCGATCTTCTCGATCGTATCTCCGTGGATCAGTCCGGCGGCCTCCGCAGGGGAGCCCGGCTCCACCGTGTCGATGGTGGTAGTAGCCTGTCCCGCGTAAAAAGCGATGATGATCAGCAGCACCACGCAGGTCAGCAGGTTCATCAGAGATCCCGCCGCCAGAACGATGGCCCGCTGCCAGGCCGGCTTGTTGTTGAAGGCCCGGGGATCCGGAGAGTCCTCGTCCTCCCCTTCCATGGCGCAGTATCCGCCGATGGGGAACACCCGTAGCGCGTACAGCGTCTCGCCCCGCCGTCTCTTGAAAAACGCCGGACCCATGCCGATGGCAAACTCGTTGACCTTCACTCCGCAGGCCTTCGCCGTTATGAAGTGTCCGAATTCATGAACAAAAATCAGGACACAGAATATCAGTATCGCGTAAATAATCGTCATATCTTCTCAATCATTTCTTCCGCTGCGCGGCGGGCCTGTTCATCCGCCGCCAGAATCGTCTCCAGATCCGGCTCATGCAAAGGCTGGTGCTCTTCCAGGATCGCCTCCAGCAGCTGCTGGATCTCGCAGAAACGGATCCTGCGATGAAGGAATGCCGCCACCAAAGCTTCATTGGCTCCGTTGAGCACCACCGGATAGGTCCCACCCCGCCGGCTGGCTTCGTAGGCCAGATGGATCGTGCGGAACACCTCCTCATCCGCCCGCTCAAAGCTCAGTCCGCCGGGATACCCGAACAGGTCCAGCGGCTGCATGCTGCCGCTCATGGCAAGGCGCCTCGGATAGCTGAAGGCATAGGCGATGGGCACCCGCATATCGGGATTTCCCATCTGCCCGATGACCGAACCGTCCATGAACTCCACCGCGGAGTGAAGCACGCTCTGGGGATGCACCACGATCTGGATCTTCTCCAGAGGCACATCGAACAGCCATCTGGCTTCGATGACCTCCAGTCCCTTGTTCATCATGGACGCGGAGTCGATGGTGATCTTGGCTCCCATGGACCAGTTGGGATGCTTCAGGGCCTGCTCCAGGGTGACCTCCTCCAGCTGCTCCCTGGTGAACCCGCGGAAGGGTCCGCCGGAGGCCGTCAGCAGGATCCGCCGGATGGGACAATCAGTGCTTCCCTGCAGGGACTGGAAGATGGCGCTGTGCTCACTGTCCACCGGAAGCAGCGCCACGCCGTTTTCCCGGACGGTCTTCATCACCAGCTCTCCCCCCGCCACCAGCGTCTCCTTGTTGGCGAAGGCAATGTCCCTGCCAGCCTTTGCAGCGGCCAGCGTCGGCTCCAGGCCCTGCATGCCCAGAAGCGAGTTCAGCACTATATCGCAGCCCTCCATGGACGCGATGGACACGAGACCCTGCATGCCCCAGTACACCTCGATGTCCGGAAACTCCTGCTGCAGCGCCTTCGCATCATCTTCTGCGGCGACGCAGACCGCCTCCGGTGAAAACCGCCGGATCTGCTCCCGCAGCTGATCCAGCCTCCTCGCGCAGGAAAGAGCCGCGACCCGCAGCTCCTCCCGGTTATGATCTATGATATCCAGCGCCTGGGTCCCGATGGATCCGGTGCTCCCTAAAATCGAAATTCGTTTCATCCTTAATTCCAGACCTGCAGCTGCCCCAGCGACATCGCGAAGCAGAGATAGTAATAAACCAGCGGCCCGGTGAACAGCACGCTGTCAAACCGGTCCAGGATCCCGCCGTGTCCCGGGATCAGGTTGCCGTAATCCTTGATGCCCATCTTGCGCTTGAACACCGATGCGGTCAGATCTCCGAACTGGGAGATGATGCCCCCCAGAAGCCCGATGATCAGGCAGTGCACCAGCAGCGGCCGGGCGAAAAAGAATCCGAACACGCCGCATAGGATGATGCTCCCCAGCGTGCCCCCCACGGATCCTTCGATGGTCTTCTTCGGGCTGATCTTCGGGCACAGCTTGTGCTTTCCGAAGGCATAGCCGGTGAAGTAGGCCATGATATCCGTTCCGAAGGCCGTGATGACCACCAGCCAGACCAGATTTTTCATGGCGCCCACTTCCATTCCCATCGTCGCGATCAGGCCGATGTGATAGGAAAAGAAGACGATATAGAAGATCCCGGTGATGGTCGCCAGCGCATCCTCCAGCTTCCGCTCTTCGATCTTAAACAGATACAAAAGGCTGGCCAGCACCACGGCGAAGAACCAGAGCATATACCAGAACGGGCTCTGCTCCGCGCCGGCCACGGCCATCCGGTGTTCATAGAGCCCGACCCCGTACAGGGCCACCGCCGCGCACACGGCGATGGGAAAACAGGCGTGGATCTCCATGGCCCGAAAGCCCTTGAAAAACTCATATACTGCCATGACACCGATACAGAAGCACCCTGCGTAGAGGACGTAGCCCCCGATGATCAGGATGACCAGAAGCGGTGCCATGATCAGCCCGGATAAAATTCGCGTTTTCATGTTATTTTCTCCCTCCGAACCGGCGGTCTCTGCTCTGATACTCCTCAAGGCATTTCTCGTATTCCTCCGGCGTGAAATCCGGCCAGAGCACATCGGTAAATACGAATTCGCTGTAGGCGCTCTGCCAGAGCAGGAAATTGGAAAGCCGCTCCTCCCCGCTGGTGCGGATGATCAGTTCGGGATCCCCGCAGCCGGTCTCTGTGCGGCCGGTATAGAGATAATCCGAGATGCTCTCCTCCGTGATCTCCTCCGGATCGACCCGGCCAGCCTTTGCATCGGATGCCAGATGCTGCACCGCCCGCAGGATCTCGGCCCGGCCCCCGTAGTTGAGGGCGATGTTCAGCTGCATCCCGGTGTTGCCTGCCGTCTGGGTGATGGCCTTCTCGACGGCTGCCCTGGAATCCTTCGGCAGAGGGCTGTAATCCCCCAGGATCCGAATCCGGACGTTGTTGTCCATGATGACCCTGAGCTCACTCTCCACGTATCGGATCAACAGCTTGAATATCCCGGAGACCTCCTCCGCCGAGCGCTTCCAGTTCTCCGTGGAAAACGCGTACAGCGTCAGATGGTCCAGTCCGAGGGCCTTCGAGCGCCGGACGATCTCGATCATCGATTTCATCCCGGCATTGTGCCCGGCCAGCCGGGGCAGACCTCTCTTCTTCGCCCACCGGCCGTTTCCGTCCATGATGATCGCCACGTGGGACGGGATCCTGTCCATATCCAGCATACTGCCTCCTGTACTGTTATACAAATGAGGATGTGACCTGGATCGGCCACACCCTGATAATACACGTCTGCTTCGGAAAAGACGCCCCGGGGCGCCTTCCTCCGGACCGGAGGCTATACCTCCATGATCTCCTTCTCTTTGTCGGCAACGATCTGATCGATGTCCTTGATCGCCTGATCGACCATCTTCTGGATATCATCCAGCGCTTCCTTGCGGTCGTCCTCGGTGTAATCGCCGGCTTTCTCCAGCTTCTTGACCTTGTCGTTGGCGTCTCTTCTCAGGTTCCGGACGGCGACCTTGGTCTCCTCACCCATCTTCTTGACGGTCTTGGTCAGTTCCTTACGGCGCTCCTCGGTGACCTGAGGAATCTGCAGGCGGATGACCTTGCCGTCGTTCACCGGATTGATGCCGATGTTGGCGATGTTGATCGCCTTCTCGATCTCCGGAATGCTCTTCGGATCGAAGGGGGTGATCAGCAGCGTTCTCGGTTCCGGAACGGAAATATTGGTCAGGGATTTCAGCGGGGTCGGCGTACCGTAATACTCGACCATGACCTTGTCCACCAGGGCGGCATTGGCTCTGCCGGCTCTGACCGTAGCCAGATCTTCCTTGAGAAGGCTCTCGCTTTTATTTATCTTTTCCTGTAATTGATCCATACTGAACTCGCTCATTTTGGTACCTCCTGTGTTATCGACCTGAGACAATCGTTCCTATCTTCTCACCGCAGACAGCCTTCATGACATTGCCTTCCTCGGCCAGAGCGAACACATGGATCGCGATGTCGTTGTCCCTGCAGAGGGCTGCTGCCGTGGCATCCATAACCTTCAGATCCTGTTCCAGCACATCGGTGTGGGTCAGCTGATCGTATCTGACCGCTTCCGGGTTGGTCTCCGGATCATCGGAATAAACCGCGTCGATCTTCTTCGCCAGAAGAATGACCTCCGCTCCGATCTCCGCCGCCCGCAGAGCTGCGGTGGTATCCGTTGAAAAATACGGGCTTCCGGTGCCGGCGCCGAAGATGACGACCCTCCCCTTCTCCAGATGGCGCATCGCTCTGCGCCGGACGTAGGGCTCGGCAACCTCGCGCATCTCAATGGCGGTCTGTACCCGGGTCGGTACTTCCAGCTGCTCAAGGGCATCCTGCAGCGCCATGGAATTCATGACGGTGGCCAGCATACCGATGTAATCCGCGGTAGCCCGGTCCATATGCTCGCTGGTCCGGCCTCTCCAGAAGTTGCCTCCGCCGACGACGATGGCAACCTCCACCCCCGCGTCCGCCACCTGCTTGACCTGATCGGCGACCTTCTTGACGTAAGCCGTGTTGATGCCGAAATGCTGATCTCCGGCCATGGCCTCTCCGCTCAGCTTCAGAAGCACTCGCTTGTATTTTGGTTCCATATATTGTTCTCCTTGTCTGAACACTTACATCATACTGTGCTTATTCTACCACAGACCGGTATAGAACAAAAGGGTTTTCAGGCCCGGTTTCGATCAATTTCACTGACGGTTGCTTTTCAAACGGTCGCAAGGCTCAGGCACGGCGATGCATCACCCGCCCACAGACTGCGCACCAGTCGGCGGTACGAAATGAGAGTAAAATTTAGCTGTTTTGATGATGACGGAACGAAACACCGCATTTATTTCGCCAGTTCGATCCATATGCTCTGTCCCGGTCCAATCGAAGTCATAAAATATAAATAATCGGGACAAATCCCATTCGCTGATGCTTGAAATCGAGGATTTGTCCCAAAAGGATCCTAAAAGCTATGAGTGTTCGCTCCGCATGCATCAACAGTACCTATCATGTCGTTGCTATTGGACGGCGTCAGGCAAGCCTTTGCATCTCGGAGGCGATGTGTGAACAGTAACACTGCCGCGCCTGCCGGGGCTCACCGGGCGTGTTTTAATTAGATGCCCTGCCCGGGCTCACCGGCGATGTCCCTTGTTGATGACCGCCGCCATGTACGCCGCGCCGAAGCCATTGTCGATGTTGACGACGCTGACGCCATTGGCGCAGCTGTTGAGCATCGAAAGCAGCGCGGACAGTCCTCCCAGGTTGGCTCCGTAGCCGATGCTGGTAGGAACGGCGATCACCGGCACATCCACCAGTCCGCCGATCACGCTGGCCAGCGCGCCCTCCATCCCGGCCACGGTTATAACTACGTCCGCCTGCCGGATGATGGGCAGCTTATCGAACAGCCGGTGAATTCCCGCAACGCCTACGTCGTAGACCCGGCTCACTTCATTGCCCAGAAGCTCCGCGGTCACTGCCGCTTCCTCCGCTACGGGGATGTCCGCGGTTCCGGCGCTGACCACGCATACCGAACCGAGCGCGGGCGCGTCCTGAGTGACCGCTTTCTTCGCATCAGTCGTGCCCTGCGCATTAGCCGCTGCCTGCGCGCAGGATACGTCAGCCTTTGCCGGTTCCTCACGAACAGCGATGATGCGGGCGGTCTCATAGTACTGCGCCTGCGGCACAGCCTCCCCGACTGCCTGGTAAGCCTTCACCGATGCTCTGGTGGCCATGATGGTCCGCCCGTGGCCGATCAGTTCCTTAAAAATGTCCCGGATCTGCTCCGGCGTTTTGCCCTGTCCGAAGATCACCTCCGGAAAGCCGGTCCGGATCGCCCGGTGATGGTCCACGTTGGCAAAACCCAGGTCCTTATACGGCAGGTCCTTCAGCTGCCCGAAGGCGTCTTCTGCCGTAACGCTGCCCGCACTGACTTTCTCCAGCAGATCTCTGATGTAGTCTTCGTTCATAGTTGTCTCCCGTTGGTCGTTTTTGTAGGTAAATTAGGTTTGAGGCGTTTTTTTACAATTCTATGCAGGGAATTTTGTAAATATCGAGTTGAAATCAGCTTTAGGTACAAAAATGCCAATTTCATCCGGCGCATTCAATAATCCGTTCCTCGCTGATGATCAGCTGGGGACCGATGTCGTGGTCTTCCGCCGGCAGGCTCTCCACGATCTGAAAATCAAAACACACCGCAATCGTCATGCACTGCGGGAATCGGCTGAGATATTTGTCATAGTAGCCGCCCCCGTAGCCGATCCGGTGTCCGTGCACGTCAAAGACCGACCCGGGCAGGATGATCAGCGTGCGTCCGTCCGGCTCCAGCACCTCCTCCGATGCTGACTCCCGGATATGAAACGCTCCCTCCTCACGGATCAGCTCCGGATCGTAGGCATTAAAAATCATCTCATCCCCGATCACTTTCGGGATGAAGACCCGTTTCCCATCCCCTATGGCGGGCCCGATCAGCAGGTCCGCCTCCGCTTCGTTATTGATGGGCATATACACGCAAAGGCTGGTCGCGTTCTGATAGGCATCCGTTTCCCGAACCCTCCGGCAGATCCGCTCCGACCGTTCTCTTACCTGCGCCGGATCCATCCCCCGGCGCTGTTTCAGCATTTCGCTGCGCAGCTGTTTTTTCGTAATCATAGCATATTCAGTATACTACAAAAGCTGGCGGGCGCAAGAAACGATTTGCAGGCTCAGACGGAAGCAAACAAGTCATCCGGCAAATCTGTCACCAAAAAGCTGGCCAATTGCAGAGATGATTCGCCAGATACCTTGAAAACAAGCCGTTCTTCACCCACGACCAGGATCCGGCCGCATTCCGCAAACGCGTCCCGTTATCTGAATATTCCACACAAATCTGCCAGCTTTTGCACGAAATGACAGCAAACCAGTACCGATTCAGCGGTTGATTCTGCGCAAGTTAAGCACTATACTATCCTTGTCAGACAAACACAACCTACTACACTACACACCAACAAAACAAGAAAAGAGGGATATGCATGATGAGTTTCGTGAAAGCGATTGTAAATGATCTGAGCGAGTGTGCCAGACTGATTGATGAGATCGTAGCGAACGGAAACCTGTAAATAACTTCTTAGTCCAGGTTTACAAAAGCCGCCGGTCCGGGAAAGTGAATTGCCCGGCAGGCGGCTCTTTTGTTTTGGGGCGAGGTCCCGAAGGGCTTCAGGCCTGCTCCGTTTCCCCGTCCCGCTTTTTCTCGTAGCTTGCGACAGTGCTGAGACGGTGATCCTTCTCGGAATATCGATAGATGCATTGGGACAGCTGATCCTGAAGCGGCGTGATTCCCCGGTTTCCCGCCAGCAGCATCTGCAGCAGCTCCTCCGGCTTGATCACCTCCACCGCGACGGCAAAGAACTCGTGAATGGAGGACGGAAGAATATAGAAATCCCCCTCCGTCTTCTGCGCCACCTTCTGCAGCTGCTCATCATCCAGCATGACTGCCGCGCCGCACACCCCGGCCTGATTGGTCACGACAAAGACGCCCTCCTCGTCTCCCTCGTAGATGCGCGCCTCCAGCATCCGGGGCGTGTTCTCCAGCGCCAGCCCGTGAATCTCCTCCGGCGTAAGTCCCGCATCCTGCATCATGTCATTGGTAATGATGCAGGAATTGATCCCGTATTCATTGATGCTCGTCACCAGCCGGTAGATCACCGCCATATCCATCAGGTCCGCATGCGGCACCGTCTCCAGAAGCTTCCCGTTCTTCCGGCGGCTGATCAGATTTGCCAGGATCTGATCCTTGTGATCCTCCAGCCGAAAGCCGCTCAGCTCCGGCACCTCATAACCGGACCAGGCGATGAAAACATCTGCCGCCATCTGCAGCACCCGGTCCAGATCCTCATCTCCCATGAAGTCCTCGTACAGATCGTCCAGATATAACGTGGGGATCGCGAGATTCCTGTTCTGCTCCGGGGGCAAAAGACAGAAGGAATCCTTCGTCTGATTGACTTTTATCACGGGCTTGCTCTCGACCCGGTAGTTTCGAAACACCGGCGGCATGTAATCCTTGATCCGTTCCTTCACCACCGTTTTGAACAATTCATAATCCATCATTTCTATGCGTCCTTTCCATCTTCGATTCAGCTTTACCATTTATTGGTAGTTTAGCATCTCCATCCATTATTGTCAATTATTAACATTTTAGAATTCGCGCCGCTTTTCACATAGCCTTCACATGGTGTGGTATAATAGCAAGTACAAGAAAAGGGGGGATTCCAATGCAGAATCGAAGCGGTTATAACATCCGCGATTATATAAACGAGAAAAAAAAAGAAATCCTGCTCGGCCGTCTGACCAGCAGTGATTTCAAGCGTTTTTTCCGGGAAAATGCCCTGCCGGTGCAGGCGCTTTTCACCTATTCCGAGTGTGCTATGATGGAGGTCGAGACAAAGCTTCGGGTGCTCAACGAGGAGTTCATGCTCACCTACGATCACAGCCCGATCGAATCCATCAAGACCCGGCTCAAATCTCTCGAATCTCTGATCGAGAAGCTGAACCGGTACAACTTCCCGCTGACCCTGGACTCCATCAAAGAGAACATCAATGACATCGCCGGCGTGCGGGTCATCTGCTCCTTCCAGGAGGACATCTACGCCCTGGCGGAATGCCTTCTGGAACAGGATGACATCACGCTCATCGACTGCAAGGACTATATCCGCAGCCCGAAGAAGAACGGTTACCGCAGCCTCCACCTGATCGTTTCCGTGCCCATTTTCCTGGAACACGAGAAACGGGAAATGAAGGTCGAGGTGCAGCTTCGGACCATCGCCATGGATTTCTGGGCCAGTCTGGAACACAAGATCCGCTACAAGCAGGATCTGCCGGAGGATCTGGCGGAGTCCCTCTACGATGAGCTTCTGGAGTGCGCGATCTTATCTACCGATCTGGACCTTCGGATGCAGAACATCCGCAACCAGCTGGATCAGATCCGCGGTCCCGAAGGCTCTTCCCACATCTCCGGCAGCGGTTCCATCTACGGACGAAACGGTTCGCAGATCCTGGATGCGTGGAACGGGGAATCCTCATAATTTCCCGTTCTTATCGTACAGCAGCTCGAAGGTCTGATAGTGGTCCTCGGTGTAGTAGATCTCATCATCCGAGTAGACCAGCCGTTTGGCGCCCCGGCTCTTTTTTCCCTTCGTATCGATATCGCACTCGTGGTATTCGTCATCGGGCAGCACCCCTTCATAATTGCCGAAGTAGTCGCCGCCGATGCACATGCCGGGGGCGTACGGCTCCAGCGCGCCCCCCTGCCAGCCAAGCTTGCTGGCTTCTTTTTTTGTCATATAGTTCCCGGGCAGTCTCTCATAGACGTAGAGATACGCTGCCACCTCGTCCTTCTGATCGTAGGTTCCATCCCGGTCCGGCGCCTGCTGCTCCGCCCGTGTCGGCTGCGTCTGTTCCTCTACCGACGCCGTATTCTTCCCGCCGCAGCCCATGCAAAGGCTGGCAAGTACCAGGATGACCGCCACTGCTGCGGCCCAACATCTCACTGTCGTTTTTTTCTTCATACGATACCTCATGATGAAAGGATGTCCACCGCAATGAATCTGCGGCTCTTGAACAGGTACAGCCACGCCTCGCTGACCGGCCGGCCCAGAGCCTCCTGCAGTGCTTCTGCATAGATCCGGACCTGTCCTTCGTAGCGCTGGATCAGCGCCTGCTCCGCCTCCGCATCCTCTGCCCAGCTGTTTTTGTAATCGATCAGCACCAGTCCCCGGGCATCCTCAAAACAGCAGTCGATGATGCCCTGCACGATGGTCGGCACTCCTGCCACTTCCTTCCGCAGCAGAAACTCCCGCTCCCGCATCAGCACCGGCGCTTTGGCAGCCCTTGCGCCGGGTTCCCCTGCGAAGAAGGCCGCGATATTCTCCGGCCGGACCGAAGCGTACTCCTCTTCGGTCAGAATCCCCCGGGCCAGAAGATCGTCCATCGCCTGCCGTATATACGGGACGCCGCCCTCCAGTGCCTGCGGGAAGTCAATGCGCTCCATACAGGTATGCATGGCCGTTCCGATCTCGGCCGCGGACAGTCTTTTCTTATCCCCGGGCATCGCCAGATTCCGCAGAGCCGGGATCTTCGGCTCGATCCTGTGCAGGTTGCCGTCCTTCTGTCCGGACAGCTCCGTAACCGAATACTTCGTCTTGACCATCTGCTGCTCCCGGTACGGATACGCGAAGGAAAGCCGCCGGTCGATCTGTGCCGGATCGATCGGGACGACCGGATCCTTATCCGGTTCCTCAGCCCTCTCTTCTTCCCGCGGAAGCTGCAAAGGCTGGTCCTGGGCTGGTTCAGGGGCTTCCCCGAAGGCAAGGGTCCCGGGATGGACGATGATCTCGGCCGCCGCGGAGCTCTCCTCCGCCATTTCACGGATCGCAGGATAGATCATTTCGAGGAAGGTGCTTTTTCCGGGAAAGGGCTGCAATCTGGAGACGTCCTTTGCCGAAGCGACGATGGCCAGCCTTTGGATAGGCCTGGTCAGAGCAACGTACAGGATACGGATCTCCTCTTCCAGTCCTTCTCTGCGCCGTTTGCCGTCGATGACCTTCTGCAGCAGGGTCCTCCGCCACCAGTGCAGCTCGGGGCGTTCCTGCGGAAGGGCGATGGCAAAACCCTTATGCATTGAAGGACTGCGGCCGCTGGAAGAAGCGGTCGTCCTCTTGCCTGCCCCTGCCAGGATGACCACCGGAAACTCCAGGCCCTTGCTCTTATGGACGGTCATGACCCGAACCACGTCCCGGCCTTCCCCGATCAGGCTTGCCTCGCTGACCTTCTGCTTCGTCTGGCGCAGCGCCTCTACATAGGACAGGAATCCATACAGTCCCATGTGGCTTCGCTCCTCATAGGCGGCTGCCTTCTGCAGGAGCAGCCGCAGATTCGACGTCCGCTGCCGGCCGGTGGGAAGTCCGCTGCAGTAATCATAATAACCGGTTTCATACAGGAGCCTGCGCATCAGCTCATCCAGCGGCAGGGTCCGGGCGATCTCCTTCCAGAAGGCGATCTGCTCCATCATCTGCGCGATCTTCTCCCGGATCCGATCATCGGCGCCCGCCTTTTCATAAGAGCGTACCGCATCATAAAAGCTTCCTTCCCTGCATTCGATGCGGATCTGCGCGAGCTGGCGCGGGCTGAAATCAAACACCACGCTGCTCATGGCGCTGATCAGCGGGACATCCTGCTTCGGATTGCTGATGATCCGCAGGAAATTCAGGAAAACCTGGATCTCCACGGTTTCGTAATATCCGCCTTCGGTCTGCCCGTAGGCGGGAATTCCCTCATTGTTCAGGAAGCGTTCGATCTGCGGGATCGCGGATCCGCCTCTGGAGAGCACCGCGATATCGCCGTAGCCGATGGGCCGCACTGTCCCATCCCGGGATGTCAGAGGCTTTCCCAGACTTTCCCGGATGATCCCCGCGATTACAGCCGCCTCGGACAGCTCTTCGGTCAGTTCGCTGACCGTCTCATCCTCCGGCGTGCGGGGAGCACTGCTCAGAATGTGCAGACGGACCGGATCCCCTGCGGGCCCGGTCTCCTGCTCCGGTCCGTGCAGCGCCGCGTCGTCATCGTAACCATCCATAATCCCCTCGAAGATCCGATTGACCGCATTCCGGATGGTTCTGCGGCTTCGGAAATTGTGGTTCAGGTCGATGCGGACGGACTGTCCGTCCCTGCCGCTTCGGTAATCCTCGTACCTGCGGCGGAAGATCTCCGGTTCCGCCAGACGGAACTTGTAAATGCTCTGCTTGACGTCCCCCACCATGAACAGATTGTTCGGCCGGGCGATCCGGCCGATGATCTCCTCCTGCAGCATATTGCTGTCCTGATATTCATCGATAAAAATGTATCGGAACCGCTCCCGGTAATCGGCGGCTGCCTTCTCATCCTTCAGGATCTCGATGGCGTAGTGCATGCAGTCGTCGAAGTCCACCAGATTCTGCTCCCCTTTGCGCCGGCGGTAAACCAGTTCCGTCTCTTCGATCAGACCGATCAGATATCCCGTGTCCTCCGCCACGCTGCGAAGCACATCGCCGGCCTCCCTCAGGTCGCTGGAAAAATAGTTCTTTTTGAGGTTGTTCAGACACTTCTTCCCCTGATCCCGCAGCCAGGTAATGTCCTCTTTTACCGTTTCGAAGGCTTCTCTCTCCGCTCCGGACGGGCGCATCGCGTTCGCCTTGAACTGCCCCAGCGCATCGGCCAGTTCCGCCAGCGCATCCGCATCACCGGATGCCCTGACCGCCGTCTGCTGCATCGCCCGCAGATGCTCCGCGTCCTGGCGGGCCTTCAGGCAGATGCTCCCGGTCTCTTCCCGGTCCAGGACTGCGGCGGCGGCGTCAAACCACCGGATCGCATCCCCCAGCGCCTCCCGGCTTTCTTCTGCCAGAAACCGGTCGATCCCAAGCTCTGCGATGGGATCGCCGCCTCCCATCGCTTCATTTCGTTCCTTCGCCCAGGCAAGGTATCCGGGAATGCTTCGCAGTTTCTGATAGAGATCGAGGATCTGATCCTTCAGTTTCTCATCGCTTCGGTCACTGCTGTATTTTCGCAGGAAACTCCGAAAGGCATCTCCGTCTTCCGCGAAGCGCCGCTCGAACACCTCATCCGCCGAATCCTGCGCATGATCTGCAGCTGTGTCTCATCGCCGATGATAAACCCCGGCTGCAGGTCCGTCAGATAGAAGAAATCCCGCATGACCCCCAGGGCAAAGGTATGAAAGGTACTGATACTGGCCTGGGGCAAAAGCTGCAGCTGCCGCTGCAGGAAGGCGATCGTCTTCGGATCCTGCTCCTGCTCCATTTCACTGTGGATGGCCTTCTCCATCTTCTCCTTCATCTCCGCCGCTGCCGCATTGGTGAAGGTCGTGATCAGAAACCGGTCGATATCCACCCGATCCTCCAGGACCAGCCGCTTGATCCGCTCGATCAGCACCGTGGTCTTGCCGGATCCCGCCGCTGCGGAAACGAGGATGTTCTTATCTCTCGTTTCGATGGTCTTCGCCTGTGCCTCAGTCCATCTCATGGACGGTCTCCTTTCTCTGCCGCAGCTCATCCAGAAGCTCCGTCACGGTATTGCCGGTCCTGGGGTCCACCAGATCCGGTTCGATCTGACAGACCGGCTCCAGCACGAAGGTCCGGTTGGCGAAGTCGATGTGCGGAATGTGCAGATCCTCTTCGTCGAGGATAAGGTCCTCATAAAAAATGATGTCCAGATCGATGGTCCTGGGTCCCCACCGGATGATGCGGACCCGGTCCAGATCCGCTTCGATCTCATGAAACACATCCAGCAGCTGCCGCGGCTGCAGCTGCGTCTCCAGAGAAATGGCCAGGTTCAGGAAATCCTCCTGCTCCGTCAGCCCGTAGGCTTTGGTCTCGATGATGTCCGACACCGCCAGAATATGCCCTGCCTTCTGTTCGATCTGCTGCAGCGCCTGATCAATATATCCTCTCCGGTCTCCCATGTTGGAGCCGATGGAAACGATCGTTTTCATCCTATGCCTCCTGTCAGTTCCTCCGCCATCCGGGCGGCGTCCAGATTCTCCTTCACATCGTGCACCCGGGCAGCCGCGATCCCGTGCTCCGCCGCAAAGGCTGTCACGGCCAGGGTTCCGGCAAGGCGATCTTCCGGATCTTCCCTTCCCAGCGTGCTCCCGATGAAGGACTTGCGGGAGACCGCCAGAAGATGAGGGCATCCCAGATCGCTGAAGCGGTCGATGCTCCGCAGAAGCTGCAGATTGTGCTCCCGTGTTTTCCCGAATCCGATGCCCATGTCGATCATGATCTGGTCCCATCCGATGCCCCGGGCAACGGCGAAGGCCATCTGCCGGTGCAGGAAATCGTAGACCTCCTCCACCACGTTCTCATAGAAGGGAGCATCCTGCATCGTATCCGGCCGGCCGCCGGTATGCATCAGAATGATTCCTGCTCCCGCATCGCAGACCGCATCTGCCAGCGCCGGCTCGAAGGTCAGTCCGGAGATATCGTTGATCAGATCGGCGCCGGCCTGCAAGGCGGCAGAAGCCGTCCCTGCCCGGTAGGTATCGGCGGAAAGGATGATGTCCGGATATTCCGTCCGGATCCGTTCGATCACCGGGCAGATCCGGCTGATCTCCTCATCCTCTGAGACCGGGGCGGATCCCGGCCGCGTCGATTCGCCCCCCACATCGATCATCCGCGCCCCTTCTGCGATGTGCTGCCCAGCCTTTGCACAGGCCGTCTCCCAGGCGTCCTCCAGGCCATCCTGCCCCATGGTGCGTGAGCCGGCGTAGAAGGAATCCGGGGTCACATTGACGATCCCCATCATCTCCATCCGTTCGAATGTGATCACCCGGTTGTTTCTGAGCCTCAGCTGCTGCGTCATCATTTCTCCTACCTC
Organism: Bacillota bacterium; assembly: GCA_017459895.1. Taxonomy (GTDB): domain Bacteria; phylum Bacillota; class Clostridia; order Peptostreptococcales; family Anaerovoracaceae; genus Lentihominibacter. Next base: position 26,341 of record JAFUCA010000036.1, on the reverse strand, counting down.
AGCGTCTTTAACAGATTCAGCATCTCCAGGTCCTCTTTCGTGACCCGGATGCCCGCCTTGTGCTGCTGACCGTCGGGATAGCGCACAGCGATGGCGATCTCCATCCCTTCGCAGTAATCCCGGCTCTGGACCGCGTCGATGAACGCCGGCACCTTGGGGTGCCGCTGCTTGAAATGATTCCACTCCTGTTTCGCGCGAAACATTGATTCAAAATTCATATTTTCCTCCAGATGTGTTAAGATATATTCAGTATAAACGACTTTTTCGAGGAGGTAAACAACAATGAGAGATTTTCACAGGCCAACCATGCTGATGATCCTGGACGGATTCGGCGAGCGCGAGGAGACCTTCGGCAATGCCATTGCGGCCGCCGATAAACCTCATCTGGACCATATCTTTACCACCTATCCACATACGACACTGAAGGCCTGCGGGCTGAACGTCGGTCTGCCGGACGGGCAGATGGGCAATTCCGAAGTCGGCCACCTGAACATCGGCGCCGGCCGCATCGTCTATCAGGACCTGACTTTGATCACCAAGGAGATCGAAGAGGGCGCGTTCTTCGAGAACGCGGCGCTGAAGAAGGCCATGGCTCACGCCAGGAAGAACCAGTCGACGCTGCACCTTCTGGGTCTGCTTTCGGACGGCGGCGTCCACAGCCACATCACCCATCTGTTCGCCCTGATCGATATGGCGAAGAAGGAAGGCGTTGAGAAGCTCTGCGTCCACTGCTTCCTGGACGGCCGGGATGTTCCTCCGAAGTGTGCGAACACCTACATCGACCAGCTCTGCGAACATATGGAGGAGGTCGGCCTCGGCCGCCTGGGCATTGTATCCGGGCGCTACTACGCCATGGACCGCGACACGCGCTGGGAGCGGCTGGTGAAGGCATACGACGCGATGATCGGCGAGGAGGCCCTTCATGCAAAGACTGGTCAGGACGCGGTCCTGCAGGCCTATGATCGGGGCGAGACGGATGAATTCGTGCTCCCCACCATCGTGGACGGAGCTCTGCCGGTGGATGACGGCGATGCGATGATCATGTTCAACTTCCGTCCCGACCGGGCCAGAGAGATCACCCGCGCCTTCGTCGACCGGGACTTTGACGGATTCGAACGAAAGAAGGTCGTCGGCGACCTCTGCTATATCTGCATGACCCAGTACGATGCTGCCATGCCGAACGTCACCCTGGCGTATCCGCCGGAGACCCCGGCCAACACCCTGGGCGTCTACCTTTCTTCTCTGGGATTGAAGCAGCTTCGGATCGCTGAGACCGAGAAATACGCCCACGTCACCTTCTTCTTCAACGGGGGCGTTGAGGAACCAAACGAAGGCGAAGACCGGATCCTGGTGCCCTCCCCGAAGGTCGCCACCTACGATCTGCAGCCGGAAATGAGCGCACCGGAGGTCACCGAGAAGGTTCTGGAAGCCATCGCCTCCGACAAATACGATGTGATCATCCTGAACTTCGCCAACGCGGACATGGTCGGACACACCGGCGTCATGGAAGCCGCCGTGAAGGCCATCGAAACGCTGGATGCCTGTGTGCCGCAGATCGCGGGCGCGATCCTGGCGAAGGACGGCCAGATCCTGCTGACGGCGGACCACGGCAACGCCGATGAGATGCTGGATGCTGAAGGCAACGTCATGACCGCCCATTCCCTGGCCGATGTTCCGCTGGTGCACATCGCCCGCCAGCCCCGCGGGCTGGAGGAAGGCGGCAGACTCTGCGATCTGGCGCCGACCCTGCTGGATCTGATGGGCCTTGCCATCCCCGAGGAGATGACCGGCCGTTCCCTGGTAAAGGAGTAACCAAGATAGCATGATCAAATACCGCGCGTTTATCCAGGTAGTGGAATCCGGCAGCATCACCAAGGCTGCCAAAGTGCTGGGGTATTCTCAGCCCGGCATTTCCTATATGATCGATTCTCTGGAGAAGGAAATGGGGTTTCCCCTGCTGATCCGCAGCAAGGACAAGGTTCAGCCGACCAAAGACGGCGCCCGGGTCCTCTACCACTGCAAGCAGATCGTCAACAGCGAGGACGATCTGCGGGAGACCGTCCGGGCCATCAGCGGTCTGATGGACGGAACGATTTTTATCGCCTCCCAGAACAGCATGCTGGTCAACGTCGTCCCGATGATCATCTCCCGGTTCAGCAGAAGCTTTTCGGGCATTACCGTCAACCTTTCGGAATTGCCTTACTACGCCTTCCCGGAGATGTTTCAGAGCGGTGACATCGATATGGGCTTCATGTCCTATGCGAAGATCAAGGGATTCGAGTTCCACCCCCTGTTCCGGGATCCCCTGTGCCTGATCATGCACAGGGACCATCCCTTTGCGCGCTATGAGAAGATCCCTCCGCAGGTCTTAAGCGGCTGTGACTTTATTATGCCCACCTCCGGATGGGATGATACGGTTCAGATGGTTATGGACGCTCATCCGTTCCAGGCCAACATCCGCTACGAGGTCGCCAGCGATACGGCGGCCATCGCGCTGACGGCTCAGAACCAGGGGGTCTATATCATGTCGGCGCTGCAGGCCTCCCTGCTGCCGGAGAATGTCATTCTGCGGGAGTTTGAGGATGATCTGTGCCGGACCATGGGCTATACGGTCAAGAGCCTCAAGAACGCGACCCCGGCACTGTCGGAATTCATCCGTACCACCGAAGATGTGGTCCGGGAGTATCTCTCCGGTGAAAAAACGCTGCTGCGGCCGGTGGACTGACGCAGCATACGGGAGCCAGGGCTGCGGCGCGCCGCTTTATGCCCGGCGCTCGTACATCCGGTGCATGACCCAGGCGCTGAGGATGCCGCAGACCAGCTTCGTGACGATGAAGATCAGAACCGTGTAGCCATCGGCTACGTTGGATACGAATGCCATGGACCCGCCGATGACGAAGGACCCGCTGAGAGAAAAGGCGCTGACCACCTGCTTTCCCTTCTCGTCCATCTTCGGGAAGAGCGGCAGGATCGCCAGAGATGTGGTGCAGGTCATGAGAAGCGATACGGTGGCGATCTCATTGATGCCCAGCCTTTGGGCGATCTTCTGAATCTGACGGCGGAAGAGCTTCAGGATCAGTTCCGACATGACCAGCGATCCGGCGATGATGATCGCCGACTTGAATACGATGAGGACCGCCTCTTCGACGGATTCCATACTGGCGTACTGAAGCCGCGGGATGAACAGACCGATGACGGTCACCGCGAACATCAGATAGAACAGCCAGTTGACGATCCGGGCAAATACAGCGAAGATCTGCGCGGTCTTTTTTGGTGCCCGAAACAGGCCCGCCGCGATGATCAGGCAGAGAAGAAAGATCGGAGCCAGCTGTTTCAGGAACAGGACCGGCGGCATCCGCAGCAGCAGCTCCCCCGCGATCATCCCTGCCGGGATCATGATGATCCCGACGATGAATCCCCGGAACACAGCGGGATGGTCCTGCCGGTCGATGGATGCCATGAATACCGGCAGCTGAAAGGTGATCGCCTGGCCCATCAGAGTCCCCAGAACAACGCCGCTGAGCACCAGGATCTGGGGCGAAGGCGCGATCTCCCGGCAAATAAAATACCCTCCCATGTCCGGAGCCAGAAGAGCCCCGATGATCATGGACGGGTCAAAAAACAGATGATCCGACAGGTTCATCACCTGCTGGGTATGACGGGAGATGAATTCCGTACCGACGGCACAGATGCTGACGATGGGGATCACCATGCTTCCCATGGTCGCAAGTCCCCGGTCGAACTGCTCCGAGAGTCCCCACCGTCCTTCCAGTGCCTTATCGGTGAAACCGATCGCGGCGAATATTAACATGACAGCCAAAAACACATTCATGATGGCTGTATTATACTCTATTTAATCTGTTTGGTAAACTTCAGTTTGATCCATTTGTTTTTCCCTTTGATCTTGCCCCAGCCGTTTTTAATTTTGACGATCCGAAGCTGCTTGCCCTTCTTTACCTTATTTTTCGCCTTAAAGGTGCCGGCCGGACCGGACCGCAGCTTCGTGCCGCCCTTCTTCACGACCTTGACCTTGAATGACGTTGTCAGCGGCTTCCAGACCGCGTACAGGGTCATGGCTTTATTCTTTGTATATTTGTCTCCCGGCCGGAAGGCAACGATGCCGCTCTTTTTCTCCAGGCTCCAGCCCAGGAACCGGTAACCGGCCCAGGTCGGTTTCTTCGTCGTCAGCTTCAGCGCCTTCCCGTAGGTCTTCTTCTGCGCAGAGGGCACGGTCCGTCCTCCGTTCACATCGTAGGTCACCTTGTACTTCTTAATGGCCCAGTCCGGAGCCGCGTATATGACACCGCTGACTGCGGTATTGATCTTCAGAGCCCCTCCCAGGTTGATCCGCACGGCGGAATAACCGGATGGAATGGCATCGGACGTCTTCCACTTCTCCTTCGTGGATGTCGCATTATCCCGGCAGAGGTAGATCAGTTCACCGTTGCTGTTTTCCCGGTAGATCATCCACTGGGTATATTTGTATCCGGTCCTCGTGAACTTCAGATCGGACAACGTCAGATCCTGGCCGAAGGTCCCCTCCGTGGGCTGGATGATGGCATCCTCTTCATCGTTATCGGTCTCGATCAGTCCGTCCCTGTATTTGAGGGTGAAGGGAACCGGCTCCCCAGTGGTGGTCGTCTGCGTCTGCTCCTCTGTTCCGGTGGTATACTTCGGATGGGCGTATCCAAGAATGTATTTGTTGCTCAAAAGATAGGAGGCGGTTACGACCTTATCGCGCTTGTTGCCTTCGATGGTGTTGACGTAGGTCTTGCCGTCACTGACCGATGTTCCTGTGACCATGCCGATGTGATCCGCGTAATCCCGGACGCTCCAGGAGAAATAGATCAGATCGCCCTTCTGCGGGGTGTAGGTGCCGCCCCACTGCTTTGACTTATAATAGACTTTCTGATTCTTCGCCCAGGAACGGTCCGCGCTCGCCAGCCGCGGCACCACCGACTTGGATACGCCAGCCTTTGCAGCACACCAGGAAACGAACATGGCGCACCACGGGGCGTAGTTCAGTCCGAACCAGTGGCCGAAGTAGGTGTTGTTGCCGCTGGCTTCGGCATAGCCCACCTGGGTCTTGGCGAAACCGATGATATCGTTCTTCTGATTGCCCGTCTTCGTATAGGTAATGGTCTTGAGTTTCGGATAGCTGGCAGCAGAAACCTGCAGCCCTGTATCGGTAACGATCTGCTCCGGAAGGCCGCTGAGGGCTGTTACGCTGCTGAGACACAGGATCAGGACACCCACGAGCATCCTTCGAACGAAAAGCTTCTTCTTCATTCCCATTCTCCCCCTTTGATTCCAAGTATATACAGTATATACTGAAACTTCCGTTTTATCTAACGGTTCGCCCCGAAAAACCACAGAAAAAAGCCCCTGAAACTTTGGGATTTCAAAGCTTCAGGGGATCAAACCACAAGATGTTGTGGGACCGTCCGATGACCGGAAATTACAGGAGCGCCTTGCGGCTCAGGTTGATCCGGCCCTGATCGTCGATCTCGGTGACCTTAACCTTAACCTCATCTCCTACGTTCAGAACGTCCTCGACCTTGTCGATGCGCTCCTTGGCGATCTTGGAGATGTGGATCAGACCTTCCTTGCCCGGCAGGATCTCGACAAAGGCGCCGAAGTTCATGATGCGGGTGACCTTGCCTTCGTAGATCTCGCCCGGTTCCGGAACCTTCAGCAGCATCTCGATCTCCTCTCTGGCCGCGGCCAGGCTGGCGCCGTCAGGCGATGCGATGAATACGGTACCGTCGTCCTCGATATCGATCTTGACGCCGGTCTGATCAATGATGCGGTTGATGGTCTCGCCTCCCTTGCCGATGACGGTGCGGATCTGGTCGACCTCGATCTGCATGGTCTCGATGCGCGGCGCGTACGGGGACAGATCCTCGTTCGGCTGCGGCAGGTCTTCCAGCATGGCTGCCATGATGTGCATCCGGCCTTCCTTCGCCTGCTTCAGAGCCTTCTCCAGGATCTCTCTGGACAGTCCGTGGACCTTGATATCCATCTGGATCGCGGTCACGCCCTTGGCGGTACCGGTGACCTTGAAGTCCATGTCGCCCAGGAAGTCCTCCATGCCCTGGATGTCGGAGAGGATGACGATCTTGCTGGAGCCGTCCTCTTCAACGCGCTCGATCAGACCCATGGCGATTCCGGCAACCGGCGCCTTGATGGGAACACCGGCATCCATCAGAGCCAGACAGCTGGCGCAGGTGGAGCCCATGGAGGTGGATCCGTTGGAGGAAAGCACCTCGGAGACCACGCGGATCGCGTAGGGGAATTCTTCCTTGGTCGGCAGTACCGGGATCAGAGCACGCTCCGCCAGAGCGCCGTGACCGATCTCTCTTCTGCCCGGGCTTCTCATCCGGCCCGCTTCACCGACGGAATACGGCGGGAAATTGTAATGATGCATGTATCTCTTCTCGGTCTGCTCCGTGATGCCGTCGATGGTCTGCGCTTCGCTGAGCAGTCCCAGGGTGGCAACGGAGAGCACCTGTGTCTGTCCGCGCTTGAACAGGCCGGTGCCGTGGGTTCTCGGCAGCACGCCGTGATCGATCCAAAGCGGACGGATCTCATCCGGCCGGCGGTTGTCCGGACGAATGCCGTCGTCCAGGATCATGCTGCGCACCTGTTCCTTAGTGATCTGGTACAGAACGCTGTCGATGTCCTTCGCGTTGTCCGGATAGATCTCCGCGAAGTGCTCCTTGGCTTCCTTCTCGACGGCATCCATATTGTCCAGACGCTCCAGCTTATCCACGGTCTGGATCGCCTCTCTCATCTTATCGACGGAATAATCTCTGACCGCCTGATCGATGTCCTCGGGAACCTTATAGAGCTCGATGTCCATCTTCGGCTTGCCGACCTCTGCCACGATCTGGTCGATGAACTCAACGATCTTCTTGATCTCTTCGTGAGCGAACATGATCGCGTCCAGAACGACATCTTCCGGCACTTCCTGCGCGCCCGCCTCGACCATCATGATCGCTTCCTTCGTACCGGAAACGGTCATGTGCAGCGTGCTCTTCTCTCTCTGTTCGAGGGACGGGTTGATGACGAATTCGCCGTCGACCATTCCTACGACGACGGAACCGGTCGGACCATCCCACGGGATATCGGAAATCGCCAGCGCGACTGAAGATCCGATCATCGCCGCGATCTCGGAAGGAGCATCATCGTCAACGCACAGTACCGTCGCAACGACCTGTACATCGTTGTAGAAGCCCTTCGGGAACAGCGGGCGAAGCGGCCGGTCCATCAGTCTGCAGCAAAGGATCGCGTGCTCGCTGGGTCTTCCCTCTCTCTTGATAAAACCGCCCGGGATCTTGCCGGCTGCGTACATCTTCTCCTCGTAGTCGCAGGACAGCGGGAAGAAATCAGCGTCCGGACGCGGCTCCTTCGATGCGCAGGCGGTGACGTTCACCACGGTATCCCCGTAGCGAACCCAAACCTGTCCGTTGGCCAGCTCGCAGACCTTGCCGATCTCCAGCTCCAGCAGCTTCCCGCCGATAGCGGTCTTGAATGTTCTGTAATTTTCGTACTTCATAATTTACAACTACCTCCTGTAAATTAAACTTCCATCGACCGCTTCTCGCGGCCATTCCTCTTATCAAAAAAATCCAAGCGGGACGTATGTGCCCCGCCAGAATTCTTGATTTCTTATTCGTTACTTTCTCAGTCCCAGACGCTTGATCAGGGTTCTGTATCTCTCCAGATCCTTCTCCTTCAGATAGTTGAGCAGGTTTCTTCTCTGGCCGACCATCTTCAGCAGGCCTCTTCTGGAGTGGTGATCCTTCTTGTGGATCTTCAGGTGCTCGTTCAGATCGTTGATCCGATAGGTCAGAATCGCAACCTGTACTTCCGGGGATCCGGTATCGCCTTCCTTGGTCTGATATTCTTTGATGATTTCTGCTTTTTTCTCTGCTGTGATCATTGTGCTTTTCCTCCTGTTTCTTAAATACACCTGGAGCCGGGCCGCGCGTCGGAGTTTCGCCGGAGCTCAGCTGCAGGCAGCTTACCGTTCCTAATAGTAACACAGCTATGTGCGGTTTGCAAGAAGATTCTTCGCTTCTTCGGCGGTGGTTTTTTTCTTTGTCGCCCTGTCGTATTTCCAGATGACAAAGTCGCAGCCTTTGCCCCCCGGCTTCCATCCGGAGCATCCGAAGCCCTTCTTGTTCTCATACACCGGTTTGCCGCATTTCGGGCAGTTTCCCAGGGACACCTTCTCCGGCGCCTTGTCAAATTCGAAGCTGACACTGCCGTCCTCCGCCGGCACCAGCCGGGCGCCGAAGGATCTTCCCGTCTTGCTCTTAAACCCCCGCAGCAGCGGTGTCGTTTTCCCGGCGAGCAGCGTCTCGATGGTCTTCTCATCCAGCATCTTCTTCGCCACGCTCTTCCAAAGGCTGTAGTCTCCGCCGGGACACTCCAGCTTTTGGAAGGTCTCCTGCAAAGGCTGGCCGCACCGGGGGCAGGTATAGCGGGATTGCTTCGGTCCGCTGATGGGACCTGCGTCTGCATCACCCGGCTGACCCTCCCCGCGGATGATCCGCCGGATCTCTTCCCGCACCTCGCCCAGAACTTCCTCGCAGGTCTTCTCTCCCCTGGAAACCGCCTTGGTATCCCGTCCCATCTCCGCGGTCTTCACGCTGGACATATCGATCCCCAGCGCCCGGCAGGTCTCCACCAGAAACCGCCCGTTCGGCTGGATGGTATAGGTGTTCTTCGTCAGGTCAATGTAGCTCTTGGCGATGGCCTTATCGATGATGGCGGCCCGGGTGGCTTCGGTTCCGATCTCCATGCCGGAGAGCATCTTCGCGTAGTCGATCTCATCCTCTTCGGACCTTCGGAAGGGGTTCTGCATCCATTTGCCCAGGGTGGTAACGGTGTAGTGGGCAGGCGGCTTGGTCTGGGAGGCGACGGGCTGAAAGTCATGCTCCACCAGCTCCCCCTCCTTCAGGTCCGGCAGCTGGTTCACCTGTTCATTCACGTGCTCGTATTTTTTCCAGCCCGGGGTCAGGGGCACTTCCCCGCTGACCTTGAACTCCTCGATGGACTCGCCGCTCTTCGGGTCCCGGGCGTCAATGGTCACGGTGGTTTTCAAAACGGTGCAGGGCTCCTTGCAGAACACGGCTTTAAAGCGATTCAGCACCATCATATAGACCTTCTGTTCGTCGGCGCCCAGCTTCCTGTACTTTTCGGAGCTGCCGGCTTCCCCGGTGGGAGTGATGGCCGAGTGCCCGTCCACCTTGCTGTCATCGAACACCGGTTTCATCTCAAAGTCATCGCCCATCTTCTTCAGTATGGCGCCCACCATCGGCCGGTCGCCCTGGGCCATGAAGTTGGTGTTGGTTCTGGGATAGGTGATCAGGCCTTTTTCGTAAAGGGCCTGGGCCGCCTTCAGAGTCCGTTTCGGGGAGAATCCGTAGCGCTTATTGGCCGCTCCCTGCAGGTCCGTCTGAGAAAAGAGCTTCGGCGGCTTCTTCGTCTGCTTCGCCTTCTTCACGCCGGTGACGACGGCATCGGCTTCGTTCAGGCGGTCGGCATAATCCTGCGCTGCGGCTGCCTCCTCTTTCGAAAATTCCCTCTTTGAGGTCAGCTTGACCTCGCCGTCCGATTCGACCTTAAAAAACTCCCGGGGCACGAAGTTCTCGATCTCCATATCCCGGTCGTAGATCGCCGTAACGATGGCGCCGATGACCCGGCCCACGTTGAGTCCCGTCCGCACGCCTGCCTTGCGGCTTGCGAACCGGGACAGGTTCTTTCCGAAGTCAAAATCCACATACTCCCGGGTCTTGCCTTCGGCATTGATGTTCCGGTACTCCTCGTTCGGCCGGCGCTCTGCAAAGGCCTGCTGCAGCCCAGCCTTCGTCGTAGACTTGATGAAGGGCCGGGTGACGGGCTTGCTGTTTCCGATCTTCTCCAGGACCAGGTCGACGATGATCTGCCCTTCCCGGTCCGCGTCGCCGCAGTGGATGACCTCCGTGACCTGCGGCTCCTTCAGCAGCCGCCGGATGCAGTTATAGATTTTCTGATTGCCCTTGGAGATGCGGTACTCATATTGCTCGGGAAAGAACGGCAGATTTTTCACGTTCCACATTCCCCTGCCTTCGTTGACTTTATAGTCCTCGAAGTCCTTCAGCTCCAGGATGTGACCGTGCAGCGGCACCACGTAATAGTGCTCCGAGCTGTAGTACTCCTCGTTCTTTTCGAACTTCTCCGGGAGCGAGCTCATGATGGCCCGTCCCAGGGACGGCTTCTCCGCTATGATCAGTTTTTTCTCGGTGTTACCGGTTGCTGTCGTCATCTTGACCTCATCCTGTGCAGATTACCAATTCCGGATCGGATCATAGTAGGTCTGGAACCAGTCCTGCATCGCAACTCCCTTACACTCCCAGATCAGCTCATCGTCCACATCGAAGAACCCTTGCCGGGTGCGGACCTTCAGCGGGAACGGCTCGATCAGGTGGATCCGCTTCAACTCCCAGCCATACAGGTCACCCCCGTCCAGCGCGTCCCCCGGGTAGCGGGTAACCTTGCCGATCTCCGCCGTACAGAGGGCGTATCCGCAGGGGTAACCCTTGTACTTCTTCGCTGCCGTGCAAATCAGAATACGCCCTTTTTTGTTCTGAGGCTCCCAGATCCGATAATCCGTTTTACGTATACCTGTGATAATATCCTGAATATCCTTGCCCTGCACCTGAATTGCTCTCATGCTTTCTCCTTCGCTGCAGCTCGCCACGGCCGCTGTCGTGATCCGCTACGATTTGTACGAATAATTCTGATCCTCTGCTTTCGCCAGTCCCAGCAGAATGCCAAAAGCGACAGCCAGTACCGCAGTTATAATCGTCGCGCCTTTCTTTCCTTTGTTCATTTCTCTTTTCCTCCGTTATTTTACCCGTACTTTGACGGTCACTGTCTTTGATGCGGATTTATATTCGGCTGTGCCCTAGGCTGATACTTTCACCTTGAGGGTATAGGTACCTTTCTTCGTGCCCTTCTTCACGGTTACCTTCCCGGTCTTCGCTGCTACCTTCAATGCCTTTTTTGATTTGGCGCTGCCACTGGCTATCTTGTAGCGCACCGTCCCCTTCGCCGATCGGATCCGAATGGGTTCCACGATCTGCGATTTTTTCTTTACCTTGGATGCCTTCACGGATTTTGTCTTAACCGCAGCCCGCACGGTCTGCTTCTTCGTTCCCATCTCGGCAAAGGAAAGGCCGTGGTTCTTCGCGTAGGTGTAGGCTCCGGATCCCATGACTCCCTTGATCTTCTTCACTCCGGATTTCTTGAAGGCTTCATAGCTGATCGACTTCACTGCCGGAGGAATCGTAATAGTCGAGCTCAGTCCCGTACAGTACGCAAAGGCTGCATCTCCTATGCTCTTCAGCGACGCCGGCAGACTGATCTTCTTCATTCCCTTACAATTATAGAATGCGTAGTCCGGAATCTTTGTGACCTTTCCCGACAGCTTTGGGAAGCTGGTCAGCTTCTTACAGTCATAGAAGGCGGATTCTCCGATGGAATCCACCGCCGCTCCGTAGACCGCGCTGGTCAGGTTGGTGTCACTGCGGAGGAAACTCGCCGGAATCGCCCGCAGTCCTCCGGTATTTATCGACTGAAGCTGGCTGCAGCCCATGAACGCATGTCCTCCGCAGGAACGAATCTGCGGAGAAAGCACCGCTTTTTTCAGTTTTTTGCAATTCCAGAAGGCACCGCTTTCGATGATGCTCACCTGGTTCAGGTTGATCTCCTCCAGCGCTTTTGCTCCGAAAAAGGCTTCCTCTCCAATGTATTTCACAGACGATGGCAGGATCACCTTCTTTGTCTTCTGATCATACGGCAGTCCGATGGACATTCCGGATCTCCAGGATCCGCCCTCTTCCATCGGATCCAGTCCCTGAAATGCGTAATTGCTGATGGCAGTAATGCCTTCCGGCACCTCCACGACCTCCGCCGTACCCTTGTAATTCATCAGCGTTGTACCGACGATCACCATTCCGGGATGCTCCTCGCTTTCGACCATCAGCTTCCATCCCAGGTCCGTAGCGAAGAATGCCTCCCGGCCGATGTACTCCACGGAAGAGGGAATCACCACATCCTCCGAAAGTCCGCAGGAGCCGAAGGCATCGTTTCCGATGTACTCCAGTCCCTCGGGAAATTCGATTGTGTCGATGGACGCGACCCCATCGAAGGACCCGAAATTCGCTTTGGTGAACGCCGATTTTTCGATCCTCTTCAGAGACGGCGGCAGATGTACAGCCGACAGCTTTTTACACACGCCGAATGCGTTCTCACCGATGGTGGTCACACCCTGCGGCACATTGACTTCGGTCAGAGCATCACAGGCACTGAACGCGTACTCCGGAATTACGGCACAGCCCGCCGACAGCTTCAGGCTCTTCAGCTGATCGCAGAACTGAAAACTGAAGGATCCCAGTTTATTCACGCTGTCCGGCAGCTCCAGCTTTTGCAGCTTCGTACCGTTAAACGCCTCCTTGCCGATGGAGGTCAGTCCGTCCGGCAGCTGCACCGATGTGATCGGGCAATACTGAAATGCGTAAGCGCCGATCCCGGTGATACCCTTGCCGATGATGACTTTCTTGATTTTATTTTTTTTACCCTCCCATGGGGTCCCGTTGTCGAAATTCGGCATCGCTCCGCTGCCGGTGACGGTCAGTGTGCCCGCGCTGTCCAGTTTCCAATGGAATCCGCCTCCGAAGGTGCCGCTGGCGGTGGATGCCGCAAAGGCTGGAACGCACGTAAACACCATCAGCACAGTCAGCATCAGCAGGGCGGAAAGCAGTCTTTTGTGGTTTCTCTTTCGTCTCTGCACTCTTCGCCGCGGGGTGATTTTTCGGATCTCCGCCTGAAGATTCGGATTCCATTCGGCAACGCGGCTCGCGATTTCATAAATCATCCCTGCCCCGTCCGATCGGAACCGATCCCCTTCCTGCAGGAACCGCAGGGTCGTTGGTCTGCCGATCTCGCCGAGGCAGTCATTCAGGGCGTCGTAGTTCAGCCCGAAGTAGTCCGGGAAGTCCAGTTCCTGCGCAATGAACCGCAGAATATCTTCCCTGGTTTCGTATTGTTTCTCATCGATCGTTACGATTCGCCGTTCCTCTGACATCCGTTCCACCTCCTGTGGGATAACCGGTGACTGACTCCTACCGTCCGGGCCTTCCCGGTGGTTTCAGCTTCCCGTAGGGTATTTCGATGCTGACGCCGGTCAGCAGCTTCACCAGCCACAGGAAGAAGATAATGACTGCGATCGGAATCGCGCAGGACGTGACAATGAGCACCGCGATGGATTCGGTGATCTTATTCAGCGTGTTCTCGAACTTCTCCAGCTGCCCGGACACACCGCCCTTCACCTTGTCAAACAGCTTTTCGATGACGCCCTGGTCCTCCTCCTCGCCGATCGTATCCTGGATCTGGCGGCTGTCGTTTCGGGTGTCTTCGATTGTCTGCTGAATGGACGCTTCGTAGCTGGCGTCGATCTTCTCGGTCACGACCACGCTGGCCGGAACGATGGCAAACAGCATGAGGGCGAAGCAGATCAGCTTGATGCCGACGACGCGCCACGTCTCATTCTTCAGGATCCGCGCCGCGATCAGAATACCGCAGCTGATCGGGATGATGAGCCGGAAAGCCAGCACTCCCGAAATCGTCACCATCCATTTTTCCAGACAGATCGCCGCCAGGATAAACAGGAAGTATCCGCTCAGATCCGCCAGCTGATCGGCGATCGGTGTCCCCGCATCCCCTGGCAGAAGTGAGATCGCCGTTGACGATGCCGCCGTCACTCCCATCAGCTCCGTCACCGTCGTGCGCTTTTCGTCCAGCGCGCGGTAGGTGCCGGTGAAGCTGTCCTCCGACGAGGCGATCCCTGAGATCACAAAGAGCGAAACCAGCGCGATCACCACCAGAATCGCGATCAGGATGATGGTCTTTTTCTTTTCACTTAGTTCCATGGCAAGATTGATTCCTCCTTCTGCGGCTCAGATGAGCCCCAGCCTTTGCAGTGCCTCCGAAAGCCCGTCTCCGTGAATGGAGCCGGCGCGAAAGTAATTGCCTTTGATCTCATCGGGCGCTTCCTCCATGATGACCCCGCAGCCGACGGCATCCAGCATCGGGATGTCGTTTTTGCTGTCTCCGAACCCGTAGGAATCCTCCCGCGCCGTGCCCAGATGCCGGAGGATCTGCTCCACACCGGTTCCCTTGGTGCAGCCCTTGAGAACCAGCTCGATGTAGTCGTAGTCCGGATGGACGATGCAGTCGAACCACCGCGAAAGCTCCGATTCGATCTGCGGGATCCGGCTCTTGTCCCGGGGGTAGGCGGTGAGCTTGGAGATGCGTCCCGGAAGCTCCTGCAAAGGCTGGAGCCGTCCGTGGTACGCGTATTTCATGCGCCGGATGATCTGCTCGAACCCTTCCGGGGTCTCGCCGGGATCATAATAGATGTAGTCGGAATTATTGACAAAGAAGGGGCAGTTGTTGTCATAGAGGATTTCGATGATGTCCCTGCAGTGAGTGCCCATAACGGCCTCATCGGCCAGCACCCGTCCGCCTGCGGTCACATACGTTCCGCAGCCGAAGACCCCGCCTTCAAACGGCAGGTCCGCGACTTCGTCCGGAATGGAGGATGCTCCCCTGCCCGTGCAGATCATCAGGCGGTGCCCCTGCTGCGCGCAGCGGCGCAGCGCCTGCCGGGTGCTTTCGTACACTCCGTATCCTTCTCTGTATATGGTTCCGTCAATGTCAAAAAATAAAACTTTCTCTGTCATAGGTAGAGTTTAACACAGCCTGCCGCTGCCTGCCACTGAGAAATTCCGGCGATGCGTAAGCAGCTATTCGATGTGAATCTGGCAGGAACGCATCGTCTCCAGCGCCGCCGCATGCTTCTGCGGTGTGACTCCGGCGCAGCAGGCCGGATCCACACTGATGCGGACCTGCGGCATGGCCGCCTTCAGCAGCAGCGCGTTGGATACCACGCAGATGTCCGTGCAAAGACCGATCAGTTCCAGTTCAATGCTTTCGTTCTCAGAGATCCTGCGCAGATCCTCCGCCAGCTTCATGCTTCCGAACGTCGGCTTTTCGTAAATGGCCGCGCTTTCCAGCAATACCGCGATATCGCTTCGGATCTGCCAGCCTTCGCTTCCCCGGATGCAGTGTTCGACGGGCAGATTCTCTCCTTCCTGAGTCTTCAGGTAATCCGGCCCATGGGTATCCATCGTTACGAAGATGTCTTCCGGAGCATATTGCCGGATCTTACTGCGCACGGCGGGAACGATCTCTGCCGCCTCTGCGGTTCCCAGCGCCCCGTCGATAAAATCGTTCTGCATATCGATCACGACCAGTAGTTTTCTCATCGGTTTCTCCTTCCTGCCGCTTTCCGCCGGCTGCCCGGGCTGCCCGGTGCGAAGGTTTCGGTCCAGAGCCTTCTTAAGCGTCCAGGGCGTCGTCGCCACGCTGAGCAGCACGATGATGACAATGATCAGTGTTTTCATCCGGACCGCCCTCCTTCTGTACTAAAAAACTGCTGCGCCGGACAGTTTCCTGCCCTGAGTGCAGCAGTTATCGTTCGCTGACAAGCCTCAGTCAACTGTAATATCGGCGTTCCAGTCGGTCAGACTGTCGAAGGACACCTCGATATCCATGTCTGCATCAGGCTTAAGAAACTCAACGGATTCATCGCTGCCGCAGCTGGTATACAGTTCTCCGGTCTCGTGATTCCGGATTACAACGTTCATGACGCTGTCCTTATCCTTCAGTTCTGTCCGAACCACCGTGAAGGTGTCGGTGTCATCCAGGTAGATCGTGCCCTCATCGAACTCGTAGTACCAGATGCCGCCTTCCTCCTGCTCCACGAACTGGCGTCCGTTCACGGTGAATCCTTCGGCGGATGTCTCGGTCTGCGGAGCATCTACGATCTCTCCCCAGCTGTCCCGGGGCAATCCGTCCGCAGATTCAGTCCTGTTCTCCTGTGTGTATGCCGTAATGTCGACATCCTCCTCCGGCATCAGGAAGGTGCCGTTCCAGCCTTCGTCTGTCTCCTCCAGATTCAGATCGATCAGCTTACCGGACTCGCGTCCCTGCACCTGAAGCAGATCCACCGAATAGTTCTTATTGGCGGTGAACTTGATGTTGATCTCCATTCCGACCGGAACATTGGCGGGATCCTCCAGCGTGTAGATCAGGACGTCTCCGCTCTTGTCGCCGTCCTCGTTGTATTTCAGATCCGCCATCCAGTAATTATCCTGTCCCTCAAACTTCTCCAGAGGCACTCCCTCATTGACGGTGATCCCATGCTCCCCTTCCGCGGCAGCCGCCGGCTGGGACAGCATCGCCCCGCCGCCGAACACAGCTGCTGCCAGAGCGACAACCGTCAGCAGAGCCCCAAGATATTTGCTGATTCTCCTTAATCCGTTCATAATGATACCCTCTGAATCTATATTTCCCCGTGTTGTTTTCATTTCCAGTTAAATTATTATATTCCAAATCCTTCCTCTTGTCAAGAACATTCGTTCCGCGGAGGATCACCATTGTCTGCGCGCATCAGTTGTCATAGTCTGAGAACGCCTCCGCTGTACCTTCGGTCAGATGGATCGTAAACAATGTGGAACCGAAACCTGCGGAGCCTTGATACTCAGCACCCTCTTCCATATATACATCGGAATAAGTCCCGGTATCTCCTCTGAATAATCCCGTTCCTTTGGTAAACGTGAATTTCAAATAGCAACTCTGCCCTGCGAGGATTTCAAGCCCGGCTTCCGGTATTTTTGCCCAGTCTTTGTTATTAAGGCTGTATCCGGATAACGTCACAGCCTGCTCATCGCAGGTTTGATCCTCATCCGCCGCGCTGTATACCGGCGCCGCCTCTTCCTGCAGTGACTTCAGCGTCAGAATGCCGTTGTACTCGTCGCTGGTCACCTGCACGACAAATTCACTTACGGCACCCGGAGCGGAAATCGCTTTTACCTCATATTTGCCCGCAAAGTTGCATGCCGGAATTTCAACTTCTTCCGAAAAGGAAGAATAATCCGTCTTCCACAAAAACCCCAGGAACCTTTTGTATGTTCTGACTTTGTAACTGTATATCTCACCGGGTGTGACCGAAGCATCTTCATAGGTTTTTCCCTGATCGAACCTTCCCTTCTCGGCATCCAGAACCTTAATCTTCTGATAATCTGATTCGCCTTTTGCTTTTCGGTAAAACTCGACCCCATCCGGCCGTACGCCGGAGGCTTCCCCCACCGCAGGAACGGGACTCGTCATGAATGCTGACAGAACTGCTGTCAGCGCCAATACGATGAACTTGTTGATATGATATTTCCGCATTTTTATGGCTCACAATTCCCGCAGGGTTCATACCCCTGCTTGATGAGTTCCTGCCTGGATGCCGTGACCGTCTCCTTGTTGTGCTCCGACATCTTCGCCACGCTGTCACAGGACGGATAATGGAACTTCATCGAATTCCTGTTGATCACATAGGCCCTCTCGAAAGCATTCGCCGATGCGACCGCTTCATCCGTCACGGTGACTTCTCCGGTCTTGTAATTGATCTCGCAGCCCGGGCTCACATTGAAGCAGAATACGTTGAAGGAGACACCCTTCCCGTTGTCCTCCACCGACTCCGCCTGCATATGGACGCCGGCGCAGATCATATTCTTGCCCTTGAACACCGGCTCAACCTCGTAGAGCACGTGATTGCCGGTGTCCTCGATATACCAGGCCACCTCGTTCTCATACGGAAGCATACCGTCCACATTCATGTAATGTGTCCCGGTGACCAGATTCCTGTTGTTGTCATTCTCCGCCGACAGCTGCCACCCGATCAGATGACACCGTTCCCATCCCTGCCCGGATCTCCAGCCGGAGGGATGAACCGATGAGATATCTCCTCTCTCCTCCGCAGCGGAGGGCTGCGTATCCACCGACAGGTTCGCCATTGCCGCAGTGCACCGGCCGCGCTTGTCCAGTTCCCCGTAAGTCTCGAAGGAAGTCTCGGTCTTCAGTTCATCATCGAAGACAGGATTGTTCCCGTTCACCGCAACCGATGGTTCTCCATCGTATTTCGGAATCGTGAAGTCATCTTCCGCAATGGCCGGCTGAGACTGCGGGATGGAGGCTTCCTCCTGACTCATCCCGCAGGCGGCGAACAGGCAAAACGTCATTCCAATGATCAGAAGTAATGATAAATGCTTTCTCATAGGTCATCAGTCCAGTATCTTCTCCGGCATCCACCGCAGGTAGTCTCCCGACACCAGGTGATACTGTATGCCGTTCCTCTCACCCTGAATGCTGTCATGAAACCGCATCTCTCCGTGGCTGTGCGCGTAGATCAAATGCTCCGCGCCGTACTCCTCTGCCATCTCCGTGAATCCGCTCTCCCGCTCCAGGATGTTCGTCGGAGGATAGTGCAGGAACAGGATGTACTTACGGTACCCGCCAGCCTTTGCCTGTTCGAAGGAATCGCGCAAACGCTGGAGCTCCCGTTCCACCAGTTCCCGGGAATGAGCCTCCGCTGACCGGTCCCAATCGAAGATCCGGCCGCGGTTATCCAGATAGAACGGACCCTCGAAGGTGAAGCCTTTCGTCCCTACGATGGCATACTCCCGGTACACTTCGAAGCTGTTCTGCAGAAAGGTCAGCTCCGGTTTATATCGTTCGTTCAGCCTGCCCGTCTTCTTCGCATCCCAAAAATGATCGTGATTGCCGCGGATCAGGATCTTCCTTCCAGGAAGCTCCCGAATGTACTGAAAATCCTCTTCGCACTCCGCCAGCTTCCTGCCCCAGCTGTGGTCTCCCACCAGCACCAGGGTGTCGTCTTCCGAGATCATGGAAGCGCAGTTCTTTCGCAGCTTTTCTTCGTGCTTCTTCCACCTGCGGTCACGCCGCTGGCTTTTGGATCTGACTTCACTCTGAAAGTGCAGGTGCAGATCTCCAATCGCATACAAACTCACCTGATACCTCCGGCACTTTTTATTACTATCCGCGCCACAGATGTCATCTTACATCGGTGTCCCCACTTCGATCAGTACATTTTTCAGTTTCATGACCCTCCTCCTTATTTCGGTGAGACCGCTGTCTGCGGAAGTCTCATATCCGTCTGGTCTCACCTGACGAAATGCGTCGGTGTCCACTCCTCCGTCTCAGGCAGGCCGTACTGCTCCTTTCCCAGTGCGATGGACTTCATCAGGAAGGTCATGTTCCGGGCCAGGACACGCATGGTCTGCAGGCCCTCCGCATCCTGCTCCGCTTCTCCCGGAGTTCTGCCGTGAACGCAGTTCCAGTACTGGCTGGATGCGATGGGCATGCTCCGGATGGTGAAGTATTTGTTCAGTTCATCGAATGTGGCCGATGCTCCCCCTCTGCGGCAGACGGCAACGGATGCTCCCACCTTCATGCACATGTCAAAATGGGAGCTATAGAAGAGCCGGTCCAGAAACGATATGATTGTTCCATTTGCCGATGCATAGTATACCGGCGTTGCCACAACGATCCCGTCGGCAGCTTCCAGCTTCGGTGCGGTTTCGTTGACGATATCATCAAAAACGCACTTGCCGGTCTCAAAGCACTTCGCGCAGCCAATGCAGCCTCGGATCGCTTTGTTTCCCACATGAATGATCTCCGTTTCCACGCCATTTTCCTGAAATGTCCTGTCCAGTTCCCGGATCGCGATGGATGTGTTCCCATTGCTCTTCGGGCTGCCGTTGATCAGTAATACTTTCATCTCATTCCTCCATTTTCTGCTGCTCTATTTCAGATACGGATCCAGCAGGAACGCATCTCCGTTATTCATGACGGCATTCACCAGAGAGGCCTCCGGATCCTGCACGCTCTCTATGGTTTTCACGTCTTCATATCCACCGAGGTTATCCATAACCTCTATATCAAGATCATTGATCAGCGCCGCCGTATTCAATGCCGATACACTGCCATCCTCGCGAATGAAAACGACGCTCCGATAACCGCCATTGCCGAATGGCACGACAAACACATCCTCCGCGTCCGATGCGACGGTTATCTCCTCACCGACAGCATCTTCAAGCGCATCGTCCGTCTCCAGGATCAGCGTTCCATCCTCCAGGAGTCGTATGTTATCCAGGCCCAAAGGCAGGTTCATCCCCAGATCATCATCGATATCCGTAATTACCTTAGCAACTGCGGCCTCCGGTTCCGTGCTTTCTGCTTCCTCCCCCGACGATCCGCAGCCTGCGAGAAGAAACAACACGCAGCATAGGAGCATCGTTATGATCCGAATTCTTTTTCTCATATTGTTTATCCTTTTCACAATGCAACACTAACTCTCATGGTAATGATACCATATCATCGGCTCTCTGTATTCTTATTTCTCCTGATGTCGCCGCAACTGCCCGCCGCCGGAAAAATATCTGTCCGGGAAGTTCCAGCTTTTGCTTCGGCGGGATGCATATCGAATTCTTTACCAATCCTTCAGAAATTGAAATTCCTGATCAAAGCAGTCCTTTCTGGCTTCATTGCACTCGGCAGGCCATCTCTTTTCTGGCGGGAACGCTTTCTTCCAGGATTCCGGCGGATTTGTACCAAGCAAGTGGCTTGCATGCGGATAGATGATTGTCTTGACTCTGTATGGGTGTCCTGTTTCCACAAGCTTTTTCTCCATTCTTCTCACCGCTTCCGGCGAAGGCCACTCATTGTCTCTTTCAGGTGCGATCAGTAAAACATCCGCTCTCATATTCTCAACTTTGATTCGGGACTCCTCCGTTAAAGCGGCGTTTTCATAGAAGGACCGAAGAAACTCTTTGTGATGTTCGGTATCTTGTTTCCTGTATTCCCGCAGCGATCCAAAGAAGCCTTTTTCCCTTTGCCCGGCAAAGAGCGCACATGGATAATCCTTCCCGTGATAGCTGAACCATGATCTTCCGGTAGGCTTCCCGAAGATTTTCGGTTCCTCAACGACATGATCGAAAGGACAAATACCGAGGACAAGACTGATCTCCGGGATCAATGATGCACACAGAAGTGCGTAGGCGGCTCCCGAAGATATACCGTGAATGCCGATCTTGCCGAATCCGCTGCGTTTCAGTTCGGCCACGGCCTTTTCAACGTAGTCGACCGGGATCCCCCGCATTTTCTTTGACATGCCTTTCCAGAAATAGAATCCCAGAACGAGAACGGAGTATCCTGCCCTTCGAATGTATTCAGAATCCGCAAGGCATTGTTTTTCATTCATGCCTGAACCATGCATCCAGATAATCGCTTTTTCTCTTTCGGTCGTTCCTTCAAACCAATAGGCTTGAAATCCATCTTCTCTTATACTGTAATAATCCTTCATTCTTCACCTGCAAACTGATAATTACTTTTGCAATCAACCCTTCGAAAAGCACGTACAAGATTATTCGCCTTTACGCGTGAATCGCTCCACATATTCTGACACCGACAGTCTGTACACGGTTCTTTCCAACCCATACGAAATATGTCGAGCGGAAGAAATGCTCGTCCAGTACATCAATATCGAAATGGACCAGCAAGGAGTTTTCGAGATATTGACCTTATAAAGAGGATGAAATCCCGAAAATTCCTTCTACGATCCATTATTTCTGACTGTTACAAAAGCATCTATCGAACTCATTCGTGATTTCATTTCTTTGAACTCGACCAGATCTCGAACGAAAGCTCTGAACAGCCTTTGCATGAGGGTATTTTCGAGATTCGATGTTCTCCAAACCGCGAAAAACTCGAATTTCCGTTCCTCTGCAAACTGGAATTGTATGAAGCCATTCAGACCTCACCAGAATTATAATGTGATAACCTTGGGTGCTTCGTTATTATGCGAGTCGTTTAATGTCAATGGTATACTTTTCCTTTAGTTTAGAGCATCTGCTCTGTGGAATGATTTTCTCGTGCTGAAGCCTTCCCGCAACAATACCCGGATGTATTCCAATGGATTTTGCGAACTCTACAATCTCATTGTCTGAGGTGTATTTTGTTGGTGCAAATCTTCTGAGTTCATTTAGAGGAATCAAATAGTTCGATGCAAACTTGTCAGCATCATCCTCAAGAGCGTTATTGTAATCTACCATTTCCTCCACTGAGCTACTAATGAATACCGTTTTAATCTTCTGCTGAAAAACATGTTTGATTTCATGGAAAAGCGAAAACCAAAATTTATCTGCATCCAATCCTCTGTTGTTCATGGCAAGGACAACTCTTTCATTATTTACCCACTTGACTGCACCATTAACACCAGAGTTCTTCAGATGCGGAAGAAGTACAAATGCAACACCGCATTCAGCAAATATTTCTCTCATCCTAGGTAAGAAAACTTCTGGATCTTGTACGGTCATGCTCCTGAGTTCTGGTAAGTATGCTTTCAGTTTCTGCGCATCATAAGGTTTTGTCTCAATAGACTTAGCCATATTCATTGCGGTCTGTATCCATGCTCTTGAATTGATTATTTTCTTCTCTGTGTTGTCAGAGGTCCCGCTTCTAAAGTTGACGAGAAAATCCGGCCTAAGCATTATTCTCAGATCAGATACCTTAAAGAAAGAACACAGATTAACAATCTTCTCTTCAATAATCCTGGTTCTAGGCAATCCCACAACATCAACAAAGTACATGTAATCAATCTGTTTCATGACCTCTTTTTGTTCATCAAAATCCTTTGCCTGCTGGATTTCAATCAACTTCTGATCATAAGTGTTTTGTAATCGCTGCCACACTTCCGCACTTGTTCCCATCATTACTGACAGCTTCTTTGCCAGATCATTTGAAATATTCGCCTGTCCGCTCAAAAGCTGACTAAGCGTCTTTGCAGTAGTTCCCAACCTTGCAGCGAACTCCGCTTGGCTTATTTCCATATCCTCGATAATATCTGCTAAATAGTACCCAGGGTGAAACGCCACTATATCTTTGTATTCTGTTATGTTACTCATAATGGTTTGACACCTCCGTTACCTTGACAATTTTTATCATTTTGCATTGAGCAAGGATATCGCCCTCGAGGATCTCCTTCTCATCATCATCACAGGGAATCATCGTGACTCTATACCCTGTATTCCTAGTCTTATACTCCATTCATCTTTTCTATTGCCTCTTAAATGCTCAAAATGAAAAGGTTGGTAGTTAGCAATATCCATAAGTGAATCCGCATTGATCATATAGTTTTCAGCTGCCTCCAGCTCTTTCTTGACTTGTTCCGGATATCGCCATTTCTTTTTATATTTATGTTGCTGATTTCATGAGCTGACCCTGAACTGATTTCATCAATCGACTCCGGACAGCTCATTTCTTTGTCCCTGTAACGATCCTTGAGCAGGCTGCCGGAGTGCCGGCAGCCTAATCATTTTAATTGCTGGCCTGATCGAGCATCTCATGTTCCTCAACGAACCGGACCACGTAATCATCGATCAGCCTCTTTCCCTGCTGGTATGCGTACGTCAACGATTTCTCACAGATCCGATTCGTGACTCTGGCGATCCCGGCAGAGATCCGGAAGATCTCATCATACGCTTTGTCCGTAAAAAGCTCCTGATCGCATCCGGCGTATCTGAGATGTGCCTCTACATATTTCTGCGTTTCACTTCGATCCATGTGCGGCAGAACACAGTTGATGTCGATCCTCTGCCGAATCGCAGCATAACGCTGAAATCGAAGCTTCTGATCCCATAGCTCCGTTTGCCCGACCAGGATCAACGCCAGCGGGCTCTCGGAATCGAACCGGTAGTTCAGCAGGAACCGAAACTCCTCCAGAGTCTCCTTCTCCAGAAGGTGCGCCTCATCCAGAACGCATACGACTTTCTTCTTTTGCACTCCCCGTATGATCTCGATCTCCTTTTGAAGCTGTCTCTTGGCATCGCCCCGGTAGAATCCGGCTTCCAGTCCCAGTTGGTCGAGCAGACCTTTGTAGAACCATCTGGGCGTCAGCTTTGAATCGGACAGATACAGAAGGATGTATTTGTCCCGCGGCAGGCTCTCCGAGAACTTCCGGATCAGCGTTGACTTCCCGCATCCGGCATCCGCTGTGACGACGGCAAACAATTGTCTGTCTGCGGCATAGGACAGTCTCCCAAGCGCATCGGCCATTGCGTCCGATTCATACAGACTGTCTGCCGGCACATTTCTGGTGAAGGGCGTATTCTTCATACCGAAAAACGTCTCGTACATGATCACTCACCGTCCTTTCGATATGCTCCGTAGGAGATCGCATTGGCCTGCTTCTCCATTCGCTCATGGTGCTCCTTTTCCAGCACGTCCAGCATCCGGCTCGTTTCCGGTTCGCCCTGCATCATGGCCACCGGAAGCTGCGGCGCCTTGTCACAAAAGGCCCCGATCTTCACTTTCTGCGCTGTGATCGGCTCCATATCCCTGTAACTGACAGTGATCGTATCTGCAGCGATCGGATCATAGGCGATGGTGACCTTCGCTCCGATCAGCGCTGCGCTCACCTCGTATTTGACACCCCGGAAGCTGATGCATCCACCTTTGTCGACGATCCGCTCCTCATGATACAGGAAAGCTTCACCGACCCTGCCTGCATCAAGAAACACAAGCGGCCGGCTGTCCCGATTCCACTCCATTTCCGGGCTGATCCCGCCTTCTGGAAGACTCACGCCGCGCTGTTCGTAGTACTCCCGGATCCCGTCATGCGCCCGCTTTTGGTAGTAACCTTCCAGGTAGTATGACCAGTAGCGGTTCAGTTCCTCCAATGTCCTGATCTTCTTCGCCTTCGCTTCTGCAATGTATGCATCGACCACCTGGTGGAACTTCTCGATCTTGCCTTTGGACTTGCCGGATCTCGGTTTCGCATGCCGGATACGGATCCCGAGCATGCTGCAGCTGCGGATCAGCTGCCTGGATATATACTGTGAGCCGTTGTCACAGTATGCGGCGTCAAATTTTCCATAGGCCAGGATCGCCTTGCGGAAGGTGTCCTCAACGACCGTCTGCTCCTGATTGTCGTAAAAAGCCGACGCCAGAATATACCTGGAGTGATCATCGATCAGTGAGCTCAGATACGTCTGTACCTTGCGTCCGCCTTTTCCGATCGGCAGTTTCGGACCGTACTTGATGTCCGCCTGCAGCAGCATCATGCGGTGAGGCTTGCAGAACCGTCTGGAGCTGCTTTCCTGCTCCTGTATATACTGCTTCATCTGTCTGCGGCCGAACCCTGCCTCAAACAGGTGGCGCTGCAGAGTCGAACGCTTCAGGACCCCGGGCGCGACTTTCCCTTCACCCTCAAGGATGAAAATGACCTGATTCACGCTCCGTGTCGGGACTTCCCGTTTCAGCTGGATCGCCTCCTGCAGCAGATCATCGAAGTTCTCCGGCAGTCCCTGTATCCGATGTTTACTGCGCTCCGCCGGCTTCAGCCCGGCGAACCCCGCATCTGCATAGGCCTTCTCGTAACGGCGAAGGGTCTTCTCCGATACATCATACTGCTTTGCCTTTTCCTTGCGCAGCTGGATCTTCTTGTCACGGTCCAGCTCCTCATCCAGCAGCGGCGAGATCATCTGAAATCTCTCCAGTGCTGCTGCCTCCTGCCATGTTGTGCTTTCTTTCCCATTCATGATGTGTTTCCTCCTTGCAGGATGATGCTACATCATGGCGGGTAAGCAGCGCCAGACAAAGCAGGTGCAGAGGATCCCGGCGGCTTCTGCCGCAGCAGGCAGCCTCCGCTTCCATATATGATCCGACAAAGAATGCTCAGCCATCCCTGTCCAAGGTCGCGTAATTTTGTGAGCAGAGAATCCGTTGACATCAGCAGCGACTCATGCATCTCAAGGAGCCTCGTTCCGACGGATCGAAGTGTTCCTTCGATCTGATCCTGGTTGATTGCGATCCAGTCCTTCCATCTCTGCATGGTCTTCTCGCAGGGGTAGTTCTCGGTGCTCAGGTCCTCCGGCGTGGAAACTTCATCGACGACGTTTTCGATGACTTCGCTGCCGTAATGCCGGTTTGGTGTCAGGATGTCTGGAAGCTCAGTGTGCAGGCGGTTACATCTTGTACAGCGCATGCGGCGTACCCGGATCGTCCGCCTGACTCCGCCGTACCATTTCCAGATCCGATTCCTCCTGTCCCGATAACGAAGCGTCTGACCGCAGTGCGGGCAGACCGGATCTTCTCTGCTCACGCACAAAAATGATTTTTACTCTCTTCAATCAGCTCATAATCTGATACAATTACCATATGGTGAAAACCATAGGTCTCAGAGAGCTGGTCTGGTCCGCCAAGAACAAACGCGGTTCTCTGAGACCGTCCTTTCGTTTGTTCTATGGACAGTATACCGAGCAGTTCATGGACATGCAAATCGAGCCATGAGCGGCCCGCTCATGCGGGCATCAACAAT
>JAFUCA010000035.1 GCA_017459895.1 Bacillota bacterium | reverse complement strand
ATGACGTTGAACATCCGTCCCAGCACTTCCTTGCCCACGGAGATCCGGATCGGGCTTCCCGTATCCGTCGCCTCCATGCCCCGGCGCAGTCCGTCCGTTGAGGACAGGGCAACGCAGCGGGCAACGTCATCTCCCAGATGCTGGGCAACCTCGGTGACGATCTTTCTTCCGCCTGCCTCAATATCCACTGCGTTCAGCAGCTCCGGCATCTCATCTTCATTGAACTTGATATCGATGACAGGACCGATAACCTGATGTATTCTTCCCTTGTTCATAGTATCCTCCGTTAGTTCTGCGCCTCCGCGCCGGCAACGATCTCAATGATCTGGTCGGTGATGGCGGCCTGACGTGCCCGGTTGTAGCTGAGATTCAGCCGGCTGAGCATCTCCCTGGCGTTGTCGGTGGCGCTCTCCATGGCCGTCCTCCGGGCCGCGTGCTCACAGGTCGCCGACTCGATGACGGAAGCGTACAGCTCCATCTCCACGTACTTCGGGATCAGATAGTTGAACACCACCTCCGCCGAGGGCTCGTATTCCGTCTTCTGTGAGACCGCCTGCGCCTGCCCTGCAATCTCTTCCATGCGGAACGGCAGCAGGGTCTTCTCCACCACCTTCTGCTCCATGGCGTTGACAAAGGCCGTGTAGATCAGCACCACCTTATTGATCCGTCCCTCATCGAACATCTCGATGATCGGCCGGGAGATTTCCTCCGTTTCCAGGAAGGAGATGGTCTCCGGCGCCGCCAGATAGGAGTTATAGATATCGTGGCCCCGCTTCTCGAAATATTCCAGCCCTTTGCCGCCGATCGCCACGATCAGCGGCGCGGCGTGCTCCTCATCGAACCTCTCCTGGGCCCGCTTCAGCACGTTGGTATTGAACCCGCCGCACAGGCCTTTGCTGCTGGTGATGATGATGTACGCGGTCCGATCCTGTTTCCGGCTGCCATCCAGGTATTTCTCCGGAACGTCCATGCTGCTCTGAAAGAGCTCGCTGATGGTATTTGTGATAAAAAGCGAATTTTCGTGTGTCTCCTCGTAGAGTTTGCGCGCCCTCCGAAGCTTACCCGCAGAGATCAGCTTCATGGAGTTGGTGATCCTCTCCGTGCTGGAGACGGATTTGATCCGCCTTTTGATGTCCTGCATCGATTGCTTTGCCATTATTCAGCCTCCGGCTGTATGATCGGTTCCATCTTCCGGTCTCTGAGATACTTCTCGGTGAAGACCTCGATGGCTTTCCTGAGTTTTTCTTCGGTATCCGGCAGGATCTTTCCCTCGGTCTTAATGCTGTGTCCGATCTCCGGATGAGCCTCCGCCATATACGCCAGGAACTCGCTCTCGTAGCTGCTGACGTTCTGCGGCCCCACCTTCTCCATGTAGTGTCCGGTCGCCGCGAACAGGATCATGACCTGATCCTCCACGGAAAGCGGCCGGTACTGGGGCTGCTTCAGGATCTCCATCAGGATCTCGCCGTGGTCCAGCCTTTTGCGCGTCTCCACGTCGATGTCGGAGCCGAACTGGGAGAAGCTGGCCAGCTCACGATACTGAGCGAGCTCCAGCTTGATGCTGGAGGCCACCTGCTTCATCGCCTTGATCTGCGCGTCGCCGCCGACACGGGATACGGAGATTCCGGCGTTGACCGCCGGCCGCTGTCCCGAGAAGAACAGCTCCGTCTCCAGATAGATCTGCCCGTCGGTGATGGAGATGACGTTGGTGGGAATGTACGCCGACACGTCGCCCGCCTGGGTCTCGATGATCGGCAGCGCCGTCAGAGAGCCGCCCCCTTCCGCGTCGGACAGCTTCGCCGCCCGCTCCAGAAGTCTGGAATGCAGATAGAAAACATCTCCCGGGTACGCCTCACGGCCCGGCGGTCTTCTCAGCAGCAGGGACATGGCCCGGTAGGCCACCGCGTGCTTGCTCAGGTCATCGTATACGATCAGGACATCCCTGCCCTGCCGCATGAAGTACTCTCCCATGGCGCATCCCGCGTAGGGAGCGATGTACTGCAGCGGCGCCGCATCGGAGGCCGTCGCGCTGACGATGATGGAATAATCCATCGCGCCCTTTTCCTCCAGGGACTGCTTCAGCTGGGCGACGGTGGATGCTTTCTGACCGATGGCAACGTAGATGCAGATGACATCTTCGCCCTTCTGGTTGATGATCGTATCGATGGCGATGGCGGTCTTGCCCGTCTGCCGGTCGCCGATGATGAGCTCCCGCTGGCCCCGGCCGATGGGGATCATCGAGTCGATGGCCTTGATGCCGGTCTGCAAAGGCTGGTTTACCGATTTTCTGGCGAGCACGCCGGGAGCCGGACTTTCCACCGGACGCCGTGCTTCGGCCTTGATCTCTCCCTTGCCGTCCAAAGGCTGGCCCAGCGCGTTCACGACGCGCCCGATCAGAGCCTCTCCCACCGGAACCTCCACGACAGCTCCGGTCGGTTTTACGATGTCGCCTTCCTTGATCTGCCGGTCGGATCCCAGAATGACCGCGCCGACATTATCCTCCTCCAGATTCTGGGCCATCCCGTAGGTGTCATCCCCGAACCGCAGCAGCTCGCCGGCCATGCAGTTATCCAGTCCGTAGACGCGGGCGATGCCGTCACCTACCTGGATGACGGTGCCGAAATCGGAGACATCCAGCTGACTCTTGTAGTCTTTGATATGTTCCTTTATGACTGAACTGATTTCATCAGGTCTTAAATTCATAATTCCTCCTATGATCTCCTCATGTCCGCCGATAATTCATCCAGCTTCTTCCGGTAAGACGCGTCGATGATCCGCCCGTCGATGAACACCTTGACGCCGGCCAGCAGTCCCGGATCCATCTCATTGGTCAGATGCACCTTCGTCTGCAGCAGCCGGGATACCTGTCCCTCGATCTCGGACAGGCGCATATCGTCCAGTCCGACCACCGACAGCACGGTTCCGTAGAGGACGCCTTCCTCCTGCTCCACCAGCTTTTTGTAGACCCGCAGGATGCTCTCGAACCGGCTGGCCCTTCTCTTATCGATCAGGACGTACAGGAAGTTCAGCAGTTCCCTGCAGATCCGGTCTTCGAAGATGGACCGGAGGACTTCTTTTTTCTCATCGGCGGCGATGCCGGGATACGCCAGGAACTTCTTCAGATCCGGCTCCTCCTGCAGGATCTGACTCAGCTGCATTCCCTCCTCGAGGATCCGCTGCTCCTGCTGTGTTTCCCTGGCCGCTTCGATCAGCGCTGTTCCATAAGTAAGATCAACTGCTAATTCTGCCATTGTACCTTCCTCGCCTTATCGATCACATCATCGATGATCGCCATGTGACCTTCTTTTTCGATCTCCCGCTCGACGACCTGCTCCGCAGCCATGATCACCATGTCTGCGATCTCCTCCCGGAGCTCGTCCATCGCCTTGGCCTTCTCCAGCTCGGCCGCTTCTTCGGCCCGCCGGACGATGTCGGAAGCCTTCTGATTGGCCTCTTCGATGATCTGCTGCGCCTGACGGTCCGCCCGCTTCTTGCCGTCCCGGATGATGTCCCGGACTTCGTCCTCGGCGTTGGCGATGCGGCGTTCGTATTTGGCCATCTTCGCATCCGCCCGGCGGCTTTCGATCTGCGCCTTGTCATAGGTGTCCTTGATGTTCTGCTTTCTGGTTTCCAGCGCGCCAAGGAACGGCTTGTACAGGAATTTACCCAGTACGCCCACGAGGATGAGGAAGTTGATGATCACGAATATGATTTCTTTCAGGTTTAATCCTAATGCGTCAAGCATTACAAATTCCTCCCTTGCTCTCTGAAGCCGTTACATCTTCGCCAGAAGCATGAATGCCAGAACCAGGCCGTAGATCGTCAGGGACTCCATGAATGCGAAGGCGAGAATCATGTTGGTTCTCAGCTGTCCCATCATTTCCGGCTGACGGGACATTCCTTCCAGGGCCTTGCCGCCTGCGTTGCCCATGCCGATTCCGGGGCCCAGAGTCGAAAGGCCGATTGCCAGTGCCACTGCCAGCGCGATTAATCCTGTAGTCATGTTGATTGCTCCTTTCAAATTGAAATCATGTTTATCAAAGATCTGCTCTTCGCAGAAATTGTCTTATTGGGTCCGGCTCAGTGCTGTTCGATGGGAAGCGTCGTTTCCTTCTCCACCGCCTCGCCGATGTAGATCGCCGTCAGCAGGGCGAATACCACCGCCTGGATCAGCGCCAGGATCACGACGAGGAACTGCATCACTACCGGAAGCAGCACCGGGCAGAGCTCCCGCAGAACGTCCACGACCTGCTCGTCTCCGAAGGTGTTGCCGTAAAGTCGGAAGGTGAGGGAGATGGGCTTTGCCAGCTCATCCATCAGCATCAGAGGGAAGATGAAGATAAACGGCTGGATCATCCTCTTGTACGTTCCCATGCCGCGGTGCTCCCGCAGGCCGATCAGCTGCACCAGGATGATGACCATGATCGCCAGCCCTGCCGGGAAGTTGATGTCGCTGGTCGGTGCCTGAAAGCCCGGCGCGTGTCCTGCCAGAGGCAGCAGCCCCGAGTAGTTGCAGATCAGGATGTAGATGAACAGGGTCCCCACCAGCGGGAAGTACTTCCTGCACATTTCCTCTCCCATGAGTTCCTGAAAGAAGCCGTGCAGCTTTTCCAGTCCCATCTCGACCATGTTCTGCAGGGGCGCCGGGTTCTCGACGGAGATCTTCCGGCTGATGATGATGGCGGCCGCGCAGATCAGGATGGTGATGATGCTGGACGTGATCATCGCGTCCGTCATTCCGATCGCATAGAGTTTACTGATCATGATGCGCCCTCCTCCACATGACTGACGATCTCACTCATCGGCGCCAGCTTGCCCACAAGACTGAGCATGACCGCTGCCGCGATGATGACGATCATAAAATCCCAGGGGATCTGGTTTCTGAGCAAAAAAACAATAAGAAGGGTCACGACATTGATGGCATAGCTGATCCCCATGTGCTGGTACAGTACTCCCGCCGCTATCTTCTTATTGGTCTTTAATATTCTTTTCCAAAGTGCCGCATATTTGATATATCCGACTGCGCTGCCGTATGCTGCCCCGGCCAGTGCGCCTGCGATGGTGGAAAACACGATTCCTCCTGCTCGTTTCTTTACTGCGATAAAGTTCTTCTCATATCCGTAGTCTACCTTATCGCTTTGATTTGTGTCAACGAGCCGAAAGTATCATTCGGAAAGTGAGCATATTTATGATAATTTCGTTAATTTTTTCACCTTTTGAAACCGGTTTCAATTCACTATCTTGCTATGCTTATTGTTCTTGAACGTATCATTGTGCGGTTTTTGCCTCACAGCTCCTCGATCAGCGCCAGCAGCGCCCGGGCGGTCTCCTGAATGTCATCCCCCTCCGGGTTGATGCCCAGATGGGTAAAGGCCTCCCCGATGAAGGCGCCGCTCTCCCGCAGGCTGTCAAACACCTCGTCGATGATCGGGCTGCAGACCTGCTGCTGCTGCATGGGGCCGAAGGGATTGGCGAAATAGGTCTCTGACAGGCCGACCTCCTGGGTCGTACCCTTGGCCATGCGCCTTCCCCGGACGAAGACTTCCTTCGCCTCCTGAGGATCCTCGATCCTGCGAAGGCCCGGCTGATCATCGTAGTTGTTCGCATAGGCGAACAGGTCGATGGGATGATCCTGCATGATCAGGGAGTAGGGCGCTGCCGGGGTGATGACCCGGGCGTTGGAGCGGTCCGGATTAAAGAAGATCGACCGGTGAATGTCCCGGTAGGGCGCCCCCGGATCCAGATCGTCCAGGCGGATGAAGGCGCCGATCTCTGTGCCGTGGGCGACGGGCCGGCCGTCCTCGACGTGGAAGGTCCCCATATCATCGAAGACGATCTCCATGCGCTGGATCCTGTCGCTTCCCACTGCCTTCAGCGCCTCAATGGTCTCCGACTTGCCCGCGCCGGAATCCCCCATCAGACAGATGCCCTTCCGCCGTCCGTCCTTCAGGATCACGTTGATGAAGGCGCCGTGGATGGGAAGCCACCCCCGCTCCATCATCGCCACGTTGTGCAGGGTCAGGACCATCTTTTTCATGTAGCCGAAATAATCCACCTTGCCGCTGGCGGACACGCTGCCCACCCACAGGTTCTCGTCCTGGTCGTGGTAGAAGGTGCATTTCCCCTCTCCGTCGGGATTTCCGAACAGCACGATCCCGTCCGGCCGGGCCGCCGCTTCCTCCGGCGTTGCCAGTTCGAACAGGTTGGCGCAGGAAACGCCGTTGGCCATAAAATCTCTGTGGAAGCAGATGAACAGCAGGAGTCCTCCCACCTTCGCCGGATAGCAGAAGAACTCCTCCGGGTCTCCGTGGAAAGTGAAGGCCGGATTCCTTCCGGTCTCCTCGAACATGCCTTCCCGCTTCGTGTTCTTCGGATGCAGGATCGTCGGCGTGCGCAGCATGATGGAATCGATGAACATGATATCCTTCAGGAAACGGTACCGCTCACTCAGATCCAGCTCCTCCAGATAGTAGCCGGCGATGGCGGCGTTGGTGCCGGAATGCTGCTGCCGCAGGACCTTGTTGATCCTCCCGCTCAGGGTCTGCTCGATCTGCCGGAAGGTATTGCGGATCAGCTCATTGAACTGGGAGTCCCGCTCCATGAACTCCGAGGACTCCACATCGCTGGCCCGGTTGGTGGTCACGGAGTACCGCTGGTGGTCTCTCCAGAAATCGTACATGGTCTCCACGAACCGCAGCGCCCGGTCGGTTCCGTCGATGTAGGGGCTGGTGATCTCGTCCATGTCAAAGACGATGATGGTCCTCGCCAGCCGGCAAAGCTCCGCCACCGCCTCCGCTTCATCCTTCCCCCCGCAGGCCCAGGCGTAGAGCTCTGCGTCCTTTTCTTTCAGATCATGCAAAAACTGGCCCATCACCTGATGAAACTCCGGGGATTTGATCAGCCCGGATTTCGTCGTCGGAAAGGTCCTGTCGTAATTGATAATGGCGATGGTGTCCGCCAGATAAAGTGTCTCTCTCATGTAATCCCTCCTTGTCGCATTTTCTGTTACTTTTCAGACGGTCGCCAGGCTCAGGCAAGGCGACGCATCACCTGCTCACAGACTGTACACCAGTTACCCACAAGCCTTTCCCGCAGAGATAAATGCCACAGAGTATTTGAAGGACAATTCACACTCACAAAGGTCTTGGCTCATTATCTGAACCCGGCGGTACGAAACGAAAGCAAAATTTAGCTGTTTTGATGATGGCGGAACGAAACGCGACATTTCTTTCGCCAGTTCGATCCATATGCTCTGTCTCGGTCCAATCGAACTCATAAAATATAAATAATCGAGACAAATCCCATTCGCTGATGTTTGAAATCGAGGATTTGTCCCAAAAGGATTCTAAGAAATATGAGTTTTCGATCCACATGCATCAAAAGTGCTCATAATGTCGTTGTTATTGGACGGTAACCATTTTCTTATTATACAGCAAAACCGCATCAGAGTCACTTGCGAAACGATACTGAGCGGATTATAATAAAATTGTTCTGAAATAAAAACAAACCCGGAAAGGAACAGGAATCATGAGTACACGAAACAATATGATCAGCAACGATATCATGCGGGCTGTTATGGATTACATCTCGGAGAACGAGAAGGACAAGGTCCCGACGAAGAATTTCGCCAAGGTCGGACAGGCTCTGGCGCTGATACGGAATCTTCTGGAGAACCATACGAAGGACGAAGGAAGCGAACTGATCTCCGTTTCGGTGGCTTATGAGGAAACCGATGTCTCCATCACCATCACCCTTCCCATAAACTGGTCTTTTGACAAGAAGGCTCTGAAGCTCTGGAAGGATCTGCTCCGGCTGGCGGACGAGATGTCTCACTGCGCCGGAACCACCGATGGCGAGGACGGCCCGCTGGATGACCGGCTGAGCTTCGTCATCCGGAAGGTGTTCGAAGAATAAACTGCGGCGGCGCGAAGCCGCCGTTTTTTTGTGTCACAAAATCGTTCCTCCTCCGAGGACGATGTCCCCGTCGTACAGCACCGCTGCCTGTCCCGGGGTGATCGCCCGCTGAGGCTCATCGAAGAATATTTCGGCCTCCCCCTCGGCTGCCGGACGCACGGTTGCCCACTGCTCCTTCTGCTTGTACCGGGTACGAACCCTGCAGCGGATCTCCCCCTGGGGCACCTCGCCGCTGATCCAATTGAAATCTCCAGCCTTTGCATAGGAAGAATAGACGTCCTCCGAACCGCCCAGCCAGATCCGGTTGGACGCTGCATCGATGCGGCAGACGTAGCGGGGCCGCCCGAAGGCCTGACCCAGCCGCCGGGTCTGACCGATGGTGTAGTGGATAATGCCCTTGTGGGTCCCTATGGGATTTCCGTCCAGATCCACGAACTCCCCCGGCGGGAAATCCTGTCCGGTGTAGCGGCGGATCATCCCCGCATAGTCCCCGTCCGGTACGAAACAGATGTCCTGGCTGTCCGGCTTCTCCGCGTTGACGAACCCGTCCGCATCCGCGATCTCGCGGACATGGCTCTTGTGCAGCTGTCCGAGGGGCATCCGCACGTGGGCCAGCTGCTCCTGGGTCAGATTGTAGAGGACGTAGCTCTGATCCTTGGACGGATCCAGGCCTTTTTTCAGCAGGTACCGGCCGGTATTTTCATCCCGCTCGATCCGGGCGTAGTGGCCGGTCACCACACAGTCGCAGCCCAGCTGGCGCGCCCGCTGCAGCAGCCGGTCGAATTTCAGATACCGGTTGCAGTCGATGCAGGGGTTGGGGGTGCGGCCCCGGGTATAGCTTTCGACGAAGGGATCCATGACACAGCGGCGGAAATCCTCCTGATAATTGAACACATAAAAGGGCATGCCCAGCCGCGTCGCGACGCTTCTCGCGTCCTCCGCATCGTCCAGGGAGCAGCAGGTGCGCCGGGGGCGGTCCGGATCCGGCTCCTCTCCCGGCGGCTGTTCAAACAGCTTCATGGTGCAGCCGATGCACTCGTATCCCTCTTCCTGCGTAAGCTTGGCGGCCACGCTGGAATCCACGCCGCCGCTCATGGCAATCAGTGCTTTCATTATTCCTCCTCCCGGCGCAGCCGCTTCGTCCGTTCCGCCGTAAATGCCGCTACGTTCTTCCAAAGGCTGTGCAGCTGCTTCTTATGAGCGCACAGTTTCTCCGTGCAGTTCTTACAGCGCAGGTACTCATTCGTCCGCTCCGAAAACCGCTCCGGATACCGGTAAAACGTGACCTCCCACCGCATCAGCAGCACCAGAGACATGCCGATCAGGCTCCAGGTATAGGCGGAGCTCACGAAAAACAGCGGCGTGAACATCATGGCGTAGTCCCAGTTGTAGATCCGGCAGGATCCGCAGCATTTGTTCTTCAGGAACCAGCTCTGGAACGGACAGAAAAACAGAATGCAGATCATATCGCACACCGCGTAGGCGCAGCTGAGCAAAATCAGGATCCCTGCATCCAGGATCCCCGCCATGTAGAGCATTCCGATGGGGGCGTTCAGGCACACCCAGACCAGCGCCACCAGCATGGTCGCGTTGTTGTCTGGGATGTCGATCTCCGTCTGCCCGGTTTTAATGTAGGTGCCGGCGAACTGCTTCTGACAGCCCGGGCTCTCCAGCCGGGAGGGAAACAGCCTGAGGACCATCTCCACCATGAACACGGCCCATACGATCCCCAGCATGGCATTGCGGATCGCCGCCGAATGGCTCAGATCCGTCAGCAGCCCCGCGCCGCTCTTCAGAACGGCCACATCGGGGAGAGTGACCCGGTAATCGACGTAGATGACGGCAAAAACGACAAACAGCACCGCCCGGTAGGTCAGCCGGACGAAATGCCAGATGCTGACGGCAGTCAGTCTTTTTTTCTTGACGCGTTTGCTGCTGTTCATAAGGCCGATGTCCCCTGTGCCGATTCAGATACTTCCCCTATTGCGTCCAGCACTTCCCCGATGTCCCCGTCGATGCAGATGGACTGCTTCTCGATCTTCTTCGGGCAGAAGGCCTCGTTGTAATTCAGGCAGGCGTAGGTGGCCTTTGGATTCTCGTACGTCTCCGCCCAGAAGGGGTATTTGATGATCACCGGTGTATTCGCTCCCACGCCCAGTTCCAGGAAGAGCACCCGGCGGCCGGCCAGCCTTTGCAGAAATTCCGAATAGCTTTCCGATGCCCTGTGCCAGCCCGCATCCTCCACGAAGGTATCGTCCGAGCGCAGATTCATGGTGACTTCACTTCCGTCCCGGGGACTTTTCGGAATCAGCTCCGCAGGGATCCTCATGCAAAGGCTGGCCCCCTCCGGAACGGCAAACTCGCCCTGATCATTTCGGACGAAGCCCTGGGCCTCCATGGCCTTCATGACCCATTCCTCGTTGTCGTAGGTCTCCTGCCAGGCAGGATCCACGCTCTGAAACAGCCCGTAATCCCCCTGGGTATAGAAGAGCCTGGACTTGTCGAGGCCCGCCCTCTGGAACTGATGGTCCACATTGGTGGTGATGACGAAGTAGTTTCGGTCCTTCATCCGATCCAGCAGCTGCCGGTAGACCGGCTTCGGAGCATCCACGTAGCGGTTGAAATAGATGTGCCGGGCCCACCAGGCCCAGCGGGTCTGGGCATCCGGGAAGGGATAGAAGCCGCCGGAGTACATATCGGTAATGCCATACGCTTCCGCGAAATCATAGAAGTATTTCTCGAAGCGCTCGCCGCTGTAGATCAGGCCCGCAGAGGTGGAAAGACCTGCACCGGCGCCGATGACGATGAACTCGGCCTCTTCGATCTCCCGGCGCAGCCGGGGAATCTCGGTTTCGCGGTCCCCGGTGTTCATGGTGATGTTCCTGCCGAGTTTATAGACGGCATCCAGCCCTTTGGAGATGCTTTCTCTGTATCCGTCTCTTCCTGTCATTCCCGTTCCTCCTTATTTCTCAAGCAGCTCCTGATAGAGCTGCAGATCCTCGTCCTTGAACACGTTGAAGATCACCCGGTCAATGTCGCCCGGGTTCTCCGAGAGCCACCGGAGCACGGTATCTGCAGCGATCTGTGCTGCCCGCCGGTTCGGGAAGCGGAACACTCCCGTGGAGATGCAGCAGAAGGCCACGCTCCGCAGTCCGTGCTCCCGCACAATCTCCAGCGTGCTCCGGTAACACTCCCCAAGATCCCGTTCGTGCTCCCGGCTCAGCGGTCCCATGACGATGGGGCCCACGATATGGATGACCTTCTTCGCCGGCAGGTTATAGGCATCGGTGATCATGGGCACCGCCGTAGGCTGCTCATAGTCCGGTCCGTATTTTTCCCTGAGCTTTTGCATCTCCGCTTCGCAGGCCTGCCGCAGCTGGATCCCGGCGTAGGTATGGATGCAGTTGTCGATGCAGCTGTGGCAAGGCTGAAAGCACCCCAGCATCCGGGAATTCGCCGCATTGACGATGGCGTCACACTCCAGACGGGTGATGTCCCCCTGCCAGATGGAGATCTCTCCGCCAAGGTCCGAATCCGCGGGAGTCTTCGTAATGACCGGGATATCCGCCAGCCGTACCACGCCCTTCTCCTGCGCCCGGCCCAGAAGATAGGCGTCCTGCACCCTGAGCACTTCCTCGCCCATCGGCCGGGGCATCCGGATATTCATCAGCGACCGCAGCAGCTGACGTTTCCCGTCCGCCTGCTCCGGAGTCTCCAGATCCCGGTAGGTCCCGGAGTCTTCCTTGAATTCCTCCACCAGCCAGTCCAGCCTTTGCTCCTGTGTCATACCTCCGTGCATATCCATTGTCATCTTCTACCTCTGCATTCCGGCCACTGTTCACGCTTTTTGATTACGCTTACAGTATAACCTAAAAACAGCTTTTGGGAAAGTACGCAGTTTTTTGTAACCGGGTTACCTTTTGGTGACTGGATGTGATACCATACAGTTGTTATGCAAAAGCTGGCCGATTTCCTGAAATCGACGATCCTGAAATACGGGATCTCGTCCATACTGTCCTTTCTCGTGGACTACGGCGTGTTCGCTCTGGTGCTGCAGCTGGGCCAGTCCATCCTGGTCTCCACCTACATCGCCCGGGCCTGTTCCTGCGTGGTGAATTTCGCACTGAACCGAAACGGCGTCTTCCGCAGCTGCGGACATCCTCTGCGCCAGTTCCTTCAGTACATCCTGCTGGTGATCCTCTCCAGCACCGTCAGCGGCCTTGCCGTCACCTTCCTGACCGCCCATCTGCCGCTGCCCACCATCGTGCTCAAGTTCTGCGTGGAGTGCGTGCTGTTCTTCGCCAACTATCTGATCCAGAAGAAACTGATCTTTCATGACAAAAAATGACAGGCCGTTTCCGACCTGTCGATCTCATTGTGTTTTGTGTTAAGGGTTTACAGCGTAGCTCCCCGGCAGGGTTTCATCTGCTGCGCCGCGGCCAGCACCTCGGCCTTGCCCAGGGAATCCTGTCCGAAGAAGCTGACGAAGACCTCGAAGATGTCCCGGATGTAATCCGGATTCAGCTTCACATCCCGCAGGATCATCTGCAGAGTCGTGTCGGACTTGCCCACCAGTTCACTGGTGATGTAGACCTCCAGACTCACCTGATCCTCCTCGGGATCGAAGGCGCGGCTCATGCTCCCCAGCGCCGGGAAGGCATTTGAAAACCTCTCCTGAGACTGCAGCATCAGGGGAACGATCTGGCCGATCAGATCCCGGACCGCCGGATCCTCCGGCAGCTTTGACGGATCCTTCATATAGCCGTATTTCTCCGCCATCAGGTTCCGGCCGGTGTGGGTTGCGATCATCAGATCCTGCTTGTACAGGCCCACCGTATCCGAATTCATGGCGCTGTGCTGGCTGTAGCGAACCTGATAGAACGCCTCAAAACCCGACTCCTCCAGGGGCCGGCCCTGGGCGCTTCTCATGTCCTGCATCATGCTCCATTCCAGATCCACGATCTCGTAGATCAGCGCATCCCGCAGGCAGTCCTGCCGGATGAATTCCCGATTGTCCCGGGTCAGAACCACATCTCCTCTGCCCATCTCGTTCTCCTTCCCGGCGGCAAAGTCCGCCGTCTGTCCGCCGTCCTACGCCCGGTGTCCCTTGGCCGTGATCACATCGATTACCGCGTCCACATGCTTCTCACAGATCTCCTCGGTATCCGCCTCGACCATGACACGGATCACCGGCTCGGTTCCGGATTCTCTGACCAGGATGCGGCCGGTATCTCCCAGCTCATCGGCGACCCGCTGCACTGCAGCCTGGACATCCGGATCGTTCTGGGCGTCCGGCTTGCTCTTGACGCGGACGTTCTTCAGCACCTGGGGATAGAAGATCACCGGCGCCGCCAGCTCGCTCAGCGGTTTTTCCTTCGCCAGCATGGCCTCCATGACCTTCAGACTGGTCAGAATGCCGTCTCCGGTGGTCTCGTACTTGGAGAAGATAATGTGGCCGGACTGTTCTCCGCCGATGCGGTTTCCGGTTTCCATCATGTTCTCATAGACATACTTGTCTCCGACCTTCGTCTTGTCGTACTCGATGCCGACGCGGTCCAGCGCCTTAAACAGGCCGTAGTTGCTCATGACCGTCGTAACGACCTTGTTGTTCAGCAGCTTGCCCCGGTCTTTCATGTACAGGCCGTAGATGTAAATGATGTGGTCACCCGTGATGACATTGCCCTTCTCATCCACCGCCAGACAGCGGTCCGCGTCTCCGTCGTAGGCAAAGCCCACATCCAGTTCCTTTTCGACCACCAGCTTCTGGAGGTGCTCGATATGCGTGGAGCCGCAGTCGGTGTTGATGTTGTATCCGTTGGGCTCGTCATTGATCACGTAGGTCTTCGCGCCGAGAGCCTCAAAAACGCTCTTCGCGATCTGCCATGCCGCGCCGTTGGCCACATCCAGGCCGACCCTCTTGCCCTTGAAGCCGTATTTGCTCATGCTGATCAGATGACCGATGTAGCGGTTTCTTCCGTTCACATAGTCAACGGTCCGTCCGATCTCCTCCCGGCCGGCGGCCGGAATGTCGATCTTGCCGTCGATGTAATCCTCTACCTGAAGGATGGTTTCTTCCTCCATCTTCTCGCCATTTCCGTTCAGAAGCTTGATGCCGTTGTCATAGTACGGATTGTGAGAAGCGGAGATCATGATCCCGCAGTCGAACTCGTCGACTCTGGTGATGTATGCCACCGAAGGAGTCGTCGTAACGTGCATGATATAGGCGTCCGCGCCGCTGGCCATCAGGCCGGTGCAAAGCGCGTACTCAAACATGTAGCTGGACCGGCGGGTGTCCTTGCCGATGACGATCTTCGCCTTCTTGCCCTGGTTCGCGCCGTAGTACCAGCCCAGAAAACGGCCGATTTTGATCGCGTGATCGTAGGTCAGCGTCTGATTCGCTTCCCCGCGAAATCCGTCTGTTCCGAAATATTTGCCCATTATCTCTCCTCCTTGTGAATGACCTCGCCGTTATCCTTCCAGATGCTGTTTTCGGGGATGACGCCTCTGACGCAGGAGGTCGGATACACGTTGCAGTGACGGCCGATGACGGTCCCCGGGTTGCAGACCGCGTTGCAGCCGACCTCGACATAGTCGCCCAGCATCGCGCCGAACTTGCGCAGTCCGGTCTCCATCTGCTCCGTACCGTTA
Organism: Bacillota bacterium; assembly: GCA_017459895.1. Classification (GTDB taxonomy): domain Bacteria; phylum Bacillota; class Clostridia; order Peptostreptococcales; family Anaerovoracaceae; genus Lentihominibacter. Next base: position 20,393 of record JAFUCA010000035.1, on the reverse strand, counting down.
TGAACGACGACGTTCTTCTTGTCCGATTTCACGTTGGACGTGATGCTCCCGGCGCCCATATGGCTGTAGTATCCGAGGATGGAGTCGCCCACATAGTTGTAGTGCGGTGTCTGGACGTGATCGAACAGGATGACGTTCTTCAGCTCCACGGAGTTGCCGACCACACAGTCCGCTCCCACCAGCGCTGCGCTGCGGATGAATGCTCCGTGCCGGACTTCTGTTCCCGGTCCGATGATGCAGGGTGCTCCCAGATAAGCGGAGGGGAAAACCTTCGCGGTCTTATGGACCCATACCTGCGGCTGGACCTCTTCATAGTCCTCGCCGAGGTTCGGTCCCAGCTGCAGGATCAGTTCCTTGATGCCCGCGAGAGCCTCCCAGGGATAGGTGAACTGCGCCAGGTAATCCGCCGCCAGCGTATGCTCCAGATCGTATAAATCTTTGATTGTGTACATTAGAGTCTCTCTTTCTTCTCGATGTCGAGGAAATACTTGTAAGTGTCAACCGTCAGTTCTCCGCAGGCCGCTTCATCGCAGGCGATGATGGCGCCGTTGTGCATCTGCAGCGCGGAGCAGGTCCACTTGTGGCTGACGCCGCCCTCAACGGTGGCCGCCAGCGCTCTCGCCTTGTTGTGGCCGTTGATCAGGATCAGGACTTCCTTCGAGTCGGTAACGGTGCCGACGCCCACGGACAGCGCCTGGGACGGTACCGCTTCCGGATCGTTTCCGAAGAAACGGGAGTTGACGATTCTGGTGTCTGTAGTCAGATTCCGCACGCCGGTTCTCGAGCAAAGGCTGGTGTAGGGCTCGTTGAACGCGATGTGGCCGTCCACGCCGATGCCGCCCATGAACAGATCGATGCCGCCGTAGCTGGCGATCTTCTCCTCATAGCGGGCGCACTCCCCTTCCGGATCATCGGTCATGCCGTTCAGAATGTTGATGTTCTCCGGCTTCATGTCCACCAGATGGTCGAAGAAATTGTCGTGCATGAAGTACCAGTAGGACTGATCGTGCTCATGGGGCAGACCCAGATACTCATCCATATTGAAGGTGACCACATTGGCGAAGCTCAGCTCGCCCGCCTGGTTCATCCTTGCCAGTTCCTTGTACACTCCGATGGGAGAAGATCCCGTCGGCAGACCCAGGATGAACGGCCGGTCTTCCTTATGGTTTCTGATCTTATCCGCGATGTAGTTCGCTGCCCACTTGCACATATTGTCATAGTTTTCCTGAATTACAACTCTCATATCGATTTATCTCCTTTGTTATTTTCTGTAGTTTCGTGTGACGAGAGAACCTCTGTTGCGGTTTTGATTCCGTTTTTTGCTTTCTCTCTGACGACCCACGTTCCATGGGGGTTCCCATGGACGGCCGTGGCAGCACCCGCCGAGTCTTTCGATAACTGCCATCCTCGTCACCCCTTTCGGGGCCTGGCGCTAACAGCAGGCTGCGTTCTCTTCCCTCCTTCGCCAGCTCACTGTTTTAACATTCCTATTTTAAACATACACTGCATCTTTTGCAAGCCTTTTCCGAGGAAATCACTTGCGAATCGAAGGCGAAGGAATTACACTTAAGAAGAGACGTCTAACCAAATCTGAAAAAAGGAGTATCAACATGGCAAGAGAAAAGAGTCTTTGGGAAATATACACGGAGCAGCAGCTGCAGGAGATGGAGGCAGTCAATGCCCGTTACCGGGAGCTTCTGGACCGGGGCAAGACCGAACGGGAATGCGCGAAGGTTTCCATTGAGATGGCGCAGGCTGCCGGTTATCGTCCGCTGGACGAGCTTGTGAAAGCCGGCTCCAGCCTTTGCCCGGGAGATAAGGTCTACGCCCAGTACAACGGCAAAACGCTGGTCCTCTATCACATCGGGACCGAGCCCATCGAAAACGGCATGAACATTCTTGGGGCCCACATCGACTCCCCGCGAATCGATGTGAAGCAGAATCCGCTGTATGAGAGCACCGGACTTGCCTATCTGGACACCCATTACTACGGCGGCATCAAGAAATACCAGTGGGTCACGATCCCGCTGGCCATCCACGGCGTCGTCATTAAGAAGGACGGCAGCCGGGTGGATATCTGTCTCGGCGAAAACGAGGACGATCCGGTCTTCGCCATCACCGACCTTCTGATCCATCTGGCTCAGAAGCAGATGACGAAGGACGCGGCCAAGGTCATCGAAGGCGAAGGGCTGGATGTGCTGGTGGGGTCCGTTCCGCGGGATTTCGGAGGCAGTGCGGAGGAAGAAAGCGCAGGGGATGCGGCGGACAGCGAGAAGAAGCTCCGCAAGACCCCGGTCAAGGCGAACATCCTGCAGCTTCTGAAGGAACGCTATGGTATTGAGGAAGAGGATTTCCTCTCCGCGGAGCTGGAGGTCGTGCCTGCCGGCAGAGCCAGAGAGCTGGGCTTTGACCGGAGCATGATCCTGTCCTACGGCCAGGACGACCGGATCTGCGCCTTCACCTCCCTGATGGCTATGCTCGAGACCGATACGCCGAAGCGAACCGCCTGCTGCCTGCTTGTGGACAAGGAGGAGGTCGGCAGCCAGGGCGCCAGCGGCATGCAGTCCCGGTTCTTTGAGAACATGACCGCGGAGGTTCTGGCTCTGATGGGCTATCCCAGCGCCCTGTCTCTGCGGCGGACCCTTCAGAATTCCTCCATGCTGTCCTCGGATGTCAGCGCCGGATTCGACCCCCTGTACGCTGATGTTTTCGAAACAAAAAACGCCGCTTACCTGGGCAAGGGCGTTGTGTTCAATAAATTTACCGGTGCCAGAGGCAAGAGCGGCTCCAGCGATGCCAATCCGGAATTCATGGCGGCGATCCGCCGGATCCTCGACGAGAACGAAGTCCAGTTCCAGACCGCCGAACTGGGCAAGGTCGATGTAGGGGGCGGCGGCACCATCGCCTGGATCATGGCCAACTACGGTATGGAGGTCATCGACTGCGGTCTGGCGGTTCTGTGCATGCACGCGCCGATGGAGATCTCCAGCAAGGCGGATGTCTACGAAGGCTTCCGCGCCTACAAGGTCTTCCTGGAGCACATGACCAACATCTACGGTCTGTAGCTCCTCACTTCCCGGCCAGGATCGGCTCCAGCTCCTCCGGCCGGCGGATGAAATGGATCTTCCCGAAGTCCTCTGCGGTCAGAAACTCCGCTGCCACCATATCGGCCAGCATCTGCCGCAGGGGCTCGTAAAATCCATTGATGTTATAAAAGACGCATGGCTTGTCCTGCAGACCCAGCTTTTGGAGGGAGATCACTTCGGCGATCTCCTCCAGCGTGCCGGTCCCGCCGGGCATCGCGATGAAGGCCTGGGAAAGCTCCATCATCCGGTTCTTTCGCTGAGTCATGGTCTGCACCACCTCCAGGGTGTGCAGTCCCTCGTGCCCCACTTCCGCCTCGATCAGAAATTCCGGAATGACGCCGGTCACCGCGCCGCCGCCCTCCAGGACCGTGTCGGCGATCAGACCCATCAGTCCGATGTTGCCCCCGCCGTAGACCATCCCGTGGCCCCGGCGGCAGATCCACTGCCCCAGCCGGACCGCAGCCGCGGCGAATTCTTCATCCTTCCCCATTCTCGATCCGCAGTAAACCGCTATATTCATACCAGCACCCTCCGGATCATCCCTGAAACAGCTTCTGTCCGACGGCCAGATTCGCCAGAAAGCGATCCATTACCTGCGTCGCCCGGTCCGCCGCCATATCCAGCGACAGATGATAATCATCGTGGGCATTCTCATCCCCGTTGTCGGAAATGGCTCTGAGGATACAGAAATCCGTACCGTTCACATAGCAGACCTGCCCGATGCTGCCGCCCTCCATCTCGCAGCTGATGGCATCAAACGTATCCGCCACCTGTCTCTTCTTCTGGCTGTCGGTCATGAATACATCGCCGGTGGCGATGACGCCGGTCTCACGATGATATCCCAAAGCGTCCGCACAGGCCTCCATCATCCGGACCGTGTCCTGGCTGCAGGGCAGATACACCACATTGATCCCGGACAGCAGCCCTGCCGGATCGCCGATGGCTGTGGTGTCCATGTCATGCTGCACGACCTTCTCCGCGATGGCGATGTCGCCGATATTCAGCTTCGGGGTGAGAGACCCCGCCACTCCCACATTGATCATCAGATCCGGATGGTACGTCAGGATCATGGTCTGCGCGCAAAGGGCCGCGAAGACCTTGCCGATGCCGCAGGTCGCCGCAACGACGTCGATTCCGTGAATCGTCCCCTGTACGAAGCGGATCCCGCTGATCTCCTCTGTATGAGGCTGCTGGATCATCCCTTTGATCGCTTCCATCTCGGAGGCCATTGCTCCCAGAATGCCTATTCTTTTGATCTGTCTCATTACCATGAACCTCCTCCTCCGCCGCCGAAGCCGCCGCCGGAAAACCCTCCGCCGGAGAAACCGCCGCCGCCGCTGCCGGCGCTGTCCACGGCGGAGGACAGGAAATCGGAACCGACTGCCTTGTAATGGCTTGCAACGGCGCTGCTGATATTGTTTCCTGAATAGATGTACATATGGTGTCCGAAGTACGGATCCCAGGTCCCGGCGGGACTGGTGTACCACGAGGGCTGCGGAATCCTGAAATCGGAAAATTTATCCGCCCACTTTGTCGACATCCCGAAAATGCAGGCGTAGGGCATGATGTTGAAATAGTAATCCGGATTCTCCTCGGACAGCATCTTCAGCCGGTCGTATTCCGCCGTGCGGATGAAATCGCGGAATCCCAGCACGCGGCCGAAGAGCTCGTTGTTCATCCGCCGCCGCACGAAGATGGTCGCGACCGCTGCCGCAAGCTCCGCGCAGGCAAAGACCAGCGCCAGCACCGGATAATCCAGCGCGATGATCCATGCTTCCATGGCCAGAGCCGCCAGGAATATGATGAATCCGATGATGATCCGCACCGGCCGCTTCTTCGTCCGGAAAGCGTCCGTCTTCGCCACCAGGCTCACCATGGAGGCGAACATGACCAGTGCCATCAGAAGCGGAATAAACCCGTAGTCGGAAGACCCGAAGGTCAGCCAGGAATGGGCGCCCGCCGCGATCACGGGGATCAACAGGCAGAACGCCAGGCCGACGGCTCTGCCGGCCTTGGAGGCCGCTGAGAAGGTCCTGCGCCGCTTCTCAACGCTTGACTTCACCTCCGAGGGAGTCTTCGCCGCAACCTCACCGAATCCATCCGGCAGGGATTTCAGCCGGACCGTCTTCCTGCGGTTTGCGAACAGAGAATGGTAGATCTTTCTCGTATGGGACCGCTCATTCTCCCCGATCTCCTGCTGCTTCATCAGCGTGAAGGATCTCTTGCCGTCGGAGTCGATGTGGATGTAACCCTTATCCGCCAGATAAATGAGCAGAGCGGAGATATCCTTCGTCTTCACCTCGTCGTTTGCCACGTAGGCCATCTCCAGCGGGTCCAGTTCCTCCGGAGGGTAGAACTCCACCGTCGGGATGATCGGATCGTCCCGGCCCACCGCAAACCACAGAAGCAGCATCAGCATGCCCATGACCGCCAGGATCCCGCAGAGCCCCTGCAGGGCTGAATCCCGGCTGTAGGGATTGACCCAGTAGCCCTCCGGCAGATCCGCCTTAATGGTCAGTCCAACGCCCCGGGGCAGTTCCCCCCGGGAGACCGCTGTGTACACGGTTCCGCTGTCCGTCACCTTAAAATAGTCATTTCCGTCCTGGCTGCCATAGGCACCGGCGAAGGTCTCGATCCCCCGGATCTCCTTGGGAAATTCGATGCGAAGGTTTGCCGATTCGATGGATGTGCTCCAGCCGGTGGGCAGCAGATCCAGCGACAGGTAGTCCTGCTCGCCGGAATCGTCCCGGTATCCGACGATATCGTAGCTGATGCGGTAGGTCTGGGGTCCGTAAACCGTATAGTCCGGGCTTCCGATCTGCACGACCTGATTGCCGCTTTCGGAATACACCTCGTAATCGTATCCCTGCACCCTCACATTGCTGATCCCGTAATAGCGGCTGCCGTCCGGGATGTACCGGTAGATCCCGTGGCGGTACTCATAGAAGTCCACCTGGATCTCCTCGGTAACGTGAAAGACGTGATCTTCATCGGTCACCACGTTCACATCGTAGGACGGAGTCGTGTAGCCGGCGCTGTCCGCGCTGGCCTCCTCCGGCGCGAGGAATGCAGGCACCATAAAGGCGGCCATCAGCAGCGCGACGGCCAGAGACAGAAATCCGGATCTCCTCTTGCCGCGGCGATCCGGATCCGTCCAAAGTCTAGAATTCAACTTTGACATTTTCTCTTTCCTCTTCTCTGGAGACCTCAAACATGGTGCGCGGTTCGAAGCGGAATGTGCTTGCAATGAAGCTGGACGGGAATGTCTGGCATTTGTTGTTGTACGCCTTGACACTGCCGTTGAAATACTTTCTTGACTGAGCGATGTCTTCTTCGACCTTCTTCAGCTGCTGCTGCAGATCAAGGAATCCCTCGTTGGCCTTGAGATCCGGGTAAGCTTCTGCAACGGCAAACAGGGATTTCAGAGTTCCGGACAGCGCGTTCTCCGCTTCCATCCGCTCCGCCTGCGTTCCCGCCGACTGGATCTGTCCCCGGGCTGCGATCACGGCCTGCAGAGTTTCTTTCTCGTGGGCCGCATACGCCTTGACCGCCTCCACCAGATTCGGGATCAGATCGAATCTCTTCTTGAGGTAGACATCCATCGTAGAGTACGCTTCATCCACGGTGTTGCGGCTGCGAACGAGCCCGTTGTACGTGGAGACCAGCCATACGATGATCAGCACGATGATGATCAGAATCACTAAAAGGAATTTTAACATTTCTTACTCCTCTCTGGTTATATCAGCAAATGCGCGGGATGCGCTATTTCACAGTGAAAACAGCGGTTCTCTGGGAGATGTTCTCCACCTTCACGCCGGAAACTCCATCGGGGAATTTCACCTTGATCTCCGTCTCATTCTCTCCGTATTCGCAGTTGGAAACGTCCACCGTCGCCCGGATCTCGCCTTCTTTGGCTTCATTCACGTCGGATCTGGCACCCTTGATCTCGATGTTCACGGTGTCCGGCCGTTCCAGATCAGCCGACAGTCCCTTCTCCTCCAAAACATCCTCGTTGATCTTCTCCACCGTGACATCGCGGATGGTCGTCGTAACGGTGGGATCCACGGTCCCCATCACATACATCCACAGGCCGATGGCAATCAGCAGGGAGAGTATGGCCTGGAATTTCTTGTTCTTAAGCATCCTGTCCCTCCTCGCCTGTCTCGGTCTGCGCTGCCTGCGAGCCCGCCGGCTCCAGATCCGGATCGTTCATCAGATCCTCCAGATCCTTCAGCTCATTCAGGTCCTTCGTCTCCTTTGTAAACTTGCGAACGGCTTCCTGCAGCTCCTCCGCAGGGATCTCCTGGGTCGTATTCCGACCGCTGCTTCCGCCGAAAACCTTATCCTTCACAACGCCGGGATCCTTGATTCCGGCAAACAGGCTCTTCATCCAGGGCACCTTCTCGATCCTCTCGGAAAGATCGCCGCCCTTCAGATAAAAATCAAGCAGCTGCTTCTCCACGGTCTTCCGGTCCAGAAAACGGTCCATCTTCCCGTCCCTTGCCATGGAAATGATTCCCGTCTCTTCGGACACGATCAGAACCAGCGCATCGGAATGCTCCGTAATTCCCAGCCCGGCTCTGTGCCTCGTTCCCAGGTTTTTGCCGATCTCCTGACTTCCCGTCAGCGGGAGCACGCAGCCCGCCGCGTGGATCATGCCCTCGCGGATGATCACCGCGCCATCGTGCAGCGGCGATCCTTCATAGAAGATATTGCCCAGCAGCTGCTCCGAGATCGTCGCGTCCAGCACCGTTCCGGTCTCCACGATATCCTCCAGCAGTGTCTGCCCCTCGAATACGATCAGCGCGCCCACATGGTCCCCGGAGAAATCGTCGACAGCGCGTACGATCTGATTGACATCCCGCTTGACCTTCTCCTTATTCTCCTGTGCAAAGGCTGGACGCATGAAACTGCCCCGGCCCATGTATTCCAGGGCCCGGCGCAGTTCCGGCTGGAATACGACCAGGATCGCCACCGCGCCCATGGCCACCGCTCCCTTGCACATCCAGTTCAGGGTGTACAGATCCAGCACATCCGAAACGATCAGCGCCACGATCAGCACCAGGACGCCCTTCAGGATCTGAACCGCCCGTGTCTTCACGATAAATCCAAGGATTTTGTATATCACAAATGCGACGATCAAAATATCGATCACGTCAAAAATGCCTATTTCTGAAACGATGTTATGAAAAAAATCCTGCACGACCAAGTCTCCTGTCCGAATGCATATTCATACATATACATTCTACAGAAAAAGCCGGCTGGATTCAATATCGAAACCGCTTCTGTACAAAAAAAGCGGGGCGCTTTTGCCCCGCTGAATGGATGTGTCCGATTAATAGGTCGTTTCCAGCAGTCCGTAGTCCTGATCCGCCCTGCGATAGACCACATTAACTGCATCTGTCTCGATGTTCAGGAAGACGAAGAAGTTGTGCTCCAGCAGCTCCATCTGAACGATCGCCTCGTCGACGGTCATCGGGGAGAGCCCGAATTTCTTCCTCTTGACAACATGAATTTCTTCCTCGGTTTCTTCAAACGCCGGAACCTCCGCGAAATCCACGGCCTTCTGGCCCTTGTGCTTCTTCTGCAGTTTGGTCTTGAAACGGGACATCTGGCTGGACAGCTTCTCGATGCATCTGTCAACGCAGTCATAGGGATCTCCGGAGCGGACTTCCGCCCGGAAAATCGTGCCGTTCGCGTTGATCGTGGCTTCTACCTTGTAGTTCCCTTTCTCCTTGATCGTCATCACGTTTCCGGTGATTTCATTTGAAAAGTACTTGTCGAGCTTCTCGAATTTCTTTTCAATGGTCTCCTTCAGCTTTTCGCTTGGAGCATAGTTCTTTCCTGTAATAATGACTTTCATTAAGAGACCTCCTTCTATAACTTTTTCTTTAGTTTAACATAGCATGGCGCAGCTTTCAATGAAGGCGGATGAATTTTTCAGAATATTTTCATCCTGCGCTACAATTCTCATCCGTAGTATTCCACGCCGGTATTCACGGCAAGATTCTTCAGCTTGCAGATCGTATTCACCACGGTGAAGATCAGCACGGCGCCCAGGCTGGCGGTGGTGTTGTCCTGGTCGAACCGCGGGGAGATCTCGCAGATGTCGAATCCGCGGATCTTGCGGGTCCGAAGGATGTGCTTGATCAGCGGCAGGACCCGTTCCGGATCCAGCCCCAGCGCCTGAGGCGCGCTGACTCCGGGGGCAAAGGCCGAGGAAAACACGTCCGTACAGATGGTGATGTAGGCGTTCTCGTGCTCATACATGAAGGTATCCACCTTCTCATAGACCGATGCCGCAGAGCCGTACTGCAGGTCTCTGGCCAGCACGTACCGCACATCCATCCGCTCCGCTTCCCGGAACAGACTCACCGTATTGCTGTGCTTCTGGATCCCCAGGGGCAGGTATCCGTACTTCATCCCCTTTTCCCGGCAGATATCCGCGATCTGCCGGAACATGGATCCGGAGCTTGAGCCCCGGTCGTAAGGCCGCAGATCAAAATGGGCATCGAAGTTGACCACGGCGATATCCGGTGTTTTCTCCGGCTGCTTTCCCTCGGCATGGGCCAGCTGTCCGCAGTAATGTCCGAAGGTGGTCTCGTGCCCGCCGCCCAGAACGATGGGAAACAGATTCAGCGCCAGGATCCGGCGTACCGCCTCCGCCAGCCGGGCCTGCCCCTCCTCCATGGAAATGTCCTGACAGAGGATGTCCCCCGCATCATAGATCGCCACGCTCTGCTGGAAGGTACAGGGCAGATTCGCCATCTGCCGGCGGATCAGATCCGGCGCCAGAGCCGTCCCGACCCGGCCTTTGTTTCTCTGTACCCCCTGCTCGCTGCAAAAGCCGATAAACGCGAATCCCTGAGGACCCTGAAACACCTCCGGATCCCCGTTCAGATCCAGGGGCCTCACCCACTGATGCCATCGGAAAGAATCGTAGTCCTCCTCGCTGTCGACTCTTCCCTGCCAATGCTCCATCGCGCTCACGTAATTATCCAACATTGATGTCCTTCCTCCTGAAACAAAAAACGCGCTGCGCATATGGCCCGGCTGACCTGGTCTTTGCCCCCACACCTGCCTTGACCGGGATTTTCCCGAGGACTTACTTCTAAACTACGCCATGATCACTGCCGCCCTGCGAACAGCTTACGTGGGACCTTTCGCCCGTAGCTGGCCTGGCCTTTCAACCACAGACCCGGGCCATATGCGCGGCGCGCCTGTACTTCATTTTACTCTATTTCCGAAACGGTTAAAAGTTCTTTTTGGTCGTTTTTCCGGCGGTGTCTCTGTTTGTTAGGTTGACATTCCGTCATCATCCGTTTACAATATGGTCGACATTCTATTCCACCTGGTTTACGATTTCAGAAGGAGACGATTCATGCGAAGCCCACAAAGTGTAACGACATCCTCACGGACCCGGGATATGATCCTGTGCAGCCTGTTCGCTGCGCTCATCGCCGCCGGAGCTTTCATCCGGATCCCGGTTCCGGTCGTCCCCTTCACTCTCCAGTTCCTCTTCACCTGTCTGGCCGGATCCCTTCTGGGCAGCCGGCGGGGAACCATCAGCGTTCTGGTCTATCTGATCCTGGGTCTGGTGGGGCTTCCCATCTTCGCGGAAGGCGGCGGGATCTGGTACGTTCTGAAGCCTACCTTCGGTTATCTCATCGGCTTCGCCGCCGGCACCTTCGTTACCGGGCGGATGATCGAGGGCGCAGGGCAGCTGAGCTTCTCCCGTGTTCTCACCGCATGCTTTGCCGGCCTGGGGCTGGTTTATCTGCTGGGCATGATCTGGTGCTACGTCATTTCCAACTTCGTTCTGGGCGTTGCACTGGGCGTCTGGCCGCTGTTCCTCTATTGCTTTATTCTGGCGGTCCCCGGCGATATTTGCCTGTGCATCCTGACCGCCATTCTGACGAAACGCCTGCGTCCGGTCCTGCCGGTCTGATTTAGTCCCGGCCCGCGGGCGGAACGTCTTCACAGAAAGGAATGAACTTATGACAAAAGGTATTTTTCTCACCGGCACCGGCACCGATATCGGCAAGACCTACGTCGCCGGTCTCATTACGAAAAAGCTGGAGGAAGCAGGGTTTGCCGCGGCCTATTACAAGGCCGCCATGAGCGGCAATGCGCGTCGCGGGGACGGAACGCTGATCCCCGGGGATGCGGATCACGTGAAGCGCGTTTCCGGCATCCGCCAGCCTTTGGAAGAGATGTGTCCCTACGTCTACGAGCAGGCGTATTCGCCTCATCTGGCGGCGCGGCTGGAGGGAAACCCGGTGGATGCTGCCGCGGTCGCTGCCGGATGGGAAGCGCTGCTGGACCGGTATGATTTCATTACCGCCGAAGGCAGCGGCGGGATCCTGTGTCCCATTCGCTTCCAGCGGGAGCACGGGGAGCACCGCATTCTGCTGGAGGACATCATCCGAATGCTCCGCCTGCCGTCGCTGATCGTGGCGGATGCGGGGCTCGGCACCATCAACAGCGTGGTGCTCACCGCGGAATACATGCTCCGCCGGGATCTGCCGGTGCGGGGAATCATATTCAATCATTGGCACCCCGGGGATGTGATGGAGGAGGACAACCGGTATATGTGCGAGGAGCTGACCGGGATCCCCGTCGTCGCCTGTGTGAAGCCCGGGGACACGGATCTGGACATCGGCGTCGATGCGCTGAGCGCGCTGTACGAACCCATCGGGAGGAACAAATGATCTGGTACCCTTATACACAAATGAAGACCATGGAGGATCCCATCGAGGTGACGGGCGCCCATGGCGTGATCCTGGAGACGTCGGAAGGCCCTTTGATCGACTCCATCTCTTCCTGGTGGAGCAATGATTTCGGGTATGCCCATCCGGAGATTACCGCCGCCATCACAGAGCAGGCCGGCCGCTTTTCGCATGTCATGCTGGGCGGACTGACCCATGCTCCCGTGCAAAGGCTGGCTGCGAAGCTGGAGGAGTGGCTTCCGGGGGATCTGAATCACTCGTTCTTCTCGGATTCCGGCAGCGTTGCCGTGGAAGTGGCGCTGAAGATGGCTCTGCAATATTATATGAACCGGGGGATCCCCGGCCGGACGGCGGTCCTGTCCCTGGAACACTCCTATCACGGGGATACGTTCCAGGCCATGAAGGCCGGCGACGATGAAGACTACCATTTCGTGCTGGAGGCCTATGGCCCGGATCCGGATTTCCTCCACATCCCCGCGCAGACCGAGGCGCTGGAGGATGCCTTCGCCCGCTGGCACGACCGGCTGAACTGCTTCATCGTCGAGCCTCTGATCCAGGGCGCAGGCGGCATGCGGATGTACGACATTTCATTCCTGCAGCGGGCCCGGCAGCTGTGCGACAAATACGACGTGCTCCTGATCTTCGATGAGGTCGCGGTAGGCTTCGGACGCACCGGTCACCGGTTCGTCTCGGACCTGGTACTGCCGGACATCCTGGTGCTGGGCAAAGCCCTGACAGGAGGCTACATCGGCCATGCGGTCACAGTTTCACGGGATCACGTGTTTGACGCCTTCTACGATGACGATCCGGACAAGGCCCTGATGCACGGGCCCACCTTCATGGGCAATCCACTGGCGGCCAGCGCTGCGCTGAAGGTCATCGAGATCTTCGACCGGGAGGACTATATGGGAAAGGTCCGGCGCATTGAGGAGATCACCCGCCGGGAAATGGCCGGCTTCCGCGATCCCCGCATCCGCGAGATCCGGATCATGGGCGCCTGCGTCTGCATTGAGGTCTACGATGAAAAAGACCTGCAGGACTTCCCAGCCTTTGCGCGGGAAAGAGGCGTCTTCAACCGCCCCTTCCTGCAGTACCTGTACGCCATGGTGCCCTACGTCATCACTGAGGAACAGCTGGTCACCGTACTGAACACCATGAAGGAATGGTTTCGGAGATAAGCGGGTATCATGAGTTCCTGAAATTGTCACGACACACCCGAATTCAGGGCATTCCGTGACAATTTCGAAACGGCTTTGTCACGGAGAGAGGATAATATTAGTCCTCCGTGACAATTTCATCTGAACAGTTTAGCTTTTGTATAGGATTTTGTCACGATGATATCAAAAACGAGTGCACGCGTGACAACGGGGCAGTCCCGTTTGTCACCAAGACAGTCATTTCCTGACATGACGTGACAATCATCCAGAGGAAATGTCACAGAACGGATCAATTCTGAACGTTGTATGACAAACGGGAGGGAGATTATGAACGAAATTATGAGAGAACACACATCGGATCCTGCAGGATCAAAGGAATGGATCGGCCGGCTGGCCGATGAGATCATCCGCGGACGAAGGCTTGGCCGGGACGAGGATCTGACCTGGTTCATCGACTGTGATCTGGAAGCGCTGTGCAGCGGGGCCGACCGGATCCGGCAGGCGATGGTGGGTGACAAGGTGGATCTGTGCACCATCATCAACGGCAAAGCAGGACGCTGCAGCGAGGACTGTAAGTTCTGCGCTCAGTCCGCGCATCATCACAGTGACTGCGAGACCTATGGCTTTCTGGATGCGGACACCATCGTGGAGACCGCTCAGGCCAATGAAGCCGAGGGAGTCGATCGCTTTGCCATCGTCACCGCCGGGCGGACCCTGCAGGGCGAGGATTTCGAACAGGCTCTGGCTGCCTATCGCAGACTTCGCGAAGAAACGGGCCTGGATCTGTGCACCTCCATGGGGCTTCTGACAAAGGAGCAGCTGCTCCGTCTGAAGGAAGCCGGTCTCACCCGCTACCATGAAAACATCGAAACCTCCCGGAGAAACTTTCCGAACATCTGTACCACCCACACCTACGATGACAAGATCCGTGTGATCCGGGATGCCCAGGAAATAGGGCTCTCCGTGTGCTCCGGCGGAATCATCGGCATGGGAGAAACGTGGGAAGACCGCATCGACATGGCCGTAAGCCTTGCCGAGCTGGGCATTCATTCCATCCCGATCAATGCGCTGATGCCCATTCCGGGAACGCCTCTGGAGGCCCTGCCCCGGCTGACGGAGGATGAGATCCGGCGCACTGTGGCGATCTTCCGCTTCCTGGCACCCGAGGCGGACATCCGCCTGGCAGCCGGCAGAGCCCTGTGTTCCGACCACGGCGCTGCCCTCTTCTGCAGCGGCGCCAGCTCGACCATCACCGGGAATATGCTGACCACCACCGGAACGACCATCGCAGGGGACCGGGAGCTTTTGAAGGAGCTGGGCCGGCAGGTGTGAGATGATGCTGTAATTTCATAGAACTTCCGGCTACTTCAGGATGTGAGTTCTGGTGTAGATTTCTCAAACACAGCAATGAAATGACAAATTTCTGTATTTAGATGTTGCAAAAAGGACATGAAAACCCGTTTTGGTGTAGAAGAATAATCAGAAGTTGATCTGTGACATCAGAATAAATGAAAACGCTGTCACTTTCTAATGCAATAAAAGAAATCTACACCGAATACTGGTTTTTCTCCTGATAATCAAGGCAGCCAAAGCCCTGTAATACCAAAACCTATTCCCCCGGCTTGCGGTTGCCGCCGGAGGCCAGTGTCAGCAGGTACACCTCCTTCGCGCCGCCTTCGAGAAGCGCCTGGCTGCAGGCATCGGCCGTGGCCCCGGTGGTGTAGATATCATCCACGAGCAGCACGCTTCGGTTGGCAAGTCTGCTCCGCTCCGATTCCCCTACCGCGAAAGCGCCCTTCAGTGCCATTCGCCGCTCGGTAGGATTCAGGCTGCGGAGCATTTTCGTTTCTCTGGTTCTTCGAAGCATCCCCGGGCGAAGCTCGGGAGCACACTCCCCTTCTTTTCGCCACCTTGCCGCCAGCTGCCGCGCCATGATCAGGGATTGATTATAGCCGCGTTTTCTCAGCCGGCCGCTGCTGACCGGGACCGGCACGATCAGATCCACTGAAAGCTGCTTTCCCTCCATTCGATCAAACAGGATATCACCAAAAATGCGGGCCAGATACCCTCTGCCCGCATATTTCAGGTCCATCATCAGCTGCCGCTCATAGAGCCCGTAGGTCAGACAGGAGAACCCCTTCTTAAAGAAGTGCTCCTCCTGCATGCAGTCATAACAAAACTGACCCGTACTGGTGTCCGGCATTGCCTTCCCGCACTTCCCGCAGGTGCGTCCCGTGATCCAGTGAAACCGGTCGATGCAGGTATCGCAAAGACTGTAGGCTCTGCTCCGGTCAATCAGCGCTCCGCAGCATACGCAGTAGATTCCCGACGGAAACACCGCTTCATCCACTTCGGCAAGAAGCGTCCGCAATCGCTGCCTCATCCCCTTTCCCCCTATTTTTTCACTGGCCACTGTAATTTTCGTTTCTGTCACCACTGCTATTCAGTATTTTTCTTGATTTTTAGCTTCCGAAGAGCGTATTACTGTAATCTGATCCCCTATGATTCCTTACGATCAGTGGATTCTGAGCATTCCACTGATCATTTCCCTTTCTCAAGAGCGATTTTACAGTAGCACCCATCGACCGGCCGGCCTTTTCCCGTTTTCAACCGACCGTTCTCGTTGCCTACCCCTCCCGCAGCTCATTTTCCAGCTTCAGAAGCTGGGCCAGGCGCCAGGCCAGGCCGGAATAGCGCATGCTGATCCGGTTATTGTCCACCATCGCGTGCAGCTGATCCTCCGAGCCGACCAGGACCACGGCGGTCTTCCCTCTCGTTACCCCTGTGTAGAGAAGATTGCGCGTAGCAAGCACCGGCGGGAACCAGCTGATGGGCATCACCACAACGGGGAATTCACTGCCCTGGCTCTTGTGGACCGTGACCGCGTAGGCCAGCTCCAGCTCCTCCAGCTGCGCGGGATTATACGTGACATACCGCGTTCCGTCAAACAGTACAGTGATCTCCCCCAGCTCCGGATCGATGCTCTGGATGAATCCGACGTCCCCGTTAAAAATTCCTTCCCCTTCGGTAAAATCTTCGCAGTCCCGCCACTTCATCTCGTAGTTGTTTCGGATCTGCATGACCTTGTCACCCTCCCGGAAGACCCGGTCTCCATGGGTTTTTTCGAGGCGCTGCGGATCCGGCGGATTCAGCACCGCCTGCAGTCTCTGGTTCAGGTTTACCGAGCCGAGGGGGCCCTTGCGGACCGGAGTCAGCACCTGGATATCTCTGACCGGTGAAAGCTTCGGGAAAAAGGCCGGCAGCCGCCGCACGCACAGATCCAGCAGCGTCTGCAGCATCTCTGGGACCTTCGACCTTCGAAGCAGGAAAAAGTCCTTGTCCCTGACATTGCAGTCGGGATACTCCCCCCGGTTGATCCGGTGGGCGTTGACCACGATCATGCTCTCTCCTGCCTGCCGAAAGATCTTCGTCAGCTTCGTGCAGAAAATGTATTCGCTGCTGATCATGTCCCGCAGCACATTGCCGGCTCCCACCGACGGCAGCTGATCATCGTCACCCACCAGGATCAGCCTCGTTCCCGGCCGGATCGCGCGCACCAGCGCGTCCATCAGAAGCAGGTCGATCATGGAAGCCTCGTCGACGATCACCGCGTCGTATTCCAGCGGGTTTTCACCGTTGCGGCCAAAGCGCAGTCCGTCTTCTCCCTCCGTGTAGGAATACTCCAGCAGCCGGTGAATGGTGGAGGCCGGATGACCGGAGGTCTCCGTGATCCGTTTCGCAGCGCGGCCCGTCGGGGCAGCGATCGCCGTCTTCTGCCCGCTGTCCTCCAGGATGTCGATGATCGCATTGATGATGGTCGTCTTCCCGGTTCCGGGGCCTCCGGTAATCACCGAAACGCCGTTCTGAAGGGAGGTTCGCACGGCATCCTTCTGATTTTCACTGAAGGGGATGCCCATCGCTGTTTCCGTCCGGCGGATCAGTGAGTCGATCTCTCCGCCGGCGAGGGGTTTCAGGTCAGCTCCCCGAAGCATGCGCAGATTCTTGCAGACGCTCTGCTCCGCCAGATAAAACGACATCAGATAGACAACTTTCTTCTGCTGGATCAGATCGATATGGATCTCTCCGGAAAAGGCCATGAATTCCAGCTGCTGCCGCACCTGCTGCCGGGACAGCTCCAAAAGCTGGGCCGCCTTCTCGCAGAGCTCTTCCTCCGGAAGGCAGGTATGCCCATCCCGCGAAAAGTGATTCAGCGTGAACAGGATCCCGCTCCGAATCCGGAAGGGGTCATCCTTCTGAAAGCCCATTTTTTCCGCGATCTTATCAGCCTTTACAAAACCGATCCCATAGAAGTCATCAATGAGCCGGTAGGGATTCTCCTCCAGCACCCGAATCGTATCCATGCCGTAGGACTGATACAGCTTCAGCGCGTACTCCGCCCCGATGCCGTATTTCTGCAGCTGCAGGGTGACCGAGGCGAATTCCCTCTGCTGCGCAAAAGCCTCGGAGATCCGGACCGCTGTTTTTGATCCGATCCCCGAAACCTCCGTCAGACAATTCGGCTCGTGCTCTATGATCCGGAAGGTGTCCTCCCCAAACAGAGCGACGATGGCGGCGGCGGTCTTCGGGCCGATCCCTTTCATCGCACCGGAGGCGAGAAACTCCCGGATCCCCTCTTCGGAGGTCGGCATCTGTTCTTCAAAGGAACTGACCTTGAACTGCTCCCCGTAGGAAGGATGCTCCACAAAGGAGCCCCGCAGCGTGTAGGTCCTTCCTGCCGCCACCTGGGGGATGTTCCCTACGACGGTGAATTCCTCTTCAAAGCCTTCGGATTCCGTTTCAAAAACGGCCACTGTATAGCCGTTTTCGTTGTTATGAAAAATGATTTCCCGGATCACACCGGTGTATTCTTCGTTCATAGTAAACCCAGTGTTATCTCAGCCATTTGACATCGCGGAATGTGGCGCTGAACTTGCTCCGGTGGAATCTCTTCGCGAACTTCAGCAGCTTCTCCCGCTCGTTGTTCGACGGACTCTCATGAACCACGTCCGGCAGCATATGCCAGAGTTCATCCGCCCGCTCCGGATCATCGGTGATCCCGGCTTCGATGATGTCATCCGCATCGATCCTCAGATCCTCCGCGAAGATCGGCTGCCGCTCGGCCAGCACCTGCTTCAGGATCGCGTCCCTGCCGATGATCCTCTGGTTGCTGTAATCGTAGACGATGACCTGTGCCTTCGACAGTTTGTCATAGAAATTGTATTTATCCCAGCTGCCGCAGCGATAGATGAATTTCTTCAGCTGCGTGTCGCTGCCGACAAAGTGCAGCTTCGGCAGCAGCTTCTTCGCATCCAGCAGGTACTCCAGATCCATCTCCTCGTGGGGGAGCCATTCCACTGCCTTCCGGTAGGACCGGTCGAAGCAGATATAGAACAGCGCCATCCGCCGCAGCGTGATATGTTTGATCTTATCGATGTTCTCTGAGAGGATCTCATAGTCGCTGATGCCTCTGCGGTCATGGACCATCCCCTCCGGGCCGACGATGGCCGGCAGCAGGTTCAGGCCGCGGATCATCTTCAGGTATTTCCCCGCATGATTGCCGTTGATCGCCAGAGAAAACTCATACAGAATCTGTTCCTTGTCTGCCTGCAGCAGCTCGTCAGCGCAGTCCGTCATGGCCTCCGACAGATCCTTCGTCAGATCGAATCCATAGAGACCGACGTAGCGCAGCCCCCGCAGTATCTGAATCGGATCCCTGCGGAAGACCTCCCGGATGTCGCACGTAGGCCGCAGCAGGGACTTGCGGATGTCCTTCAGTCCCTCGCAGGGATCGATCGGGCTTTTGTTGGGATGCTCCGCGATGGCCTCACAGGTGAAATGATAGACCTCCGTCAGCTGCTGCTCCATCGATCCCTTCAGCGTGACAATATCCGCAACGATTCCTTCGTACCGGTCTTCGATATTCAGGTCATCGTACTCCACGAACTCCGTATAGTCCAGCCGGCTGGTGCGGCTTCCCATCGGTTCTGCCTCAGGGAACATCTGCCGCAGCTTCTCCTGCGGACAGTCCGTATAGATATCCCAGTCCTGGGGCTTCTCACCGAGCTCTCCTCCGGTGACGCACTGTCCGGCGCACCAGGCGTCGTACTTCTCCGCGGTCAGCCGCCCTATGATCTGACTGATCTCCTTCGGCAGTTTAATCATCCTTGTCCTCCCCAATCCTGTACAGCGTCCGGTTATCCAGCGTCCAGACACGCTCGCTGAACTTGCCGGGCTCGGTCTTCTCCAGCACCTCCTGCATATCAAACATCTTGGCGTCGATCATGTCGAGGTAGTGCAGCATCTCCGCCTCCGGAAACAGCGGCTTCTTCGGGCTGCCGTATTCCGGTTCGTAGTGGTGCGTCAGCATCATATGCTCGATCAGGACCGCCTTCTCATGGGAAATGCCCAGCTCATTGCTGATCTTCTCGATCTCGCGCACCCCCAGCACCAGATGACCCAGCATCTTCCCTTCGAAGGAATAGCCCGGGGATATGCCCAGTTCGTTGGATTCGATCTCATCGATCTTCTCGATATCATGGAGGATCACCCCGGCCATCAGCAGATCGGGATTCAGGTTGGTGTAGACCTGACAGGCCCGCTCCGCCATCATCAGCATCCGCTTCTCGTGGTACAGCAGCCCCGCCATCTCCGCGTGGTGGTTCTTCTGCGCCGCCGGGTAGTACATCAGCTGGTCCTTCCGGCGCTGCAGGATGGTCGTGCAAAGGCTGCGCAGTTCCTCGTCGGCAAAGGCTGCGGCCTTCCCGTAGATATAATCATACATTTCCTGCGGATCCTCCGGAGCAGCCTTGATAAAGTCCGCCATGTCAATGTGGTCCTCCGCCCCCGTGAGCCGGATCCGCATGATGCGCAGCTGCTTCATGCCGTTCCACTCGGTCACCAGCGCCCGGATCTTCAGGATACTGTTCTCCTTGATTCTCTGCAGTCCGGCGATTTCGTTATCGGCGATGTCCCATTTCTTACCGTTGATCTCTCCGGAATTATCGCCCAGCAGCAGGTCCAGATAGGTCTTCTTATTGGACCCGACCTTAAGGGCAATACTCTTGACCAGGAAAAAAGATGTAATGTCCTCTCCCGGGCGGATATCCGCAATGTATCTGTTCTTCATATAGTTCAGCCTCTCTCATCATTGTAGTACGTCCATCATAACATAGAACGGTGTCCGATGCAAAACATTTATTGGAAAATATTTACACTTACAGGCCCCTTCGTCCCATGAAAAAGAGACTGTCCGAAGACAGTCTCTCAATAAGCGTGATTCGATTACTCGATGATCTCGGTTACTACGCCGGATCCTACCGTTCTTCCGCCTTCTCTGATAGCGAATCTCAGTCCTTCTTCGATCGCGATCGGAGTGATCAGCTTGATCTGCATGGTGATGTTATCTCCAGGCATGCACATCT
>JAFUCA010000002.1 GCA_017459895.1 Bacillota bacterium | reverse complement strand
CGACGAAGCCATCGCCACCGCCCGGGACTGGCAGGCGAAATACGGCGGGGAGCACATCCGCTGCAACACCATCAAATTCTTCATCGACGGAACCAATGAGCTGGGGGACTGCTGCAGCCTGGTGCCCTTTGCCAACGATCCAACCGGAACCTACTGCGGCAGCAGCTACGCGACGGAGGATGAGATGACCGAGGTCATGCTGAAGATCAACGACGCCGGCATGGACTTCCACGTGCACACCATCTGCGACGGCGCCTTCCGCCTGATGTGCAACGCCTACGAGCGGGCGAAGGCCCAGCGGCCGGATTCCTGGAACATGTATCTGACCCTGGCCCACTGCGAGCTGATCGATCCGGAGGATATGCACCGGGTCGCCCGGCTGGGGATCTTCATCGACTGGTCCACCCACTGGTCCGGCGGATATTTCGGTGAGGTAGCCAGGGAATACCTGGGAGACCGCTGGTACCGGATGTACGATTTCACAACGATCATCCGGGAAGGGGGCATCGTCGGCTACTCCAGCGACGTGTTCACCTATCAGGAGGCGATCCGCGCCAACCCCTTCATCGGTATGCAGACCGCGATGACGAGGGTCGATATGTTCCTGCCCCTGGATCCGGAGAAGTACCCGGGCAGCGTGCGCCCGCCGGAAACGGCGAAGCTGCCCCTGACCGATCTGCTCCGGGGCTACACGTACAACAACGCGCTGCGGATGCGGCTGCTGGACCGGATGGGAACGATCGAGACGGGCAAGCTGGCCAACCTGGTCGTGCTGAACAAAGACATCTTCAAGACACCGGCGGAAGAGATCGCCGGTGTGGACGCGGAGCTGGTCATCTACGAAGGGCAGGCCCGCAGGATCACCAGCAGTCTGCAGGTCGCCCGGGGATAAGCCTCAGGCCGCAGCCGCGCAAAGGCTGGAGGAGCCTCTTACCGCCTGCGCCAAAGAGATATTCCCGACCAGAGGATGATGATGGCTGAGAAGAAAAACAGCAGCCAGACCCTCTGGGGATAGATGAACGACAGCGCGCCGGTGGCGCCGATGAGCGCCAGCAGGAAGACGGCAATGCCGACACAGAGACAAAAGATATTGACAAGCTTACGTGAATCCATCATTGACCTCCATCCGATGAACCGCGGGATGCGGACAAAAGAAGTTTATCATAAAAATCCTATATGTCAAACAACGCTATCATTATCAAATCATGAAGGAGGTGCACTATGAGTGAACTTCAAAACCAGGGCCAGCTGAAACGAACGCTTTCGGTTCCCCTGCTGATCGGCTTCGGCCTGGCCTACCTGGCGCCGACGGTTGTATTCAACTACTACGGCATCTGGACGCCGGCCACAGGGGGCATGTATCCGCTGGCGCTGCTGATCACCACGCTGCTGATGACCATCACCGCCTACAGCTATACCCGGATGGTCAAGGCCTATCCTCAGGCGGGATCGGCGTACGTCTACGTCAACAAGTCCGTGCAGCCCCACATTGGCTTCCTCACCGGCTGGGTCATGATGCTGGACTATCTGCTGCTGCCGATGGTCTGCTACCTGCTGCTGGGAATCTATATCAATGAGTACTTCCCGGCGATCCCGGTATGGGTCATCGTGATAGTGCTGGCGGCCTTCGGCGCGGTGGTCAACATCATCGGAGCCAAGACCGCGTCGGTGATCGATACGATCATCATCATCGCTCAGCTGGCTTTCACCGCGGCCACCATCATCCTCTGCATCTACTACGTTGCGGGAGGAAACGGCACCGGCCATGTGTTCACCGGGACCGCCTTCTTCAATCCGGACACCTTCGAGGTCTCGGCGGTACTGGAGGCTTCTGCGATCCTGTGCGTTTCCTTCGTCGGATTCGACGCGGTCACCACGATGGCCGAGGAGACCAAGGATCCGGACAAGGCCATGACCCCGGCGATCATGGGTGTGTGCGTGGGCGCTGGCATCGTCTTCTTCATCACGGCCTACTGCCTGAACATCGCCTGGCCTGATGCCCTCACCCAGATCCAGGATCCGGACACCGGCATCTTCGAGTTCTACCCGGCCATCGGCTACGACTTCATGGCGGACATCTTCTTCGTCGTAGACAACTGCGCGTCGCTGGTCTGCGCGATGGCCGGCATGGGCGCGGTTTCCCGGCTGCTGCTGGGCATGGGCCGCGACAACATCCTGCCGAAGAAGTTCTTCGGACACATCTCTCCGAAGTTCAATACACCGATCTACAACATTATCCTGGTCTCTGTCATCGGCTGCACCGGCATCTTCTACGCGGACAACCTGATGGGCGCGGCGGAGCTGGTCTCCTACGGCTGTATCATCGGATTCATCATGGTCAACATCTCCGTCTACATGCACTTCTACCGGCATGAAGGGCTGCGGGACGGCGCGAAGAACAAGATCATGTACCTGGTCCTGCCCCTGATCGGCGCGGCTATCCTGATCGTGGCCTTCTTCTTCGTCGGCAAGGGCGCGAAGATCCTGGGCACCATCTGGCTGGCCATAGGCTTCGTCTATCTGCTCATCAAGACCCGGGGCTTCAAGGAGCTGCCTCCCGAGATGACCTTCGACGAATAGACGCCTCAGCCTTTGCAAAGGCTGGCAATACGATAAAAACGACGCACTGCTCCGCAGCCGCCCCGGCCCGCGGAGCAGTCTTTTTATGTCCCATTATTTTGAAGAAAAGGTAGAAAAACCTTGAAATCTATTGTATAATAAGTGATATTTATGAGAAGTATGCCCTTAAGAGGATAGAATACAGACTAACCACAGGAGGAACCTATGCTTTGTAAACATTGCGGAAGCGAAATGCCCGATGACGCTATTTTTTGCAGCCACTGCGGAACAAGACTGATCGAGGAGCAGCCGCAGGCCCTGGAGACGAAGAGCCCGGCCCAGCCGGAAGCTGCGCCGCCGGCGCAGCCGAAGGCCGTTTCACCGGCACCGGCAGCCCCGGCGCAGGAGCCGCCGAGAAAGCCGTTTCTCGAGGAAATGCGGTGGGATGTTTCAGAGTATCCCGACAGCAATGTCGTAGAGAAGACCGAAGATATCAACTTCGATTGGAATACCGATCCGGATACGGTGCCGGACGCGATCCCCAGGATGGCCGAGATCAGAAGAACGCCGCAGCCGCCCAGAGCCGAGACCAAGTCCGCGGAGGGAATTCGGGTTGCCGAGATCTTTGACCGGGTGGTTCCCACCGAGGAGGTGAAGGAAGCGGCAGAGGCGGTCCGGGAGGCCGGGCCGGCGGCGGAGGAAGACGGCAGCTCCGCATTAGGAGAGCTGGGAAGATTCCACACCTTCAGCCGCAAGAACGCTGAGTTCCAGGAGCTTCTGGACAGAGAATACGCTAAGATCAAGGACGCGGGAACCATCGGCCGGGAGCAGTCCGCAGCGGATGCGATCGCCAAGGAGAAATTCGATTCCAGACAGGAAGAACTGACCATGGATGAATTTCTGGAGAAGGAAGGCGCAGTGAAGCTGTATGAGCCGAAGCCGCTGGAGAGCGATGTCCTCGCCAGGATCGAGGCCCAGGAGAAACAGCGTGCCCGCCAGAAGGCCGAGGAAGAGGCCAGAGCGAAGGCGCTGGAGGAGGCCCGCGCGGAGGCTGAGGCGAAGAAGAAGGAAGAGATCGCCCGGCTGAACAGCGAGGAAGAAGCCAGTGCGGCAGCGGCGGAAGAGATCCGTCTGGCCGAAGAAGAAGAGATCCGGCAGCGCACCGAGGCGGAGGCTCGCCGCAGAGCCGAGGCGGAGGCGGCGCATCTGGAAGCGATCGCTGCCAGAAAGGCGCAGCAGGAGCAGCAGGCCCGTCAGGAAGAAGAAAGGAGACTGGCGGAGGAGGCACGCCGGAAGGCGGAGGCAGAGGCCCAGGCCCGAGAGGAAGCCGCCGCAAGAGCGAAGGCTGAGGCGGAAGCCGCCAGAGCGGCCGAGGAAGAAGCCCGTCAGAGGGCGGAGGCAGAGCTGAACGCAGCCCGCGAGGCAGCCAGAATCCGGGCGCAGCAGGAAGCGCAGGCAGCTGCCAGAGAAGAAGCGAAATTCAAGGAGGAGCAGGCAAGGCGCCTCCGGGAAGAAGAGATGCTGCGGCAGAAGCAGGCGCTTCAGGCCCGTAAGCAGCGCATAGAGAACAACGCCACCGCCGTTGAAGCGGAGGTGAAGGACGCATTGGCGCAGACCGCGCGGATGCGTGAAGAAGAAGAAGCGAAGATCAAGGCCGCGCTGGCAGGAATCCGAAGCGGCAGATTTTCAGATACCATCACGCCGGCGGATGCTCAGCCGGACAGCAGAGCCACACAGCCGGTGGTGATCCCGCAGGCGGAGATCGAGCGGCTGGCGGAGGAGCCGGAGGCCCAGGCCCCGGCGCAGCCTCAGGCACCGGAAGTGCCGGCAGAGCCGCAGCCTCAGGCTCCGGAAGAACCGGCAGCACCGGAATCCGTTGCCACCGCAGCGGCGGACATCGAGGAAGCCCATCGGAAGACGCAGAGCCAGATCGATGAGATGGCCAGAGCCAGAGAAGACTTCTTTGCGGATTTCCCGGATGCGGACGAGATCCGGGCGAAGGCCGAAGCGGCAGAGCCGGATCTGGGCCATACCAGAGTGGTCAGCAAGGACGACCTGATGGCGAATATTGACTCCACGAAGGAGATTTCCCGGCAGGAGCTTCACACGCAGGAAGCGCAGGCTCCGGCAGCGGATCCGAGAGAAATCGACTTCAAGGAGCAGATGAATGAAATCGATGATCTGCTGAGCCAGTTCGCGAGCGTTTCCGGACAGACGGAAGAGGCTCCGCAGACACCGGCGGATTTTGATGTGCCGACCGAGTCCATCTTCGATACACCGGCGGATATTCCGTACGAGGCTCCGGCGGAGATCCCGGCAGAGGCGCCGGCCGAAATTCCGTCGGAGATTCCGGCAGAGCAGCCGGAGGAAGTGCCGGCCGAGCCGCAGGAGGAAACTCTGGCGGATGTTCTTGCTGCCCAGGCAGCCGAAGAGGCTCCGGTGCAGATCTCATCGGAGGATGAGGAGACTCTGGCGGATGCGCTGGCGGCGCTGGAAGCCCGCGAAGCGCTGGAAGCCCAGCAGCGTATTGAGACAGCCGAGGCAGCGGAGGAGCCTGCGCAGAGCGAGGCTCCGGCCGCAGAAGCCGCAGCGGAAGCAGCGCTCTCCGATGAGAAGCCCGGCCTGGAAGACACGATGGTCGTGCCGATTTCCAGGGACGAGGTGAAGGAAGCTCTGGCTGAGGGCGAATCGGCAGCGGAGGAGACCCTTTCTCCGAAGGAACAGAAGAAGCGCGACAAGGAGAAGGCCAGGGAGGCCAAACGCGCGGCGAAGGAAGCCAAGCGGGCCAAGAGAGCCGCTGACGCAGAGGATACCATCGGCGCAGAGGATTATGTGGACGAAGCCCCGGCCAAGGGAGGCGTCGGACGCACGATCCTGATGATCATCCTGATCATTCTCTGCATCATCTTCGCGCTGGAGCTTGCCGGCATCGGCATCAAGCTGCTCGCGCCGACCAGCGATGCGGCAGCCTTTATTGATAACATCCTGAACAGCCTGATCCACATGATCACCGGCAGCAATGGCGGTATGGCATAAGTGAAATACAGATAGATAACAGAAATTCGTTGCAGCTGAACGACTCCTCGGGAGGTAATGGATTTGGAAGATACGAAACAAGAAAACAAGAAAAAAGGCAAACTAGGGGCCAAAGGGATCATTATCGTCATCCTGCTGCTCATCCTGCTGTTTGTGGCGCTGATCGGCTGGATCACCGATTTCATGTGGTTCCGGGAACTGGGTTATGTGTCGGTATTCCTGACGAAGCTGTTCACGCAGCTTAAGATCGGTGTGCCGGTATTTGTCATTGTCACGTTCCTGGCCTATATTTACCTGAAGTTCCTCAAAAGAGGCTACATGAAAAAAGTCGAATCGGACGAGGAGACGAATCACAGGAGGCTGAATCTGATCTCCTGGGGACTGGCCGGGGCGTTCGGTGTCGTTGCGACCTACTTCGCGGTGACCAGACTCTGGTTTCAGACCCTGCAGTTCCTGAACAGCACGGATTTCGCGATCGATGATCCCCTGTATAAGATGGACATCTCCTTTTACGTGTTCAAACTGAATTTCATAGAACAGCTGAACGCGATGGTGATCATGCTGATCGTGGCCTTCGCGCTGCTCACGTTTATCTATTATATGGTGCTTCTGACCGTGCGGACACCGAAGATCTTCGAACAGGTGCCCGACTACGACGAGGAGGAGGAAGCAGCCGCATCCGCGGAGAACAGCTACGACGAATACGAGGATGACGAGGACGACCGCTATACCGGCGCCCGCATGGACGACAACAATCCTTTCAGCGAGATCAACGATATCTTCGGCAGATTCAGCAAGCAGTTCAGCCAGCAGGGCGGCGGAGCCGGCGGCCCGCTGGGCGGCATCTTCGGCGGCGGCCGTAAGAAGCAGCCCTCCCGCAAGAAGGAGCTGGACAACCAGAATGTCCGCATGCTGCTGCACATCGCGGAGAAACAGCTGATCATCGTCGGCGTTCTGTTCTTCCTGATGATCGGTGTCTACTTCTTCCTGAAGCAGTTCGATCTGCTCTTCGGAAGCACGGGCGCGGTCTACGGCGCGGGCTTCACCGATGTCAACGTCACGCTCTGGATGTACCGGATCCTGATGGTGCTGTCGGTGGCGGCTGCCATCGGATGCGCTATCGGCATCGCGAAGAAGCGGTTTAAGCCCGCGGCGGTGGTTCCCATCATCATGATCATCATCGGCGTCATCGGCGTCGGCGGCGGAATGCTGGTGCAGAGCCTGATCGTTCAGCCGGATGAAATCAACAAAGAAAGCAAGTATCTCGAAAGAAACATCGAATATACCCAGTACGCGTACGGACTCAATGAGGTCGACATGAAGGCCTTCAAGGCTAGTCACGATCTGTCCAGCAACGACATCGCGGCCAACGAGGAGACCATATCCAATATCCGTATCAACGACTATTCGCCGGCGAAGACCTTCTACAATCAGACCCAGGCGATCCGTCAGTACTACGAATTCAACGATGTCGACGTCGACCGGTACACCATCGACGGAGATTATACCCAGACCTTTATCGCCACCCGTGAGATCGACGAGGAGAAGATCAGCAACACATGGCTGAACCGGCACCTGAAATACACCCATGGCTACGGCGTGACCCTGTCCCGCGTAGACAAGATCACCGCCAGCGGACAGCCGGATATGCTGATCTCCAACATTCCTCCGGAATCGGTCGTAGACCTGCAGGTCACCGATCCGTCGGTCTACTTCGGTGAGATGACCAACGACTACGTCCTGGTGGACACCTCCGAGGATGAGTTCGACTATCCGGACGGCAACAGCAACAAATACACCACGTATGAAGGCACCGCCGGAATCAAGATGAATCTGCTGACCCGTCTGATGTTCTCCGTTCGGGAACGGTCCCTGAAGATGCTGGTATCCGGCAACATCAAGACCAGCTCCAAGATCCTGATCAACCGGAACATCATGAAGCGCGTGCAGACGATCATGCCGTATCTGGACTACGATGAGGATCCGTACATGATCACCGTGGACGGCAAGCTCTACTGGATCCTGGATGCCTACACGGCAACCAACCGGTATCCGTATTCCGAGCCGTACAACGCGGAGACGGACGTGAATTACGTCAGAAACTCCATCAAGGTCGTCATCGACGCCTATAACGGAGATACCAGCTACTACATCGTCGATAAGAACGATGCCATCGCCCAGACCTTTAAGAACATCTATCCGAAGCTGTTCAAGAGCATCGATGAGATGCCGGAGGGAATCAAGGCCCACATCCGTTATCCGGGAACTCTGCTGAACATTCAGGCGGAGATCTATCAGAGATACCACATGAACGATGTGAAGGTCTTCTATCAGAACGAGGACCTGTGGCAGATCGCCAGCGAGATCTACGGCACCGAAGAGCAGGCCATGACGCCGAACTACTACATCATGAAGCTGCCGGGCGAGAAGAGCGCGGAATTCGTCAACTCCATTCCGTTTACGCCGAAGGACAAGAGGAACCTGATGGGTCTTCTGGTCGCCCGCAACGACGGAGATGAGTACGGCAAGCTGGTACTGTACCAGATGCCGAAGAGCAAGGTCGTCTACGGTCCGATGCAGGTGGAGGCGCAGATCGACCAGAACACCGAGATCTCCAAGGAATTCTCCCTGTGGGATTCCTCCGGATCGAAGTACAGCCGGGGCAACCTGTTCGTGATCCCGATCGAGGATTCCCTGCTCTATGTTGAGCCGGTCTATCTGGAGGCGACCAACTCCAGTATCCCGGAGGTCAAGCGGGTCATCGTCGTCTACGGAGATGAGATCGCTTATGAGTCCACTCTGGCCGAAGCGCTGAACGAGCTGTTCGGTGAGGGCAGCGCCCACGAGAGCAAGGGCAGCGACGAAGCCGCCGGCGGCACCGATCAGGACAAGGATCAGGGAGAGAAGACTCTGACCAAGACAGAACTCATCCAGGCGGCGCAGGGGGCCTACGACAGCGCGCAGGATGCGCTGAAGGACGGCGACTGGGCGAAGTACGGCAAGTACATGGATGAATTAGAGGAGTACCTGAATCAGTTGGCAAAATAGTCTGCGGGACTGATTCGGCTCCATGCAGAGGACAGCATGAAGCAGATTTCGAACATTCCCGGGGGACTCTTCGGGAATGTTCTTCTTAATAAAGCACAAGACATAACAGAAGTAAGAGGAGAGACCAGAACGTATGCTGAACTACGATTTCAGTAAAATGCTGTTCCGAATATCGGCGGATCGGCACAGTGAAGCGGAGATCCAGAGGGTGCTGTTAGCCCATCCGGAGGTCAAATTCGTTTCGCTGGTCGGTATCGATATCGGAGGACACGACACGGACGAGAAGATCCCGGTCAGTGAATTTCTGAAGGACATCCGCAAATTCCTGCGGGAAGGCGTGCAGACCGACGGTTCGTCGGTCGTGCTGCCGAAGATCGCCAAGCTGAACAACGCGAAGGTGGATATCATCCCGGACACCACCGTCAACTGGTTTGTGGATCACAATTTCAGCTATCCGGATCCCGAGACCGGCCTGCCGGTGGGGACCCTGCGGATCCCGTCTTCCCTGGTGCACGATGACGATGAGGGCGTCGGCTCCCGGGTCATCCTGCGGGATGCCATCCGCAACTTCAAACAGGACCTGCTCCAGCTTTTGCGCGATCATCCCTACGCGCTGGAGTATATGGATCTGGACAGCGTCGAGGAGATCGATGAGATCATGATCACTGCGGCGACGGAGCTGGAATTCTGGGTTCGCTCGCCGGAGGACGACGCCGACCGGGAGCAGCTCTCCACAGCCCAGATGCTGAAGGAACAGTACTGGAAACGGACCTCCGGCCCGGTGCGGACCGCTCTGGAGGAGGTCATGCTGGTGCTGCAGCAGTACGGCTTTTATATGGAGATGGGCCACAAAGAAGTCGGCGGGGTCAAGGCGAAGCTGGAGAACTCCGGCAACTACGACCACGTGATGGAGCAGCTGGAGATCGACTGGAAATATTCCTCCGCGGTTCAGGCGGCGGACAACGAAAACCATATTAAATACGTCGTCCGCGACATCTTCCGCCTCTACGGGCTGGACGTGACCTTCATGGCAAAGCCGATGGTGGGCATCGCCGGAAGCGGGGAGCATACCCATATGGGCGTGGCCGCCAGACTCAAAAACGGCAAGGTGGTCAACCTGTTCACGCCGAAGGATCCCCAGAATCAGTTCCTGAATCCGGTGGGCTTCGGCGCGCTGATGGGACTTCTGAAGAACTACGATGTGGTCAACCCCTTCGTCAGCTCCACCAACGATGCGCTCAACCGGCTGAAACCGGGATTTGAAGCGCCGGTCTGTACGGTGACATCCCTCGGGCACACTGCCCAGCTGCCCTCCAGAAACCGGACCGTGCTGGTGGGCCTGGTGCGCGAGATCGGAAATCCCCTGGCGACCCGGTTCGAGCTCCGCTCGCCCAATCCGAAGAGCAACACCTATCTGGTGCTGGCGGCTTCGTATATGGCCATGCTGGACGGGATCAAGGCGGCGCTGGAGGCAGGGAAGACGCCGGAGGAACTGGAGAAGTCCATCTCCAAGGAATACGGCGATGAGGATTTCTACCTGGATACCGACCGGGTGTACCGGACCGAGAAAGACGTCTTTGACGAGTACACCGAGGAGGAGAGAGACCGGTTCTTCGGCAAGGCGCCCCAGACGGTGTGGGAGAATATCCGCGCCTTTGACCGTTATCCCGAGAAGCTGGAGATCTTCAAGAGAGATGACGTCATGACGGACACCACGCTGGAATCCTACCGGGAAGCGGTGCTGTCCCAGTGGAAGATGGAACTGCGCAGCCGGATCATTCCGGACATGATGAACACGCTGCGCCGCTGCCGCAAGGCGCATTCCGACCACGACAGCGTGGATTACGACCGCCGCAACTGGGAGCGGATCTCCCGGATGCGTGACCGGATCGGACGCAATACGGTGGCGGAGACCTGCCTGCTGACGAAGATCGTGGATGCGCTGGAAAGCGGTGATTATCAGACCGCATCCGATCTGCAGGTTGAGATGCAGAGCGAGGTCGAGAAACTGATCAAAATGTACTTATCATATAAGAAAAACCTGTTCTGATTATTATGGAGGCATGAGATGTTAGATATCAAGAGAATCCGAGAAGACTATGAAGGCGTGAAGAAGGCGGTCGAGCTGCGAGGCAAGGGAGACTTCGGGCTGAGCCAGGTCGTGGAGCTGGACAAGAAGAGAAGAGAGCTTCTGGCCACCGTGGAGCAGATGAAGAACCAGCAGAAGGTGCAGTCAAAGCAGATCCCGGTCTACAAGAAGGAAGGCAGGGACACCACCGAGCTGATGGCGGAGCTGAAGAAGCTTTCTGATGATATCAAGGAGCTGGACGGACAGGTATCCGAGACCGAGGAGGCTCTGCGCAGCGCACTGCTGAACGTGCCGAATACGCCCTATAAGGATGTCCAGGAAGGCGCCGATGACAGCGACAATGTGGAGCTGCGCCGGTGGGGCACCCCGAGAGAAGAGAGCTTCGAGATGAAGGCCCACTGGGACATCGGCGAGGATCTGGATATTCTCGATTTCGAACGTGCCGCCAAGATCGCGGGCACCCGGTTCACGGTCTATAAGGGAATGGGCGCCCGGCTGGAGCGGGCGGTGATCAACTTCATGCTGGATCTGCACACCGAGGAGCAGGGCTACACCGAGATCCTGCCGCCTTTCATGGTGAACCGCATGGCGATGACGGGCACCGGCCAGCTGCCGAAGTTCGAAGAGGACATGTTCTACATCCCGCAGAAGGATTTCTTCCTGATCCCCACCGCGGAGGTGCCGGTGACCAACCTGCTGGACAACGAGATCCTGAAGGCAGAGGATCTGCCGATCTACTATACCGCATACACCCCCTGCTTCCGCGCAGAGGCAGGCAGCGCCGGCCGCGACACCCGGGGTCTGATCCGTCAGCATCAGTTCAACAAGGTCGAGATGGTCAAGTTCGTTGAACCGTCCACGTCCTACGATGAACTGGAGTCCCTGACGAACAACGCCGAGGAGATCCTGCAAAAGCTGGACATTCCGTACCGCGTGGTCCGGCTGTCTTCCGGCGATCTGGGATTCTCCTCCGCGATGACATATGACGTGGAGGTCTGGATGCCCAGCTACGGCAGATACGTGGAGATCTCCTCCTGCAGCAACTTCGAAAGCTATCAGGCGCGCCGGGCGAACATCCGCTTCCGTCCGGAGGAGAAGGCGAAGCCGGAATTCGTCCACACGCTGAACGGCTCCGGCCTTGCGGTGGGCAGAACCGTCGCCGCGATCCTGGAGAATTATCAGCAGGAAGACGGATCCGTCGTCATTCCGGAGATCCTGCGTCCGTACATGGCAGGCCTGGAGAAGATCACGAAGTAGGGACCCGCCAGCCTTTGCATGCCCCAGATATGGGGGGGAAGGGCTGCAGGAGAGTTACCGATTCAGAGCAATAAAGCGGCGCTGCGAAAAAAAGCGTCGCTTTGTGTTTCATTTTACAATGATTTGTAGTATACTGTTCATGAGTTTTGATGAATTATTGTGAAGCACATTTACAGAGAGTGATTGTATGACGTTTATAAGAGAACATAGAACGCTGGCAACAGCTGTCTGCGCTGTTGTTATTGTCGTCCTTGCGGCCACGGTGGTGCTGGTGCAGGTAGCTCAGTACGAGCCGGCGTACGCCGTGAAGGCGGGAACCGAAGAGTTATTTAAGGTAAAAGATAAAGAAACGGCAGAGAAGGTCATCGAGGATGTCATGAACGAGTACACGCCGGAGGGCGCGCAGGTCAGAGAGATCGTCGTTGACAAGAAGATCAGCACCGTAACATCCAGCGTCAAGAAGGACAAGGCCGATACCGAGGTCATGTCCGAGGCGGAAGCGGTCGATTACGTTCTGGAGCAGAATGCCGGCGATGAGCCGCTGTTCTGCGTGACCGTCAAGGCGAACGTTTCGGATGTGGAGGACGTCGAGGCGAAGACCGAGTACAAGGCCGATGATGAGATGTTCGAGGGCTACACCGAGACGAAGCAGGAAGGCGAGGACGGCAGTGAGGTCGTTACCGATCAGGTCATCAGCGTTAACGGCGCGGTCCTGAATACGGACAAGGTGGGATCCACGGTCATCAACGAGGCGACCAGCGAGATCATCCATAAGGGAACCAAGGTCCGTCCCCATGACACCGTCTGGGCGGATTATTCCGGATCCGTCATCGGAGAGGGCAACGGCGCGGCCATCGCCAACTTCGGTCTGAACTTCGTAGGCAATCCGTACAGATACGGCGGCACCAGCCTGACCAACGGCGCGGACTGCTCCGGCTTCATCTACGCGGTATATCACCACTTCGGCTACAACAGCGTGCCCAGAGTCGGCGCCCAGAACATCGGACGGGGCGTAGCTCTGGCCGAGGCCCAGCCCGGGGACGTTGTTTACTACGGACATCACTACGCGATGTACATCGGCGGAGGCAAGATCGTTCACGCTTACAACTCCCGCCGCGGCATCTGCGTCACCAGCGTCCACGATCCCGGCAGGATCCTGACCATCCGCCGCCTGGTGGAGTAGTAAATCAAGATAATAAAAATGCTGTTGCGAAATGCAGCAGCTTTTTTTATGGGGGAAGACGTTTAATAACAGGTTATTCGTTCCAGAACATCGCCAGCAGGGTCTCACGCAGATCCTGCAGATTGCGCTTCGCGGCATCTGCCGAGAAAAGCTCCTCCTGGGCATTCCGCTCTTTGGATGACATCACCGCTTCCCGCACCTGGGGCGGAGCATCGTGGTTATGTTCTCCTTCATGCGTATGCGCCAGATGCTGATTGGAGCGTCCCATCCCGTAGATCAGCTCCAGAATATGCACAGCCTCGAAGCCCCGTTTCTTCATGGCATTGCGTACGTCAATGCTGCTGGTAAGGAAGGGGATCTTCACCGCATCTTCCGGATCGATCTCCGGCTGGCTGCCTGCATCGTACAGCACCGCTCCCATATTCTCTGCCAGCTCCCTCACAGCCGGCTCGAAACCAAACTGTTCCGGCTCTGCCAGACGGTACAGCTCCCGGCTGCATCCTCCGCTGATGTTATGGGCGAGCAGTTCATCGTATAGGGAAACCGTCGGGATCTCGGTCAGGATCCCGCGAAAGAATTTCATATCCTCCGGTGTCGTAATGATCATGGTCGGTTTACCAAGATTTCTCCACCGGGACAGCAGCCGCTGCGACCATTTGCGGTTCAGCAGCGGATCCGAACCCTCGCGACCCCGATACAGGAACATAGCTGTATCCTTATACTGGTGCAGGATCGAATCGTAGAGAAGCACTACCAGTTCCGGCTCCGACTGAGCCAGAGCCATCCCCGGAAACAGCGCATAGCGGCAGGTATCCGAAGGCTGGCCCGTTGCCGGATCCAGCGGCGTACGGATCAAGGTGTCAGATTCATTCAGAAAAGGTTGCTCTGGTTTTGTCATGTTCTCCTCCGGCTCTACGCCTCCTCCGCGATCTCGCGGATGGCGTCCAGAAATGCGTCGATCTCCTCCGATGAAGTGAACAGACCCGGGCTGACCCGGACCGTGCCCCCCAGATCGAAGGTGCCCAGCAGGCGGTGAGTGTCCGGCGCGCACTGCAGGCCGGAGCGGACGGAGATGTTGTAGTAGGTCTCCAGGATCATGGCGGCGTCAGCGCAGTCCATATCCTCGATATTAAAAGACACAGCAGCGGCGCGGGGGGAGGTCAGAGGGCCGTAGATCGTTACCTTGGGAATGGCAGCGAGGCCGTCGATCAGCCTTTGCAGCATCTGCTGCTCCTCGTGAAAAATCCCGCTGACGGAGCGCTCCAGAATGTAGTGGGCCCCGGCAGCCAGACCGGCGATGCCGACGGTATTCTGGGTACCGGCCTCATAGTAATAGGGCAGCTGCTCCGGCTGCAGGCGGACCTCCGAGAAGACGCCGGTGCCGCCGGATCGGATCGGCCGCGGCGAAACGGAGGACGCGACATAGAGCGCGCCCGTGCCGGTGGGACCCAGAAGGGATTTGTGCCCCGGGAAGGCCAGAAGATCGATGTGCATCTTCACTACGTCGATGGGAATCGCGCCGGCCGTCTGCGAAGCGTCCACCATGAAGGGAACGCCGGCCTCATGACAGATGGCGCCGATCTCTTCGATGGGATTCAGAGCGCCGGTGACATTCGAGCCGTGGGTCATGATGACCAGCTTCGTTTCGGGACCGATCGCTGCGCGGACCGCTTCGGGATCCGCACCAAGGGCCGGGTCGGTGGCAACCTTCGTGACCCCCACACCCGCATCCTCCAGATAGGCCAGGGGACGGGTCACCGCATTGTGCTCCATCCGGCTGGTGATCACGTGATCTCCGGCAGAGACCATGCCCTGCAGCCCCAGATTGATGGCATCCGTCGCGTTCAGGGCGAACACAATGCGGCTGGGTTCAGGAATATGAAAAATCTGGGCCAGCGCGCCGCGGGCCTCACTGATATCCATGGCGGCGGCTTTGGACCGCTCGGAACTTCCGCGGCCGGGATTGCCGCCCCGGCGAATCGCCTCGGAAACGGCATCATAAACCGGCTCCGGCTTCGGCCAGGAGGTCGCCGCGTTATCTAAATAAATCATATCAAAAACTCCTTTGGTGCTTGCTCATTTACAGTATACCATTTTCGCCTGCACGCCGTCATATTAATTTGCTTTATATTTGTGATTATTGTATTGAAATTTCAGTTGTTGTCATGCCAATGATTCGTTCAGATTCAGCCATTTCCCGCAAATTAATCAGTTGACGATAAAAGCCCGAACTGATAAACTTTTTGTAAGTAATCAATCGCGAAATGTACCTTTGGTACTAAGGAGGCAAGTTATGAATTTAAAGAAGATGACACTCAAGATCAACGGTGCGGACCGAATGTTCATCTGTGATCCGGAGAAGGACACTCTGGCGGATGTGATCCGCCGTCTGGGTCTGACCGGAACCAAGGTGGGCTGCGGCACCGGTGTCTGCGGTGCCTGTACCGTGATTCTGAACGGGAAGCTGGTTCGTTCCTGCATGAGAAAGATCGCCAAGGTCGAGGAGTACAGTGAACTGACCACCATCGAAGGCATCGGACAGCCGAATTTCCTGCACCCGATCCAGGTCGCATTCATGTATCACGGCGCGGTACAGTGCGGATTCTGTATCCCCGGATTCATCGTATCGACATACCAGCTTTTGAAAGAGAACCCGGATCCGACGAGAGAACAGGTCAGAGACTGGTTCACGAAGAACCGCAACATCTGCCGCTGCACCGGCTACAAGCAGATCGTGGATTCCGTCATGCTGGCAGCGAAGTGCCTGCGGGGCGAGATCTCCGTCAAGGATCTGGAGACACCGGAAGCGGCGCCGGGCGAGCACTACGGCAAGCCGATCCTGCGTCCCTGCAACCTGGCCCGTGTCTGCGGCGTCGAGGACTACGGCGATGACATCGAGCTGAAGATGCCGTCGGGCACCCTGCACGCCGTGATGGTGCAGCCGAGAGTGACCTTCCACGCGAAGATCCTCAGCATCAACACAGAAGAAGCCGAGAAGATGCCGGGCGTTTACAAGATCGTCACAGCGAAGGACGTCAAGGAAGTCGGATGTGACAACCGCGTCGCCTTCTTCAGCTTCTCCCCGAGAACGCTGGCGACCGAGAAGTCCCACTACGTCATCGCGGAAGACAAGATCATGAACTACGGCGACTGCATCGCGGTAGCGGTAGCAGACACGAAGCAGCACGCCAGAGAGGCGGCCGCGAAGGTCACCTTCGAATACGAGCAGCTGCCGGAATACAGAAATTATCTGGATGCCGTCAAGCCGGACGCGATCCGCATCCACGACGACCATCCGAACATGTGGTGTATCCAGCCCACCATCAAGGGGGCAGGACACGACACCGACAAGCTGTTTGAGACGGCTCCCTACGTCGTTGAGGGAAGCTTCTACTCCCAGAGAGAGCCCCACGCGCAGATCGAGTCCGATACGATCCAGGCTTACTTCGATGCGGACGGCATGCTCTGCGTCCACTGCAAGGCCATGGCCATCGGCGCGCATCTGACGGACATCGCGGAAGCCACCGGCATTCCTCAGGAGAAGATCCGTGTCATTGCCAACCCCACCGGCGCGTCCTTCGGCTGGTCCACCTTCGGACAGTCCTACGCCCTGGCAGCGGAGGTCTGCATGGCCTGCGACAACATGCCGGTAGCCGTATCCATGAGCTATCAGGAGCACATTGCCTACACCGGCAAGCGCGCTCCGTCCTTCTCCAACTCCCGCCTGGCCTGCGACGAGAACGGCAAGATCATCGCGGCAGAGTGGGACTTCGGTCTGGACCACGGCTCCTACAACGAGCTGGGTGATGACCTGACCTGGAGACCGGCCAGATTCACCTACTTCCCGTACAACGTACCGAACGTCAAGGGCCTGTCCCGTGTTGCGGCCACCAACCACAACTACGGTACCGCCTACAGAGGCTACGGCTCTCCCCAGTCCTACACCTGCTCCGAGGCGATGATGGATATGATGGCGGAGAAGATCGGCATGGATCCCTTCGAGTTCCGTTACATCAACGTCGCCCGTCCGGGAGATCTGAACGTCAACAGCAAGCCTTTCAGAGAGTATCCGATGGAGGGCATGATGGATGAGCTCCGTCCGATCTATGAGGATGCAAAGGCTGAGGTTGCCGCCTGGAACGCGGAGCATGAGGACGTCAAGAAGGGCGTCGGCATCGCCTGGGGCGGATACAACGTCACCGAGGGCGCGGCGGACCAGTGCACGCTGGGCATCGAGCTGGCACCGGGCAACAAATTCATCAAGTACGACACATGGCAGGACGTCGGCCAGGGCGGTGACGTCGGTTCCCTGATCATCACCCTGGAAGCGCTGAAGGAGTTCGGCGTGACCAGAGACGACATCATCCTGCGTCAGAACGACAGCATCTACGGCGTCGATTCCGGTTCCTCCGCGTCTTCCCGTCAGCACTACATGAACAGTAAGGCGACGGTCATGGCGGTGGCGAAGCTGAAGGACGCGATGCGTAAGCCGGACGGCACCTACCGGACCTACGATGAGATGGTGGCGGAGGGCATTCCGCTTCGGTACGATGCGCAGTACACCAACTCCGACGATGAAACACTGTCCGACCTGAACCCGGATACCGGTGTAGGCGAGCCGACCCCGGCCTTCACCTATTCCCTGTACCTGGCAGTGGTCAGCGTCGACATGAAGACCGGCAAGACCACAGTCGACAAGTTCGTCGGCGTGGATGATGTCGGCGTCATCGGCAACCCGGTGTGCCTGGACGGACAGGCTTACGGCGGTATCGCGCACTCCATCGGTTACGCGCTCTATGAGGACTACGACGATGTGAAGAAGCAGAACAACCTGGCGGGCATGGGCATCGCGACAGCGAACATGCTGCCGGATGACATCCAGCTGATCCACATGTGCACCCCGAGAGACACCAACCCGTTCGGTTCCTCCGGCGGTTCCGAGGCGTTCCAGTCCGGTGACCACATGGCCGTTATCAACGCTATCAACAACGCCACCGGCGTGCGGATCCATGAGCTGCCGGCACGTCCCGAGAAGGTCAAGGCCGGTATCGAGGCTCTGGCCGCAGGCAAGCCGAACCCCAACGTTCCGGAGAAGTACTTCCTCGGCTCCGATTTCCAGGAGACCATGGAAGATATCCGCCTCCACCCGGCGATTCCGGACGAAGAGTAATCACGAATCGTTTCATAAGTGGGAGAACACTCCCATAAGAATAGCTTTTCTGAATTCTATGGGAGAAAAGCGCTCTGACGGACGAAGACGCAGAGACTTTTCTCCCATAACTATAGGAAGGAAGCAACAATGACAGTCGGAAGGTATCACAGACAGGAGATCTTTTATCCCATCGGTAAGGAAGGTCAGCAAAAGCTGCAGAAAGGCCGGGTGTGCATCATCGGCATCGGCGCCCTGGGCGCGTCGGTGGCCAACATGCTGGCCCAGGCCGGCGTCGGCTACCTGCGTCTGATCGACCGGGATATCGTGGAGCTGACCAATCTGCAGCGGCAGGCGCTGTTCACGGAGCAGGATGTGCGGGATCAGGTGCCGAAGGCGGAAGCGGCCAGAGAGCATCTGTCCCAGATGAACTCGGAGATCGAGATCGAGGCCAGGATCATCGACGTGAACCCCTACAACGTCGAGAAACTGATCACCGATGTGGATGTGGTCGTCGACGGGCTGGACAACCTGGAGACCCGGTACCTGCTCAACGAGGCCTGTCATAAGCACGGGATCCGGTACGTCTACGGCGGCGTCGTGGGAAGCGGCGGCATGGTCATGAATGTACTCCCGGGGGAGGGCCCCTGTCTGGAGTGTCTGCTGGGACCGCTGCCGGAGGAAGGCTCCTACGACACCTGCGATACGGTGGGCGTCATCAGCCCCATCACCAACATCGTGGCATCCTATGAAGCGGCGGAGACGATGAAGCTGCTGATCGGATCGGAGTCGCTGATCCGGCAGGCCATCTCGGTGGATGCCTGGGACAGCTACACGGAGTTTTTCGACGTGGATCCGGATCCGGAGTGCCCGGTCTGCGGCAAACATCAGTACACCCGGCTCGAGCACCGGCAGAAGTCCTACACCGCGTCCCTTTGCGGACACGACGCGTATCAGATCACGCCGGAGGACGACGGATCGTTTAACTACGATGCAGTGATCGGGGCGCTTCAGTCGGAAGGAACCGTTGAGAAGAAAAAATTCTTCACCACATTCGTCAATGATGAAGCGGATTTCAAGCTTTTTCCTGACGGACGTGCTATAATCAATGGTGTGCCCAGCGGTGAAGAGGCACAGAAGATCTTCGCCAGATACATTGACAGACAGGAGCAGGGATTATGAAAATAAAAATACTGTTCAACGGCCCGGTCCGGCAGCTGAACGCCTGGAAGAACGTAGCCAACATTGAACTGCCCGACGGATCCACAGGTTACGATCTGTGTGACTACTTCAATATCGTTCCGGGCAAAACCAGGCTTTACGGCTTCCTGATCCGGGACGGCAAGAAAATCAAAGAAGAAGAAGAACTCCACGACGGTGACACCATCAAAGTCAACGGCAAGACGTCGGGGGGTTGAGAGTCCAAGCCCGGCGACTGACAAGCATAGCGCAGACAGAGCCGCAGGCAGGACCTCTGCCAGGAGCGCAGGGGCTACGCCCCGTGGCGCTCTACGGCTGAGAGTGGAGTCCCGTTGAGCAATGACCTCTTTTCTGGACAGCCAGGAAGGAGGTTTTTTGTACTCTGGAAATGGAAATAAATTCCATTATTGTACCTAAAAACGACTTCACGCAATAATTTACAAAAAGTGTTGGCGTTTTTTGTACCTATAATCGAGTTCAGCCAGCTTTTTACAAAATATTGCCGTCAGACAAGAAGCTTAGCGATCTTGAGAACAAGAATCTTATTTTACGATAATACAGAAACAAGATACATAGATCCATCGAGATTATTTTTGTAAAACAACGTCTGAAGTTTGAGTTAGGTACAAAAATCCCTATCAGATTTTGTACCTTACGGCGTGAACTTCCGTTTAGGTACAAAACCGCCCAAACCCCGCAGAACCGAACCATAAAAAAGGGAGCATATCACA
This sequence comes from Bacillota bacterium, assembly GCA_017459895.1. Lineage (GTDB taxonomy): Bacteria > Bacillota > Clostridia > Peptostreptococcales > Anaerovoracaceae > Lentihominibacter. The sequence goes on along the minus strand of JAFUCA010000002.1, from coordinate 145,306 downwards.
TCAGATGCGACAGCTCCCTTTTTATTACTACGAAACTTTATTTCCGGATCTTATCTCTGTAGTTGAGATACTGGTCTTCCTGACCCGGCTTCCAGCGGACGCCCTCGCTGCCCAGTTCGCCGAATTCGATGTCATCCGGCATGGTGGGCTGCATCGGGTTGGCCTTGATCTGGGCAACCGCGTCGTACAGCTCGGAGCCGAGGAAGTACTTCTCGGGCTTGTTCGGATTCGGTTCGCCGGCAGCCTTTGCCTTGATGCCTGCCAGGACCTTCTCCTTCGTTGCCGGCAGCTCGTAGATACGAACGCCCACAGCGTTGTTGATGGCGTTGATGACCGCCATGTGGTCGGAGGACTGGAATGCCTCGGACGCGCCGGAGGAACCGAAGGGACCCCGGGGATCTTCGCCGTCAATGTGGATGTAGTTGAAGTTCGGATAATCCGGAATGTCCTTGATGTACGGCATACCGGCAGAAGCCATATTCCAGTGCTTCTTGACATCCTCATACTGCTCGGAGAGAGCGAAGCCGATGGCGTGGGACATGCCGCCGTAGATCTGGCCTTCCACTGCCTGGATGTTTCCGGGCTTTCCGATCCACTCAACGCAGGTCATGCCGGTGCACTGGGTCTTGCCAGAAGCGACGTTGACATCGACGGTGGCCAGGAACAGCGCATACGTGTAGGTGTAGGTCGGGTTGCCGGAACCGTCGTTCGGATCGAGGTCGTAGAAGTAGTTGTACTCATCCACCGTCGCCCAGTCGCCCGGGTATCTCGTCGGCAGACCTTCGGCTACCATCTCATCGTAGGTTCTGTAGGTGCCGTCTTCCTTTCTCATGGCGTCCGCGATGTTCTTCGCTGCCACGATGGAAGCCTTGCCGTTGGCGTAGTGGGATCTGGATCCGGCGGACTCACCCGTGTTCGGGCAGTACTTGCTGTCGTCCTGAACCAGCTTCACATCCTCCGGTGTGATGTTCGGGAAGTAAGGCTTGAGGGCTTCCAGCGTGCAGATCAGAGATCCCTGGTCGCCGCCCTGACCCTGATCCTGCCAGGTGTCGTATTTGCGGAAGGTGCCGTCCGGCATCAGCTCGATGGCGACGTGGGCTTCATCGATGCCGCCCAGGCCGACATTGTAGCCGCCCCATGCGATACCGACGCCCTTCTTGATGTCTTCATGCTCCTTGTTCCAGGCCTCGGCCTCCGCCTTCTTCTCATCGTAGATCGGACGGAGCTTGTCCATCATCTCCTCCATCGGATAGTGGAGGTACGGCAGCTGGTTGACGTTGGTCTCTTCCGGGGTACGGGCAATGTTGATGTAGCGGAACTCGAAGGGGTCAATGCCAGCCTTTTCAGCCAGCATATCGACGATCGCCTCGGAGCAGGTATAAGCCTGGGGTGCGCCGTAGCCGCGATACGCTGTGGTCCAGATATGATTGGAAACAGCCGCCCGGTTGATGCCCACTGCATTGGGAATGTAGTAGGGGTAGAACATGAACCGGGAAGTCTTGGTCAGCTTGTCATCGACGAACTCGGCGAAGCAGCCGGCATCCAGCGCGCAGTCCCATTCGCCGGCGACGAATCTGCCGTTCTCATCACAGGCCAGCCGCGCATTCCAGTAGGACGGAGAGCGCTTGCCGGTAACGGCCATGAACTGCTTGTAATCCATGGACAGGGAACAGGGCATCTTGGTGACCATCGTCGCATATGCGCAAAGGGTCCAGTTGTGTGCATTCATCGCCCATCCGAAGGAGCCGCCGGTGGGGTTCTCGATCAGGCGGATCTCAGTCTCCGCATCCAGTCCCAGAGCGTTGGCCATCTCGTCCTTATCCCAGTAGAGGGTCATGGTTTTGCAGTGGACGCACAGCTTGTTGTCTTCATCATAGTAGGTCTGAGCCACATCGCCTTCGATGGACATGTGGGGCTCTCTGGAAGAGTAGAAGGAGCCCTCGACAGAATACGGAGCGTTCTCGATCATCTCCGGAACCTTCTCGTCATCGCCCTTCAGCACCGGCAGGTGGCAGTAGGTGTTGGGCGCGTAGGTGTCTCCCATCCAGTCATACAGCTGCTTGGCATCGGGAGCGACCGCGTCCAGAAGGTTCAGATACTCATCCAGAGGTTCGATCTCGACCTTGACCTTGTCCGCTGCAGCCTTTGCATGATCTCTCGTATCGGCAACCACCAGCGCCACGACATCGCCGTACCATGTGATCCGGTCCTCTGCCAGGATGTGGTGGTGTTCCTGCATCTCTACGGTTCTCTCGGAGAATCCGAAGGCCATGAAGTGGTTCTTGCAGCCCAGTTCCTTGACGTCCTTGGCGGTGATGACCTTCACGACACCGGGCATCTTCTCGGCTTCTTCGAAGTCGATCTTCTTGATCTTCGCGTGGTGCGCGATCCGGGGCATGACCATCTCGACCTTCAGGGTCTCCGCCGGCATGTGCAGCTCGATGTCATCGCCGTAGTCGCAGACGCCGCAGGCCTTGGGCATCGCGTTGGGTCTCTCCAGCGGTTTGCCGTAGAAGTTGCCAATGTCCTTTTTCCAGTCGTATCTGTAGTCCTCGACGGTCTTCTCGCCGCGGCAGATGGCCGCCGCCGCCATGACCGCATCGACGATCTGCTTGTAGCCGGTACAGCGGCAGACGTTGCGGTGCTTCTGGAACCAGTCACGTACGTCTTCTCTGGTGGGGTCGGGATTCTCCTGCAAAAGCTGGTACGCCGATACGATGAAGCCCGGTACGCAGAATCCGCACTGGACCGCACCCATGGCGACCCACATGGACTGCAGCGGATGCGGGTGCATCACGGTACCGATGCCCTCGACGGTGATCACGCTGCTGTACTCTTCGATCTTGTCGATCTTCTTCATGCAGGCGCGGGTCACCTTGCCATCCAAAATGACAGAGCAGGCACCGCAGGCGCCCATGCCGCAGCCGATCTTCGTTCCGGTCAGACCGAGGCGACGCAAAACATCTGCCAGGGTATCCTTGGCAGGGTCACAGATGAACATCCGGTCAGCGCCGTTGATGTTCAACGTCATCTTTTTTAAATTCATTTGTTCCTCCGTAATTGATTACTGATTTTGGACTGTAACGTTTTGCTTGCTTGATTAGAATACAAAATTCTGACAATATTTTATCAGTAAATACGAAGGACTGTCAAGAAAAGGCAGACCTTCGGAACGGACTAGTTTGCCGTGTTCTTCAGACTATCGTGCCGAGTGGAGGGAAATGAGTTCGCGCACAAACAAAAGCCCGTCTGCGCACTTTTTTAGAAGAAATCAAGCAAGCAAAACGAATTTTAAAAAAGATGACCTTCTTTAAGAATCGAAAAGATTTCAACAAAAAAGTGCGCAGGCGGGCTCCAGGTAATCAATACCGCAATCGGAGTCTCCTTCGCACAATGGCAGGCGGGGGGATCGCTCGCCCCACCCTATCGCCCTCACCGGCAGCGGGTGTCGCATGAGGGTCGGAGATATTCTGTTGTTGTGCCTTTATTCTACTCGCTGATCCGCCGGTTTGTCAATGATAACTTCCCCGCAGGGGGCAGGGGAGAAGACATAGATGTACCTGTTCACACATCGCCTGCGAGATGCAATGACCTGCCAGGCTCCGTCCAATAGCAACGACAATATAGGCGCTTTTGATGCATGTGGATCGAAAGCTCGAATATCTTAGGATTCTTTAGGACAAATCCTCGATTTCAAACATCAGCGAATGGGATTTGTCTCGATTATTTATTGTTTATGAGTTCGATTGGACCGAGACAGAGCATATGGATCGAACCGGCGAAAGAAATGCGGCGTTTCGTTCCGTCATCATCAAAACAGCTAAATTTCACTCTCGTTTCGTACCGTCCGACTGGGGCACAGTCTGTGGGCAGTTGATGCATCGCCGCACTTGAGCCTGGCGACAAACAGATTGAATTCATCATGATAACGGAGTATGATGGAACCAGAAGGGGTCAGCACTCATGACAACTGCAAGTTTTGCACACGGCAGGAACAGACCACCACGAGGAGACGATATAGATGAATTATTTGATACTGGGAAGCGGCATTGCGGCAATGGCAGCGGCGGAGGCGATCCGAAACTCGGATAAGACCGGGCGGATCCGGATGATCTCGGCGGAGCAGGAGCTGTGTTTCAACCGGCCGATGCTGATCGGGGAGTTCGCGCTGGACGGGTCCGGCGCGGCGCTCTTTGAGAAGCAGCAGGACTGGCCGCGGCAGTTCGATGTCGAGGTGCGGCTCGGATGCCGGGCGGTGTCCATCGATCGGGACGCAAAGGCGGTCCATCTGGAGGATGGATCCGTTGAGACGTACGATAAACTGATCTATGCGCTGGGCGCCCAGGTGACGGTTCCGCCGATCCCCGGCGCGGACCGGGAGAGCGTATTAGTCGTCCGGACCAGAGAAGACATGGAGAAGATCCGCGCACGCATGCGGCAGGCGAAGCAGGCGGTGGTCATCGGCGGCGGAATGCTGGGGCTGGAGGATGCCTGGGCATTGCACGAGCAAAAGCTGGACGTGGCGATCATCGAACAGAAGCAGCGGGTTGCCTTCGGGCAGATCGACCAGTCGGCGGGAAATCTGATGAAGAAGCGGATCGAACGGATGGGCGTTCCGGTGTATCTGAATGCCTCCGTGACGGAGATCGGTGACGGATATGTCAGTTTTCGGCAGGAGATCCCGGGGGCAGCGGCGGAGAATCCGCCGGAGATCGAGCTGGTCACGATCCCGGCGGACCTTGTGATCCTCTCCACCGGCGTGACACCGAACTGCGCGCTGGGAGCTCAGGCAGGGCTGGCGGTCACCGGACGGAGCACCGGCGAAAAAACTGCTTCCGGCAGCACAGAGACCGGGGAAGACTTTGTCTGCGGCGGCTGCGGGGCCTGCTGCGGCGGCCTGCAGACGGGCGCCTGCTGGATCGCGGTGGATGAATACTGCCGGACCAGCGACCCGGACATCTTCGCGGCGGGGGACTGCGCCGCGGTAAACGGCCGAAACGACGCGATATGGGATGAGGCCCGGGAGATGGGCCGGGTGGCCGGAAGCAACGCGGCGGCTGGAAGCCCCCGGGCAGCAGACACCAATGTCCCCCGCGAGGTAGTACAAACGTACTACCCGGAAGAACCGGAGGTCTATGTGCCGGTCACCGCGCAGCACATCTTCACCGGTTTCGATACCGAGGTCTTCACCATGGCAGACAGCTCCGGCGCAGGAACCGACGGTGTCTACATCCGCCATGCGGATGTGGAGATTTTTGACTACCAGAGGGAGCGGTACATCCGGGTCTCCCTGCAGGATGGGATCATCGCAGGAATCCTGCTGATCAATGCCTCCGAGCTGGCGCCGGAACTGATGGATGCCTATCGCAGAGGTGACGGCGAAGAGGAAGCCCGGCAGATCATCCAGCGGTGGAAGGACAGCCACGATGTCGACTTCAAGCCGGCCGCGCCGTTCCAGCACAGATAGCGGGCGGCACAGAAACATAATCAAGAGGATATAGCGAGAGGCAGGACGCAGCCTCTCTTTTTTTGGCAAAACAATAATGTTGAATAAACAACAAAATACTTATGATAATGTTGTAAAAACAACCAGAAACATATATAATTATACCATCAACAGAATAATATGCCTTTTCGACCTGGAAGGCCTAAGGACAGCGAGAGCCGTCTATGGCCCATAGGCGTACAGGGTATGACGGGAAACGGTCATGCCTCCCGTGTTTGGAAAGAAAAGCGACACGAGATCTTACCTGCAGCGGAGCTGTCTGCAGGGGGGTTCAAGTGATATTGGTCGGTTTCCTTTCGGAAGCCGTTTATTTTTAGCCTCTTTCGTGTGGTTTTTTTCGGTGCGGAGAAAGGATCTGAGAAACACATCGGTTCGGAAGAGCGGTGTGTTTTGTTTTTAGGAGCGAGCGGATGAATAAAGCAATACCAAAAAAATGCATACTGATTCTGGCGGTGCTGATGGTGTTCTGCGTTTTCGGCGTGATCCAGGGGAAGCCTGCGCCAGCCTTTGCAGAAGAAAAGGCAGCCGCGCTGGAGGTCTACTGCGACGACGTGTTGAAAGCGTCACTGAGCATGGAGGAACTTGAGCAGATCGCAGCAGACGAGGGTGAAAAGCAGTACACCTATTCCTGTTTCAATACCTATCCTACAGCGGAGATAATAGAGCAGGCTGAGGGTCCGACGGTCGCGGGAATCCTTGAAACAGCGCTGGGCGAGCCAATCAGCAGCTTTGACGGCGGCCAGCTCATTACCTTTACTGCCAGTGACGGAGTGGAGGAATCGTTCCTGATGGAACAGCTATTCGCGGATCGATACTATTTCCCCGACTTTGAGAAAGTCGTAGAAAAAAAGGGAGTCAGAGTTCTCGGATATCAGGGGAAAGCAGTTTCAGCAGAAGCCACAAGTGACGCGGAAGAAGTGCCCGCGGTCATCAGTTTGAAAGAGGGCGGCAAGTGCTATGGCGAAGAAGGAATTTACGACGTGGGCAGGTTGCTTTTCGGACAGCTGTCGCCAACGGAACAGAACCATTCAGCTTTTGTGAAGTACCTGGCGACGGGAAATTACACGGAGGACAAACAGAGTTTCAGGGGACGGATTACCGTCTGGAGCCTCGGGCAGAAACCGACTCAGACATGGAATCCTCTGACACAGACGGACACGGGAAACGGAGAGGCAGAGCCGGTTTTTACCGATGAGGAAATTGCTTTCGACCGGTCTGTCAACGCATCCCACACCGAAGGCGGCAGCCGCTACTGGATACACTTCACGTTGGACGGGACCGATCCGGACCGAATGGCGCAGATGTATAACTATAATAATAATTCCTTCGGCGCCGCTGCGGAAAAGATCAACAAGCCACAGGTGAGCGGACCGGGAGAAGTGAAGATCCGGACCATCGTTACTGGATACGGCCGAAGAGACAGTGAGATTACAGAACTTCGGTATCGGGGGTATGACCCTGTAGATGTGGTAATCACAGGACAGAAAGAGACAGCAGTCTATGATGGACAGAGTCATACTGCCGAGGGTTATGAAGCGATATCTTCAGGTGATCGGGCGGAGGTGACTCCGAAGGCATCCTCGGTTGGACGGATTTCCGGGGTCGATGCAGGGGAGTATCCCATGGGGCTGAAGGAATCCGATTTCACTGTGACACTAAAGGAGAACGACGGAACCCGCCGTCTCAGAGTGACCATTCAGGATGGGAAACTGACCATTCAGAAGGCTCCGCTGACCATAACAACGCGCAGCGGGAAGAAGGTCTATAACGGCAGTGCGCTGACGGCTCCCGGCGAAGTGAGCGGCCTGATCGAAGGTGAGACCGTCACCCTGAAAATGATCGGAACACAGACGGATATCGGCAGCAGCCCGAACGCCTACCGCCTCTTGTGGGATGGGACTGCAAAGGCTGGAAACTATAATGTCACGGAAAGTCTGGGAACGCTTGTCGTTACAAAGCCGGCCGTCGCGAAACCAACGATTAAATCCCTGAAGGCAAAAGGAAAAACCATTACAGTCAAGTGGAGCAAGGTGTCCGGCGTCACTGGGTACGAAGTTTACCGCGCCCTGAAGAAAACGGGGAAATATACTAGGGTAAAGGTGATAAACAACGGCAAGACGGTTACCTTCAAGAATACGAAACTGAAAAAAAAGAAAACATACTATTACAAGATCCGCGCCTATAAGAGAGCGGGAGGTAAGATTTTTTACAGCAGCTATTCCGCTGTGAAATACAAAAAAGTCAAATAATCATTATCTTTTAGCAAGCAGAAGGAGGATGAAAGATGCAGACAGCAAGTACAGGCAGAATTGTGGCATCCAGGCTGCTGGTAGCGATACTGGCAGTGGCGCTGGTGTTCACAATGATGCCGCTGGGCAGCAGGAGTATTACTTATGCTGCGGAGGGCGGCTTCACCGTGCAGACTCCCGCGCTGGTCATTACAGGGCAGGGAATGCTGGGAGGAGAGGCATATTCCGCGGCGAATGTATCACAGGAACGCTCCTATTCGCTGGATGAACTGAAGGCGATGCAGGACGTGACCGGAGAGATGTACTCTTCGAAAAAGACACAGGAGCCTTATACGAAGAGCTACTTTATCGCTGACGGAGTGTCGCTATCGGCGCTTTTGGGAGATGTGGTTTCCGGTACGGAGCCGATTACGGCTCTGGCATCCGATGGATACGAATGCTCTTTCAAGAATGACGCCGCCTATTCCAATGGCGCGAGAAAGCAGGCGATCGGACTTGGCAGCGGCAGATATTTCTATGATGGATTCGGCGAGACAGCCACGAAGGAAGTCCCGGCGATCCTGAGCTGGGCATATACCGGTGTTGAGGGGACGAATGGCGAGCCTCCGGCACTGGAGGACAAACCGACCGCTGCGGCAGACGTAGGGAAACTCCGGCTGCTCGTCGGACAGGTGGGAGCAGAGCTTGGCGGAGCAGGCGCGGAGGATATGAACCAGGCGCTGTATAACGGCAACAGCAAAGTCGGCGTAGAGACCATTCTGGTCGGCGATTCCATCGATCAGACCGCGCTGACCATCGGATCGAAGGCCTATACCCGCGCGGAAGTTCTGCTGATGGACTTTGCGGAGAATTCGTACACCTACAGCACAGATGGCGGCAGCGCGACCGACTATGTCCGTGGCGTGCCGATGTCGGTGCTGCTGGCCGGATATAATAACAACGATGTCGTGACATTTGCCGCGGCGGATGGCTACGATGTGGCGGCGACCGGTTATACCGTAAAGCAGCTGATCGATAATGACTATATGCTGGCCTATGAGAAGGGCACGAATGCATCGGATCTGGCAGGGATCTATGAGACGGCGAAGAAGGATCCGAGCAAGTACGGATGCTTCCGGCTCTATGGCAGCGATGAGAACGGCAAGCCGGCCAAGCTGGTCAATCAGATCACCGTCACCAGCGCGTCCGGCGAAGACTTCTCGAACAGCCCCTATAAGCATATCACCAACGGCGGACAGGGAGGCAGCGCTCCGTACAACATCGATGCGATCACCGGCGCGACCCTGACCGTAGAGGGCCCGGGCGTGGAGAAGAGCGTGCCGGTTTCCGTCCGTGATCTGGAGGGCAGAGATGCCGGTATCCGAAGAGCCGATTACACCGATCAGAGAAGCGGTGTGCCGACTACGAGAAAATACGAAGGCATCGACCTGAACTATATCCTGACCAAGATGAATTCCGGTGACAACGGAATCAAGATGACCGGCAACGCGGCGAAGGTGCAGATCAAGAACCGCAACCGGAATACCATCGCCGAATTCTCGGTCAAACAGGTGGAGGAGGCGAGCAAGACCGATACGCCGATCATGGTTGCCTACGGTACCGCCACCAGTGACGGCACGAACATCCGCCCGTTTGTCTTCGATAACGGCGAGGGAGCGGATAAGACGCTGGGCAACGAAGACGGGTGCATCAAGCTGGTCTATAACAAGGATGCGATCACCGGAGACGCCAACGCGGATTATACGACCTTCGGCAACATGGCATACATCTATGTCGCGGAGGAAAGCACCCCCGGATACAAGCATGACAAGGATCCGTATCAGTCGGCGGATATCTCGAACTACGTTCTGACTGTCACCGGCGACAAGATCGGCCGGGAGGTGAACTATACCGTCAAGCAGCTGGAGGATATGGTCAAGTACGGCGAAAACGGCAAGCCGGACAACAACGGAATGGGCTACCGGGACGAATACAGCCTGGCCAACTCCACCTACTGGTACGTCAATGAGTATGAGGGCGTGCAGCTTTGGAAGCTGCTCCTCAGATCCGGGCTTCCGGAAAGCTACAAAACAGATAATGAAACCATCGTCAGTTCAACGGCGACCGACGGATACGCCGCGACGGATAAGTTTACCACCAGGCAGGTGGCGGATCCGGACAGCTTCGGTTTTTATGAGAAAAACCCCGCCGACCTGAACGACGGCAAATACGAAGGAAATGAGAACCTGCGGCAGGGAAACGACGTCAGCACCGGGGATAAGCTGCGGACAGGATATCCGGTCCTCGTGGCCTACGGTGTCAACGGCTATCCGTACGTTGAGAAGGCTTCCCAGGAAGGCTATCTCTCCGGACTGCAGAATGACGGCGGTCCGCTGCGGATCATCTCCGGAAAGAAACAGTACAATCACGCGAATGGATCCAATCAGGCGAAACTGCTGGATAAGGTGCTGGTCGGTGACAACACGTATCACTATAGCACCCATAAATATCACAGCAAAGACGTGTATCAGCAGCTGGCGGGCAGCAAGCTGCAGGTGAATATCCTGAACGGGCCGGATGCCGATGCGCCGGTCATTAAGGATGGGGAATACTCCGTCGGGGATCTCGAGGATCTGATCTACGGGGGCAAACTGACCGCGACCCAGCTGGGCAAGGCAAGGATCAAAGACTTCTATGGCGTGACCAAGAACGGCAACGTATACAGCGATCTGTACGAGGGTGTGGATCTGCAGTATTTCCTGACCGATGTGGTCGAGATTCCGGGATATAAGGGAACCATCACCTTCAGCAACGGGTCAAAGGATGTGTCCATGAATCTGGAGGACGTTCTCAAGGCTTCCGGAAGCAACGGCGATACCGGAAAGAGCGGACTGCGGCCGGTGCTCGCCTACGGCAAGAACGGATCTCCGATGGTCGCGACCAAGGAAGCGGCGGACGGATATGAAGACAAGGTCACACTGGCGGAAGGCACCGAGTACGAGAATTCGGTAACCGTCAAGAATAACGGCGGTCCGCTGCAGCTGACCTTCCCGACCATCGACGGCAATGCCGATCTGTCGGAGGTGACGCTGACAGGAATCAACGCCATCACCATTCATCTTTCGGCGGATAAGTATGCGCATACGAAAGCACCGTATGATACCTATCAGAATAACGCGATCACCATTTCCGGCGAGGGAACCAGACTGACCGAGGCAAAGAATTTCACCGTCGCTGAGCTGGAGGGCAAGCAGACGCTGGCCTTTACCGGAGATTACAGCATCCTCAAGAGCGGTGAAGGACAGACGGCATCCCAGGCCAGATACCGCGGGATCGATCTGTACGCTCTGCTGACCTCGACTGCGGTCGGACTCAAGAGCAACGCGGACAAGGTCATCATCGAGACGACCGACGGCAAGACAAAGGAGTTTGCCCTGTCCGAGATCCGCGGCAAATACAAGAACACCCTGACCGGCGATGAAGGTCTTCCGGTGATTCTGGCGTACGGCAGCGGAAAGGCTGGCGATGCGGACAAAGAGGACGGCCTGCCTTTGGTAACAGACAAAGACAGTGAAGGATATGACGCGGACTATGCCAATAACGGCGGCCCGATCCGGCTGGTGGTCGGTCAGACGGAAACGGGAGATGTCAACAGCGGCAAGAATGTGAAGGACATCAAGTCCATTACAGTCACCGCATCGGAAATGACCAGCTGGAACCATAACGTCAGCGAGATCTACAAACAGTACCTGACGGAAACGGTCAACCTGCAGGTCGTAGACAAAGAAGGAAAGGAACTGTTCAACAAGGACTATACCGTAGGGGACATTGAGGAACAGACCTCCCTCATCGAACAGATGAAGGCGAAGACGACCCAGGAGGACACCTGGGAAGGCATCAACTTCTGGAAATTCGTGAAGCAGGAAGCCGGCAGCGTCGATGGGATCGACGATCCGATCAAGATCGATGTGACGGCAGCGGACGGATTCAGCAAGGAACTGCGGTCGATCTTCGGGATGGATGCGCTGCGGGACGGCGTCAAGGACGGGGAGACCTATGTTCCGATCATCCTGGCCTACGGGGTGAACGGTGCGCCGCTGGTCATCGGGGACAAGACCTATCCCAATGGAGAGGGCTACGATGCGACGGCCGGCAACAACGGCGGACCGATCCGGCTGGTAACGCATAATAATCAGGGAGCTTCTCTGACGTATGTGAAGAAGATCAGGGTCACCGTCGGCGAGAGCGCTCCGGCAGAAGGAACCAAGGGCTTCGTAATCAAAGGCCTGTCGGACAAGGATGTGGAGCTTTCTGCGGAGGACATCTCGAAACTGACGAATGCGGCAGGCGATAAGATCGGTCAGGCGGAAGCGACCTATACATACAAGAAGGGCACAGATAAGGTCAAGGGTGTTTCCCTGCAGACTTTGCTTGCTGCACAGGGCGTTGAACTGGAGAACACGAAGATCACGCTGAACGCCACCGACGGATATGAAGAAACGGAAGGTTCCTATAAGGGGATCACTTTGAAGGATGCGGCGAAGCAGAATTACTTTGTAGCGCATCAGGTCTGGAACAGTGAAACGAATGCCTGGGAAGCCATCGCGGACGCGGACAAAACAGAACAGGCAACGGTTTCAACGATCCGGATCTATCGAAATTACAATGAGGCACAGGGCAATGAACCGACGACTGACTGGCGCAACCGCTGCACCAACATCAGCGGGATCACCCTGGAGCTGCCGGAGGTGACGAAGTTTAAGGAATACGCCACATCCAGCGTGCGCTCCGCGGCTCTGGATCCGGACAACACCCTGTGGGTCGGAACCTACGGCGGCGGGCTGTTCTGCAAGGATGCCGGAAACAGATCCTTCCGCGTGCTGAATACGAAAAGCGATCCGGCGCTGAAGACCGACTTCACTTCCGGAGCGGCAGCGGATGCGGACGGCGGCATCTGGGTCAGCCAGAACGCCAGCTACACCGATCCTTCCGGGAATCAGGGCGTGCTGTACATCAAGGACGGTAACGTTACCCAGTATACAGCGGAGGACAGCCCGGCAACCATCGCGGACAATTACGTACAGGCCATCAAGGTGGATACGGACGGCAAAGTCTGGTTCGGCTCCTTCGGAGGACTGACCATTTATGATCCGCAGGCGGATACATGGACGACCTACAGCAAGGCAGACAAGGATTTCCCGGCGACCTCCATCAATACGATCACACTGGATGGTGAGGGAGGCGCATGGCTCGGATTCTATCCGGACGGCGCGGGAACCGAAGCAGATCCGTACACCGGCGGCTTCTGCCATATCGATAAGAACGGCGTTGTCAGTGAGAAGAACGTCGTGACCGGTGAAATGACAGCCGATGGATCGACCAGCAAGCTGGCCCAGGTATGGGTGCGCAGCATCGCCATCGACCAGAAGAAAACCGTCTGGGTCGTTGCCAGCGGAACCAATCTGCAGGAGAACGAAGGCGGTACGATCTGGAAGCTGAAGAACGGAACGGGAACACCGACGAAGTACACGGGCGATGAAGTTCTGGGAGATTACCTGGATGGAAGCGCCACCACCGAGGTGCGGGTCGTCGCGGTGGATAACGAGGGATCCCTTTGGTTCGGAACTTCCGCGGACGGTGTGCTCAAGGTCTCCAATCCGAAGCTGAACGAAGGCAAATTCGATGTGGATGCCCAGTACGCGAAGGAGACCGGCTCCTGGAGCAGCGCCAACAGAAACAACATTTACTATATCGGCTTCATGAACGACGGAACGGCCTACGTCGGATCCGCCGGCGGTCTGCAGGTACTGGGAGACGAACCGGCATCCGATAAGGAATCCGTCGGAGGAGAGTCGGTTGATTCCGCGGCTCTTGTCGTGGACGGAAGAGGCGTCAGCAAGAACGGATATTTCTCGGTGAAATCTCTGAAGAACGCGGAAGGCGTGAAGAAGGTCGATGCGACCTACCGCTGGATGAACAAATCCGGCAGCGTCGGTCACAATGACTTCCAGGGCGTCTGCCTCGATAACCTTCTGAAGGATGTTGTCGGAATCAAGGACGAGGTAAGATACATTACCGTCATTACGGAGGACGGCAAGGAGAAACAACTGGATCTGGATGAGATCGAAGCGGTGGATCTGGACGGTAATAAACCGATGATCGCATGGCAGTCGGATGAAGATCCGGACAATACGAAGATCGATCCGAAGCTCGTCCTGGGACAGATGGATCGCAGCGAGAGCAACAAGGGAAGCTGGCTGAAGAACGTCGTTGAGATCCGGGTCGATATGCCCACCGCAATCGAAGCAGAGCAGTATGAGGCGATCGATGAGATCGTTGGCAGTGTCGATCTGGCGGATTACAGCGCAGAGAACAAGGCGCAGATCATCGCCCTGACAAAGACCGCGAAGGCGACCATCAAGAGCGCGAAGAGTTCTGCGGCGATCACGGCGGCGAAATCCGCCAGTGCGGCAGCGATCGAAGACATCGAGAAAAAGGAAGTGCTCGGGGATAAGACAAGAGAAACGGCGGATTTCATCGTTGAGGGCGACGGCGTCCTGAAGAATGGCTTCTTCAATGTGAAGTCACTGAAAAATGCCGAAGGCATCAAAGGTCATTTCACGGATGCAGCCTACAAATGGAAGGACGCGCAGGGCGGCAGCGGTGAGACCGAATTCCAGGGAGTATCCCTGAAGACCCTGTTTGAGGTGCACGGTCTGAACGAAGAGGCCAGCTCCTTCACGGTCATCACGACCGACGGGCAGGAGACGAAATACGGGATCGACGAGATCAACGTGAAAGATCAGGACGGCAATGAGCCGATCATTGCATGGAGTTCCAGCGAGAACTCCAAGCTGGATCTGACCCTGGTCATCGGACCTTCGGATTCTGAGGATGCCAATAAAGAACGCTGGATCAGCGTTGTCAAGGAAATCCGCGTCGATCTGCCTACCGAGGTGGAGCTGGCGCAGGATGCGGCTGCCGGAGAGATCGAGAGCTATGCGGATCCGGCGGATTACGACAAGCCGGAGCAGGCGGATCTCGCAGAAGCCATCGCAGATGCAGTGTTCGCGATCCGCGCGGCGGATACCCTGAGCAAGGTGGAGGATGCCCTGGCTGCAGGAAAGGAAGCGATCGATCAGATCAAGACCTCCGAGCAGAAAGCGCAGGAACTGGCAGAAGCGAAGGCAGATGCTGCCGATGCGATCGATGCCGCGGCAAAAGCAGCGAAAGACAGCCTGAAGGATATGACCGATAAGGACGCGAAGAAGACCGCGGAAGACAGAATCGACAAGACGGCAGCGGCGGCGAAATCCAGAATCGATGAGATCGGCAAGATCGAAAACGTTGCGCCCATTGCAGCCGAGGCGGTCCAGAGCATCGATGACATCGCGGCGGATACCCTGAGCCGGGAAGCGGATGCGAAGGCGGCGGCCGAGGAAAAGGCTCTGGCCGAGAAGAAGTCCGAGGCAATCCAGTCCGTCATGGATTATCTGAATGAGAACAAGGATCAGATGGATCCGGCGGCAGCAACGCAGGCAGCGCTGGATGCAGTTCTGGCGATTACCGGCGCGAAGGACGCAGAGGGAATCGATGCGGTCGTGAGCCAGGCGAAGACATCCTTCGATACGCTCGTGGCTGAGAAGGCAGCAGCGGATGCGAAGGCGGCGGCGGCCTCCAGGGCAGCCGAAGAAAAGGCGGCAGCGCAGCAAACCGCGTCGGCCCAGAAAGCCTATAAGGCAGCGGTCAGGGCAGCGAAAGCGAAGATGATGACCGTCAAACGCTTCAAGGTCAAGGCCAAGAAGGGCAAGAAAGCGAAGCTGTCCTGGAAAAAAGTGAAGAATGCGGACGGTTATGAGATCTATCGGTCGACAAAGAAAAACGGCAAGTATAAGCTGGTGAAGACCATCACCAAGGCAAGCAAGGTGAAGATCACAAACAAGAAGCTGAAGGCCAAGAAAAAGTATTACTACAAGATCCGTCCGTACCGGCTGGTAAAAGACCCGACCGGAAAGATGGTGAAGGTATACGGCAAGTTCTCGGCAAAGAAGAAAATCAAGGCAAAGAAGTAACCCAGACAGAAGAGGAGGATCGGCAGTGCCGATCCTCCTCGTATTGAAGCCGCCGGACAAATCGGGTATAATCATACTGGATTTTTATTGTTTGAATACCAACGAGATGAACAGAGAAACGCCGTCGAAACAACACAAATTCCGCGCCTGGCCGGTCAATCTGGCGCTGCTGGCAGTGCTTCTGGCACTGATGCTGGCCTGCCTTTGCGTGGGGAAATACTCCCTGGCGCCGGGGGAATGCCTGCGCATCCTGTTCGGCAGGCTCCTGCACCTTGCCCCGACCTGGGAAGGGATGGACGAGAAGCTGCTGATGGGCGTGCGTTTTCCCCGGACCTGCGCGACCGTTCTTGTCGGCGCGGCGCTGGCGCTTTCGGGGGCCGTCTATCAGGGGATATTCAAAAACCCGCTGGTGTCACCGGATTTCCTGGGGGTATCCTCGGGAGCATGCATCGGAGCAGCCATCGCGATCCTGCTGTCCCTGAGCTCGGCCTTCGTGCAGGTGTTCGCCTTTGCGGGGGGCATCCTGGCGGTCACGCTGACGGTGTCCATCCCAAGGCTTTTGCGCAGCGACTCCAACATCATGCTGGTGCTGGCGGGCATCATCGTCAGCGGCGCCATGACATCGATCCTGGGCTTCATCAAATACATCGCCGATCCCCAGACCCAGCTGGCGGCCATCACCTACTGGCAGCTGGGCAGCTTCGCCTATGTGGATGCCCATTCGATCCTGAGCGTGCTCCCGCTGAGCATCGCCGCCGGGATCGTGCTCCTGGGTCTGGCCTGGTGGATCAACGTGCTCTCCCTGGGGGAGCAGGAGGCCCGGAGTCTGGGGGCGAACGTCTCCCTGCTGCGGGGCGTCTGCATCGTATGCTCCACCGTCCTGACGGCGGGAGCGGTGTGCATCTGCGGCACCATCGGCTGGGTAGGTCTGGTGATCCCCCATTTCGGACGGATGCTGGTGGGATCCGATAACCGAAGGCTCCTTCCGGCGGCGATCCTGATCGGCGGGATCTTCATGCTCCTGGTGGATACGGTGACCAGGATCATCGGTCCGGCGGAGATGCCGGTGAGCATTCTGACCGGGATCATCGGAGCACCGTTTTTCGCGTGGCTGCTGTACCGGCAGAGGATGAATCTGAGATGATATACGAGATTGAAGGACTGACATTTTCATATCCCGGGACGGACCGGCGGGTGCTGGATCAGGCGGAGCTGACTCTGAGGGAAGGGCAGATCCTCTGCATCCTGGGCCCCAACGGAGCGGGCAAGACCACGCTGCTGAACTGCATGGCGGGCCTGCTGAGACCCCAGAGCGGACAGATCCGCCTGTGCGGGGAGCCCCTGGAGCAGATGAAGGAGAAGGACATCGCCCGCCTCGTGGGCTACGTACCCCAGCTGCATACCCCGGCCTTTGACTACCGGGTCCTGGACTTCGTGCTGATGGGTCGTTCGCCCCAGATGGGTGTCTTCGGCCGCCCTAAGGCGGCAGATGAGGCGGCAAGCCTTGCGGTGCTGGAGAGCATGGGAATCGGACACCTGGCGGAGAAATCCTACCGGAACATCAGCGGCGGGGAGCGGCAGCAGGTGCTGATCGCCCGGGCCATCGTGCAGCAGCCGAAAGCGGTCCTCTTTGATGAACCCACGGCCCATCTGGACTACGGCAACCAGCACCGGGTGCTGATGCGGATCCGTCAGATGGCGGCGGAAGGCTTTTCGGTGATCATCACCACCCACAACCCGGACCACGCGCTGCTGCTGGCAGATCAGGCAGCCATCGTCAGCCGGGACGGGAGGATCATCCAGGGAGACAGCCGGCAGATCATCACCGAGGAGAATCTGCGGGAGATCTACGGCATCGATCTCTATCTGACATGGATCGAAAAGCTGGGCCGCAGGGCCTGCCTGGTGCCGGGTCTGGAAGGAGCGGAATCGTGGAGTCAATAAAACAGTCAATAAACCGGGAAAAAATGCTCGGCGGCTCCGGCCTGTCCCGGCGGACGCGGATCATGACGGCGCTTTTGGCGGCCCTTCTTCTGACCGGCTGCCTGATCTGTTTCGCCGGATGCGGCGCAGGCGGAGGCGGTAGTGCCGGTCCGGATCCCGGCAGCCCGGCGGTTTCTGAAAACGGCGATCCGGCGGGTACGGTGGTATCCGAGACCAAAGAGGAACTGACCGTGGTGGATCAGGCGGGACGGGAGGTCACCGTGAAGAAAGATCCCCAGTCCATCGCCCTGTGTTACCGGGTGGTGATCCGGTTCCTGCTCAGTCTGGATCAGGGGGATAAGATCAAGGGCATCGGCAAGAGCGAGCCCTTCCTGGAGCAGCTGCAGCCCTCCCTGGCGGACTGCGCGGACGTGGGCAAGGGGGTAGCGGACATCGAAGCCCTGGCCCAGCTGGGTCCGGACCTGTTCGTCCATAAGGCTTCGGATGTGCAGACGCTGGAGGCGGTCAGCGAGATCGGGATCCCTTCGGTGGGCATCGAAGTGGAGACTCCGGAGGACATGGTCTGCGCGCTGGATCTTCTGGGCAAGGTTTGCGGCGCGGAGGACAAGGCGGCGGAGCTGATCGATTACTACAACGGGCAGATCCGGGCATCGGAGGATCTTGTATCGCAGATAGACGATGCGGATAAACCGACGGCCATCGTCATGGGGACCTCCATCGGCAAGGTGGCTGACGGATCCATGCTGCAGGGGGAAATGCTGGAGCGGGCCGGGGCCGTCAACTGCGCGGCGGACCTGAAAGCCACGGAGCTGTGGCCGACCGCCGGAACCGAGCAGATCTTCGCCTGGGATCCGGATTATATCTTCATTACCAACAGCGAGAGCGCGGTCTATACGGCGGAGGACCTTCTGCAGGATCCGGCCTGGTCGGAGCTCACCGCAGTCAGAGAAAAACACATATACGAGATGCCGGCGGAGGCCGACTCCTGGGAATTTCCCGGCGTGGTCAGCACCCTGGGCATCGATTACATGATGCACATCATGCATCCGCAGCTTTTGGACGAAGAGACTCTGAAGCAGCATGTGGATGCGCTGTATCAGCTTTGTTACGGAAGAACGTTTGAGAGGGATGAACTGGGGTACTGACAGGAGGACAACGAAATACAGACGAGGGGGCCGGCAGCCGGCCCGGATCGCGGCAGCCCTGTGCGCAGTGCTGATGGTCCTGTCCTCCTGCCTGTGGTTTCACCAAACCGGTGAGCCAGCCTTTGCGGAAACGGCGGGAGAGGACCTGAGCGTACGGGTCCAGTACTTCGGCGAGCGGGGCGACCTGATCCGGGAGAAGGCCCGTTTCACGCGGGACGAACTGGAGGCCATGGGGGCGCAGACCTGGTACTATTCGAATGTGACCAGCGTCGGCACCGTCATGTCTATGGCAGCCTGCGGACCGGAGGTGATGACCATCATTGAGGCCGCCGGGATCGATCCGGCTTCCATCATGAACGTGACCTTCCGGACCACCGACGGGTACACCCGCAACTTTACGGTGCAGCAGCATCTGAGCTTCGGGGGCAGGTTCTATTATCCGAATCTGTCATCGGCCTATGAGCGAAGCGATGACGGCAAGACCCTGACACCGCTCCCCGGGGCGCTGGAGGGCGGCTATGAGGTTCCGTCGATTCTGGCCCTGACCTTCGGGGCGACGAAAGCGCCGGGCGTTTATGCGGAGGATCTGTCCCAGGGAACGAAGCAGACCTACCGGTTCTGCATGGGCCAGACGCCCCTGGCGGAAGGCGTGCAGACGCGGCCGGGCCAGGACGGCGGGGATGTTTCCTCGATGGACTCGGTGCACAGCATTTACGGCATCGATGTGACCTTAAGCGGCTCGCCGGTCACCGGTATCGGGATCGATCCGGCCGGCTCCGATCTGAAGGTGGGCAGCGTGACGAAGCTGCAGATCTATATCGACGGGGATCAGCTGTTTGCGGATGAATTCGGCCGGACGCTGGGAAAGCTTCGGTGGAAGTCCAGCGATCCCTCGGTTGCCACAGTCGATTCGGAGGGCAACGTGACCATTCTCAAGGCGGGCAAGGTCACCATCACGGTCACTGCGGAGAACGGCATGAGCGCTTCGGTCACCATCAACGGGACCGGAGAGCCGAAGAAGAAGGAGCCGAAGCCGGAGGCGACAAAAAAAACGACCCGGGCTGCCCGGCAGACGATGAAGGCCACCCGGGAGCAGGACGCGCAGACCAGGGCGAGCCAGAAGGCATCGTTTTCGGAGCAGACGCGGTCCACGGTGCAGCTGCGGGAGATCAGTCTGGGAGGACAGATCAGTGAAGAGCCGCCGGAGACCGCCGAGGAGCGGGCGATGACGGAGGACACAGCATCGCTGGAAAAGCAGCGGGACTATTCGCCGGGCACGGCGGCGGGCGCGGCAGGTACTGCTATCGCGGCGGCGGGCGCGGGCGGATTCATTCGGTTCCGCCGGTTCCGACAGATCATCAAAGGCTGGAAACACCGGCCGTAACATCAGGAAGGAGTTCACATGTCAAGCGTAGTAATCGATACATTGCGGGTAGTCGCAGGATCCTTGCAGATCCCGACGGTCATCATACTGCTGCTGCTGATCCTGCTGACCATCGTCATGCTGGGGGGATTTATCGTGGAGGCGCTGACGGAGCGGCGGGCTCTCAAGGTCAGCATCCCCGAGCTGGTGGATAGCCTCCACGGCAAGAGCATCCGGGATGTGGAGAAGATCATTGATGACAGCGGTATGCTCCCCCGGCAGAAGAAGGCGTACCAGGAAGTGGTGAAGCGGACAACGCTGCCCGATGATCTGCGGGAAGCCCTGGCACGGCAGATGGCGGCGGATGAGGAGTACCGTTACCGGCGCATCGTCAAGGTGACGGATCTGGTGGCCAGGATCGCGCCCATGTTCGGCCTGATGGGAACGCTGATTCCGCTGGGCCCGGGTCTGATCGCCCTGGGGCAGGGGGACACGAAGACCCTGTCCGATTCGCTGATGATCGCTTTTGATACCACCATCGCCGGCCTGGTCAGCGGCGCGGTGTCCTACTTCATCTCCGGCATTCGCAAAGGCTGGTACGAGCAGTATATGTCCTGGACGCAGACGATCATGGAGACCATCCTGAACGTGCAGGCGGCGGAGCGAAAGAAGATCTACCGGCAGCTGCAGCAGCAGAAGGCGGCGCAGGATGTCCGGCAGGAGGTGGGGCAGCAATGAGGATGGACGCGGGAAACAAGAACTTCCGGATGAAGGAGCTATCCGAGGACTTCAGCCCGATGGAGGGCGTGGGCAACATGGCGGATGCCATGCTGGTGTTTGCCTGCGGGCTGCTGCTGGCGCTGATCATCAGCTGGAATGTGAACGTCAGTGAGACCGGGGAGATCACGCACCAGGACGTGCGCTACGAGGTGGAAAACATCGGAGACACCGTCGAGGAGGACGCGGCGGTCACCGAGGATCTGAAGGATATGGGCCGGGTCTACCAGGATCCGAAGACGGGGAAGTACTATGTGGTGGAAGAGTAATCAAAAGCCGGCCCGGAAGAGGCGGGCCGGCGCAGGCTTTGCTGCGGCCGCGCTGGCGCTGATCCTGGGATTCGCCAGCCTTTGCATGAGCGGCTGCGGGGCGGACGACATCGATATCTCCGGATACGCGGATGAAACGATCACACTGACCGGCATCACCGATGACGACATCACCCTGACCGTCGCTGATCTGAAGGAAATGGACTGCGTCACCGTGAAGACCGAGAGCACCAGCGACAAGATCGGCAAGGTCCGGGCCACCGGGCCGACGCTGGACACGGTGCTCCGTCAGTTTGGCATGTCCCAGGAGCAGATCGACAGCGTCCGGGTCTTTGCCCGGGATGAGTACGACGCCAAACTGGACCGCCGGGTGCTGGAGAGCAACGACATCATTCTGGCCTTCGGTATCGACGGAGCGCCCCTCGGCGAGGAAGACGCCCCCCTGCGGATCATCATCCCCGAGTCCGACTCCGCCTACTGGGTCAGGATGGTGCAGAGGCTGGAGATTGAGTGACAGCGAGGATGTTCGTATCCGGCGTAAGTCTCATTTACCAGCACACCCCCTCCCCGGGCGTGGGTGCGCCGCTCGAAAAGGCTGGGAGCACTGAACAAATGATGCGTTTAAGGGATGTTGTTCAGTGAAATGTCAAGAATTTACTGATTTGAAAAAGCTGGATGGACTCAGATTACAGTAACACACCGATATACCCCCTGCAATCCCGGAGAGTACTGATCAGCAGGTCAGATCAAAGGAAAAACTACAGTGCAGATAGAAGCAGGAGACGTTACTTTTCAGACGGTCGCCAGGCTCAGGCGTGGGTGGTACGAAACGAAAGCAAAATTTAGCTGTTTTGATGATGACGGAACGAAATGCCGCATTTATTTCGCCAGTTCGATCCGTATGCTCTGTCTCGGTCCAATCGAACTCATAAAATATAGATTATCGGGACAAATCCCATTGGCTGATGTTTGAAATCGAGGATTTGTCCCGAAAGCATTCTAAGATATACGAGTTTTCGATCCGCAAGCATCAAAAGTGCTTGTAATGTCGTTGCTATTGGACGGAATCGGGCAAGTCATTGCATCTCGCAGGCGATGTGTGAACAGCAACCAGGAGCCATCAAGGCTCCAGCCTTTGCATAAAAATCCATTGCAATTGCCCCGGCGATGCCATATAATAACGTAAGAAGACTCCGACTCTTTCTCGACACGCGGGGCGTGCCGGTTAGAGCGATAGGTTTCGGGAGCGATCCCGGAGCCCGCCATTGCGCAAAGGAGACCGTCTGGTTTGCCTTTGCTTTTTTGTTTGCCGGCGAAGGCCCAGAAACATGCAAAAGGATTTATATGTAAATTAAGGGAGATGGAACTATGGCGACAAAACGGTTGAAATTCAAGAAAGCACTCTGCATCGGGTGCCAGCTGTGTTCGCAGGTCTGCTCCGCCTATAAGGAGGGGGAATACAATCCCTCGAAGGCGAGACTGGCCATCGAGACATGCTACGATGACGGATCTCTGAAGTACATCGACGACTACTGCATCCTCTGCGGCATGTGCATGAAGGCGTGCCCCTTCGATGCGATCGACATGGACAACGGCTGGATCCACGTGGATGCCGAGAAGTGCAAAGGCTGCGGCCTCTGCGCGAAGAAGTGCCCGAAGCATGTCGTGCGGATCCGCGATAAAATGGCGTACATCTGCGACACCTGCGAAGGCGATCCGAACTGTGTCAAGGCGTGCCCGCACGGCGCCCTGACGTTTGAATAGGAGGTGACTGCTGTGACAGAAAGAATGAGCGCATATCAGGACAAGGTGCTGCGCATCGACTGTACGAACAGAACAACCAGAACCGAACCCCTGAACATGGAGTTCGCTGAGAAATACGTCGGATCCAAGGGCCTGGCCATCCGTTACATGTACGAGGACATGAAGCCGGGAATCGACCCGCTGGGACCCGAGAACAACCTGTATCTGACCACCGGACCGATGACCGGAACACCGATCCCGTGCTCCGGCAAGCTGTCCGTAGCGGCCAAGTCTCCGGCGACGGGGACCATGAACGACTGCTCCATCGGCGGTCACGCCGGCATCCGGCTGAAGTTTGCCGGATACGACATAGTCGTATTCGAGGGACAGATGGATAAGCCCTCCTACATCGTGATCGAGGACGACGAGATCACCTTTCACGATGCGGATCATCTGTGGGGCAAGACCTCCCATGAAGCGGAGAAGATCCTGATCGATGAATACGGTACGGAGTACAGCGTGCTGTCCATCGGTCCGGCAGGAGAGAACCTGAACTTCATCTCCTGCATCAACAGCGACTACTACCGTCAGGCCGGCCGCGGCGGCATCGGCGCCGTCATGGGCAGCAAGAAGCTCAAGGCCATCCTGATCAAGGGGACCAAGGGTCTGAAGCTTCCGAACATCAAGGAAGCCACCGACCGGATCCTGGAGATCTTCCACGAGAACTGCCTGTCCGAGGACAACGAGTACGTGTTCGACGAAGGTACCTACGCGTTCCTCGAGGCCTGCAACGACGGCGGCATCCTGCCGGCGCACAACTTCAGCGCTGCGACCGACGTCAACTGGGATAAATACAACGGCGCTGTCATGAAGAAATACCGTCTGGGCAAGCGGGGCTGCGGTTCCTGCGGCCTCGGCTGCGGCAACTTCATGCGCGTTGGGGATGCGATCTGCGAAGGTCCGGAATACGAGACCACAGCGGCCTCCGGCCCGCAGTGCGACATCGTCAGCATCGAGCACAACGTCCGCTACAACCAGGTCGTCGATGATCTGGGCATGGACTCCATCAGCACCGGCGTTACCGTCGCCTGGGCGATGGAGATGGCGGAGAAGGGCATTCACGATTTCGGCGTTCACTTCGGCAACGAAGAGGAAATGATTCAGATCATTAAGGATATGGCTTACCGCCGCGGCGAAGGCGCGGAGCTGGCGGACGGCGTCAAGGTCGCTTCCGAGAAGTGGGGCGGTACGGACTTCGCGATGCATTCGAAGGGTCTGGAGTTCCCGCAGTACGAACCCCGCGGCAGCTTCGGCATGGCGGCATCCTATGCGGTATCCGACCGGGGTGCCTGCCACATGCGTTCCTACACGGCGAACGAGGAAGTCTTCGAGGCATCCTGCCCGCCGTACACCCACGAGGGCAAGGGACAGGTCCTGTACGATCTGGGCGAGTTCAACGCCATCAAGTTCTCCTGCTGCCTGTGCGACCTCTGGGGATCGGTGGACTACGCCATCATGGCAGAGCTGCTGACCCTGATCACCGGCAAGGAATGGACCGAAGAGGATATGAGCACCGTCGGACGCAGAGTCCTGAACATCGGACGCGCCTTCAACCAGAGAGAAGGATTCACCCGTGAGCACGACGTGGTTCCGCAGCGGCTGTTCAAGGATCCGCTGAAGGGCGGCCCGGCGGACGGCCAGGTCATGACCGAGGAGGGCTTCCAGGATATGCTCAGCCAGTACTATGAGATCATGGGCTGGGATGAGAACGGATGCCTGCCGCAGACGATGCTCGACGAACTGTAAACGGCAATTCATTCGTGCCCCGGCCGGCGCCGGGGCACTTCCTGCTTTTTGGGAAGGAAAATCTGTGATACACTATAGCCGGGAGGGCTACGGAACATGAAGATCAAAATCACCATGCGCGGCACGCTGAAAA
Source organism: Bacillota bacterium (assembly GCA_017459895.1). Classification (GTDB taxonomy): domain Bacteria; phylum Bacillota; class Clostridia; order Peptostreptococcales; family Anaerovoracaceae; genus Lentihominibacter. Next base: position 120,320 of record JAFUCA010000002.1, on the reverse strand, counting down.
AATACATGCCCGGCGAGGAGTACCGCATCGTCGAGGTGCCGGACGGCTGCACCTGCGATGAGGCGCTGCAGTGCATCGGCATGAATTACCGGGAGATTCCCCGGTTCGGATTCGTCGTGCGAAACGGCATGCGCTGCATGATCTACGACCGGCTGGAGGAAGGCGACGAGCTGAAGGCCTGGTCCCAGGTATCGGGAGGCTGAGCGACCGGGCCCGGCGGGCCGCGGGAGCAGAAAGGATAAACAGAAACATGAAAGAAGCGGGAGAGAAGGATCTTGTTTTGAAATTCAACGGCGAGGATGTGCCGATGGTTCCCTTCGTCGAGGCCATCATTCAGGAGACGGTCCTGGGTCTGGTGAAGACACTGAAGGGATATGAAGAAGGGATGGACGTTACGATCGAGATCAAAGAGAAGTAGACCGTACATCATCATGCAATTCGTGAGGAGGAGCCCGCATTCGGGGCTCCTTCGCGCTATCAGGAAACGGCCGCAGGCCTGCGGCCGGGAGGGAGACTATGGAACGGTATTCCAGACAGGAAGCGTTTTTCGGAATCGGAGCGGAGGGCCAGCAGAAGCTGCTGGCAAGCCGCGTGTGTGTCATCGGCCTGGGGGCGCTGGGCAGCGCTTCGGCCAATCTGCTGGCGCGGGCCGGCATCGGATTTCTGCGGATCATCGACCGGGACTACGTGGAGCTGTCCAACCTGCAGCGGCAGATGCTCTACCGGGAGCAGGATGCCCGGGAGCAGACCCCGAAGGCGGCAGCGGCAGCGGAGCTTCTGGGACAGATCAATTCAGAGATCACCATCGAGCCGGTCATTGCCGATGTGAACAGCGGCAACATCACAGGGCTGATCGAGGATGTGGATCTGGTCATCGACGCCACCGACAACGTGGAGATCCGGCTGCTCATCAATGAAGCCTGTCACGCACTGGGCAAGCCCTGGATCTACGGCGGCGCGCTGGCATCCTACGGGATGACCATGAATGTTCTGCCCGGCGGGGATGCGCCCTGCTATCACTGTATGTTCGACGAGCAGGTCCCGGACGGAGAGACCTGCGCGACGGCGGGAGTGCTGGGCACGCTGACCTCCATCGTAGCCTCCATTCAGTGCACGGAAGCGATCAAGATTCTGACCGGCTCCCCGGATGTGCGGCGCACGCTCCTGGCCTTTGATCTCTGGAACAACGAGTTCGACGCGCTGGAGGTGACGAAGAATCCGGACTGTCCGGTCTGCGGCCGCGGCGAATATCAGTATTACGGCAAGGTCAGCGGAAGCCAGAGCGCCAGCCTTTGCGGAAGGGACGCAGTGCAGATCGTGCCGGCGCAGGCAGCAGCGGTGGATTTTGATGAGATCGCCGCTCGCTGGGAGTCCTGCGGGAAGGTAACGCGAAAGCGGTTCACGGTGGATCTGGATACCGGGGCCTACGGGATCAAGCTGTTTGCCGACGGGCGGGCCATCGTCTCCGGGACTTCCGAGGAAGCCAAGGCGAAGGCGGTGTACGCCGAGTACGTCGGGCTGTAGGGAGGCTGGAGGAATGAAGATCATTACCGTGAAGGGTTTCAAGAAAACCGGCAAAACCACCACCTGCGTGCGGATCATCGAGGAGCTGTGCCGCCGGGGGTATTCAGTGGGCAGTTCCAAGGACACGCACTTTGAGGGGTTCGCCATGGATCAGGAGAACACCGACAGCTGGCGTCATGCAAAGGCTGGCGCGTCCACGGTGATCATTTCCGGACTTCGCGAAACCGACGTGCTCTTCCAGAGGCGGGTCGAGGTGCGGGATCTGCTGGATCTGTATAACGAGGATTTTCTGGTGACGGAGGGGGATACGGGACTGCCCATCGCAAACATCGTGACCGGGAAGACGACGGAGGATCTGAACCGGCGCCGGGATGAAAACACGATCGCGTTTTCCGGGATCATTGCCGGGGAACTGACGGAGTACGACGGCCTTCCGGTGATCGACGCCACGCGGGAAATCAGCGCGCTGGCGGATCGGATCGAGGAGAAGGCGACGGAATGGGAGCAGAGGAGGTAACATGAAGTTTCTGGAGACGGATACCCTGGAGCAGGCGCGGCAGAAGCTGCTTCACGCCGCCCAAAGGCTGGAACTGCGGGCAGAGGATGTCGCGATCGAGGAGGCTTGCGGCAGGGTTCTGGCCCGGCCGGTGCGGGCCGGTCTTGATGTGCCCGACTTCAGGAAATCCACGGTGGATGGATACGCGGTGCGGGCGAAGGATACCCAGGGCGCGGGGGAAAGCATCCCCTGTTTTCTGGAGGTGCGCGGCGAGGTAAGCATTGGTCATCCTGCGCCGGGAGAGATCTCTGCCGGGGAATGCATGTACGTGCCCACCGGAGGGATGCTGCCGGAGGGCGCGGACGCCATGGTCATGGTGGAGCATGCGGAAAGCTTCGATGCGGCGACCATCGCGGTCTACAGCGCGGTGAGCCCGGGAAGGAATGTCATTCAGACCGGCGAGGATGCCCGGGCCGGGGAGGTGCTGCTGGAGGCAGGGAGGCGGCTTGCTCCGGCAGACATCGGGGTGCTGGCTTCGGTCGGCCTGCGGCAGGTGTCCGTATATGAGATGCCCTCCATCACGATTCTGTCCACCGGAAACGAGCTGGTGGATCCGGGGGAGGCGAAACAGCCCGGACAGGTTTATGATATTAACACCTACGGCATTGCGGCCCAGTGCGGAAGGTGGCAGATCCCCGTCCGCCGGATGGCGCGGCTTGCGGACGATGCGCAGGTGCTGCGGGAGGCAGTTTCCGGTGCGACGGCAGACAGCGACATCGTGGTCTTAAGCGGCGGCAGCAGCAAAGGCCGGGCGGATTATACGGCACAGACCATCGACGCGCTGGCATCGCCGGGGGTGTTTACCCATGGGATCCGGATCAAACCGGGAAAGCCGACGATCCTGGGGTTTGATGAGCCGAGGGGAACGCTTCTGGTCGGGCTCCCGGGACATCCGGCCGCGGCCATGATGGTGTTTGATCTGCTGGTGCTGTGGCTGCTCCGGAAGAAGATGGGGGTTTGTCCCCCCCGCGGCCGCTTCGCCCGGATGGAGGTCAACGTGCCGGGGGGAAGCGGCCGGACGGTCTGCCAGATGGTGCAGCTGATTCCGGCGGATACCGCAGCTACCGGACCTGCGCCCGATGATCTTGCCCGGCCCCTGCTGGGAGCTTCCGGGTTGATCGGCGTCCTGTCGAAGGCCGACGGCTACGTGATGATTCCGGCGGATAAAGAAGGACTGAAAAAAGGAGAAACGGTGGAAGTGATCCCGCTGTAGCAGGAGAGGAATCGATGGGAAAAAGAAACTTATATCTGGATACCGTGCCGGTGGAGGAAGCGATCCGCCGGTACATGGAAGCCCTGGAAGGACTGTGTGAACCGCAGTATGAAACGATCCCGGTGAAGGATGCGCTCCATCGGATCACGAAGGAAGCGATCTACGCGAAGGTCAGTTCTCCCCTGTTCAATGCCAGCGCGATGGATGGCATTGCGGTGATCGCGTCCCGCACCGAAGGAGCGATGCAGACCGCGCCGCTGGTTCTGACCGAGGGAGAGGATTTTGTCGTGGTGGATACGGGCGATCCGGTCCACGCGCCTTACGATGCGGTGATCATGGCAGAGGACGTCGTGGAGCTGGAGCCGGAGGATCCGGCGGCAGCGCCGGCGGAGGCGGATGCTCTGATTCAGCCCGATGCTCCCGCCCGGTCTGGTGCTCCGACTCGGCCCGATGCTCCCGCCAGGGTGCGCATCACGGCCAGCGCGGCTCCGTGGCAGCACATCCGCCCGGTGGGAGAGGATATTGTCGCCGGAGAGATGATCCTTCCGGGGAAACACCGGATCCAGGCCATCGATATCGGCGTGCTTCTTTCCGCGGGGATCACAGAGATCCGGGTCATCCGCCGTCCGAAGGTCGCGGTCTTTCCCACCGGAGATGAGATCGTGGAGCCGGAGGAACTGAACGGCGCCTCCCCGGATACCGATACTCTGATCGCGGGCGGCGCGATCATCGAGTCCAATTCCCGCATGTTCGAAAACATGGTGACAGAAGCCGGAGGCATCGGATGCCGCTACCCGGTGCTGAAGGACAGCTACGAAGTGATCCGGGATGCCGTGCGGCAGGCCGTGAAAGACCATGACATGGTGATCGTCAATGCCGGATCCTCCGCGGGACGGGACGACTATACCGTTCATGTGCTGCGGGAGCTGGGCAAGGTGATCGTTCACGGGGTTGCGATCAAGCCCGGAAAGCCGGTGATTCTGGCCATCGCTGAAGGAAAGCCGGTCATCGGTCTGCCCGGCTATCCGGTTTCTGCCTACATCGGCTTCGACACCTTTGTGCGGCCGCTGATCGAGCGGATGGCGGGCCGGCAGATGGCTGGACGGCCGGCGGCCGGGGAAATGGCAGCCCGGAGCCTTACAGAGAAGGCGGCGGCTTCGGCGGCGGAGGCGGCGGATCGGTCATCGGACGACGCAGCCATTGATGCGGTGATCTCGCGGCGGCTGGTCAGCAGTCTGAAACACCGGGAGTATGTCCGGGTCAAGGTCGGCAAGGTCGGAGGCCGGTTTGTAGCGGCACCGCTGGCCAGGGGCGCCGGCGCGGCCATGTCCCTGGTACGGGCGGATGGATTCTGCGTCATCCCCCAGGAAAGCGAGGGCGTCGAAGCGGGAGAACCCGTCCGGATCCGCCTCTATCGCAATCTGAAGGAAGTGGAGCGCACCGCGGTGGTCATCGGCAGTCACGATCTGATCCTGGATGTGATGGCGGATCTGATGCCGAATCTTTATCCGGGGACCTTTCTCTCCAGCACCCATGTCGGCAGCATGGGCGGTCTGATGGCGCTGAAACGGGGGGAATGCCACATCGCGCCGACGCATCTGCTGGATGAAGAGACCGGCACCTACAATCTTCCGATCCTGCGAAAGCAGTTTGGCAGCGGGATCATTCTGGTCAAGGGCGTCGGCCGCACCCAGGGCATCATGGTCAAGAAGGGGAATCCACTGGGGATCCGGGGCATCGAGGATCTGGCGGCGCGAGCGGGCGGATCCGGACAGGACCAGCCTTTGCGCTTTATCAACCGGCAGCGGGGCGCTGGAACGCGGGTGCTGTTTGACTACCGGCTGAAGCAGCTGGGCATTGCGCCGGAGCAGATCAACGGATACGAGCGGGAAGCGACCACCCACATGGCGGTGGCGGCGGCCGTTGCCGGGGACAGCTGTGACGCCGGCATGGGGATCCTGTCCGCGGCAAAGGCCATGGACCTGGACTTCATTCCCATCGCCGACGAGGAGTACGACTTCGCAATTCCGGAGGAGTACCTGCAGCTTCCCCATGTGCAGGCGTTCCTGGAGGTGCTGGGATCAGACGCCTTCCGCGCCCGCGTGCAAAGGCTGGGAGGCTACACCTTCGAACGCACGGGCAAGCAGATCCGGTTGTAAGGTTCCATTCCGCTGAAAGCGCTCGGCTGCCGGCGACCGGGAAAGGAACTTTCGAGTTTTCGGGGAGCCGAGGCAGGCCAGATCTCGAAAATTCCTCCCGCAAAGGCTGGCCATTGCCCTCGGTCAGAGATTTCGATGCATTGAATCCCTCACAATCTCGAACGACGACCCGCTGGGAGCGCGATTGTCGAGGGTCTTCCTGTGATCCGGGCAGCCTTTTCGAGATTTAACCCCTCCCGGATATGCGAGATCTCGAATGCCCGTTATGGATTCTCCGCATATTCAGACCTTCAATTGCAAATTCGTTGACGAACTCCGGGAAAAGGTGTATTCTTTAGTTAGTTTTATTTAACTAACGAAAGGCGAGGCGAACGATGTATCTTGACCTGAAGGACGTGACGAAATCATACGGTGAAAACGAGAACCGGACCCAGGTGCTGCGGGGCATCAGCTTCGGGCTGGAGCACGGGAAAATCTGCGTGCTGCTGGGGCCCTCCGGTTCGGGCAAATCCACGCTGCTGAATATCATCGGCGGCATCGAAACCGTTGACGGCGGCAGCGTTTCCATCGATGGGGATACGATCGAGCACATGAACGAGAAGGCGCTCTCGAAATACCGGCGCACCCATCTGGGCTATGTGTTCCAGTCCTACAACCTGATCCCCAACCTGACCGTGCAGGAGAACATCGAGGTCGGCGCGTACCTGTCTGACCAGCCTTTGCAGCTGGAGGAACTGATGAAAACGCTGGGTCTGTGGGAGCACCGGGACAAGACCCCGAACCAGATCTCCGGCGGACAGCAGCAGCGGACGGCGATCGGCCGGGCCATCATCAAGAACCCGGACATCCTGCTGTGCGACGAGCCGACGGGCGCGCTGGATTACAAAACGTCCAAGGAGATCCTTGCCCTCATCGAAGAAGTCAATCAGAAATACGGAACCACCGTCATGCTGGTGACCCACAACGATGCCATCAAGGAGATGGCGGACCGGGTCGTGATCCTGCGGGACGGTCAGATCCGGGAAGAATACACGAACGAGACGAAGACAGCAGCGGCGGACCTGGAGTGGTAGCATGAGCAGCCAAAGGAAGAGACACAATCCCCTCATGAAGCGCATTCCCCGGGAACTGAAAAAAGACCTGGGGAAGTATATTGCGCTGTTTTTGTTTATGTCGCTGATGATCGGTCTGGTGTCCGGCTTCATCGTTGCCGACGGCAGCATGATCAAAGCCTATAACGACAGCTTCGAGAAATTCGCCGTGGAGAATGGGCATTTCAACTGCGATCTGAAGCTGACGAACCGGGCCATCCGCAACATCGAGGACGAGGACGTCACACTTCACGAGATGTTTTATAAGGATAAGACGGCGGAGGCGGGCGGCGAGCAGAAGACGATCCGGCTGTACCGCCTGGAGGACCGGATGGACGGTGCCGATGTGAAGATCAACGGTGCCGACGTGATGGAGGGGCGGCTGCCGCAGCAGGCGGGGGAGGTCGTGCTGGACCGGCTCTTTGCCGTCAACAACGGGATCTCCGTGGGCGATGCGCTGCAGATCGAGAAGCAAAAGCTGGACATCGTGGGTCTCGTTGCGCTGGGGGATTACAGCGCCATGTTCAAAAACAACTCTGACATGATGTTCAACGCATCTGCCTTCAGCATCGCTCTGGTAACAAAGGAACAGTTCGAGTCCTTCGGCAACGGGGGGCTGGTTTACTCCTACGCGTGGAGATATAAGGACCAGACCCTGACCGACGATGAGCAGCGGACCCGGGCGGAGGATCTGATGGAGACGGTCTACGAGAATTCCATGCTGGGCGCGGATACCGCCTGGAGCCCCATGGTCTGGAACATGCTTCTGTCGGCGGATGCCTTTGATGACGGAGGCGATCTGGAGACGATCGAGACCGAGACGCCGCTGAAGGACTACATCTCCCGGCAGGACAACCAGGCGATCCAGTTCACCGGAGAGGACATGGGCGGTGACAAGATCATGTTCGAATGGTTCCTTTACATCGTGACGATCGTCCTGGCCTTTGCCTTTGCGGTCACGACCCGCAGCACCATCGAGCAGGAAGCCAGGACCATCGGGACCCTGCGGGCTTCCGGCTTTACCCGGCAGGAGCTGCTGTCGCACTACATCCTGCTGCCGGTCATCGTCACTGCCGCGGCGGCGCTGGTGGGAAATGTGCTGGGCTACACTGTGCTCAAATACACCATGGCGGATATGTATTACCATTCGTATTCGCTGCCGACGTATGTGACCGTCTGGAGCGGGGAGGCCTTCCTGAAGACGACACTGATCCCCTGCGCGCTGGTCATTCTTGTGGAACTTCTCGTGATCGGCAGGGCTCTGTCCCTTCCGCCGCTGGCATTTCTGCGCAGGGACCTGAAGCGGCGCAAGCAGAGCCGGGCGGTGCGCCTTCCGGCCTTCCGGTTTCCTACCCGGTTCCGCCTGCGGATCATGCTGCAGAACCGGTCGACCTATCTGCTGCTGTTTTCGGGGATCTTCCTCGCCAGCGTGATCTTCCTGTTCGGATCTCTGTTCCTGCCGCTGCTGCATCAGTTCAAGGCCCAGATCCTGGAGTCAGAGTTCTGCAATTATCAGTACATCCTGAAGGAACCGGTGGAGACGGAGGTGTCCGGCGCAGAGAAATATGCGGTGACGACTCTGGAAAACGAGCGGGGTGAGAAGCTGACGGTCTACGGTGTCGACCCGCAGTCGATCTATCTGGACACCGGAGGCGGCATTGCCAGCCTTTCCGGAAACCACGTTCTGTTCTCGGACAGCTACTTTGATAAGTACGGCATCGATCCCGGCACCGAGCTGGTGCTGAATGAGGAGTTCACCTCGGATAAATATTCGGTGGTGGCGGAGGGAGCGTATGAGTATCCGGCCTCTCTTGCCGTGTTCATGACCATCGACCAGTTCCGGGAGATGTTCGATCTGAAGGACACCTATTACAGCGGCTACTTCTGCAATGAAGAGCTGAGCGACGTCCCGGACTCCAAGGTCGCTGCGGTGATCACGGAGGAGGATCTGCTGACCACATCGAATCAGCTGGAGGACTCCATGGGCGGCGCCTTCACCATGTTCCTGGCGTTCTCGATCATCCTGTTCATCCTGATGGTCTACCTGCTGGCCAAACTGGTCACCGAGCGCAACGCGTATTCGATCTCCATGCTCAAGATCCTGGGCTACACCAACCGGGAGGCCGGCCGGCTGTACAACCGGGCGACCGGCATCGTCGTGCTGATCTCCCTGATCCTGTCGGGCTTTCTCGGCCTGCGCCTGATCCGTGTGATCTACTACGTGATGATGCAGTCCTTCACCGGCTGGCTCACCTTCTACGCAGCCCCGTGGGGTATTCCGGTCCTCATCGGCACCGGCCTCGCCTGCTACGGGCTGGTCAACCTCATTCTCATGCGCCGCATCCGGCGGATCCCTATGACCGACGCCCTCAAGGACGCGGAGTGAGGGTTTGCTGCAGACAGGATCGCGCGTGGCGGGATTGTGCGTGGCGGGATTGCGCAGATCTGCGTTTGCCCGCTGATGGTTCGCATGGGCATCCACTGGTTGGGTGTGTGGTAATCAGCTGAGTACTGGCTGATTATCAGCCGTTTCTGCGAAAATGCCATAATCTCATCATTCTTCGCGGAAACGGTTTTTGCTTGCTGATCTTCTGGAGCTCTGTTTCTGCGAAGGGTCAAACATATCAGCACATCTTCGCAGAAATACTATTTATTTGTTTCTGTCATGATCATCTTTTCTTCGAAGATCCTCTAAATCTATAATTCCTCGCAGAAAAAAATCCCTATCCTGAGAGCGTCCCTCCATGTTTTCTGCGAAGAGCTCTGTAATATCCGTACCTATCGCGGAAATGCGTCTTCATCCCGGCAGGTCGTATCATTCTTTTCTGCGAACAATGTCGCTTTCAAGAGCGGGTTCGCGGAAAAGAGGCGGATCAGCAGATATTCAGAATTCTGTTTCTGCGAACATTGAAGAGAAATATGTGATTTCGCAGAAAACTCTCCAGCATTTACAAAACTCGCATCACGAAGGCTGCATCCAATCCACCGCACAAAGGCTGGAGCGCAGGAGTTCCATCACAAAGTCCGTATCGCCCGAAAAATATAATTCCAAATATTGACAAATGTAAAAATATGGTATATAATCCACCCGAACAGAAACCCCCAGAAATACATGACGCACGCAAGGAGGTAGAGTCGGGATGATCACGAAACAAGAGATCCGCAAAGAAACAGCATTAATCATGTCCCTGAAGCACCGGTTTTCAGAGAGACTCGACAAACTCCCGCCGGGCGTGCTGTATCTGAAGATGAGTCACGGCAAAAGGCGCCCTCACCAGCGGGTCGATGGCCGGGAGATCTACCTCAGCAGGAAAAACACAGCGATCGTACAGGGCCTGAAGGACAAGAAAGAACTGGACCGTTCACTGAAGAAACTCGAGCAAAACCTGGATATTCTGGAGAAGCTTCAGGCACAGTATACGGAGATCCCCGACCTGATGCCCGCCGGCATGAGCCTCTCGTCTCAGACGAAGGGCCCGCTCCAGAAGGTGGCTCCCATGCTGTCCCGCGACTCCATCGCTGAAATCGCCTCCCGGTGGAGAACTGAGCACAACGGCAACACAGACTACCGGCCGGAGGAGCGGATCCACCGGACCAGTGACGGGATCTGCGTGCGCTCCAAGTCAGAGCTGGCCATCTACGAGTACCTGAAATCCCATGGTATATCCTTCGTATATGAGCTGCCGCTGCAGCTTGGCGACCATCTGCGATACCCGGATTTCACCCTGATCCGGCGCTCCGACGGGAAGGTCTTCCTGTGGGAGCATCTGGGGATGATGAGTGATCCATCCTACTACCGGAGCAACATCAACAAGATCTACGAGTACATGGCCGAGAATTATCTGCCGGACCGTGACATGCTCTTCAGCTATGATTACGAGGACGGAAGCATCGATCTGCTGGAGGTGGACCGGATGCTGCGGGGCTTCGGATTCATCGAGTGATCACATATGCAAAGGCTGGCGGCTCATCGCCGGAGCCGGTAGGCTCCGGCAAGACAGGCAAAGGCGGCGAGGATCATGGCCGCGAACAGCCCGTAGACCGGAATATAGCTGCCCAGCAGATCCGCCAGGATGCCCGGCATCGTTGCGAAAACCATGGCCCCGGCGGCGTAGATCAGCTGCAGCCGGCGAACCGTTTCGCTGTAATGCTCCTCCGAGACCAGATCCCCTGCCCAGACAGGGATCCCCACCGTGCAGATCGGGCTTCCGATGCCGAAGATGATCACGGAAACCGTGGCCAGCGGCACGCTGCCGGTAAAGGCGAGGCAGCACAGCAGGTTGCCGGCGATGAAGACTCCGAAGAACAGAGCCGATGCCCGGAAGCTGCCGAAGACATCCGCCGTCTCCCCGCAGAGGACCTTGAAGGCGGTCATGACGATCCCGGAGACGCTGATCAGCAGGGCCACTGTCATCGGGGCATAGCCTTCGGTGGTGAACAGCACCGTCAGATGCATGAAGCCGGGGTTGCCCAGAGCGCCCATCGTCACGCTGACCAGAGCCATGAGAAGCCAGCCTTTGCGGGAGAGGGAGCGGGAGGTCCAGGAGGCACCGGCCCGTTTCGCCTGAGGATCCCGCGCCCGGTACTGCGCAGCGGCATCGGACCAGCCCAGCGGCTCCAGCCCTTTGTCCGCAGGCTTTTCACGGATCAGCAGGAAGACCAGCACGGAAGCTGCCAGGGAATAGGACGCTGTAAACAAAAACGCGCTGTGCAGGGAATGCCGCAGGATGATCGAGGTGAGGATCGACGGCAACAGAATGACTGCCAGCGTGCTGCCGGCGCTGCAGATGCCGATGGTCAGCGCCCTGTGCCGTACGAACCAGCGGTTCATCAGAATGGCGACAGGGATCATGCTGCCCAGACCGTAGCTGATGCCGGCGATGGAAGCGCCGATGCAGAACTGCAGATAACTGGAAGCAAACCCGTAGATCACATAGGCGCCGCAGCAGCAGAGGGCCGCCAGCGCCGTGCCCATACGGTAGCCGACCCGGTCATAGTAATGCCCGATCAGCAGCATCGAGATGAACGCGAAGGTACACCGCAGGGTGACCAGGGACGAAGTCTGCGCTCCGGTCAGGCTGTATTCTTTCATTATATAAGGCATGAAGACGGACAGTCCGTTGGAAGCGGTGCCCATGGTGATAAACAGGAGCAGAGTACACACCCCGCACACGATCCATCCGTAATAGAGACGATGTTTTTCTGATTTCATGCCTTAACCTTACACCTTTAGCCGCTCTGGCGCAAGAACCAGGCTGAGAAATGGCAGGCCGCACCGTTGGTTTAACAACGGTTTTTTTGTTGTGTTATTGGTATAATGTTTCGCAAATTCGATGAAAAACCGGAGGGACAGAGATGAGTAAATACGAACCCTATCTGGCGGAACTGAAGAGCACGACGCTCTTTCAGAACATCCCGGAGGACGAGCTTCTGGCGCTGCTGGACGCGATGGACCCCGAGATCGTCGTCAAGACCCCGAGGGACCTGGGAAATCCCGGGCCCGACATCAAAAACGGCGTTTTCGCCATGTGCCTCAGGGGGACACCTCTGGACGAGCTGCAGCCGCGACCGGATGTATATAACATGCCGAAACCCCATGAGCCGGGGATGCTGATGGGGGAGATCCCGGCGCTGTCCGAGATGACAAAGAGCCGCGCCCCGAAGCCGAAGAAATTCAAATTCCGCGGCAGGGGTTTCCCGCAGCTGGATACGGACGAGTACATGCTCCGAATGACACCGGAGATGGTGACGAAGTTCTATGGAGAGGAGCATACCCACGCCCAGAGCATTATGCTCCGCAACTTCCTGGGGATCCTGGCGCAGAAGGTGACGGATACCCGCAGAGAAAAGGACGCGATGGAGGACCGTTACCTGACGGAGCTGGCGCCGCACCGGCTGCACATCCTGCACGCAGGGGTCGCCATGGGAGCTGTCCGGGAAGCAGTGCGGCGGTGGAATGAGCTTCATCCGGAGCTTCCGGCCGCAGCGGTTCCGGGAGGATCCGTCAACCTGATCCGCGACTGTCTGGACGGGGATCCTTGTGATGTCTTGATCAGCGCGGACGATGCGATCCTGCGGAGCATGCTCCCGCCGGAGTCCTGCGAACAGATGCGGATCTGGGCGGGCAACCGGATGGTCATCACCGGCAGCGGCATCACTGCAGATAACTGGCAGGAGCGCATGCTGGCGCCGGAGACGGTGTTCAGCCATCACGACCCCTACGGAGATCCCGGCGGCTACCGGGCGGTGATGGCCATGCTGCTGGTCGATGAGGTCAGCCCGGGCCTTGCGAAGAAGCTGATGGAGCATCCAGGCCACCAGGGGATGGAGCACGAGAAGCCCTTCTTCCTGCGAAGTGGCAAACGACCGGACTACGAATTTGCCTATTACACCTCCGCGAAGGCCTCCGGCAGGGATTTTGCGGAACTTCCGGCGGTCATGAATCTGGGGGATCCGGCCCTGGCCGATACCTATGCAAAGGCTGGATTTGCCATCGATGAAGAGCACACGGTGTACGGAGCACCCATCCGTCACGCCCTGACCATACCGCGGACGGCGCTGCATCCGGAGGAAGCGGCCCGGTTTGTGGAGCTGTTTATGGAAATGGATTTCGGACAGTGGGGCTTTGAGAGAGTTTGATAACAGGAAAGAATCACATGAGACAGGGACAGAGAAGAGAGCGCCGATTCCTGCGGCCGGCCGTGCTGCTGGCCATTCTGGGAATCGCGGCAATCATGGCGTCTGCCACAGCGGCAGCCGCAGAGGACAATATCGTTGAGGTTTCGACCCCGCAGCAGCTGACGGAAGCGATGGCGCAGGCATCCACCGATGCATCCCATCCCACGAGGATCGTTCTGACGCAGTCCATCGCCATGCCGGCGGGGCAGCCTGTGAACTCACGGGAAGGAACCTACGCGGAGCTTTCCGGGGGAACGGATCGGATCGCCCTCACGGCGGACAGCGGGTGGGCAGCGACCTCAGCAGTCGTGACGGCGGAAAAGGTTCCCGCACTGGTGGAGGTTGCCGGGATGCTTTCGATCCGGAATCTGACCATTGATACGGCGGAGGCTGCAAAGGGCGTGCGCTGCATCGGTGTGGCGGCGACCGGCGATCTGGCTCTGGAGCAGACCAGCATCACGGGATCGAAGCTGACAACCAGAGGCGGCCTGGGGATCTACACCCTGGGCAGCGTCGTGATGAATGACGGCGCTGCGGTAGAGAACATCTCCGTCAGCACCAGCAGTACCATCACCGGCGTCGGCATCTGTGTCGGCTATGACCGTCAGACGAAAGTTCAGGGAAGCCTGATCATGAACGCCGGTTCCGCGGTCAGAGGCAATAAGTCGCTGAAGCAGAACGGCGCCCGGCTGAACGGCATCGGCATCTACTGCCAGGGACACCTGGAGATGAACGACGGCGCGGATATTTACGGCAACACCTCCGTATATTCCGATACGGGAATCGGCGTCTATCTGGAAGGCGGCGGCGCTGCCTCCCCGGCGAGCTTTGATATGAACGGAGGGACGATCCGGGAGAACAAAGAGACCGGAAGCGCCCAGTCCATGTACGGCGCGGAAGGCGGCGGACTGTGCGTTTACAACAACGCGAGCTTCCGGATGAGCGGCGGCGCGATCTGTGATAACCTGGCCAGAGGCGGCGGAGGCGGCATTCTTCTGAATGGCGTGACGAATTGCCAGGCCGAGCTGCAGGAGGGCCGGATCGAAGGAAACCGCTCCTACGCGAATGGCGGCGGCATCTATATTTCCCAGGAGAAGGCAAGCCTGCGCCTGGACAGCGGCGCGCAGATCACCGGCAACATCAATGAGTTCGATAAGCAGGAAGCAGCAGCGGCCGGACTGCAAAACCATACAAACTATCACACGAATAACGGCGGCGGGATCTACAACAGCGGAACGCTGGAGATGACCGGCGGCCGCATAGAAGGCAACAGAGCCGTCAGCTCGGATGTGAGCAATACCGATGTATACGGTCAGGGGGGAGGCATCTTTAATGAAGGTATCTTCACGATGACCGGCGGCACCATCACATCGAATGAGTCAAATACCGGAGCCGGCGGCGGCAATAAGGCCGGCAGCGGCGGCGGCGTCGCCGTCCGGGGCGGAGACGAACCGGGACAGGCCTATCTTGCGGGGGGCAGCATTACCGGCAACACCGCCGGCGGACGCGGACCGGATGTGTGGGTGAACGCGGATGATTCCAGCTACAATATCATGGCGAGAAGCATGAACTATACTGCCAATCCGGGAGAACTCTACCTGGGAGATCCTGCGGCGGGGAAAACGCCTCTGCAGATCGGAAGGCTAACCCTTCCGGAAGGGGTGACAGCGTACATCCAGGCACCCCTGACCGGATCGGAGATCTGCCTGGAATCTCTGTCGGAAGAGACCGGGACCACCGTAGGCGTGGGAAGGGATTATGAGATCCTGATCTCCGATGTCCGGGCGCTGACGGATCCGCAGGGTAAACAGAGCTTCAACCTGCGGGGCGGGAAGATCGTTACGGGAGAAGCCGCCCAGAGCACCTATCTGGATTTCACAGAGGCCTCCGCGGAGGAGCCGCCGGAGATGGTCTACACGGGACAGCCCCTCTGTCCGGAGGTGGAGGTGAGCTGGCACGGGCAGATCCTCGAAAAGGACCGGGACTATCAGCTCGCCTATTTCAACAATACCGATGTCAGTACAGAGACAGAGCCCGCCAGGATCCGGATCCTGGGTATGGGTGATTACGACGGCATGATCGAAAAGACCTTCCGGATCACGCCGAGGGACATCGCGGATGCGGACATCGCTCCCATCAGGGACCGGCTGTATACGGGAGAACCTATCGAACCGGCGGTGGAGATCACAGTGGGAGGCACGACGCTGACCCCCGGAGAGGACTTCGATGTTTCCTGTTCGGATAACGTGGAGCAGGGAACGGCGGGCATCCGGATCACCGGCAAGGGCAACTTCCGGGGAGAAGAGACCGCCTCCTTTGCGATCGTCAGCCGGGAAGGCAAGAGCATCGCGTCCAGCGAATCGGAGCTTCGGAGCCTGATTCAGGCGGCATCGGAGACCGAAACGACGTCCGGGACGCCCGCAGTCATCTATCTGTCGGGACAGCTGGCGATGGCAGGATCCGTCACCGTTCCGGAGAACACACATATCGAATTCATTGGAGAAAATGAAGAGAGCGGTCTGCAGGCAGCAGCGGCCTTCTCCGATCCGGCGGCAGGCCCGGCCGGTAATGAAGCGAGCCTGCTGCACGTTGCGGGAGAGCTGACCCTGGCAGATCTCACAGTGGATATGAAGGATGCAGACTCCGCCAGGATCGCATCCGTCGGAAGCTCCGGTCATCTGAGCATCGCTACAGGCGCGGTGCTCCGGGGCGGCAGCGCAGACCTGGGGCGGGCGATCTTCAGCGAAGGGGCGCTCACCATCACCGGCGGGAAGATCACAGGAAGCGATGCGGCCTTCGGATCGAGGAGCGTCTTCGGTACGGTGTACAGCAGCGGCAGCCTCGAGATGACCGGCGGCAGCATTACCGATAACCTGGCCGTCCGGGGCGGCGGCATCTATCTTGCGCGGAATGCAAAGGCTGAGCTTACCGGAGGAAACATTTCCGGCAACAGGGTCAGCGGAGATGTGCGGAACCAGCCGTATGCCTCCTATGGCGGAGGGATCTTTGCTGAAGAAGGCACGAACCTGCAGCTGGGCGGCAGCCTCCGGATCGAAGGAAACAGCGCGAAGCAGTACGGCGGCGGGGTCGCCGGCTTCGGCAAGACCGTGATCGACGGAGCCAGCATCGAAGGCAACCAGGCGGTCCTCGCGGGAGCCGGGGTGTACACCGGAGGAGAGCTGAGCCTGAAGAGCGGCAGCATCGCCTCCAACACCCTCAACACGACGGAATTCGCCGCGCTGGATGCCCATACGGATCGAGGGCAGACCTATTCCGCCGCGTGCGGCGGCGGCGTTTATGTGCAGTCCGGGACCTTCCTCATGGAGGGCGGGGACATCACAGGAAATACCGCCCGATCCCGGTACAACACGAATGCCGTGATCAATAACGGTGCCTATCACGGGACCTATTTCGCCGAGATGGGAAATGGCGGCGGCGTTTACGTGGCAAATGACGGATCGGCGGCAGCCACCGAATTCATTATGAAGGGCGGCGCCATTACAGGCAATGCCGCGGTCAGCAGTTATCTGAAGGACAATGTGATGGGCCACGGCGGAGGCGTTTATGTACTGGGAGGAAGCGACAGCAAGACAAAGCTCTCCCCGGGACGGTTCCTGCTGGAAGGAGGAGTGATCAGCGGCAACACGGCCAGCGAGAACGGCGACGAGGTATTCCTCAGTGACAGCTGCCGGATCTATCAGGAACGGGCAACCGAAGAGATCGCCTTCCCCGGCAAGGCCGTCATGCAGGTCAGCGGCAGCGGCAGCGTGAGCGCTGACGCAACGGACGGGATCCGGCTGCCGGATGGAATGCGGCTGTCGGTGAGCGGCCCGCTGACAGGCAGACTGACGGTAAGCGCAGAAGGCGGACAGGAGCAGGTGATCGCAGAGGGGACCGGAAGCTATGTTCTCACAGAGGAGGACGCGGCAGCCTTTGCGAATGCTACGCAGCTGCGCAGCCCGAAGCTGCGAAACGGCAGTGTCGTGCTGAGCCCGGTGCGCGGAATTTCGGAGGTCTGCGATCTTTCGGTGCAGGATACATGGACGTACACGGGATCGAACATCCGTCCGCAGCCGATAGTGACGGCGACGGACAGCGGCAAAGTGCTTTCTCCGGAGAATTATCAGGTGATCTACAGCCGCAGCCGGTCCATCGATCCGGGCAGATATGAGCTGACGGTGACCGGGGAAGGAAACTACCGGGAATACGGCGGTGTCCTGCGGGCGAAGTACACCATTCAGGCGGTGGATATCGCGAAGGCGCAGGTGAAGGCGCTGCCCGATCAGGTGTATACCGGTAAAGCGATCGAGCCGGTTCCGGCGACGGGCAGCATCACCTACCAGGGCCGGAGCATGCTCCGGGGAGAAGAATATTCGCTCTCATGGAAGAACAATACAGAGATCGGAACGGCATCTCTGATCGTGACGGGACAGGGAAACTTCACCGGAACGAAGACGGTCACCTTCCGGATCCTTCCGAAGCAGGCGCAGCTGAAAAAAATAAAGAGCAACAAGACGAAGACGCTGACCGTCACGTGGACGAAGGATGCCCAGGCGACGGGATACGAGATTCTCCTGGCCAAGGATAAGAAATTTACCAAGGGCAAGAAGAAAAAGATCGTGAAGAAATACAGCGCCAAGGGTCTGACGGTCAAGGGCCTGACGAAGAAAAAGGTCTATTATGTGAAGATGCGTTCCTACCGGACCGTTGCCGGGGTGACCTATTACGGCGCCTACAGTAAGGTGAAGAAACTCAAGATCAAATAAACCATGAAGAAACAACCGCTCAAATTATTGCTGACAATTGCCCTGCTTCTGTGCGTTGCCGTAGCCCTGACTTCCTGCAGGGAGTCTCTTGTGATAGCCAGGATCATTCACGATCAGCAGCAGGAGGAGCAGGATCTGGATACGGAGATGAAGCTGGCCGAAAACGACGAGGACAATACGGATCAGGATGAGAATCTGCCGCAGAAGGAGACCACGGAGGCAACGAAGACCCAGAATCAGCAGCAGGTGGCGAAGACCAGCGGAGAAGAAAAGAACAGCGGTCAGGCGCCGAAAACCGTTCATGACAACAACTCATCGAATAGGAATAAGGCGGATAAGAGCGGCAGCAACAAGGGAAAAGACGACAAAAACAGCAAAAACAAAAAGGGCACCAAGGGGTCAGGGAATGCCGGGGGCGGCGGTGAGTCCGGCGGTCAGGGCGGCAAGCGGCAGGTCTATGACGATGACGGAAACGTCGTGGATCTGCCGGAGGACGTGAATTCGGTCGTGGCGGCAGGAAACGCCGGCGTGATCACACAGATGCTGGGGGGCAAGGACATTCTGAAGGGAAGCTCCGCCAGCGTAACCGCAAGCCCGCTGGCCCAGAGCGTGTTCGCCGATGAAGGGCTGGCAGCAGCCCGCAGCTACTGGGACGGAGAGGGCGCGAGTCCGATGGATTCCGCCAGTTTTAAGGAGCTCCTTGCCAGCAAGCCGGATGTCTGCGTCGGAAACGGGGCCAGCTTCAGCGACAATCAGATCGCCAGCCTGAAGAAGGCAGGCATCGCGTATGTGTCGATCCCCGCGCTGGATACGCCGGAGCACATCGAAAAAGCCGTATCCATCATCGGCAAAATGCTGGGGGACCGCTCCTCCGGCGGCGGGGTCAACGCGAAAAAGCTGGCCTCCGACTATGCGGAATACTGCGCCGATCTCACCGCATCGGTGGGACGGGCGGCAGGAAACAGCGCGGACCGGTGCTTCAGCCTTTACGTGGTGGGTTGGGATCCGTCGGCCACCTTCAGCATTCCGGGCGTACTGCAGGAGAGCGGCGTGGCGTACACCTCGGCAGGAGGACGGCCGGTGTCGGACTACATGCGCATCGGCGGAGTAACGGACAACACCATGTCCTATCAGATGTCAGCGGCGACAGATTACGCCATCATTCCGCTGAACATCAATGTGGAGAGCAATCCCTCCGTCAGCAACGGTCTGAGCCTGCTGCGAAAGACCGATAACAATTCTTTTGTGCGGAATTCCTCCTACAATCTGGGGGACGGAAGCTTCCAGTGGATCATCGCCGACAGTGAATATACCAGAGAATGCATCGAATACTCCGCTGCGACGGGCGGAATCTGGACACCGTTCCCGCGGGTGACGGCTTCCAGCGGCGGTACGTCGGTCACGGACTACGGGTTCCTCGCGGGAAACCGCATTGTTCGGACCAATCTTCGCGGGGATTATCAGGTGGCGGTGAATCCCAGCGGTGTCGGAAGCTGGGCGGACGGATCCTGTGAGAGCGTGCTGGAGTGCATCTGGACGGCATGGCGGATCGCCGGCGTCTGCAGTGAGTCTGATGTTCGAAACGAGATCCGGACCTTCTACAGCACCTTCTACCGTCACGATCTGAGCGACGGCGAGATCGATGCCATTCTCGCCGGAAGAGATTAATGCAAAGGCTGGACATCCCGTTTTTATGAAAAAAAAGCAGAAGCAGGCGCTGGAGCCGAAGATACAACTGCATATCAAAGAAGAGGAACGAAATGTCTTCGCGGATGAGCACAGAGCCCGCTGGCATATGGATCACCGCTCGTTTGTGATGTGGGCCATGGCCGCCGGTGTTGTAATCGTGTATCTGCTGGTCATCTTCCTGCCGAACGGGCTGGACAGCAACAACGTGAATCTGTCGGCCGCCTGGTGGGCCGAGACCCTGCGGGGGAACATCGAGGATTTCAGCCGGATGCTTTCGGCGGATTCTCCGGATTACATGGATCTGGTCGTCTGCCGGTTCGCGGCGGTGAGTCTGGTAGGCGCAGCTCTGGCCAGCAGCGGAGCGGTCTATCAGGGAGCCCTGCGCAACGGGCTGGCATCGCCGACGACGCTGGGGGTTCAGACCGGGGGCGTGCTGGGGGGAACCGTCTATGTCGTTTTCTTCATGGTGGACAATACCTCGGGCAAGGATTACGCACAGATCATCGCCCAGCGGCAGGCGATGAACCTCCTGCAGCGGTACGAAGAGGCGTTTTTTATCATCGGCGGCGCGCTTCTGGCCGTCGCATTCGTTGTGACCGTCGCACGGATCGCCGGCCGGGGGAAGATTTCATCTCTGGCATTGATCCTGACGGGGATGATGTTCTCCGGGACGGTGGGGGGCGCCATCGGACTGGTCCGCTACTGGCTGATGCTGACCGATACCTACGGAACGAAGACCTACGAGCTGCGGTTTATGATGATGGGAACCTTCTCCCGGGTCTACACTCCGGAGCACCTGCTGCTGGTGGGGGCGCCGGTTGCGGTGGGACTTCTGATCATCATGCTGATGCGGAACCGGCTGAATCTGCTGGTGTTCGGGGAGGATGAGGCCAGGATCATGGGCCTTCGGGTGGATCTGACGAGAAACGTGATGGTGGCGGTGGTGACCATACTGACGGCCATCGTGATCGCCTTCTGCGGAATGATCGGTTTCATCGGATTCATCGTTCCTCATATGGCGCGCAGGATCACAGGGCCGGACTTCCGGTGGCTGCTGCCCGGATCCGCCATGCTGGGAGCCATCACCATGCTGGTCATCTATTATATCGCAACGGCGGTGAACTATGCGGACAACATCAACTTCATGACCAGCCTGATCGGCGGGACGGGGTTCCTGATCATGATGATCCGGGCAAGGAGAAAGAGCAATGCAGATTGGGCTTAATGAGAGCGCGGGACGCTACCAGAACAAAAAGGCCATGCGGATCCTTCTGGCATGTGCGGCGGTCTGCCTGATCCTGTCGCTGAATGTGGACGGGTATTTCCCGGTGCTGCACACGCCGGCAGAGGTGATCCGGAGCATATTCACGTGGTTTCACCTGACGTTTGCCCAGCTTTTTCATACCCCCGCGGCGCTGCACTATTACGATATCACAGGAGAGATGCCGTATTACGGCGGCGTGATGCAGAGAGTCCGGCTGATGGCGATGACCTTCCTCTGCGGCGCACTGATGGCCCTTTCGGGCAGCATCTTTCAGACGGTATTCCGCAATCCCATGGCAGCGCCCACCATGCTGGGCGTCTCCGCCGGAGTGAACGCCGGTGTGCTGGTGCTGGTGCTGCAGTTCGAGTTCGCGGCGACGACCATGATGCTGTACAAGTATATTTACTGCTATATCGGGGCGGTCGTCATGCTGGCGCTGGTGCTGATCATGGGCAAGATATCCTCCGGCAAAGGCAGGCTCAACATTTTTGACATGCTCATCGTCGGGGCGATCCTGTCGCAGATCATCGGAGCGGTCATGACCTACTATTCCTACGCGATGGAAAACGACCTGGCGCTGGTATATCAGCAGGTGTCTGCCGCCATCGAGATGGACACCTCGAAGGAAGCGTTTCTGTTCCTGGGGGGTGTCACGGTCCTGTCGCTGGTTCCGATGCTGCTGCTGCGGTTCAGCTTCAATGCCGTCGGATTCGAAACCGATGACAGCCGCAGCCTGGGCATCCACGCCTACGGGATGAAGATCGTTACGATGATCCTGGGCACGATGATGATCGCGGCGGCGATGATCCACTGCGGCAGCGCCGGGATGATCTCGCTGGTGGCGCCCTTCATCGCACGGGGCATTTTCGGTGCGGAATTCCGCAGGCAGTTCTGGGGAAACCTTCTGATCGGAGGGACGCTGCTGGTGGTCTGCAAGGACATCGTGGGAATGATTCCGTTCTATGGAAGTCATATTCCGCTGGGAACGATCGTGGACTTCGTCGTCCTTCCGCTCTTCGTTGTCATCATAGTATCGCAGAGGAGGATCTGGTCATGAAACTGGAGACGAGAGGGCTGGCCTGCGGGTACGGCGGCAGCCCGATCCTGGAAAACGTGAATTTCAGCGTTCAGTCGGGGGAGATCTGCTGTCTGCTGGGACCCAACGGCGTCGGGAAGACGACGCTGTTTCGAACCGTGCTGAAGCTGATGAAGCCCCTGGACGGGAAGATCCTGGTGGACGGGGATGATATCGCCCGCTGGGGACCGTCGCAGCTGTCGAAGGCTATGGCGTATGTCTCACAGTACCATGTGCCGCCCTTCCCTTATCTGGTCAAGGATGTGGTCCTGCTGGGACGGCTCTCCAGCGTAGGATATTTCGGACAGCCGAAGAAGCGGGACCTGGAACTGGTGGACATCGCTCTGAAGGCGATGGGGATCCTGCATCTCAAAGAGAAGGTGTACACGGACATCTCCGGCGGAGAGCGGCAGCTGGTCATGATCGCCAGAGCCATGGTCCAGCAGGCGAAGATCCTGGTCCTGGATGAGCCTACCGCCAGCCTGGACTACGGGAATACGATCCGGGTGCTGAAGATGATCACGAAGCTGCGGGACATCGGTTTCGGGATCATCATGACGACCCACAGCCCGGATCAGGCATTCATGTGTGATTCCAAGGTGGTCCTGCTCCAGCGAAAAAAACCGGCGATTTTTGGTGACACTGTTGACGTAATAACAGAAAAAAATCTCAAAGAAGCGTATGGTGTAAACGTACATATCGTTCAGTTCCCTGACCGGAAAGGGAGGATCATGCACATGTGCGCACCGGAGATCTGATCACAGAAGGAACGAAAGGGAATTGATATGGCATTGACAAGAGAAGAAGCACAGAGAAACGCGGCAATCATGTCCAGGATCTGTGACAACATCGAGATCGTCATGCTGGGCAAGCGCCAGGTGGTGGAGCTTACCGTCATGGCACTGATCTGCGGAGGACACATCCTGCTGGAGGACGTTCCGGGCGTCGGCAAAACGACGCTGGTATCCGCTCTGGCGAAATCCATCCGCTGCGGGTTCAACCGAATCCAGTTCACACCGGACATCATGCCGTCGGATGTGACCGGATTCTCGATCTTCAACCAGAAGACGAGGGAATTTGAATTCCGCCCCGGGGCTATCATGAGCAACCTGGTGCTGGCGGATGAGATCAACCGGGCTTCGGCCAAGACCCAGTCTTCACTGCTGGAGGCGATGGAGGAGCGTCACGTAACGGTGGATTCCAAGACCTACCGTCTGAAGGAGCCATTTATGGTCATGGCGACGCAGAATCCGCTGGAATCCTACGGCACCTACCCGCTGCCGGAGGCCCAGATCGACCGATTCCTGATCAAGATGGCCATCGGCTACCCGGATTTCATCGAGGAAGTGAAGATGATCCATCTGGGAGACCGGGGAAAGAAGGCGATCCGTCCGGTGGTGACGGGGGATGACGTTCTGCGGCTGCGCAGCGATGCGGAGAATGTCTTTGTCAGCGTACCGATGGAGAAATACATCGTTGAGATCGTGAAGGCCACCAGAAACAGCGCTGATCTGTCGCTGGGATCGAGCCCCAGAGGGAGCATCTCGCTGATGAGAATGTGCAGGGTCTATGCCATGTATCAGGGCAGAGAATATGTGCTGCCCGACGATGTACGGTATCTGGCCCCGTTTATCCTGGCGCACCGCATCACCAGAAATCATGATGCAAAGGCTGCCGGCAGGACGCCGGAGATGATCATCGATCAGATCCTCGGAAGCATTGCCGTTCCCGTTGGGGAATATACCCTGGGAGACTGAGGCCATGGATAGGACGATCCTCACGAAGGTGATCCTGTGCGCCGTGACCGTCGGCATCTGCCTTGTTCCTGCCATCTTCATCAACACCATCCTCGGATACCTTGCGGTGCTGACGGCGGTGGTTCTGATCGGAGGGTCCTACGGATATCTGCGGCTGCTTCGAAGATCGCTGGATTATGCGGAGAGCTCGGATATGAGCAACTGCGTCCGGGGTACGAACATCGACTTTTCGGTACGTTTGCGGAACCGGTCGATCCTGTTTTACCCGCTGGTGGAGCCGTATTTTTATATCGCGGATCTGTTCGGATCGGATGATTCGCTGATCTCGGACATCATCACACTGGCGCCGAGAGAAAAGCGGGACTTCGAATTCGATGCCCGGTTTGACCACATCGGAATGTACAGTGCAGGACTGCGAAAGATCTGTCTTCAGGATCTGCTGGGGCTGTTCACCTGTACGATCGAAAGCAGCAGGGAATATACGGTCAGCGTGATTCCGCAGATCTACGACATCGAGCGTCTGCCGGTTTCCAGAACGGCGGCCTCCGAAAGCCAGAAAATGACGGTGGCGAACCCGATGGATTCCAGTGATTATGCCGGTGTACGGGAATACGTGATCGGAGATCCGATCAAGAACATCCACTGGAAGCTGTCGGCCAGGACCACGGGGTATATGACGAAGGTGTTCGAGAGCTATTCGAACACCGGGATCTGTGTGATACTGGATTTTCATGCGCCGGCCTACGATCCGGAAGGGCTGATGAGCGTCTTTGACTGCATCGTTGAGACAGCGCTGTCCATCGGCAGATACGCGGTGAAGGAGGGCCTGGAGTCCGAGATCCGGTATTACAACAAATACGGGGAAAAGGTGCAGGTGAGCTCCTACAACCAGGAGGAGTTCATCTCCATGGTGGAGAACATGCCGCGCATCCATACGGAGGCGGATCGGGACCGGGCAGTGGATCTGCTGCGGGAAGAGGGAAACTCCCTCTATTCACAGGGAAATCTCATCATCTGCACGGCGGATATCACACCGGAACTTCTGGAGAGCCTCATCGCCGTTCGCACCCGCAGGAAGAATCCGATGCTGTTTGCCGTTGTGCCGGAGAGCCTCTCCGAGGAGAAACGGCAGAAGCTGCAGTCGGATATGGGAATTCTGGAGGAATACGGAATATTCCATCACATGCTGTCGGATGCGAAGAGCCTGGAAGGAGGGAGCCTGTCATGATGCGCTTCCTCAGAAACAGCATTTGGGATATGGCGCTGTGCCTGGGAATGATCTTTGCCTGCGCCACTAGCATCTTCAGCGGATTTCACGTGCCGGAGGAACAGGCGGGTGCATACGCGGTAACCCTGGCCTGCGGGGCGGCGTTGGTGGTGCTGATGAATGCGGCTTCCTGCAGCAGGCGAACCCTGATCATCGGTCTCGGCGCGCTGCTGGCCGTGTTCGCGGGGCTGATCGTGTATTCGGTGACTGCGCAGACCGGCGCCTTCGCCGACAGCGAGGAGAATCCGCTGCTGCGGTTTGTCCTTCTGGCGCTGACAGGCATCGCCGTGTTCGCCGCGAGCCGGTTCCGGCTGGGGACGATCCTGCTTTTGCCGGCGGGAGCGGTCACCCTCGGGCTGATCGAGTTCCTGTATGAGACGGAGCACATCGTCTGTCTGCTGCTGTTTTTGGTAACGGCCAGCGGGATGATCGTCTACAGAAACTACATCAATAACATCCTGCGCTCCAGGACCCTGAAGACGGCTCAGACCAGCGCCGTGATCTATTCCCTGATCATCTGCCTGCTGGCGGCGGCGCTGGGAAGCGGGATCTATTACGGGATCGTCCAGCCTTTGCATCCGCCGAAGAAGGAGCTGAAGCTGATCACGAAATACCTGTCGCTGGAGGTGCTGGAGAAGATCGGAGTCGCGGATATAGAGCAGATCGAGGATCCGAACCTGACCACCGATCAGCAGAGCGATCAGCAGGACACGACGCAGCAGGATTCGGAAGAAAAGGACGACACGCTGAACGATACCAGCACGGCGGCGGATACCAACAGCAGCTCGGAGGGAACCAGCCCGGATCAGATGGACAAGCGGCAGAAGGGACCGCTGCAGGCGATCCGATACGACTGGGGCATTCCTCTCTGGGCCGTGTGGATCCTGATCATTCTGGCGGCGGCCTTCGCGGCGGTCCTGCTCAAGCGGCACCTTCGAAAGCGATGGTTTCGGAAGCTGCGGGAGGGTCCGCCGGAGGAGCAGGTGCGGCAGATGTATGCCTTCTGTCTGAAGAAGTTCCGGCAGCTTAAGATCCGGCCGGTGAAGGGGGAGACGCCCTACGAGTTTGCGGCGCGGACGGCGGATCAGCTGGCGCTGTTCCGCAGAGACTGTGCGGGCTTTATGGAGATCACAGATGCCATGGTGCGGCTCGAGTACGGAGGACAGGAGCCGGCGGAGGAGGATCTGAATTCGATTGCAGCCTTTTACAGACATTTTTACCGGAATCTTCGGGAGCATCTGGGAAAGGTTCAATATATCATAAGATATTTTGTTCTCTAAGGACGAAGAGAAGAAAGGAGTTTTTATGAAACTGAAAAGCAAATTGCTGAGCATCGCACTGTCAGCAGCGCTGGCGGTAACGGTGACGGCAGTACCGGTAACGTCCTTCGCGGATGGCGGCGGATCGGCATGGGAAGCGCCTGAATCGGCGATGGCCGTGGACGACAATATCGTCAAGGTGGGTATCCACGCAGCGGCATCCACCACAGCCTTCTTCCTGGGCGGCAACGTTGTGGCGGAGAGAGCGTCGGATTACGCATCGATCACGGGTGCAGAAGGCGCGGCTGCGAAACTGGCGGCAGCGCAGGAATTTGTCCGCCTGGGAGCCTTCGGATCTGCCAGCAATATCTCGCCGGATCCGTATCTCTGGAATTACTTCTACAATCTGGCAGTGGATGCCGGTAACGTGACCAGAGGAGAGAGAACGAAGGATGAGGTCTACATCTCTGAGGGAGCCGGATCCCCCATATCCAGTGATACGACGGTGATCGATTCACTGGGAACATCCTACACTCTGGACCGCCGTCCGGAAGTCCTGATGGACAAAGCCGGCGGATACGCGGATCTGATCGCACAGCTTCCGGAGAATACAGATGAGGATGCCGGTAACAACTATAATCCGATCTCCCTCAGCTATGATGCCAACAATTTCGAGGATCTGGTCAGTGATATGTATAATCTGTCCGATGCGATTAAGGATTCCAAGAAGGCCGGCCGTTACGGGGATACAGAAGCGATCGCAGAAAGCTACGAAGCCTATATGAAGGGCATGCAGCTTTATATCATGTCAAAGATCGCGGACGGAACGGTGGCAAAAAAGAAGGTAGCGGTCATCGATACGGTCAATGGTGCAGATTTGGATAACGATGGAGCGATCGACACCTTCCAGTGCGTGGATAATACCGTATCCATCGGAACATCGACGGACCGGCCGTCTGAGAGCATCATGTATATCAGTGACAATATTTTTACGGATAACAGTGTAACGAAGACTGGCTATGAAGTGGAGACCGCTGGCAGAAACGGACAGGTAACGAAGTCTTCAGTATTGGGAGCATCTGCGAAGGATATCGCGAAATATGCTGATGTGATCATTCAGGCCGGACATACGACACAGACAGAGAAGCAGATTCGTGATGCCTTCAAGGCTGCCGGCGCAGAACTGGCGGAAGATACTCCGGTCTATGCTGTGGATCCGGCAGATGTCTTCTCCATCCGGGCGAACTCCGTTGAGAACTTTGCCGGCGTAGGAATCTTCGGCGGATTCCTCTATCCGGAGATCGTCAATCCGATCTATGCGACCATGTACATCTACGAGAAATTCTGGCACCTGAATCCGGATGCGTTGGTACCTTTCGCGAATGCGAATTTCGCGGGGGCATCGCTGCCGGCAGGAGTCACAGCGGATGGCAGCGGATATAACGGCGCGGAGATCCAGGCGATGATCGATGCGGGTCTGCAGTACTATGTGGATAATGAGGCTTCCTTCCAGGGGACCACACTGGAAGTCACAGACCGGTTGAGTCTGCCGGAGAAGTCGAAAACTCCGCAGCAGTCAAAGTCTCCGCAGCAGACCGTTAAGCCGACTCCGAAGGCCAATACTCTCACAGTCAAGGCGGCAGGCAAGACCCTGAAGGCGAAGGCTCTGAAAAAGAAGGCCGCAAGCTTCAAGGCTCTGACCGTTTCCAAGGCCCAGGGCAAGGTGACCTACACTGTGAAGTATGCGAACAGCAAGGCGAAGAAGGCCCTGAAGTTCAATCAGAAGACCGGCAAGATCACCGTCAAGAAAAAGACCAAGAAGGGCACCTACAAGGTGAAAATTACCGTCAAGGCTGCAGGCAATACCAATTACAAAGCGGCTTCCGTGGCGAAGACCATCACCGTCAAGGTTAAATAACCCGCAGGAAAGACCTCCTGAAATGAATTATTCATCAAAAGTTGTCAAGTGAAATGTGAAAACACCGGGCCCCCAAAAATGCTCGGTGTTTTCACTGCCCCTACAGGGCGGATTCGGATTTCAGAAGGCCTTGATTTCCGGTGTTTTGTACATTTGGCGGGTTTCGCCGCAGTTATTACAATAATGCAAGGGCAGATTTGTACCTATACGGGCAGTTCGGTGCATTTTTTACAATCCTGCGGGGTTCCGGCGCCGGCGCGGGCCTTCCGGGCAGTCAATAACTGGAGAAAAACGCTGGAACATCCGCATTCCTTTGACTCATACAGGGAGACTTTTGTAAAATTCCTTCCCAAACATGAAATAGGTACAAAATACCCCTCCAGCTTTTGTACCTGAGAGCCGCGAAAACGTGTTTCCTTACAATACCACGGATTGGTGGCGAGAGCGGGCAAGGCAGAAAGGACGATATCATGTTAGACAACCACATTTCGAAACAGGAAGCGATGCGACGGATCCGGCAGGCATGGCAGCCCCGCCGAAGGACCGAAACGGTTGGCATTGATCAGGCCGCCGGCCGGGTGATTGCAGCTGACGCAACTGCAGGGTATGATATCCCGGTCGTGCGTGCCGCGGGCATGGACGGCATTTGCGTGAACTTCGATCTGCTGGAGAACGGAATTCCGGACACGACGGCCTGGACCCGGGGCCGGGAGTATGAGCGGGCCGATACGGGGGATGATTTCGACGACCGGTTCGACACGGTGCTGCCCATCGAATGGATCGAGCCGGTTGCCCCGGATGCAAAGGCTGGCGACCGCGTGCTGCTTTCGGGCGGGATCCGGATTACACCAAAGGCTGGCCGGGGCGGTCCGGGAGGCCCGGGAAGACCGGCCGGCTCCGGAAAACCGGGGCAGCCGGCGGCGCAGGATAAACCGGGACAGCCGGCGGCGCAGGATAAACCGGGACAGCCGAAGCTGGAGCGGGGCATGAATGTGCGCCCGGCGGGAAGCCTGATAAAGAGGGGCGCTCTGTTGCTGCGGGCCGGCATGAGGATCACGGCGCTGGATATCCCGGCGCTGGTGACCGGCGGTTTCAACGAAGTCGAGGTCATTGCGAAGCCTGTGATCTCGTTTATTCCGACCGGAAGCGAACTGATTCCGGCAGGCCAGCCTTTGCATCGGGGGCAGAATTACGATGCCAACAGCCACCTGGCCCGGGTCATGCTGGAGGAGATGGGCGCGTGCGCGAAGGTATTTCCCATTGTCAAAGATAAGAAGGCAGAACTTTCACAGGCACTGGAGGAGGCGCTGATCGTCAGCGATATCGTCATTATCAACGGAGGATCATCCAAGGGGGATGAGGATTTTAACACAGAACTGCTGGAGGGCCGCGGCAGGCTGCTGTTCCACTGGATCAAAGCAGCGCCGGGCCGGCCAATGGCAGCTGCAGTTACCGAGGACGGGAAGCTGATCCTGAACATCGCGGGGCCGACACTGGCAGCTTATTACGGGATCGCCTGGTGCGTGCGGCAGCTTTTGGAGGATTGGTACGGGGCGCCCGTTCTCTGGGGAAGGGAGACATTGGTGTTGGCCGGGGCCGATCTGCCTTCGCCGCCGCTGTCTCTGCTGCTGAAGCTGAAGGTGACCGAAGCAGAGGACGGAACGCTCATCGCCCTGCCCGCCGGAGGTCCGGGAAGGCCTGCAGGACCCGGCGGCCCGGGACCGCAGAAAGAGCCGATCCCCCAATGCGACGTCAATGCCGTTTATTTCACCGATCCGGAAGGGCCTGCTGTCCGGGCGGGGGAATCCCTTCGTGTGCTGATGGTGCGGTAGCAGAAACAGATTCAGATGATGCAGAAGGACTTTTCGAGTTAATACCGCCAAAAGGGGCTCTTAATCTCGAAAAACTTCTGCGGGAAACCGAAAACATGCACCCAAGGCGGATAGCAGACGCAGTGATTCGAGTTTTTCCGCGTCTGAGACAGTCGAAATCTCTGATGCAAAGGCTGGCCTGCCTTTGCAGAAGGGAAGTTTCGAGGTTCCCTTTGCCCGGATGGACTGAAATCTCGAAAGTTCCTTCTGTATCATTCCGCAATCTTCACCAAGTCTTCATTGAAAATCCGGGCGGAATCGGCTATAATAATTTGGGTTAATGAGGACATCTGCCGGATAAACGCAGAATCGATACACAGAAATGAACAGACAGAAGGCAACAAATAAGAGACAAAAAATCACCCGCCGGGTCCTGGCGGGATTTTGCGCTGTATGCATTGCGATGCTGCAGTGTTTCGTGCTGCTGCCGGCGGTAACGGACCAGGCGTATGCGGCGGAGAATGTGACTTTTAGAGCGAATTACTTATCGGACGGGGGCTCGACTATAGTTGCCGTTCAGGAAAATAAGACCTACATTAATGGTGCAGAACGAGGGGATACAGGCGCTGTAAATGACAAGGGCGAACCCATAAAGGGGTACATCCTCTCCAAAGTTCTGAAAAAAGCAGATCTTGATGGTAGCAATGTTTTAGTTAACGGCAATCCTGTAAGTGATACATCAAAGGCGTGGCTGGTCGAAGATGGGAGTTCCTGGGTGCTCTACGATGAGGCTGGCGAATATGTCGAAAATGTTAATATGATCGAGGCAGACCTTGATAAAAACCCCATCAGTATTACCAAGGTGAAGGCAAGCAAGTCCAAACCCTACAAAGGTGAAAAAGTTAAAATCTCATATAACATGGACGTGGATCCATTCTTTGAACATAGCGACGAGTATAAGAATAACAAGAGTAGGATCCTTGAATTGCAATGGAAAGCTTCTAATGGTAATGTATCACCAGAATCAACGACCACAAATGATAAGTCAGGGTCTTTTGAAATCACAATCAAGGAAAGCGGTGAGGTTGCCATTTCTCCAGAGTCAACCGACAGCGATTTCAGTTATCTGAATGATGGGAGCCATACGGTTACACTATCCGGCAAGGCACCCAAGCTGACGGTTAAGCCCAAATCGGTCTCGATGACGGTGGGAGACTTCAAGTCCTGCACAGTCAAATACAACGGAGAGACCGTCAGCAATTCCAGCTGCACCTGGTCATCCAAATCATCGAGCATAGCGACGGTCACCAGCGGATCGATCCGCGCCGTGAAGGCGGGAAAGACGACGGTCACCGTGAAGTACAAGGGGCTTTCAGCAAATGTGTCCGTTACCGTAAAGGAACGGAAAACCAGCTCCTACTCCCGCAGCACCTATACACCGTATCGTCCTTCGGTTCGCAGTTCCTACACGGCTCGGACCACCGGCACCGGAGCGACCACACCTACGACGGCGACCCGTCCGACAGAGACGATCTCCACAGCGGCGCCATCCTTCCAGACCATCAGCGTCAAGGAAGTCTATCTGACGCCGGCATCTCAGGACCCGTATCAGGAAGACGAGTGGGGCGATGCCTGGGATGACGGAGAAGACTGGGACGATGAGGACTGGGATGAAGAAGAAGACTGGGATGAGGACGGCGTCACCTTCCCGGCGGCAGCAGGTTCGGCCGCGGTAGCGGCGGCAGCCTGCGGAGCGGGTGTCGTCGGCAGAGTCCGCAGATTCCATGTGGATATGGGACCGGCCGCAGAGGACATCGAATCAGGCGCGGGAGGTGACGGCAGCGCAGACGGACCGGACGCGGACAGCGAAGCGGACGCCGAAGACACCGGGAAAGCCGAAGGCGGCACAGAAAAGCGCAGCCGGAATCCATTCCGTAAATTCCGTAAATAATCCGTAAATAATAAGACAGCACTTGAGAAACGTACAGGGAGGACAACATGTCAGAAGTAGTTAAAGGAATATTGCGAGTCGTCAGCAGCGGGCTTCAGATCCCGACGATCATCATACTGATCCTGCTCATTCTGCTCACCATCTTCATGCTGGGAACATTTTTCGCGGAACTGCTGACCGAACGAAAATCACTGAAACTGAACATCCCGAAGCTGGTGGACGAACTGCAGGGAAAGTCAACTTCTGAGATGAAGGACATCATCGCGACCAGCAGCCTGCTGACGCGGCAGAAGACCGCAGTGCAGGAGCTGATCAGCAGAGTCACCTATCCGGATGACACCAGAGAAGCCCTCGCGCGGCAGCTGATCGCAGACGAGGAATCCAGATACAACAGGATCATCAAGATCACGGATCTGACCGCCAGAGTCGCTCCGATGTTCGGTCTGATGGGAACCCTGATTCCGCTGGGCCCCGGCCTGATCGCTCTGGGCGAAGGCGATGCGGCAACCCTGTCCGAGTCCCTTCTGATCGCATTTGATACCACCGTCGCAGGTCTGATCAGCGGCGCCATCTCCTATGTCGTTTCCGGTTTCCGCAAAGGCTGGTATGAGGAGTATATGATCGGCCTTGAGACCATCATGGAGACGGTCCTGGACGTACAGAATACCGAACGCCGTAAGGCGCTGCAGCAGAAGAAGGCAGCGGATGCAGCCAAGGCCGCGCAGACAGGAAGGACTTCTGGCGCTCCGGCCGCTTCGGCCCAGACAGCCGCTTCTGCCGCCCAGGCCCAGACAGCCGCTCCGGCCGCTTCGGCCCAGACAGCCGCTTCCGCCGCTTCGGCCCAGACAGCCGCTCCGGCACAGGCCGCACCGGCGGCAAGAGCGCAGGCAGCCCCGGCCGCCCAGCGTCCGGCGGCAAGAGCGCAGGCAGCCCCCGCCGCACAGCCGGCTTCCAGAAACACGGTATCCATGACGAGAGAACAGCTGCAGCAGGCAGCCCAGGCGCAGCCGGCCAGAGCCGCGCAGGTAACGGCGAAGCCGACCCTGGCGCAGGCCACCAGCAAGACCATTGCAGGTTACGACGGACAGCAGCTGCAGGCAGAGGTACGGGCAGCAGAGGAAGCGATGCGCAGATCCGAAGAGGCAGCGCAGGCGGAAGCAGCCATCGCCAAAGAGATGGATCAGATCCGGTCGCTGGATGAGCTTCTGGAGAGCTTCGCACCGACAGACGGGAGGAACTAACCGATGAAAGTAGTAGGAACGAGAGGCAGACTCCGGGTCGTTCGCAGACCGGAGGATTTCAGCCCGATGGAGGGCGTTGGCAACATGGCGGACGCGATGCTGGTCTTCGCCTGCGGCATTCTGCTGGCGCTGATCCTCAGCTGGAATGTCAGTGTCAGTGAGACCGGAGAGATCAATAAATCCGCATCGAACGCGACCTATGAGATCGATGGACTGGACGGAGCGATCACACAGGAGATCGATGCGAGCACACCGCTGGAGGAAATGGGAACCGTATATATGGATCCGACGACAGGAAAGTATTACGTAATGGCGGAATAGTATACGCATAGTAATCACAGAAGCCTGGCTTCGCGTGTCCGAAACGATACGTAAGTCAGGTTTTCTTGACAGGAGGAGAGAATTCATGAGCATGACAGGACCCGGCGGGCAGAAGCTGACGGACCGGGGCATAGAGCTGGCGAAGCTCAGAAGCGGAGCCCGCGTACTGGACATCGGCTGCGGCAGAGGTGATACCGTCGCTCACCTGGGCGAGGATCTGGGAATGCAGGCCGAAGGCATCGACATCAATCTGGCGAAGATCTCCGAAGCCAGGGAGGCTCATCCCGGCGCGGACGTCAAATTCGGCGACGGCGAGTTTCTGGACAGCTATATGTCCTTCACCTTTGACGGGATCCTGATGGAGGGCAGCCTGAGCCTGATCAACATGCCGGATGAGGCGCTGCACGAAGCCTACTGCGTTCTGAAGAAGGGCGGCCGGCTGATCATCAGCGATTTTTATGAGAAGGACCCGGAGGAAGGGCAGATGGCCGCCGTCCGCATCGAGGCGGACCGGCAGAGCCGGATCCCTCACAGGGAAGGGGACTGCGAAGACCGCAGCCTGAAGTTTGTGGACTTTCGATTCGAGGGAGCCTTCTATCAGCAGCCCCTGATTCGGCAGCTGGAGGAGACGGGTTTTCAGGTGACGGCCTTCGAGGACCGCAGCGAGGATCTGTCAGGGTGCTCGCCGGAGGATCTGATGCAGCTCAATAAATATCTTAAGACAGAGGCCGGCGGCAGGAAGCGCAGCATCGGCTATTTTCTGCTGACCGCGGTCAAACCGGTGAAATAAAGGAGGACAGCCATGGGAGAACCGATTTCCTATATCGCGAGAAAATACATCGAAGAAGGCTATGATTTCGTGGTAGCCAGAGTCGTGGGAACGAAGGGCTCCGCCCCCCGGCACCGGGATGCATGCCTTCTGATGCGGGACGGCGGCCATACGGTGGGAACCGTCGGGGGAGGACTGCTGGAGGCGGAGACCGAGAAGCTTTGCCGCCGGATGCTCCAGACCAAAGAAAAATCCATGACCTACGAGTTCATTCTGGATGAGAAACAGAAGGACAAGGGCGCCCTGGAGATGGGCTGCGGCGGGGATGCCACCATTCAGATCGACTACATCAGCGCCGCCGATCCGGGAAACTTCATCGAGGAATTCAAAGAAAGAGACCGGGCGGTCATCTTCGGCGGCGGCCACGTGGCCAAGGCGCTGGAGCCGGTGCTGCGTCACATCGATTTCGAGACGGTCATCGTCGATGACCGGGAGGATTACGCGAATCGCGAGCGCTTCCCCGAGGCGGAGCAGATCATCGTCTGCAGCGACTTCGAGCACTGCTTTGACGACATCGAGGCAGATGAGGACACCTATCTGATCATCGTGACCCGGGGCCACCGGGGCGATCTGACCGTGCTGCGCCAGGCTTTGGGAAAGCCCTTCGCCTATCTGGGGATGATCGGCAGCCGCCGCAAGAACGATCTGCTGTTCGAGCAGCTACGGGAGGAAGGCTTCACCGAGGAGCAGCTGCAGCAGGTCCACGCGCCCATCGGCCTTGAGATCGGCTCGGAGACACCGGAGGAGATCGGCGTGAGCATCGCGGCGGAGATCATTCAGGTGCGTTCCCGGCGGACGCCCCAGGAGCAGAAGCCGGACCAGAAGGCGCTGCTGCACGCATAGAACAGGAAGGATTTCGAGATGAATATCGGATATACGAGAGCGTTGGACCCGTCCCGCTACGGGGCGGTGATCCTGGCCGCTGGTTTGTCGTCGCGGATGAAGGATTTCAAACCACTGCTGCCGGTGGATGGCAGACCTGCGGTGACCGGCCTTGCGGAGACCCTGCGGGGCGCCGGCATTGAGGACATCGTCATCGTCACCGGGCATCGCAGAGAAGATCTGCAGGAGTTGATCCGGGACCTGCGCCTGACCGAAGGATACAATGGGAATTACGAAAGCGGGATGTTTTCGTCGATTCAGACAGGTCTTGCAAAGGCCGGAGAATCCTTTCCGGAGAAAAAGGGATTCTTCCTGGTTCCGGTGGACTGCCCGCTGATCACGATCCGGGCGATCCGGGAACTGATGACGGCGGCGGATGAGAACGCGCCGTCAGAAGAGATGCGATTCTTCGTGCCCACGTTTGAGGGCAAGAAGGGACATCCGCTGCTGGTCCCCGCGGCCCGCATCGAAGAGATCGTCTCCTATGACGGAGACGGCGGACTGAAGGCGATCACCGACCGGAGCTGGGAGCAGATGGTCCGGGTTCCGGTGCCGGACGAGGAGATCCTGCTGGACATGGATACACCGGAGCACTACGAGGCGATTCAGAGGTTCGTCTCCTACGGATGCCAGCGGGAAAAGCTGGAGGTGCTCTCCGCTATGAAGCGGATCATCCTGGTGCGTCACGGAGAAACGCGGCAGCACGAGGAGCCCATGTTCATCGGCCAGTACGATGTGCCGCTGGATGAGGAGGGCCGCCGGCAGGCCGGGACTCTGGGAGAAGCGCTGGCCGATCTGATTGAAGCTGACGTTGCGGCGGAGAAGAATTACGTTCCGGGGGTATCCCTGGGAAGAGAGCCGCTGCCGGCCATCGAGAAGATCTACTGCAGCGATCTTTGCCGGGCGAAGGAGACCGCGGATATCATTGCGCAGAGAATCAATGACACCTACCGCAGGGACCGGATCTGGGCGGAAGTCCAGCCTTTGCAGGGACTGCGGGAGATTGATCTGGGACCCTGGGACGGACGGCCGATCCGGGAGATCCGGGAGGAGCAGCCGGAGCTGTACGAGCGCCGGGGAGCCGATCTGTTCACATTCAAGACCGGCAATCGCTCGGAGAATTTTTATGACATGCAGTACCGTGCGGTAGCGGCGCTGCGTGAGATCCTGACGGAGGATTACGCCCGAAACATCGTGATCGTCGCTCACAGCGGCGTGATCCGGGCGCTGGAGAATAACCTGAAGGGCCTGCGGGTGGACGATCCGTGGGAGCCTCTCGGGAAGGGAGAATACCGTATCTGGACAGCTAGTTAAAGAAAGGTGGCAAGAATGAGAAAAAGTATCAGTATGATCCTTGCGGTCCTGATGATCCCCGCGTTTACCCTGCCGGCGGGGACAGCCTTTGCAGAGGAGACCGCGACCGATGCGGCGGGGGAGGCAGTGGCTTACGCGGAGGCGGTGGCCGATCCGAACGTGGAGTATGCGGACGATCAGCTGATCGTCGCCATGGATGAGGGACTCAGCAACCGGAGCATCCGCCGGGAGATCGGCAAGGTCGGCTCCGTAGCGGATATTACCGAAACCGGTGATCAGAAAATGGTTCTGGTGGATCTGAACAAAGACGATCTGGAAGCGGCGGACATTCTGGAATCCGGAGACAAGGCCATCTACGTGCAGCCGAACTACCGGTACCGGACCGAAGCGGAGCAGACCGGAGCATCCGCGGCAGGATCGGATCCGCTGCTGGATCCCGGCAACAGCGCCCGGTATCAGTACTATATCGATGCCACCAATGCGGAGGGAGCATGGGACCTGCTGGAGCAGGGGGAGCATGCTCAGACGCTGGTGGGCGTAGTGGATACCGGCGTCGACTCCCGGCATGAGGATCTGCTGCAGAATCTGGTCACCATGGACGCGGACCGGCTGTACCGCGGCTACATCCTCGGGGAGGAGCAGGAGCTTGACGACGACACCGATGAGCACGGAACGCATGTCAGCGGCATCATCGGCGCGGATTTTGGGAACGGAGCCGGAGGCAGCGGCATCGCCAGCGGTCACAACAACGATCTGGTGAAGGTGATCACCACTTCCGCGGCGGCGGGGGAATCCCTGTACACCTATGATATCTGCCGCGCCATCGATTACAATGTGGAGCAGGGAGCACGGGTCATCAACATGAGCTTCGGAGGTACCGGTGAGGATATCATGCTCGAGCGGTGCATCCGGGAGCATTACGATAACGATCAGACGGTATTCGTTGCCGCATCGGGCAACGATGGAAGCAATACCTATTCCACGCCCTGCGATTTCACGACGGTCATCGCGGTGAACGCAGCGGACCGCTGGGGCAACGCGGCCTATTTCTCCGATTTCGGCAGATACAAGGATATTTCCGCCCCCGGAGTGAACATCATGTCCACCCTCCCGGGAGACAACTACGGCATGATGTCGGGGACCTCCATGGCATCCCCGGCGACCGCGGGCATCTGCGGGCTGGTGCTGGATGCCAATCCGAATCTCACGCCGGCGCAGGTAAAGAACATTCTCTGCGCTACGACGAAGGAATCTCAGGAAGGAAAAGGCTTTGACAAGGATCTGGCCTACGGCAATGTGGATGCGGAGGCTGCCGTGAAGGCGGCAATGGAGGCTTCCGATCAGATCCCCGCGGCCAGCCTTTGCATCAAAGAAGACGAGGCGACAGAGAAGACCGTGATCGAAGCGGGACAGAGCTTCGATCTGACGGCGCTGGTACAGCCGGCGACGAGCCTGGCCCAGGTGATCTGGAGCAGCGGGGACGAGGAGGTCGCTAAGGTTGACGAAACCGGCAAGGTGACCGGGCTCGCTCCGGGGAAAACGGAGATCACGGCCAGCTGCAGCGGACTGACGAGCTCCGTTGCGGTTACGGTCAAAGCGGCGGAGAACGCGGAGCAGATCTCCATCGGAGATAAGAAATCCTATGAAGAGGGTATCATCTCGGGGACCGAAGGTCAGTTCAATGTTTCGACGCAGCCCGCCGGCGCGAAGGCACCGTCGGTGATATTCGAGTCCTCCGACAACAATGTGCTCTTCGTGGACGGACCGGGATACTTCGTGGCGAAGGATCCGGGAACGGCGGTGGTCCGGATGCTGGATGTTTCCGGGAACCTCCTGGATGAGCTGGAGGTGACCGTCCGGCAGGAGGTCGGCAAGGTCGTTTTCACGAAGCAGACGAAGATGCTGGAGATCGGCATGAGCTATACCTTCGGCGCGAAGGCGGTGGATGAGGATGAGAAGGACGGCATCGCGCCCTACCGGCCCGAGATTATCTGGTCCTGCTCCAACGGGAACGGATCCATCGACGCGAAGGGCAAATTCACGGCGAAGAAGGCCGGGTACTGCTTCGTGATCGCGAAGGCAGACAGCGGCGCTTACAAGGCGTGCAAGGTGCAGATCCTGAAGAAGAATTACAGCGGCGCGGACTACGCTCTGAAAGCGAAGGCGAAGAAGGCCGGCAAAAACGGGAAAAAAGCGGTTCTGCAGTGGAGCGCGATTCCCGGAGCGGTGAAGTATCAGATCCAGAAGAAGACCGCCGGCGGCAAATGGAAGACCGTCAAAACCGTAAAGAAGACGAAATACACCGATTCAAAGCTCAAGAAGACCTCGAGCTACCGGGTGAGGGCGTACTATTCGAAATTCGGCAAAACCGGATACTACGGCTGGTCAAAGTCGGTGAAGGTTAAGGTAAAGGCGAAGGCAGGCAAATAGATCGCGGGAGGAAGACACCATGAGAAAAAAAGCTTACAGAAGATTTCTGGCTCTGCTGATCGCAGCGGCGATGTGCACGGGTCTGTGGCCGGCGGCGGCGCAGGCCGGGACGTACAGCTTTGACACAGCAAAGCCCACGGCGCAGGAGTCCGGCCAGGCGCTGGCGATGCAGGTCATCGAAGAACTCCTGCAGGATATTCTGCAGGGCGACACTCCGTTGACAGAGGACTACTATGCTCCGGAGGTCATCGACGCGCTGAACGCTATGTACGATGAGACACTGCAGTATACCCGGGAGCATCCGGAGGAAGTGCAGATCGTAGGCGGCTGGATCATGATCCCGGAGCTGATCGCGACGCGGATGGAATCCATGGAGAAGATCAAGATGCTGACGAAGGATCTGTACCGCGGCGGGGGAGATGCGTCGGCGCTGAAGAAGCAGGTAAAGGAGATGTACGATATCATCGTCGGGAGCGTGCGCACGAGCGACTACAACGACTGGTACCGCGATATGTATGAGTCCCAGAGAGCATCGGCTGCAGCTAGGATCGCGGCCATCAAGGATCTGGACACCTACATCGATGCCTGCGGGGAGAAGCTGTTCGTTACCTTCAGCAACCTGGTGGGTACAGAGGATCTGGACTGGATCATCATCCTGGACGAAGGGTCAGCCGGCGGCTTCATGGAATTCCTGTATGAGAACGATATCAGTACGGATTCCATCGTGACGAAGGCTATGCTGGCCGAGGCGATCGAAATCGGACAGGCCGAGTTCGACGAACTGCTGGAGGACGCGGTGAAAGAAAAGCTCTTCACGCCATCGGCGGCGCTGAAGAAGAGCCTGGCAGGCTTTGCGGCTGCCGCGAAGAAGATGGAGGATCTGAACGACATCATCGCGCTCTACGATGAGAAGTACAACGCTTATAACGAAGAACTGGCGAAGGCGGAGGATGCCCGTCTGGCGAAGGACACCTCCCAGAGACTGTCTTCCTCCGATCAGTCGCGCTGGATCGGTAAAATGGAGAAGAAGCTCTATTCCTATGACCACAACGCCTACAGCACGGAGGCCTTCTTCCGGCTTCAGGAGATCTATGCCGATTATTATTCCAGGGTCTGGGAATGCAATACACAGAAAGAAGCGCAGCAGCTGTGGAACAAGTACATAGCGGAGCTGAACAAAGTTCCGGTGCTTTCTGTGGAACTCAAAAACACCAGAGCCAAGTACCTCAAGAAATGGAAAAAGAAATATTCAAACAAGAAGAAATATGACCAGAAAAAGGTGAAGAAGGCTCTGAAGCAGGCGAAGGCGGACCTGAACCAGGCGAAGACCATGGAGGCGCTGGAGACGGCGGCGGCGGCCTCGGTGAAGAAACTGGAAGCCTCAATCCATGTCTATTCCGTGAAAGTCAAGAAAAAGGGCAAGGGGACCGTATCTCCCGCGAAGAAGGTGAAATACGGCAAGTCCTATGTGCTGAAGATCTCGCCGGCCCCCGGCAAGGCGCTGAAGTCCGTCACCATCAACGGGAAAAAGCAAAAGAAACTGAAGTATACCTACAAGCTGAAGATCCGGAAGAAGACGACCATTCAGGTAACGTTCCGGTAAACAGAGGACGGGGGCCGCTTCTTTGCGGCCTCCGTTTGACTTATTCCCCCCGGATAGGTATAATTCAAAGGCAGGCCCGGCAGGGGCAGGCATCCGTTGCTGCTGAAATGAACTGATGAACTGATTATAAGAGAAAAAAATCCCATGAACCAGACCAACCAGACAAAACCAAGCCCGGCGACCCGTCTTGCCAAGATGGGCATGCTGGTCGCCATTTCCGTTGTTCTCGTATATCTGATCCATTTCCCGATTTTTCCGGCGGTGGCATTCCTCGAATACGATCCGGCGGATATTCCGATCCTGATCGGAACCTTTGCCTTCGGACCGCTGGCAGGCGTGCTCCTGACGGTGGTCACATCCATCATTCAGGGCGTGACCGTCAGCGCGGCCAGCGGCGTTTACGGGATTTTGATGCACATCATCGCGACCAGCGTTCTCGTGCTGACGGCGGGGCTGATCTACAGCCGCAATAAGACGAGGCGCAATGCGGTCATCGGACTGGCGTGCGGTGTTGTCGCGATGACCGTTGTCATGATCGGCGCCAATATGGTGATCACTCCCATCTTCATGGGTGTGCCCAGATCCGTCGTATGGCAGCTGATGCCGTTCATCGCCGGGTTTAATGCCATCAAGGCGGGAATCAACGGGCTCGTCACATTCCTGGTCTACAAGAGAATCTCCGGATTCCTCCACCGGTAAGCCAATGACAGAAGAAACGATGGTCCTGCACAGCGAGCAGGAGGTAACAGAATACGGGATCCGGCTGGGGGAGGCGGCTGTCCCGGGACAGATCATCGCTCTGAGCGGGGATCTGGGCGCGGGCAAGACTACGCTGACGAAAGCCATTGCCCGGGGCCTCGGTGTCCGGGAGGTGATCACCAGCCCGACCTTCACCATCGTGAAGGAATACCGAAGCGGCAGACTGCCGCTGTTTCATTTTGATGTCTACCGGATCGGTGACATCGACGAGATGTACGAGCTCGGATACGAAGAGTATTTTTTCGGTGAGGGGGTCTGCGTGATCGAGTGGGCGGATCTCATTGAGGAGCTGATCCCTGAAGAGGCTCTGCGGATCAGCATCGCCTACGGAAGCGCCGAAGAAGAGAGGATATATCAATGTACCTTTTAGCGATCGAGACAACAGGGGCATACGCGTCGGTGGCGCTGCTGCAGGCGGAAGAGAGCCAGGCACCGGAGATGCTGGGCGTCATTCACGGAAACGACCGGTATTCCCACCTGCAGAATCTGACGCCCCAGATCGATCAGATTCTGAGAGATCATCAATTGCAAATAGGCGATATAGGTGTCATTGCAGTGTCTCACGGGCCCGGATCCTTTACCGGGATCCGCATCGGCGTGGCGACGGCCCGGGGGCTGGGACAGATTCTGGGCATCCCCTGCGTGGCGGTTTCCAGTCTGGAGGCTCTGGCTCTGCGGGCACCGGAAGGGGCGGCGGAACCTGATGCGGCTGCCGCCGCCGTTTTGCCGCGGCCGACGGGCCGGACGCTGATCTGCCCGGTACTGGACGCCAGGAGAAAGCAGGTCTACGGGGCGGCGTATGAGCGGGCCAGCGGCGAACTGGCTGGTAGTGAATCGGCCGGCGATGAACCGCCTGGTGCCGAGAGGGCCGGCGCCGAACTGGTCTGCCGGATTTCGGAAGCCTCCATCCTGATGGTGGATTTTCTGAAGGAGCTGGATAAGATCGCGGATCAGTACGAGCGGATCCTGTTTCTGGGAGACGGCATCGATACCTGCGGCGATCTGATCGGGGCCTGGGCGCAGGAGCATGCCGCGGCAAGTACCGTCGCGGCGGGAGCTGCAGCACCGGAGATCGCATCCGGAGAGCCTTCTGCACCGGAGATCACCTGCGTGCCAGAGTCCATCCGCTATCAGGACGCGGCAGCGGTGGCCCTGCGGGGCTGGCAGCTTTTCCGGGAAGGTAAAGACTGCCAGTACATCGAGCTGCAGCCGGAGTACCTCCGCATGGCGGAGGCCGAGAAGAAGCTGCGGGACCGGCAGGCGGCTGAAGCGGCGCAGGCCGGCAGAAAAGGGAATACATGAAAAACGAAATTGTCACGGGACAAGCCAAAGTGGCGCTCCGCGTGACAAAAGATCAGTCGGGTTGTCACGATGACGGTCATTTTCGGACTTTGCGTGACAAAATGAAAAACGATTTGTCACGGGACCGGCAGAAAAGACCTCCTGCGTGACAATCGACCAGGAGAATTGTCACGGGACAAGCCAAAGTGGTGCTCCGTGTGACAAAACTGGTGACGAAGTCAAGTGACTGACACCACAAGAGGAAAGCAGGGAGAAAAAGCTATGACAGAAATGACGATCCGGCAGGCAGACGCCCGCGATGCGGACGCCATCTATGAGATCGAGACGCTTTGCTTCCCCGATCCGTGGAGCAGACAGTCTCTGCGG
This sequence comes from Bacillota bacterium, assembly GCA_017459895.1. Taxonomy (GTDB): domain Bacteria; phylum Bacillota; class Clostridia; order Peptostreptococcales; family Anaerovoracaceae; genus Lentihominibacter. The sequence goes on along the minus strand of JAFUCA010000002.1, from coordinate 77,295 downwards.
GAGGAACTGGAGAGCAATCCCAGAGCTTTTTATGTGGTTGCCGAGATCGCTGGTGAGATCGTCGGATACGCAGGCCTCTGGTGGATCCTGGACGAAGGCCATATCACCAATGTGGCCGTAAAGCCCGGCTACCGCAACCGGCGCATCGGCTCCCAGATCATCGAAACGATGCTGGAGCATACCACAGAGCAGGGAATCCGGCACTATACCTTGGAGGTTCGCGAAAGCAACATCTCCGCCAGGGCCCTTTATGAGAAATACGGTTTCCAGGTGGAAGGAATCCGCAAAGAATACTACCAGGTGGGCCGGGAAGACGCCCTGATCATGTGGAAACACGAGGAATAAACAATGGTTAACGGCAAAACAGCCATTCTGGCAATTGAATCAAGCTGCGATGAGACGGCGGCAGCAGTCGTCCTGAACGGACGGGAGGTGCGCTCCAATATCATCTCATCGCAGATCGAAATACATAAGCAATACGGCGGCGTTGTGCCGGAGATCGCCTCCAGGCACCATCTGAACAACGTCAATCCGGTGGTGGACCAGGCGCTGGAGGAAGCGAAAGTGAGCATGGATGAGATCGATGCCATCGCCGTGACCTATGGACCGGGGCTGGTGGGGGCTCTTCTGATCGGGCTGGCCACCGCGAAGGCCTACGCGCTGGCGACCGGCAAGCCTTTGATCGGGGTCCATCACATTCAGGGTCATGTCTGCGCCAACTACATCGCCCATCCGCAGCTGGAGCCGCCCTTCATGGCGCTGGTCATCTCCGGCGGGCATACGAACATCGTGGACGTGACCGATTACCGGACCTACAAAGTGCTGGGCGGGACCAGGGACGATGCCGCGGGGGAGGCGTACGACAAGGTGGCAAGAGTGCTGGGACTGGGTTATCCCGGCGGGCCTCTGATCGATCAGCTGGCCAAAGAAGGAGATCCGGACAGGGCGCAGTTCAAGCGGGTCTATCTGGAGAAGGGAAGCTACGATTTCAGCTTCAGCGGCATCAAGACCGGGGTGCTGAACTACATGAATAACGAGAAGCAGGCCGGCCGGGAGGTGAACATCGCCGATGTGGCGGCCGGATTTCAGGAAGCGGTGCTGGAGGTCGTCGTCAGCAAGACGCTTGACGCAGCGCTTGAGCGCGGCGAAGACAAGATCGTCGTTGCCGGAGGAGTCGCGGCCAACAGCCGGCTGCGCCAGATGCTGCGGCAGGGCTGCAAAAGAAGCGGCCTGCAGCTTTTCTTCCCGCCGCCGGTTCTCTGCACCGACAACGCGGCCATGATCGGCTGCGCCGCATATTACAAATACATGGCGGGCCGGACCGACGGACTGGATCTGGATGCCATACCGAATCTGGAGCTGGAAGCATGATCGTTGTATCCGCAAGGGACCTGACAAAAGCAGACGGAACCGACGTGATCCTGGAGAACGTTTCGTTTCACATCAATCAGGGGGACCGGGTCGGCATCATCGGCATCAACGGCGCCGGCAAGACCACGCTGCTGCGCATGCTCACGGGGGAGCTTCCCTATGAGGAGGGGGATTGCTTCATCTCCTCGGATCTTCGCATCGGCTACCTGAAGCAGGACGCCGGCTTTGACTCGGAGCGGACCATTCTCGAAGAGGCCCAGGCGGTGTTCGACCACTTCCCGCAGATGGAACGGGAGATGCAGCAGCTTTTGCAGCAGGCGTCGGAAGATCCGCAGCACAGCGAGGCGGCGCTGGGAAGGTATGAGCAGATCCATGAACGCTACGACCGGATGGGCGGCTATTCCTACCAGAGCGAGCTTCGTGGGATCCTCACCAGCATGGCGTTTGATGAGAGCATGTACGATAAGAAGATCCGGACCCTGAGCGGCGGCGAGAAGACCCGGCTGGCCCTGGCGATCCTGCTGCTGGAGAAACCGGACATCCTGTTTCTGGACGAGCCCACCAACCATCTGGATATCGGCACCCTCAAGTGGCTGGAGCAGTACCTGCGGGGTTACCGGGGGACCATCGTGCTGGTATCCCATGACCGGTATTTCCTCAACGAGACCGTCACACGGATCTTCGAGGTTGAGAACCACCGGCTGAATATATATGAAGGGAATTACGCGTTCTACGCAGCCGAGCGCAAGGTTCGCCGGGAGACGGAGCTTCGGACCTACGAGAAACAGCAGAAGGAGATCGCCCGGCAGGAGGAGATGATCCGGCGCTTCAAACAGAGGGGCACGGAGAAACTGGCCAAGCGGGCGGCGTCCCGGGAGCGGCAGCTGGAGCATATGCAAAGGCTGGAGCGTCCCGGCGGGGAGCATGGGAAGATGAGCCTGCAGTTCCATCAGGAATTCCAGAGCGGAAAGGACGTGCTCCTGGCGGAGGATCTGTCCAAAGCCTTCGGCTACGGTCATGAGCGGCGGGAGCTGTTTCACGGCGTTCGGCTCGACCTGAAGCGGGGGGAGCGGGTCTGTATCGTAGGGGATAACGGCACCGGCAAGACGACCCTGCTGCGGATGTTTCTCGGCGAGACAGAGCCCGGGGCCGGCAGGATCCGGATCGGACACAACGTTCAGTTCGGCTATTACGATCAGGGACAGCAGCTGCTGAATGATGATCTGACGGTCATCGAGGAACTGCAGGATGCCTATCATCTGTACAGCGATGGAGAGCTGCGAAACATCCTGGGAAGGTTTCTCTTCCGGGGAGAGCAGGTGTTCCTGCCGGTGGGCTCCCTCAGCGGCGGAGAGAAGGCCCGGCTTTCCCTTCTGAAGCTGATGCTTTCCGGCTCCAATGTGCTGGTTCTGGATGAGCCGACCAACCATCTGGACATCGAGTCAAAGGAAGTGTTCGAGGAGGCGCTGCTGGATTTCCCGGGGACCTGCATCATCGTATCCCACGACCGGTATTTCCTGAACAAGATCCCTACCAGGATCTGCGAGCTGACCCGGGAAGGCCTGGTGGAATACCTCGGCAAGTACGATTATTACGTCGAGAAGAAACAGGAGCAGAATACGCGGGAGCATATGCAGCAGCTTTCTCAGGGCGGCAGGGCAGCATCCCCGAAGACGCCCCGTGAAGGAATCGGCCAGCCTTTGCATGAGGAGCAGGAGCTGACGCCTGCGGAGCAGCGAAGACGGAAGAAGGAGCAGGAAGCGGAGGAGCGGAGAACGCGCCGCGCCAGAGAAGCGGCGGAGGCGGAGATCGCCCGGCTGGAGGAAGAGATCGAAGGACTGCAAAGAGAGCTTGCGCTGCCGGAGATCATGACCGATGCGAAACGCCTGCAGGACCTGAGTGAGCAGCTGTCCAGAAGCCAGGAGGCGCTGGATGCGGCCTACGAAAAATGGGTTGAATTACAGGAAGAGGTTTGATAGAATAAGCACGTTATATTTGTGGTGGAGGTATGATTATGGTCTTGGACAAGGTCAGAGAGTTCGTTGTAGAACAGCTTGCCATTGACCCGGATCTGGTGGACATCGACTCCGATCTGATGAAGGATCTGGAGGCGGATTCCCTGGATGCGGTCGAGATCATCATGGCGGTCGAAGAAGAATTCAATATGGAGATCCCCGACGCAGACGCGGAGAAGTTCCGGACCGTCAGGGATATGGTAGACTATGTAGAGGCTAGAATCTGAAATGGGCAAACAGACGAAGATATCCAATGCAGTCATTAAGAGACTGCCCCGGTACCGCAGATACCTGAACGAACTGAGGAAGAAGGGAGTCGACAAGATCTCCTCCAGCGAATTCAGCCATCTGATCGGGTATACAGCATCGCAGATCCGTCAGGACCTGAACAATTTCGGCGGTTTCGGACAGCAGGGCTACGGCTACAGCGTCGAGGGACTTTATAATGAGATCAGCGCGATCCTCGGACTGGACCGGGGATACAAGATGGTCGTCGTCGGCGCGGGACACCTGGGTCAGGCGATCGTGAACCATACCTATTATTATAAGACCGGATTTATCGTCACCGGGATCTTTGAGGTGGACCCGAATCTGATCGGGACACAGATCAACGGGGTCGAGGTCATGGACTACGAGAACATCGTGGAGTTCGTGGAGGAAGAGGACATCGATATCGGCGTCATCTGCACGACGAAGGACGTGGCCCAGGAGGTGGCGGACAAACTGTGCTTCGCCGGGGTGGACGGACTCTGGAATTTCGCGCCGGTCGACATCGAGACGCCGTCCCATGTGGCGGTGGAGAATGTCCATATCAGCGACAGCCTGCACTCTCTGGCGTACCATATGAATAAGAAAAATACCGATAAATAAGAAAATAACCGTTTCATTCAGAAACGGTTATTGATTCCTTAGGAATATGTATTCCGATTTAGCCCTCCTGAGGTGCGTCTACCGGGCAAGCTCCTGCGCAAGCGCCGCAGTCGATGCAGGTATCAGGATCGATGGAATGCTTATCGTCGCCGGCTGTGATAGCCTCTACGGGACACTCTTCGATGCAAGCTCCGCAGTTGATGCAGTCATCATTAATTACATAAGCCATGGTATATCCTCCTTTTGATATTGATTACTGATAAACAGATTATAGCAGACGCATCCCTTGTAAGACAAGACTAACAGCAGAGGGAGATGAAATGAGGTCAACATTATGAAAATATACGCGCTGGTCGGTAAGAGCGGTACGGGCAAGAGCTATCAGGCCGTGAACCTGTGCAAGGAAAAAAACATCGAAAGCATCATCGACGACGGGTTGTTCATCTGCCGCAATACGGTGCTGGCAGGAATCTCGGCGAAGCGGCAGGCGACCAAGATCGCGGCGGTCCGCACGGCTTTGTTCCATGAGGACGATCATATGGAGAGCGTCCGGGCGGCCATCGAGAAAGCGGATCCCCAGACTTTGCTCGTGCTTGGCACATCCGACCGGATGGTGGAGAAGATCGTGGCCCGGCTGGGGCTGCACGAGATCGATGAGCGCATCTATATTGAAGACATCACGACGGAGGCGGAGCGGGAGATCGCCTACAAGCAGCGGCACGATCTGGGACAGCACGTGATACCGGCGCCGACTTTTCAGCTGAAGCGGCAGTTCTCCGGCTATTTCATGTCCCCGCTGAAGATGCTCAAGGGCTTCGGTCATTTCAAGGACAACACCGAGAAATCGGTGGTCCGGCCGACCTACAGCTACCTGGGGGGCTATGAGATCTCGGAGAAGGTCATGTCCGATATCGCGGCCTGCGTGCAGAAGGAGCAGGGGACGGTGGGCGAGCTGGTCAAGATCGTCATCAGCGGCAACCGGGTCGAGAAGGAGGAAGGCGTCGGAATGCGGATCCTGGCCGATTTCGTTTACGGCCCCGATCTTCCGGCCAAAGCCCTCGCCTATCAGAAGCGGGTGGCGGAGCAGGTTGAGGCAATGACCATGTTCAACATTTCCCGGGTGGATCTGGAGATCCGGCGGCTGGTCTAGGTGGATGTGCTCTTTGCCGGAATTCCTTTTTTACCGGAATTCCTTAAAAATAACGAGGAGCGGGGGTAGATTAAGGAATTTCAGTGCTCCGAACCAGTGCCGGAGACAATCCGGGCTGACCGAATGGATGAAGATTACCCGGAATTCCTTAAAACTGCTTTGAAATGGACGGAGAATAAGGAAGTGCAATTGCTCAAGAGAGGCCGGTTAACCGGAATTCCTTATCTGACGGGAACGTACCTGTAGAATTAAGGAATCCCGGTTATCGCATCCTTTGGAAATCGTGAAAAAGTTGCGGAAACCGGTTGACAAATATCGGGTATCGTTGTACATTATAGTTAGCACTCAGGGAAAATGAGTGCTAACAAAGAAAAAAAGAGCCCCCGGGCTCATTATTAAAGTAAAAGGAGAGTTTGCAATGAGTTATGGAATCAAGCCGTTAGGCACAAGAGTCGTAATCAAAGAAATGGTTGCCGAAGAGAAGACAGCCAGCGGAATCGTGCTCCCGGGCAGCGCTCAGGAGAAGCCGCAGATGGCAGAGGTTCTGGCGGTTGGCCCCGGAACCGAGGATGAGAAGATGGAGCTGAAGGTCGGCGATAAGGTAATCTTCTCCAAGTACGCAGGAACCGAAGTGAAATTCAATGGTGAGGAAGTCATCATCATGAGCCAGAGAGACATCCTGGCGATCGTTGAGTAATATAAGGAGGAATTCAGACAATGGCTAAGGAATTACATTATGGAGAAGAGGCCAGAAGAGGCCTGCAGGCTGGCGTAGACAAGCTGGCGGATACAGTTAAGATCACACTGGGACCCAAGGGCAGAAACGTTCTGCTGAGCAAGTCCTTCGGCGCTCCGCTGATCACCAACGACGGTGTTACCATCGCCAGAGAGATCGAGCTGGAGGATGCAGTCGAGAACATGGGCGCACAGCTGGTCAAGGAAGTCGCTACGAAGACAAACGATGTCGCCGGTGACGGAACGACCACAGCGACACTGCTGGCCCAGATCATCATCAAGGAAGGCTTCAAGAACGTAGCAGCCGGCGCGAATCCGATGATTCTGAAGCGCGGCATCGCAGGCGCGGTTGAAGTTGCAGTCGATGAGATCAAGAGACTGTCGAAGGATGTTGATACCACCGAAGCGATCGCACAGGTTGCGGCGGTTTCCGCGGCGGACGAAGAGATCGGCGGACTGATTGCCGAGGCCATGGAGAAGGTCGGCAAGGAAGGTGTCATCACCGTTGAGGAATCCAAGACCATGGGAACCACTCTGGACGTAGTCGAAGGTATGCAGTTTGACAGAGGATACTTCTCCCCGTACATGGTCAACGATACCGAGAAGATGGAAGCCACCATGGAGAATCCGTACATCCTGATCACAGACAAGAAGATCTCCAACATTCAGGAGCTGCTGCCGCTGCTGGAGCAGATCGTACAGCAGGGCAAGAAGCTGTTCATCATCTGCGACGACCTGGAGGGCGAAGCGCTGGCGACCATCATCGTCAACAAGCTCAAGGGCGTATTCGACTGCGTTGCAGTTAAGGCTCCGGGCTTCGGCGAAAGACGTAAGGCTATGCTGGAGGACATCGCTGTTCTGACCGGCGCGACCGTGATCTCCGAGGATCTGGGATATGAGCTGAAGGAAGCCACCGTTGACATGCTGGGAAGCGCGGCTACCGTCAAGGTCGACAAGGAGAATACCGTTATCGTCGGCGGCGCAGGTTCCGCTGAGGACATCGCAGACAGAGTCAACCAGATCAAGGCGCAGATCGAGCAGACCACTTCCGATTTTGACAGAGAGAAGACCCAGGAGAGACTGGCGAAGATGGCTGGCGGCGTTGCGGTCATCAAGGTCGGCGCGGCCACCGAGACCGAGCTGAAGGAGCGCAAGCTGCGCATTGAGGACGCCCTCAACGCGACCAAGGCTGCAGTCGAAGAAGGTATCGTATCCGGCGGCGGCGTTGCCCTGGTCAATGCGATCCCGGCTGTCTGCAAGTACGTCGAAGGCCTGGAAGGCGATGCCAAGACCGGCGGCGCGATCATCGTCAGAGCTCTGGAGGAGCCGGTACGTCAGATCGCTGAGAATGCGGGCTACGAAGGCAGCGTCGTGGTAGCTCAGGTCAAGGAGAGCCCGGAAGGCACCGGATTCAACGCTTCTACCGAAGCTTATGAAGATATGATTTCCGCCGGTATCGTTGACCCGGCGAAGGTCACCAGATCCGCTCTGCAGAATGCAGCATCCGCATCCGCAATGCTGCTGACGACCGAAGCCGGCGTCACCGACATCAAGGAAGACGTTCCGGCAATGCCCCCGATGGGCGGCGGCATGGGCGGCGGAATGCCGGGGATGATGTAGCTCGTCGGTCTGGCGAAGCCAGACATAGAATCGACGAGCGTATTGCCGCCGAGCCCGAAGGGCGCAGGGGGCGTTACATCTTGGAGCCGTTATGAGGGGACGCCATTTGTCCTCGTCGCACAGAATTCTTACCGCTCGCTCATAGAGAATAGAACCCCGAGCAAAACGTGCTCGGGGTTTTGCTGTTCTCTGAGCTCGTTTCGCGTGCGGCCGCCTCTGCTCTTGCGGAAAAGGCGCGATGATCTTGATCGCCGCCCAGAGGCTGCGGAGCCGGCCGATACAAAACTCTTGCTATTTCCTGGATTTGTGGGATAATTAATTATGTATAGGTATGATTAACGGCGAATGAAATTTCGCACGGAGGAGGAGTATGGGCAGCAACATTCTGGTGATCGGAGGCAGAGAACGAGCTGTTTGACGGAACGAAGATCACGCGGGAACTGGGATTTCAGTACACACCCTTCGGGCCGAATCTGAAGAAAGCGTACGACGCGTTCCGGGAAGTTTACGACCGGGCGCAGTAATGTCAAAAGAGAAAGGAAACTTATGAACATACAGGATTTCTACCAAAAGCTGGACCAGCTTTTTGCGCAGCACGATATGGCGGCCATCGAAAAATACATGACCGATTCCCTTGCGAGCGCCCGTCTGGACAATGACCCGGCGGCCATCGTGGCGGTGGGCAACGAACTGGCGGGATTTTACCGGGTGTCAGGGAAGGTGGACGATGCCATCCGTCTGTCTCAGAACGTGCTCCAGGTGCTGAAGAACATGGGGCAGGAGACGACGGAGAACTTCGCAGTGGCGCTGCAGAACGCAGCCAATGTGCTGGTTGTCGCGGGAGACCGGGATACGGCGCTGCAGATGTACCGGACGGCGGAGCAGATTCTGGCCTACCGGGGGTTCAGCACCGATTACCGGATGGCGGCTCTGTACAACAACATCAGCGCGCTGCAGCGGGAGATGGAGGATTTCGAGGAGGCGGAGAAGTCGGCGCTGAAATCCCTGGAGATCATCGCGGGCATGCCCCAGTACCGGGCTGAAATGGCTACCAGCCTGGTGAACCTGGGAGAGGTGCAGACGAGACGGCAGAAGTTCGACGAAGCGAAGGAGACGCTGGAGGCGGCGATGACCATCTACGAGCTGGAAAGCGGCGACCGGGATCCGCATTACGCGACGGCGAACGCAGCGCTGGGCAACCTGTATTACTACTGGAAGAAGCCGGCGGAAGCAGTGCCGTATTTTCGCAGGGCCATGGAGCTGATCGAGCGGGATCACGGCAGAAACGCGTTTTATGAGATGATGGCCCGGAACCTGAAGACGGTGGAGGAACAGATATGAAGGGAATGGATCTGGCGAGAGCCTACTACAGAGAATACGGGGATGAGATCCGCCGGCAGTTTCCCCAGTACGCGAACCGGATGGCCTTCGGACTCGTAGGTGAGGGATCCGAATGCTACGGCTACGACGACGAGATCTCCCGGGATCACGACTTCGGACCGGGATTCTGCATCTGGGTCAGCCGGGACACCGCCCGCGCCATCGGAAATGAACTGGAGAGGGCCTACTGCAGTCTGCCCGCAGAATTCCAGGGATTCCGCAGAGAGGAGACTCCGGAGGGAGCCGGCCGGCTGGGGGTGCACGCCATCGACCGGTTTTATATGCGGTACACCAACTGTGAAGGGCTTCCCCGGACCAATCTGGAATGGATGCGGATCCCGGAACGGTTTCTGTCCATCGCGACCAACGGGGAGGTCTTCGACGATCCGGAGGGCGAATTCACCAGGATCCGGACGCAGCTGAAGCAGTTCTATCCGGCGGACGTGCTGCGAAAGAAGGTCGCGGCCAGAGCGGCGGTCATGTCCCAGAGCGGGCAGTACAATTTCCCGCGGTGCATGAACCGGGGCGATCAGAACGCGGCCTACCTGGCCATGGCGGAGTTCGTCAAGGCGGCCCTCTCCATGCTGTACCTGCTGGAGCGCATCTACATGCCCTTTTATAAATGGGCGTTCCGCGGGACGGAGGACTTCCGCATCTGCGGGGGAGCGGCAAATCAGCTGAAGCAGCTGATCGCCTTGGGAAACGGCGCGGAGACTGCAGGGCAGCGGCAGCAGATCATCGAGTCCATCTGCACGTTCACAGCGCAGCAGCTGCAGCGGCAGGGCTTCTCAAACACCACGGACCCGTTCCTTCAGAGCCACCTTCCGGCCATCATGGGGGGCATCGCAGATCCGCAGATCCGGCAGCTTCACGTCATGGCCGACGCGGAATAAGGCATGCAAAGGCTGGCCCGGCGCCGGCAGAGGAGAAACACAATGACGATCATCCGAAACAACAGTCCGAAGGACGCAGTGGTCAACGACATCATTGGCCGTGAGTGGGCCATGTTCCAGAAGACCCAGAACATCGGCGGCAGAGCCGCCTGCCAGGATCAGTTCGATACCTTCTACGTCAATCGCTACGCGCAGCACAGCGCATGGCAGGCAGAAACGCTGGAGAGCTACCGAAACGATCTCATCGCGGCAGAGATGGTCGGACGGAACCTGATCACGGAGAAGTACGGCTATATGATGGAGTTTACCGATCCGGCGTATTACAACGCCAACCTGAGAGACCGGCTGCCGGCTCTTTCCGAAGAGAAGGCCCAGCTGATCGCTGAGATCGTCAGTCTGCAGCTGATCGGCTATCAGGCGTACGCGAAGGCGTATCCCGCCCTGGCCCGCGGCGGCCGGCCGGCAGAGCAAAGCGGCTGGGATACCTCCATCCGGGATTACAGCGTGGGAGAATACCGGACCTACTCCGAGAACACGCTGCGCCAGCTTTTGCGCGATATGAAACAAATGGACAATCCGGTGCTTCGGATTCAGAAGACGCTGGTGAGCTTTTATGGTTTTGACAGTCTGGAGAAGGCGGAGGCAGCCCAAAGGAGATAACAGGCATGACAGCAAAGGAAGCAACGGGAGAAAAGCTGTATTCCATCGGTGAGGTCAGCAAGATCTGCAATGTATCAAAGAAAGCGCTCCGGTTCTACGACGAGATCGGGATCATCAGCCCGGATCAGGTGTCCTCGAAGACCCACTACCGGTACTATTCCCGCCGGTCGCTGCTGGATCTGACGATCCTGAAATACTATAAGCAGATGGGCTTCAAGCTGGAGGAGACGAGGGATCTGCTCCACAGCGAAGAGTACCGCCACATGGAGCGGGGGTTTCTGGAGAAGATCAACGAACTGCAGGACGAGCAGCTGGCGGTGAATGTCAAGCTGACCTCGGTCACGGATTGGTATGAGCTTCTGGTGGAAGCCCAGACCGTCATCGAGAACGATGTACGGGATGTGTCCGTGAAGTTCATCGAAACGAAGGAATACGGCTTCATGGATCAGGACTACATCAGCGACAGCATGGAGGCCGTCATCAACCTGCAGTGGACCGATTATCTGGAGACCATCGGCAATGAGATCACCGGCGCGGTGCACATCGTCTATCCGTCCTGGAAGGACCGTGTGTCCGGCCGCTGTGATAAGATGCGGATCATGCAGGAGATGATCCTGCCCTGCAAGCCGGAGCAGATGGTGCAGATGGGCGGGGAAATGATGCTTTCCTGCTACCACATCGGACCCCATGACACCATCGGCGAGACGTATCAGAAGATGGAGGCCTGGGCGAAGGAGCACGGGTACAACCTGGCCGAGGACAGCTGGGAACGCTACGTGACCGACTGCTGGACCACGAAGAATGAGGATATGTACGTGACGGAAATCCGCATCGGCGCGACCCGGTAGCGCGTGTTATGCAAAGGCTGGGGGCACCGAAATCGGATTGACAAATGACAATGAAATCGGTTGACGAACGTCAACTGATTTTTTATAATGGATAAAAGAATGCAGGAGGAAATCAGCGATGAAGCAGCAGGTAATCAGAGACCTTCAGGATCTGCGGTATCTGGAGTGGTCCAGGGTCAGGAAGACCTCCGGAACGGCGGGTTCCTTCCTGAAATCCCAGGAGGTAAGCGAGGGAAAGAAGATTTACTACAAGCTGTCCTGTTATGACAGCGAACACGGTGTTACGGGCCATGAGAGCATCAATGAGATGATCGTGGACCGGCTGCTTTCCGTTCTGGGGATTCCTCATCTGGAATACCAGCTTTTGCACGGCGTTGTGAGGGTGGATGGGAAAGAACACGAAACGTGGCTGTGCGCATCGGATGATTTTAAGGCCCCCGGGGACAGCAAGATCGCGCTGGACGAGTATTATGATCTGGAGAAACTGCCGGGAGAAAGCCCTCGGGAATTCTGTGTCCGTCAGGGATGGGGATCCTATATTCAGGAAATGCTGCTTGTAGACTATCTGATCCTGAACCGGGACCGGCACGGCGCCAACATTGAAATCCTGAAGAACCGAAGGACCGGACAGATTCTACCGGCGCCCTTGTTCGACCATGGACTGTCACTTCTGTACAGCTGTCATTCGGAAGCAGAAGCGCAGGCCTTTGATGTGATGGCGGATCTGCCGGTGCAGTGCTTTGTCGGGTCACGGTCTGCCCGCGATAATCTGGAACTGGCGCTGGCGGAGAAGAGCCTCGAGCCCCGGCCGCTGCAGCAGCGGGATCGAGCGGTCCTGTTCCGCGACCTGGAGGAGGCTTTGCCCCGGGTATATCAGGACAAAATCTGGGAGATGATCTGGAGAAGGTGGCAGGTGTATGAAGATATATCACATCACGGATGAGTATATCCGGCCTTACAGGGTGATCGGATACCTGCTCTACTATGAGAAACAGAAGGCCTTCGCCATTGAACTCGCAGAGGATCTGAAGGAGATGGATGCGCCGCTGTTCTTTGCGTCCTTCCTGCGCAGAGGGATCCGGTCGATCGATCCGGTGTGGAGCAAACGCTGGGTGCAGCAGAGAATCATCCCGGCAGACCGGCAGAATCTGGGTGTCATTCTCAGGACAAACCGACTGAAGGAATACGATGAGATGAAGCTGCTCCTGCTGGGAGAAGGACGCTGCGCACAGGATGACTGTTCCGTTACGGAGGATAGGGCAGGGCAGCTCCCGGCGTGGATGTATCGCAGGATGCAGGAGAAGCTGGCGAGGGTCATTCCGCTGTCGGGGATGTCGATTCTGGTTTCTTTTGCAGGAGAAGACCTGCAGGCCAGACACATTGAACTGCAGCCGGTCCTGCGGGAGGAGCAGATTGAGAGACTGCAGCGGGAGGAACGGCTCTTTCGCAGCGTGCGTCTGCAGCCCGGCGGGCAGGGCATCTGCTGGGGAGAGAATCTGAGTATTCCGTCCTGGAGGCTTCTGGAGGAGGGAACGGCGCTGCCGATGACCGGGAAGGATCTGAGGATGTTTCAGGCAGAGGCGATGGATACGGCCGCTGTCTGCCAGAGGCTGAATTGCAGCCGCCAGTATGTGGACCGGCTGGTGAAGGAAGGCCGGCTCTCGGTCGTGCGGGAAAGCGGGCACAGCCGGCTGTACGACCCGGCGGATGTGGACCGGCTGACATGGTAGAAATAAAGAAAAAAGCAACGAAAAAGACCTCTCCGTTCGAAGAGGCCTTTTTAAGTCGTTTTTATTTAACCCAGCTGTTGATCAGATCGATCATATCCTGATCGGACTGATAGTACATCACCAGATTGCCGTTTTCGTCCAGCTCATATCTGGACTCGCCGATCAGGCCGTTGGACATGGCGGTGTGCAGAGCCTCGTCCATCTTCTTGTCCTTGAAGAATCTGAAGTTGCCGTAATCAGCTCTCAGTTCGTCCTGTACCATCTGACGGCTTCTTTCTTTACCGTCGGTGAACAGGTGTAATACTTCCTGGAATAATGGTCTCATATCTTCGCACCTCCTTATTCTTCAGCCTGCAGGGTAGCCTTGTTCTGGGAGATAGCCAGGATCAGGATACCAGCAACCATGACCAGAGCGCCGATCCAGCCGACTGCCGGAAGGACGAAACCGTCGTGTCCGAAGATGAAGCCGCAGATGATCATGCACCAGAACGGACCCCAGAACGCGTACGCGCCGTTGCAGCCCATACCCAGAGCAGCACCGCACATGGAAGCGCCCTTGTACCAGAACTTGAAGGACCAGGACGAGAAGACGCCAGCCACGAACAGCATCCACATGGACGGCATGTCGGTCAGGCAGCTTGTCAGAACGTGCCATCCGGAGCCGATTCCGTCACCGCCCATGATGGACAGGATGGAAACCAGGATGACCGCGTTGACCAGACCGGAAGTGCACTGACGGATGATGATGGCGATCTCGGTGTCAACCATGCAGCAGGCATAGCCGCCGACAGCACCCTCAACACCCCAGCCGATGGCTGCGATGAAGGCTGCCAGGCATCCCAGAGCTGCGCCGCCGGAGAAGTTCAGATCCGTCATGGAGGAGGATCCGATCACGACTGCCGCGATGAAGCAGATGATGATACCGATGATCATGCCCAGAGTCAGTTTCTGCTTGAAGACGAACCGGCCGATGATCGCGCCGATGGCCGCATTCAGGGCCGCGATCGGAACGATGATGGAACCAGCCATCTGAAGGCCGATAACGTATGCGGTGGAAGCCAGCGGGCCGCCGATGATCGCTGCGATGATCAGGATCTTGCCCGGCTTGGTCGCCAGTGTCCGCTTGAAGTCGCCCAGCTGACCGATGCAGCCGCCGTAGAACAGGGACCAGACTGCGGAACCAAGGTCAACGCAGGCCGCGCCGATGGCACTGACGGTGTAGACGATGAAGAAGGCGGAGACGCCTGCCGCAACGCCGGTGGGAACATCCGCATAGATGTCGTTCCATACACCGTGCATCATACCTTCGGTCATGAAGGATGTGTAACCGCCATAGAGGAAGCCGGAGAAGATCGCGATCAGCAGACCTTTCTTCCAGAAGGCTTTATCTCTGGCAGTTTTCGCTGCTGCTACTGCAGGAGCTTTTTGTACATTTTCCATAGATTCACCTCATATTAAACTGTAGACAATAATAACTCGTAGAACATTATAACCTTGACGTTAGGGCAAGGTCAACGAGTTTTTGCTTCCGGCAGTGGAGAAACAATCCCCTTAGGGAATGGTTTGATAAAACGCATGAAACAGCAAAAAAATGACAAAAACGGCGGAATCGGTTGAAATTGCTAAAAAAATAACAATTCCCAAAAAAGAAAAGAAACGGCGGATTCTGGAAAATCCGCCGTTCAAGGCATTTCTGTTTACAGCAAGGTTTCAGACAAACTTTTTTCGTTATTCCTGCGAACCGTTCAGGTTCATGCCCACGATTCCAACGATTATGATCGCCATTCCCACGAAATCCGCCCAGTTCAGGTGAGCGTGGAGGATCAGCATATCGATGCAGGCGATCACGATGATGGAAACCCCGGACCAGACGGCGAAGCCGATGGCCAGGTTGATGACCTTCAGGCTTTTCGCGAAGCAGGCATAGCAAAGCCCGTAAAAGAGCAGGCATGCCAGGCTGGGCAGGAGCACGGTGAAACCGTCCGTGAAGCTGATGAAGAGGTTGCCGATCTGTTCGAAAAAAATACAGAGAACGAAATAGAAGTAGGCGGTCTTCTTTGTCATCGGTTTGGATTCCTTCATACATATCACTCCTTTCCAACCATCACATCGTGCCGAACAGGTGAATGAACACCAGTCCGAAGCCGATCAGTCCGATGGAGATCACACCGGTGCGGGTCAGATGCTGCTTGAAATAGAAGACGGAGATCAGCGCGGAAACGATGATCCCGATGCCGACCCAGATGGCATAGGCGATGCTGATATCGATGGTCAGGATGGCCCTGGACAGCAGGAAATAGTTCAGCAGAGCCAGGAAGATCCCGCTCCAGGACTGCAGAGGCTTCGTGAAGCCATCTGATGCAGTCAGCAGTGAGCAGGACAGCAGATTGGCTGCGATGCACGCAGCGAGCAGAGTATAAGCAACTACCATTATATATGCTCCTGTAGTGATCCGGTGCGATAACGGATTGGGTCAATTCCGGAGGTGTCATATTTATGGTATCCCTTCACCCAGCGTGAAGGTCAAATGATTTTTTCGAATTCGGCGGTATCGCCGGCCACCGGCAGCAGGATCTCGGTGACGAAGCTGTCCTCGGACTGGACCGAGTAGGTATCCAGTACATGTCGTTCCAGACACTGTCCCTGCAGCGGGAACTGGTGCTCCCGCGCCCAGTGAAGCATCCGGTCGTAGGTGTCACAGATGTTGTTCAGAGTTCCGATGTGATAGCAGTTTACGGCCAGGAAGCCGCCGAAAGAGATGGTCTTGTCGGTACTTTCGCTGTCGGGATAGACGGTCTGCAGCAGGGTGATCTTCTCCGCATTGCCGCTCAGACGATCCTTCGTGGAATCATACAGGAATGTGAATGCTCCGCCCATGTCCACCATCGTGTGTCCCCGGAGCTTGGATTCCGTGAAGTACTGCGTCTCAATAAAAGCTTCCGTCCGTTCTTCCTCGGTCTGAGGGACATGCTGAAAATAAAAGAAGGACTGCTTTTCCAGGAAGCGGGTGCCGATGGAACAGTCGCGGTGCTCCAGGACATAGCCTCCTTCGACAAGGAGCGCCCGCCAGGCACGCAGGCTGGCCAGCCTTTGCTTCTGATAGCGGATCTGGGCTTCGGTCTCTGTGATCTGATTCTGGAAATGCTCCTTCAGCGCGTTCAGATCATCCTTCTGGAGCACGTCCTGGATCGTGGAGAGGGCGAACCCCTCGTCCAGCAGATAACGGATCGTCTGGATCTGCCGCATGGTATTGTAGCTGTAGTACCGGTAGCGATTTTCTTCGTCCACCTTATCCGGGCGGATCAGACCGTGCTCTTCATAGAAACGGAGCGTACGTGCAGAAACGCCGCAGATCTCTGCGGTCTGCCCTATGGTAAATAATGTAGGATGATCTGCGTTGCCCATGGGAGCCCCTCCGCTCTAAGCCCAGTCTCTCAGACCCATTGCCTGATTGCGCATGACCCGGTCAAGATCCAGCGGCTGTTTGGGCTGCAGCAGATAGTTCCGCAGTTCTTCAATGCCTCGGCCGGTGACGCTGTCGACGGGGAAGATCTCCTCGCAGCCGGCTTCCTCCAGCCACTGCCGGACCATCGGAACGTTGGCGTTCGGCTCGTCGATCTTGGTGATGATCCCGATCAGAGGCCGGTTGACCACGCCGACGATGGCCGGATCGAACAGATTGTATGGTTCGTCGGCGCCGCACAGCAGGCCGACTACATCGGAGTCAAAGGAAAAAATACCGAGGGCCATGGCCAGGCTCTTGGTTTCGGCGTATTCTCCGGGAGTGTCGATGGTAATGTCCCAGGTCTTGACGTACTGGGTCTTGATGTAGTGTACGTTTTCGCCCTTGAGCGCCTGGGTCAGTGATGTTTTGCCGGCTTCCGAACGGCCGCAGAGAAAGAGCTTTCGCATCGCGGCCTCCTATTCGTGACTGATCGGGCAGACGGTATAGCCCAGGTCCTCATAGAAATAACGTACGTTTTCGGAAATGGCCTCATCCACTTCGGCCCGTGCTCCCGTGATGATCAGACTGCCGGTGAAACGATCCATAAAGCCGATATCCACATCGCCGGACTTCACCGCGATATCGGCAGCGATGACGACGGACTCGGCCGGGGTAATATGAAGCAGCCCGATGGAGCGTCCCGTCGGGTCATCCCCTTTGTGGAAGCCGATATCAAGGCCAAGGTTCTTGTAAATGGGATAGATGGAAGTACCGATCACATGCGCCAGGGTGATCTCCTTGCCGGAGACCAGTGGGGAAATGATCCGCACCTGTCCGCCGCTGGCGTGGCGCATGGCTTCCTGAAACAGTTGGCTGACAGCGGCCAGGTTGTCTTCGCGGCTCATCGAATTGGATTTATAGCTCACGAAACTGCCCTCCCGCCGTTAACGCTTGGTGATCGGGCAGACAACGTAGCCCAGTGTGTTCTGAAAGTAATTCACGATCTCTTCGATCGCAGTCGTGACCTCGGCGATCTCACCGGTGATGATGAGGGTGCCGCTGAAGCGGTCCGCGAAGCCGAGATACACATTGCCGCTCTTCACGGCGATATCGGAAGCGATGACAGCGGACTCCGGCGGGGTCAGATTCATGATCCCGATGGCGCTGGTTCGGTAGTCGATGTCCGGGTTGAGTCCCAGCTTCTGATAGACGATCGGAAGGGGACCGCCGATGATATGGGCAAGAGTGATCTCCTTACCGGCGACCAGTTCCTGCACGATCCGCATTTGGCCGGATCCACCCTGATGTCCCTGATTCATATCCATAACGAACGTCCTCTCTTCGCTGCTGACCGAAGATTGTCATATTAATAACAATCTTGAAATGCTGTCATATATGTAACAACTTTACCGCAAATTTCGCCCCCCGTCAAACGGTTTTCTTTCGGAGCACGGCCAAAGAGTTACCCTAAGGGGAAGGTTTGGACAATGATTGGAAATCATGCCCTGTATATATTTGGTTATCCAAAGGCTGGCCGGAGCACGGGCAGGGGAGCACGAACGTTCAAAAACCGCGAATTGTCAGAATTATTAATTGGGAATAGGCGATGAGACGGATGCTCCCGAAAAATCTCTTATTGACATTACGCTAAGAGGAACTTGTAAAATGAATATGACTATTTGTCGCTATTTTTAAACAGTTCATTCTGTCTGAAAAACAAACGTATATAGAAAGGAGTTATGTCAAATGCCTAGATTTTATGGTCAAGAAGCGGTCGGTTTCGTCGAGACGATCGGCATGGTGCCGGCACTGGATGCATGCGACAAGATGCTGAAGGCAGCTGAGGTCGAACTGGTTTCCTACGAGAATATCGGTTCCACACTGGTTACCATCATCGTTACCGGTGACGTTGCGGCCTGCAGAGCATCGGTAGAAGCAGGCGCGAAGGCAGCGGCGGCGATCGGCACATTAACGGCACAGAACGTAATCCCCAGACCCATCCGGGAAGTCGGCGATATCGTATCCTGTCATGACGTTGATATTTACTAATTAGATTAGAAAGGAAGTAAACCAATGGCAAGTGGAAGAAGCGGAAGAGCATTAGGAATGATCGAAACCTTCGGGCTGGTATTCATCTGCCAGGCTGCCGACGCAATGGTCAAGGCAGCTGAGGTCGAGTTCGTCGGATATGAGAACACCGCATCCGGTTACATTTCGGTACTGGTCAGAGGTGATGTCGGCGCATGCAAGTCTGCAGTAGAGGCAGGCGTCAAGGCGGTCGAGGAGATGGGAACGGAAGTCTACAGCTCCTGCGTTATCGCGACACCGCATCCGGCACTCGAGAAGATCATCGAGAGATACACATTAGATAAACTGTTACCATATTAAAAGGCTGTCGCAGGCGGAGGGAGTGATTACAAATGAATATCATAGATAACGATCTTCTCTCCATCCAGGAGGCACGTATTCTGGCAGAGGACGCGTACCGCGCCCAGCAGGAGCTGGCGCTGTACCCGCAGGAGAAGCTGGACACATTCGTGGAAGCCATGGCGGACGCCGTGCAGCCTCACATTGAGGAACTGGCAGTCCTGTCTGCTGACGAGACGGATTTCGGCAACTGGAAGGATAAATATGCCAAGAATCATTTTGTCTGCACCTACCTCAGACAGTCGCTTCGCGGCAAACGCTGCGTCGGCGTGATCAATGATGATCCGGCGAAGGGTCTGGTGGACATCGGCGTTCCGATGGGAGTCATTGCGGCGCTGTGCCCTGCGACCAGCCCGGTATCAACGACGATCTACAAGGCGCTGATCGCGGTCAAGTCCGGCAACTCCATCGTCTTTTCACCGCACCCGAGAGCCAGGCAGACCATCGGCAAGGCGCTGGATCTGATGATCGAGGCCGGGGAAGCCGCGGGAATGCCGGAGGATGCGGTAAGCTACATGCATACGGTGACGGCGAGCGGGACCATCGAGCTGATGAATCACGAGCATACCGCCATGATCCTCAACACGGGTGTACCGGGAATGCTGAAGGCGGCCCAGGATTCGAACAAGCCGCTGATCTACGGCGGCGCGGGCAACGGTCCGGTCTTCATCGAACGTACGGCGGACATTCCGAAGGCGGTCAGCGATATTATCGCGAGCAAGACCTTTGACTACGGACTGCTGCCGGCGGCGGAGCAGACCATCGTCGTGGATGCTCCCATCGCGGAGCAGGTCAAAGAAGAGTTCCGGCGCAATCACGCATGGTTCATGAGCGGCGAGGAATCCCGCCGGCTGGCGGATATCATCTTCGAGATGGACGGCAGCGCCAACGAGGCATTGATCGGGATCCCCGCGGAGAAACTGGCGCAGAAGGCAGGGTTCCGTGTTCCGGAAGGAACGGTGCTCCTGATCTCCGAGGAGAAATTCGCCTCCTCGAGAAATCCGTACACCAGGGAGAAACTGGGACCGGTCATGGCATATTTCGTCGAAGAAGACTGGATGCATGCCTGTGAGAAATGTATTGAGCTGCTCCTGACCCAGAGGCAGGGGCACACGCTGGTGATCCACTCCAGATCGGAGAACGTGATCCGGGAGTTCGCGCTGAAGAAACCCGTCGGCAGAGTGCTGGTCAACACACCGGCCACCTTCGGGAGCATGGGCGCGACCACCAATCTGGTACCGGCGATGACGCTGGGCAGCGGAACGGCCGGGTACGGCATCACGTCGGATAACGTATCACCGGAGAATCTGATCTATGTACGAAAAGTCGGTTTTGGCATCAGAGATATGCAGACGGTGGATGCGCAGATGTTCGGACGGACGCAGCTGACGGATCGTCCCACGAAGAGCATCGAGGATATCCACCATGAAGAAGAAGTACAGAGTGTACAGGATGTTCTGAGATATATCATCAACAATATCGACGGATTAAAAGATTAACAGATAAATTACACAGTCAAAAATCCTTACAAGAAAGGGAGGTAGAACATTGGATATTCGTGAATTTTCAGAGAAACTGGCAGAAGCCACGAAAGACATGTCCTATGAGGAAAGAGAAGCCCTCAAGAAAATGTTCGAAGGTGTGACAAGCAATATTGCGGCAAACGAAGCTGCAGCACCGGCGGCTCCGGCCTATACAGCCCCGGCACCGGCAGCAGCTCCTGCGGCAGTCGCTCCGACGGATCCGGGCTGGCAGCCGGATGGACCTACACCGCGTATTCTGGCATTAAAGGACAACTATCGTAAGCAGGTGCCGTCCATCTCCACAGCACGTGCGAGAGCGGTTACGGAAGTTACCAAGGAGCATCCGGGAATGCCCAAGATCATCCTGAGAGCGAAAGCGTTCAGACGCTGCTGCGAGACAGCGCCCCTGATCATCCAGGATCACGAGCTGATCGTTGGCAACCCCACCGGCGGCCCGCGTGTCGGCGCATTCTCCCCTGATATCGCATGGGAGTGGATGGAAGACGAACTGGATACCATCGCAACCAGAGATCAGGACCCGTTCTATATTTCCGAAGAAGATAAGAGATACATCAAAGACGAGCTGATCCCGTTCTGGAGAGGCAAGTCCGTAGCGGAGCACTGCTATGACCAGTACAGAGAGTGCGGCGGATGGGAACTGTCCGGCGAATCCTATGTATCCGACTGTTCCTATCACGCAGAGAACGGCGGCGGCGACTCCAACCCGGGATACGACGTCATCCTGATGAAGAAGGGTATGCAGGACATCCAGAACGAGGCGAAAGCACACCTGGCTGAGCTGGATTACGCGAACCCGGATGACATCGATAAGATCTACTTCTACAAGGGCGTCATCGATACCACCGAAGGTGTCATGATCTATGCGAGAAGAATGTCCGAGTATGCGGCGCAGCTGGCGCAGCAGTGCAGCGACCCGGTTCGTAAGCAGGAGCTGATGAGAATCTCCGAAGTCAACCTGAAGGTTCCGGCCAGAAAGCCGGAGAACTTCTGGGAAGCGATCCAGTCCGTATGGACCATCGAGTCCCTGCTGCCGGTCGAAGAGAACCAGACCGGAATGTCCATCGGCCGTGTTGACCAGTACATGTATCCGTTCTACAAGGCGGACATCGAGTCCGGCCGGATGACACAGTATCAGGCATTTGAGCTGGCATCCTGCATGCTGATCAAGATGTCCGAGATGATGTGGGTTACCTCCGAAGGCGCTTCCAAGTTCTTCGCAGGATACCAGCCTTTCGTTAACATGTGCGTCGGCGGCGTTACCCGTAAGGGCGAGGATGCGACCAACGACCTGACCTACCTGCTGATGGATGCAGTCAGATTCACCAAGATCTATCAGCCGTCGCTGGCCTGCCGTATCCACAACAAGTCACCGCAGAAGTACATGGAGAAGATCGTAGACGTCGTCAGAGCAGGAATGGGATTCCCGGCCTGCCACTTCGACGATACGCATATCAAGATGATGCTGGCCAAGGGCATCGACGTAGAGGATGCGAGAGACTACTGCCTGATGGGCTGCGTAGAACCGCAGAAGGCAGGAAGACTCTATCAGTGGACATCCACTTCCTACACCCAGTGGCCGATCGCCATCGAGCTGACCCTGAACCACGGTGTTCCGCTCTGGTACGGCAAGCAGGTCACACCGGATCTGGGCGACCTCTGCAACTACAAGACATTCGATGAGTTCCAGAACGCGGTCAAGGCGACCATCGCCTACATGACCAAGTGGACCTCCGTCATGACGGTCATCTCTCAGAGAGTTCACAGAGAACTGGCACCGAAGCCACTGATGTCCATCATGTTCGAAGGCTGCATGGAAAGCGGCAAGGGCGTTGAGGCCGGCGGCGCGATGTACAACTTCGGCCCTGGCGTCGTATGGTCCGGTCTGGCAACCTACGCGGACTCCATGGCAGCGATCAAGAAGCTGGTCTTCGATGACAAGAAGTACACCCTGGATCAGCTGAATGAGGCTCTGAAGGCGGACTTCGTCGGCTACGAGCAGGTTCAGAAGGACTGCCTGGCTGCACCGAAGTACGGCAATGACGATGACTATGCTGACTGGTTCTGCAACGACATCATCGACTTCACCGAAAGAGAACACAAGAAATACAAGACTCTGTACTCCAGACTTTCCCACGGAACCCTGTCCATCTCCAACAACACACCGTTTGGTCAGCTGACAGGCGCATCCGCGAACGGCCGTAAGGCATGGACTCCGCTGTCCGACGGTATTTCCCCGACACAGGGCGCGGACTTCAAGGGCCCGACCGCGATCATCAAGTCCGTATCCAAGATGTCCAACGACGACATGAACATCGGTCTGGTACACAACTTCAAGCTGATGCCGGGTATCCTGGATACACCGGAAGGCGAAGCGGGTATCATCACTCTGCTGAGAACGGCTTCCATGTTCGGCAACGGCGAGATGCAGTTCAACTACGTCAACAACGAAGACATGCTGGCTGCACAGAAGGATCCGGACAGCTACAGAGATCTGGTCGTACGTGTTGCCGGATACTCCGCGTTCTTCACCGAGCTGTGTAAGGACGTACAGGACGAGATCATCAGCCGTACGATGCTGACGAAGTTCTAAGAAATAAGTAAGTTAACGCAAAGGCTGGAGGTAAGCGCATCATGAGCGGCAAAAATGGAGATCTGATCGAACGTAAAGCGGTCATATTCAACATCCAGAAATACAATATGCATGACGGCCCCGGAGTTAGGACACTGGTCTTTTTCAAGGGCTGCCCTCTGCGCTGCAAATGGTGCGCGAATCCCGAAGGTCTGCAGCGTAAGACGCAGGTCATGTTCAAGAAGGACGTCTGTGTCCACTGCGGTGCATGCGTCGAAGCCTGTCCGGTCGGGATCCATCAGATGGGGCCGGACGGCCACTTCGTAGACCGCAGCATCGACTGCATCGGATGCAGGGCCTGTGAAGATGCCTGCCTGTACAACGCGCTGGACATCTGCGGCGAGACGAAGACCATTTCCGAACTGATGGAGATCGTCAGAGAGGACCGGGGATTCTACGACGTGTCCGGCGGAGGCGTGACTCTCGGCGGCGGTGAATGCACTGCACAGCCGGAGGCAGCGCTGAACCTGCTGCAGGCAGCCAAACAGGAAGGGATCAATACAGCCATCGAAACCTGCGGCTATTGCAAAAAAGAAAATATTCTGAAGCTGGCCGAGTTCGTGGACCTGTTCCTGTTTGATATCAAGCATTTCGATTCGGATCGCCACAGCGAGCTGACCGGAGTGCGGAACGAGATCATCCTGGACAATCTGGAGACGCTCCTGAAGAACCGGTACAACGTCCGTATCCGGATGCCGATGCTCAAGGGAGTCAACGACAGTCAGCAGGAGATCGAACACACGATGGAATTCCTCCTTCCTTTCAAGGATATGAAGAATTTCAAGGGAATCGACCTGCTCCCGTATCACAAGATGGGCGTCAACAAGTACGATCAGCTGGATATGGACTACGCGATCACCGATGAGGTGAAGCTGGAGCAGGAAGATCTGGACCGGATCGAAGGGTGGATCAGCAAATACGATCTGCCGGTATCCGTGATCCGGCATTAGCGGTAAGACACAGAAAGGTTTAGCGAATGGGAGTCTTAGACGGAACTCAGCAACTGAATCGTGTCATTGAGGAATCGGTACCCGGCAAACAGGTCACCATTGCTCACGTCATCGCTGCGCCGGTGGAGGATATCTATGAGCGTCTCGGGATCGACAACCTGGGAGCCATCGGGATCCTGACGCTGTCCCCGTATGAGACAGCGATCATCGCAGCAGACATCGCCACGAAGGCGGCCCAGGTGGAGATCGGATTTCTCGATCGTTTCACCGGATCGGTCGTCATCGCCGGAGATGTGGACAGCGTACAGACGGCCCTGGAGGCGGTCACGCAGACGCTGCACGACCTGATGGATTTCACCACAGTAGAGGTGACGAAGACATGAGACGAAAGATCATGGTCATCGGCGCGGGCAAATCGGGGAAGACCTCCCTGGTCAACGCGATCAATGACTACCACGGTCGCCTGAGAAAAACGCAGGATATGATTTTCGGCAAATATACCATCGATGTTCCCGGATCCTATCTGGAGAACCCGTGGATGTACAAGCACCTCATATCCGCAGCCCAAAACAACGCGGGACACATCCTGATCCTGGTGGATCAGAGCAATGTTACCGAAATATACTCTCCGGGGTTTGCCAGGGTCTTCCGGTGCCCGGTGACCGGCGTCATCATGAAAGCCGATCTCCATCCGGAAAACCGGCCCATCTGCGAACGGCAGCTGCGGACCACCGGAGTGGAACCGCCCTATTTCCCCGTCAGCCTGACGGAGAATACGGGGATCGAAGAACTCAAAGATCATTTACGCGAGTTTATGATTGAAAGGGACAAAGATCGATGAAATTTATAACAGAAGAAGATTTGAGAACGATTTACAAGGATAAGCCGTTCACCAGTTACGAAATCGAAACGGGTACGCGGCTGACTCCGGGGGCCAGACAGTTCCTGCAGGATCGTCACATCGCAGTCTATTCTGCCGATGGCACGGCGATGCAGGAGGGTGACGGCGTTGTCGTTGGAGGCTGGAACAACCGCAACCGCTCCGGCGGCGGCACACCTGACCTGCTCAACAAAAAACGTCTGGACGCGGCCCTGAAGTCAACCGGCGCAGTCTTCCTTCAGACAGCGAGCGATCTTCTGGACAAGGATCCCGTGATGGCACAGAAGGTGCTGGGACTGGCAGATAACTTCAACGACATCCGTCAGATGAACGATGAAGGAAGAAGCTTCCCCGCCCTGCCATGCACACCGTGCAGCGGGATCAACGCAGAGAATTTCTCGTCAGATCTGGGCGATTGTTTCGACATCACCAGTTTCCATATTCAGATGGCGAAGGGTAAGGAGATCCTGCTTTTGCACAGACTCCGGTGCGCGCTCTACGAGTTCCATGTGGTTCTCCTGGAGACACACTGCACCAATAAGGAGATTCCGGAGCGTGTAAATCAGATCATCAATACGCTTCATCAGATGATATGCATAGCGTTCGGAGGAGACGGATGTCAGAGACAAGGGTAAATTTTGATTACTGTGACCAGCTGGTGGACAAATTTGAGAGAGTGATCAAGCACCCGATCAAATCGGACAAGAAAGAGCCCATCTACTATACCGGGGTGGACCTTGGAACCGCGTGTGTCGTCATCGCAGTGCTGGACGAGAATTTCGAGCCGGTGGCAGGCGCTTATCGCTGGGCCAGTGTCGTCAGAGACGGTATGGTGGTCGATTACGTCGGAGCCCTTCATCTGGTAAGAGAGATGAAGGAGGAGCTGGAAGAGAAGCTCGGCGTAGACGAACTGATCTACGCGGCAGCGGCCATTCCTCCGGGCACCGAGAACGTGGACGGCGGCGCAGTCGCCAATGTTGTCCGGGGCGCGGGCTTCGAGGTCAGCAATGTGCTGGATGAGCCGACGGCAGCCAATCAGGTCCTGAAGATCCGGGACGGCGCGGTCGTCGACATCGGCGGCGGTACGACCGGCATCTCGATCATCGAAGACGGTGAGGTGGTCTACATCGCGGACGAGCCGACCGGAGGGACCCACTTCTCGCTGGTTCTTGCGGGAGCCTACAAGATGCCTTTCGAAGAGGCAGAGCTCTACAAGCGGGACGAGAAGAACCACAGGGAGATCTTCCCGGTGATGGGACCGGTCATCGACAAGTGCGCGACGATCATCCGCAAACAGATCGAAGGCCGAAACGTCGAATCGATCTGCCTGGTAGGCGGAACCTCCTGCCTGACCGGGATCGAGGGAGCGATCGAGAAAAGGCTGGGCATCCCGGTCTACAAGCCGGCGAATCCGATGTTCGTCACACCGTTGGGCATCGCACTCAGCTGCAAACAGGAAATAATGTATTAATGAAATGAAAGGAGCGCCATGGATTTCAGGATCATTAAGACGCCATCCAAAGGAACGATCGACATCCTGATGCATCGCAAGGGTTCCCCCAAAGACCAGTTCCCCGAGAATATCGACGCGGTCGGTCTGGTGCAGGGGAAGCTGATCGAGATGGTCGTGGCGTCCGATATCGCCGAGAAAACCGTCGGCGTTACAGTAGAAGATATTCGCGGCAGCTGTCCGCAGAATATGATCATGTTAGCTATATTCGGAGATACCGCATCGGTTGAGGCGGCCATCAAGGCGATCCAGGACGATGCGGAGGAGAGACGAAGGAAGGGAGAGTAGGCAATGCTCACAGCGAAAGTTGTTGACAACATCTGGTCGACAAGGAAGACGGACCTGCTGAACGGATACAAGCTGATGCTTGTGGAAGTCATCGGAGGCAAGGACGAAGGCCAGCGGCAGGTAGCGATCGATACGGTCGGCGCGGGTGTCGGTGAGCGGGTGCTCGTAGCCCTGGGTTCGTCCGCAAGAAGAATGGCCGGCGATGACAGCATCCCCACGGATGCGGCCATCGTAGGGATCATAGATGAAGATTGTGAGTTTTAACTTTAACTATGTAGGAGAGGAAAGATGAGTTTTCTTGATCAGGTAAGAGATGCGGGAATCATCGGAGCCGGAGGCGCCGGCTTCCCGACCCACGTCAAACTGAACGCGGAGGCGGAATACATCCTCCTCAACGGAGCCGAGTGTGAACCGCTCCTGCGGGTCGACCAGCAGATCATGGCCATGTATCCGGAGGAGATCATCCGCGGATTCGAGATGGCCGGCCGTCAGGTCAAGGCACAGAAGGCCATCATCGGCATCAAGGGCAAGCATGGAGACGTCATTCAGATCCTGGAAGACACCATCGCCCGTCTGGGCGTCGGTGACTATGTATCCGTCGGCATCCTGCCGGACATCTATCCGGCCGGTGACGAGCAGGTGCTGGTCTATGAGCTGACCGGCAGAACCGTTCCGGAAACCGGTATTCCGATCATGTGCGGATGCGTCGTCATGAATGCGGAGACCGCTCTGAACTGCTATCTGGCAGCCCAGGGTCAGCCGGTGACGGACACCTGGGTCACTCTGGCAGGAGATATTCCCCAGAGAAAGACCTTCAAGGTCCCCGTCGGCACACCGGTCATGGATGTTCTGAAGCAGTCCGGCATCGATGATTTCTCAGCGTATGAGATCATCGACGGCGGTCCGATGATGGGACCGCTGCTGGCAGACAGAAACGGATCCGTGGTCAAAAAGAACAAGGGATATGTCATCCTGAAGAAGAATCACCCGCTGATCCGCAAGAAATCCTGTACACTGGATCAGGCGCGCAAGGTCAACCGGGCAACCTGTGAGCAGTGCAGGATGTGCACGGATATGTGCCCGAGATTCCTGATCGGACACGATATGCAGCCGCACAAGACCATGCGGATCACGAACTACGGGCTGGACGATGTGGAGGGCAAGACGATGGCGCAGCTCTGCTGCCAGTGCAACCTCTGCGAGTACTTCTCCTGTCCGGCAAATCTGCACCCGCGGCTGAACAACCTGCGTCTGCGCAATGAAATGATGGCTGAGAAGATCAAGTATCAGCCGGATAAAGAAAAGAAATATCAGGCTCGCGGCTCCAGATCCTTCCGGCTGGTTCCCAGCAAGCGTCTGATCGCCAGACTGGGTCTGAAGGCCTTCGACAAACCGGCTCCTGTGACAACAGTCGAGCTGCAGCCCGCAGAGGTCAGGATTCCTCTGAGCCAGCACGTCGGTGCACCCTGCACCCCGCTGGTCAAGGCAGGCGAGACCGTCAGCGTCGGTCAGATGATCGGCCAGATTCCGGAGAAGGCGCTGGGCGCACCGATCCATGCCAGCATCTCGGGACAGGTTACGGAAGTTACAGATAAGTATATTGCCATAAGGAGGGGTTGAATATGCGTAGAGCAATAGGAATGGTTGAATTTACCAGCATTGCCCGGGGCATTTATGTGGCGGACCAGATGGTCAAGGTCTCGGAGGTCGATATCGTAACCTCTACCACATCCTGCCCAGGCAAGTACATCACGATCGTAACCGGAGACGTAGCCGCGGTCGAGACATCGGTCCGGCTGGGCGAGGAGCTTGCGGAGGAGTTCTACGTTGACTCCATCGTCATCCCCAATGTCAGTGAATCCGTCTTCCCGGCGATCACATGCGCGACCTATCCGGAGCGCATGGAAGCGGTCGGAATCATGGAATCCTTCTCGCTGGCTTCCATGATCATCGCAGCCGATGAATGCCTCAAGGCAGGTGAGGTCGAAGCGATCGAGCTTCGTCTGGGCAACGGCATCGGCGGCAAGGCATACTTCACCTTCACGGGAGAGGTTGCCGCAGTGCAGTCAGGCGCGGACGCCGGTGTGGCGATCGCCAAGGAAAAGGGACTGCTGGTCAATGTTGAGGTGATTCCGTCACCTTCCCATATATTAGTCGAATCATTACTGTAAGCTAAGAAATCAATTCGTTGTTGATGAAAGGATGTGAAAACCGATGAAAACATTACTCACCGAGAAGAGCATCAGAGACATCATCGCACAGGGCGGCAGATCCGTTGTTATCGATGATAACACGATCGTAACCCCCGCGGCGAAGGACGTGATCAAGTACGAGGGTCTGGAAGTAATCGACGGCTGCGCGCCGGCTCCGGCTCCCGTTGCGACATGTTCGGCTTCCGTACCCAATCCGGTTGGAACCGTATCCGCTTCCGTACCGGAAGCGGCACCGGCAGCAGCTCCTGCGGGCGAAGCTCTGAGCACTGAGATGATCTACGCTGCTCTGAAGAAGATGACGGAACAGGGTCTCCTGAACGGATTCTTCGACAACATGGCTCCGGCAGCGGCAGCTCCGTACACAGCAGAAAATGCCAACGGCTTCAAGCTGGTTCGCGGCGGCGGCATCAAGATGGAAGTTCTCGAACTGGAGAACCCTGCGGACAACGGCAAGGTCCAGTATCAGGAACTGATCGGCGCTGACGTTGACAGCGCGATGAACGCCGGATTCATGACCGTAGATCAGTGCACATTCAACTGGGATGTGGAACCTCAGGAAATCTACTACGTCGTTGAAGGCAACATGACCGTTACGGTCGACGGCGTACCACACACGGCATACCCCGGAGACTGCCTGTTCATTCAGAAGGGCTCCAAGGTTGTATTCAGCAGCGGGAATACCAGAGCGAAGGTATTCTATTGCACATATTGATCGTTACTAAACACACTAAGAATAATTCAGGAGTAAAGGAGAATTTACAATGAAAGCACTTGGATTTATCGAAACAAGAGGTCTGGTACCTGCTATTGAGAGCGCCGACGCTATGCTGAAGGCGGCAGAAGTTACTCTCGTTGAGAGAACATTCGTTAAGGGTGGTCTGGTAACGATCACCATCGCAGGCGATGTTGCTGCCTGCAAGGCTTCCGTAGACGCAGCTGCAGCGGCAGTTACGAGAATGGGCGGCGAGATCGTATCCACACACGTTATTCCGCGTCCGCATGAAACTCTGGATGGACTGATCGTCAAGCACGTCAAAGAAGACGGCGAAGACGAGGAGGATGACTAGGCGACACGCCTGATCCGGAACCACAGCCTCCTGAACCTGAGGTGAGACCGGAGAAGGCATCTGAAGAACCTGCTAAGGCAGTTCCTGCAAGCGCACCGGCAGCTCCTGCTGTAACAGAAGCTCCGGCAAAGGCTGAGGAGAAACCGGCGGCTCCCGCAAAGGCTGAAAAGGTCCCTGCGAAGGAGGAAAAACCAAAGGCGGCTCCGAAGGCTCCCGCGAAGGCAGAGAAGGCACCGGCGAAAGCCGATGATCTGGAAGCTCCGGCGGATCGCAAGGCGCTGGACGCCATGGTCAGGAAACATGGCGCAGATGCAGCGGTCAAAGCACTCGGCAAGGTCAAGGTCGTTGACCTGAGAGCGCTGGCTCGTGAATACAACGGCGAGTTCGGCATTGCCGGCAGAGAGATCAGAAATGCCAACAAGAAGGTCCTCATCGAAGAGTTCAGCAAATACTTTAAGAAGTAAACAAGACGATTAGTTAAACAACAGAAATCCAACAGGGAGGAGTTGCAATATGGACAACATGGATTATGATCTTCGTTCCGTACAGGAAGTAAGAGACATGGCGCGTCTGGGACAGATCGCAACCGAACAGATCGCCACATACACAGAGGAACAGATCGACAAGATCCTGGTCAACATGGTCCGCGTTGCAGAAGAGCACGCTGTAGAGCTGGCCCAGATGGCAGTTGAGGAGACCGGTTTTGGTAAGGTCGCCGACAAAACATACAAAAACCACCTGGCATCCACTCTTCTGTATCAGTCCATGAAGGACATGAAGACATCCGGGATCATCGAGGAAGATCCGGTCAACGGAATCCTCAAGATCGCTGAACCGGTCGGCCTGGTTATGGGTATCGTACCCTCCACCAACCCGACATCCACCGCGATCTTTAAGTCAATGATCGCAGTCAAGGCGAGAAATGCGATCATCTTCTCGCCCCACCCATCCGCTGCGAAGTGCACGCTCAGAGCGGCACAGCTGATGGCGGACGCAGCCGTACAGGCGGGCGCACCGGCCAACACCATCGCATGCGTCAGCATGCCGACGATGCAGGCAACCGATGAACTGATGCATCACAAGAACGTCAAGGTCATCATCGCCACCGGCGGTCCGGGAATGGTCAAGGCAGCCTACAGTGCCGGCAAACCGGCTCTGGGCGTAGGCGCCGGTAACTCTCCGGCCTACATCGAGAGAACGGCGAACGTCGAGCAGGCGGTCAGAAACATCATCACAAGCAAGAGCTTCGACTACGGCACGATCTGCGCTTCCGAGCAGTCCGTCGTATGCGAAGAGTGCAATAAAGACGCCGTTATCGCTGAATTCAAGCGTCAGGGCGGCTACTTCATGACGAAGGAAGAAACAGAGAAGGTCTGCAAGCTGCTGTTCAAGAACGGCGGACACGCAATGAACGCCAAGTTCGTCGGCCGCAGTCCGCAGGTCATTGCCAACGCGGCAGGCATCAGCATTCCGGAAGGCACGAAAGTGCTGCTCGGACCCCAGGACGGCGTCGGTGAAGGCAATCCGCTGTCCTACGAGAAGCTGACCAGCGTACTGGCATTCTACGTTGTCAAAGACTGGAGAGAAGCATGTGACCTGTCCAAGGATCTGCTGCAGAATGGTATCGGACATACCATGAGCATCCACACCGAAGACAGAAACATGGTTCTGGAATTCTCCGCCAAACCGGCATCCAGAATCGTCGTTAACACCGGAAGCACCATGGGCGGCGTCGGCGCCAGCACCGGCCTGGCTCCATCCTTCACACTGGGATGCGGAACCTGGGGCGGCAGCTCGGTATCCGAGAACGTAACGCCGATGCACCTGGTGAACGTCAAGAGAGTTGCTTACGGCATCAAGGATGTTACCAGACTGGTACAGGATGACCCGACATGGACTCATACAGCTGAGCTCGAAAGAATCGGCGCGATCGCCGCAGCTCCGGCAGCTCCGGCTCCGGTCGCACCGGCACCGACTCCGGTAGTAAACAACTCCGGATTCGTTTCCTACAGCCCCAGCTGCGGATCCTGCGGAACACCGTTCACAGCCAATGACATTCTGAGCGCACCGTCTCCGCAGGCGATCCAGAATTCTGCGGCACCCATCGGCGCGCCGGCAGCTATGCCGGGTCCCGGAATCGATACCAATCAGCTGAATGCGATGATCGAATCCATGACCAAGGCCCTGAGAGGAGAATAATATGGCACAGGATTATGAAGCATTGCTGAAACAGATTCTGGAAGCAGCAGCGTGCTACAGTAGCGGCTCAGGCGCACAGGCACCGGCTCCCGCTCCGGCGGCTCCCGCCGGCGGGCTGGAACCGATCCCTGTCGGGATCTCCAACAGACACATCCACCTGTCACAGGCAGATCTGGATGTCCTGTTCGGACCCGGATATGAGCTGACAAAGATCAAGGATCTGAAGCAGCCGGGACAGTTTGCCTGCAAGGAGACCCTGACGATCGTAGGACCGAAGGGGGCCCTGGAGAAGGTCCGCGTACTGGGACCGCTCCGCAAGGCGACTCAGGTCGAAGTCCTGCTGGGTGATTCCTTCAAACTGGGAATCAAGCCGCCGACGAGAATGTCCGGCGATCTGGCCGGATCCCCGGGATGCACCCTGGTGGGACCTGCGGGAACCGTAATACTGGCAGAGGGCGTCATTGTCGCTCAGAGACACATCCACATGACAGCGGCCGAAGCGGCAGCCTACGGCGTAGCCAACGGCCAGATCGTGTCCATGGAATTTGACGGACCGAGATGTGGTATCCTGGGCAACGTTGCCATCAGAGCCGGCGAAGGCCATTCTCTGGAGTGCCACGTAGACACCGAGGAAGCGAACGCGCTCGCAATTACTTCCAAGACGACGTTCAAACTGATTAAGTAAAAAACACGAGTTACGAATAATCAACAGTTTTCAGAAACAGGAGGAAACTAAAAATGGCAAAGTATGATGCATTAGGAATGATCGAAACCAAAGGTCTGATCGGCTCCATCGAAGCAGCAGATGCTATGGTAAAGGCTGCGAACGTTTACCTGATCGGTAAGAACTTCGTAGGCGGCGGACTGGTAACCGTCATGGTCAGAGGAGATGTCGGCGCATGCAAGGCTTCCGTCGATGCCGGCGCTGCTGCAGCTCAGAGAGTAGGCGAACTGCTCCACGCTCACGTAATTCCTCGTCCCCACATCGAAGTTGAGACCATTCTGCCGGATCCGAAGAATCCGCAGAGACCGGATGAGGGCTAAACCATCCTTAGCTTAAAAACGAATTGATTCATGATACGACGCACCGCACAGGCAGTCATGTCTGCCTGTGCGGTGTTTCATCAGGTCGTAATTGTGAAAGGACGAATGATATGAATAAGACCATTTTGGTATTAACGGGCAGCCCGCGGGTCGGCGGCAACAGCGACCAGCTGGCAGATGCCTTCATTCGTGGTGTCCAGAGTGCCGGCAACAGCGTCCTGCGTTTTGATGCCGGAAGGAAGCAGATCGGCCCCTGTGTCGGCTGCCAGGGATGCTTCAGCAAGGGCACCCCGTGTATGGTGGTGGATGATTTCACCGAGTTCGCCCTGGATCTGCTCAAGGCGGATGCGATCGCCATCTTCACACCGCTGTACTGGTTCAACTGGCCGGCGGGGATCAAGGCTGCCATCGACAAGCTCTTCTCATTCTACTGCTCGGAGAATCCGACCCGTGTCAGAGAGAGCCTGTTCGTTGTCTGCGGAGAATCCGATCAGATGGACACCTATGATCCGATCATCAGGACATACGAGAAAACAGCCGAGCTGATGCACTGGGAAAACAAAGGCCACATCGTGGTCCCGTCTGTGTTTGAAGCAGGCGCGGTGCAGAGCACACCGGCCATCGCCGGCATGGAGAAGATCGGAACCTATTTCTAAGACTGCCGCAATTGTTAATGCTGCTATACAGCAGGGAGAACGGCTATGAGTACAATGGAACTCAGAAAAAACTTTTATTGGACCGGCATTCTGGATCCGGATCTGGAAGTGTTTGATATCATCATGCACACCGACTTCGGTACGACCTACAACTCGTACCTGCTGAAGGGAAGCGAGAAGACGGCGCTTTTTGAAACGGCCAAAGAGAAATGGGCGGATGAATACATCGCCCAGCTGCAGACGCTGGTCAATATCCAGGACATCGATTACCTGATCGTGAACCACACCGAACCGGATCACGCCGGAACGGCGGAGCGGATTATCGACCTGAACCCGGGGATCAAGCTGGTCGGCACACCGACGGCCCTCGGCTTCATGAAGGCGGTCAGCAACCGGGAGTTCAACTCCATTCCGATCAGTGACGGGGATGTCCTGCCTTTGGGAGACAAAACGCTGGAATTCATGATCGTACCGAATCTCCACTGGCCCGACACCATGTGGACCTACATCCGGGAGGACGGCATTCTGGTACCCTGCGATTCCTTCGGAAACCACTACAGTCATCCGGGGATCCTCCAGTCCACCGTAACGGATCTGGACAGCTCCATGCGGATGATGAAATACTACTACGACAACATCATCGGACCGTTCAAGCCGTATGTACTGGAGGCGCTGGAGAAGATCAAGGACAAATCCATCTCCATGATCTGCCCGGGTCACGGTCCGGTACTCGATAATGACATTCCTCACTGGATCGAGGTCTACCGCGACTGGTCCACGGAAGTCAACCCGAACGACCATCCGGTGGTCATCATGCCCTATGTGGCGGCCTACGGATATACCAAGACGCTGGCGGATCAGATCACCGCGGGCATTCACAAAGCCTGCAGCGACATCGAGGTCAAGGCCTATGATATGGTCTATGCTGATGCCGGCGAGGTGGTCGGTGAAATGTACTGGGCGGACGGCCTGCTCTTCGGATCACCGACGGTCCTGGGCGAGGCGCTGAAGCCGATCTACGATCTGACCACGTCCCTGTTCGCGGGACTGCACGGCGGTAAGCCGGCATCCGCTTTCGGAGCTTACGGCTGGTCGGGCGAGGCGGTGCCCCATCTGATCGAACGGCTGCATCAGCTGAACATGGATGTCTACAAAGACGGCTTCCGCGTTCAGTTCAAGCCATCTCCGGTGGAGCTGCAGCAGGCCTTTGACTTCGGCTACGGCTTCGGTCTCAAGGCGAAGGCGCACTATGACAATACAAAGGCTGGCGGGTCCGCTCCGGCGGCGCCGGCGGCAGGCGGTGCGCAGGCATGGAAGTGCCTGGTCTGCGGAGAAGTGGTCTACGGCGATGTCCCGCCGCAAAGCTGTCCCATCTGCGGGGTTGGCCCGGAACAGTTCGTTGCAGTAAATGTAGCGAATACGGGATTCACATCCACCGATCCTGTGAACGTCGTCATCGTCGGCGGCGGAGTGGCGGCTCTGACGGCAGCGGAAGCAGCCCGGGAGAGAAACCACGCGGCTTCCATCGAGATCATCACCGATGAGGATCTGCCCTGCTACAACCGGCCGATGCTGACAAAGAACATTCTGGCCAAACCGGACATCCTCGGTTTCATCACCAAGAATCCGGACTGGTATGTGAACAACAACATCAAGGTCACCTTCGGCGCTGCGGTAACCCGCATCGACGGAGGAACGAAGACGCTGACCCTCGCAAACGGCGAGACCAGAAGCTACGACAAGCTGGTCTATGCCACCGGCGCGGAGAGCTTCGTGCCGCCGATCCCGGGTGCGGATCAGCCGATGGTCCGCGTGATCCGCAAGGTCACGGATATCATCGCGATCCAGAATGCCCTCCCGCAGGTCAAGGACATCGTCATGATCGGCGGAGGCGTACTGGGACTGGAAGCGGCTTCCGAGTTTATCAAGACCGGACGCAATGTGACCGTGGTGGAAATGGCGCCGAGCCTGATGGGACGGCAGCTGGACGAGACCGGATCCCGGTTCCTGAAAGCCGCCGCGGAGGCCAAGGGCGTCCGGGTGATCACGGGGGCGAAGATCAGCGGCATCCAGGCGGACGGAGTTGCTCTGGAGACAGAGAAGATCCCGGCGCAGCTGGTGATCCTGTCCACCGGAACCAAGGCCAACGTGCAGGTGCTGCAGACGGCGGGAGCATCCGCGGAGCGGTTCATCAATGTCAATGAGAAGATGGAAACGACCCTGCCGGATGTATACGCTGCCGGTGATGTGGCCGCTTGCAACGGCGTGTCCATCGGTATCTGGAACCAGGCGGTGGAGATGGGCCGCGTAGCCGGCGCCAATGCCGTCGGCGACAGCCTCGTTTATGAGGGCATTACACCGGCCGTCAGCTTTACCGGATTCGGTATCGAGCTCTTCGCTCTCGGCGACAACGGCAAGAAGGAAGGCGAGATCTACAAGACCATTGAGGTCGACGATCCGAGAATGCTGACCTATAAGAAGTTCTATTTCCTCCACGATGTATTCGTCGGAGCAGTGATCATCGGGGATACCTCCGACAGCGCCAAGGTCATGGAATGCTATCAGACCGGTGCGGATGTGGAGACCACCCTGGCGAAACTGCACGGCTGGAAATAGACTGTGACGTAATTTCAAAAGATGCTGCTGCTTTCGCGGCGGCATCTTTTTTCGGAGGACAGAAATCATGGCAAAGGTGCGATTCCCATTTGACATCAGCAAAATCAACTCGGCGGAGGAATTCCGGCGGACGGCGCAGCAGGCCGGGTATGCGGTCCCGGTGAGCGGAGATCTGACCCCTCTGGGACGAAGCTTCGCTGTCGGCGGGCGGCGGTTTGACAACTCCATGGCCATCCAGCCTTTGGAAGGTCTGGACGCGTGTGATGACGGCTCGCCCAGCTCTTTGACCCTGGCCAGATACGAGAAGCTGGCGGCGCAGGGCGCGGGAATTCTGTGGGTGGAGGCGACCGCCGTGTGCCCGGAAGGAAGGGACTCGGGTCGGCAGCTCTGGATCCACGAGGGAAGCTGTGAGGGATTCCGGCAGCTGATCCGCACCATCGATGCCTCGGCTGCAAAGGCTGGCTTCGCGGCTCCGTACAAAGTCCTGCAGCTGACGCATTCCGGAAGATGCAGCAAGGACAGCGCCGGAAATCCGGCGCCGATGGCGGCATTCGCGAGCCCCTGTCTGGATCCTGTGATGGGGACGCCCCGGATCGTGACGGATGAATATCTGGATCAGCTGCAGGTGAGAGTAGGGGAAGCTGCGGCGCTGGCGATGGAGGCCGGCTTCGATGCGGTGGAACTGAAGCTCTGCCATCAGTATCTGTTCAAAGAACTCCTCTGTGCCTACACCCGGCAGGGCCGCTACGGCGGCAGCCGGGAAAACCGGTTCCGCTTCGCGCTGGGCGCGGTGGACCAGATCCGAAGCAGAGTCGGTTCGCGGATCGATGTCGTCGTCCGGCTCAACGCCTACGATGGGATCCCCTGGCCCTACGGATGGGGCATGGCGGCAGGAGCGGGCGCCGCGGTGAACGGCAGCCATGGCGGAGGCGCCGCTGCCGCAGTGAACGGCAGCGCGGCCGCGGTGACCAGCAGCTGGCAGGGCAATCCCCAGATTGAACCGGCGCTGCAGGCGCAGCGCAGCAACTGGCAGGGCAATCCGGACCGGCAGCAGATCCTCAGCACCAAGACCAACTGGACCGGAAATCCCGCTCCCCTTGCAGTCTCTGAATCGGAGAAAAGCAGCTGGCAGGGGAACCCGGGCAGAGATCAGATCATCAGTACCAGGACCAACTGGCAGGGCAACCCCGCTCCATTTGCGGTATCCGATCCGGAGAGGAGCTCCTGGCAGGGCAATCCCGGCCTCGGCCAGATCGCCGGCAGTACCGAAACCAACTGGCAGGGCAACCCGGTGTTTGCGGGGAGCGGCACCGCGGCGCCCAGAACCTGCGAAGGCACCGGCACTTTGCCCCCGACCTGCGAGGGCACCGGATCCGCCGCCGGAGCGGCTGCCTGCGACGAATGCAGCGCGCCGGTCTGCGGGCCGATGCGGATCGACCTGACCGAGGTGAAGGATCTGATGCGTCAGCTTTACCGCAAGGGAATCCGCATCTTCAACCTGACCACCACGAGTCCCCGGTTCGCCCCGGCGGGAAACGGGTACCTGGATAATTTCAATGAGACCGCCGAGGTGGATCCCCTCGCAGGGACGGCGGCTCTGCTGCAGGCAACGAGAGAGATCCGGCAGAGCATGCCGGCGGACATCCGCATCGTCGGAACGGGTCTATCCTGGTTCGGACCCTTCAGCGCCAATGTCGCCGCCGGCGGGATCCGGGACGGCTGGTTTGATATCGCCGGCTTCGGACGCAGCGTCATGGCGGATGACAGCTTCATGCCTGCGATCCTGCAGGGCGTGCAGCCGGATCCGGCCA
This sequence comes from Bacillota bacterium, assembly GCA_017459895.1. Lineage (GTDB taxonomy): Bacteria > Bacillota > Clostridia > Peptostreptococcales > Anaerovoracaceae > Lentihominibacter. Next base: position 38,744 of record JAFUCA010000002.1, on the reverse strand, counting down.
GAGCCTGCATCGGCTGTGACAGCTGCTTTAAGCTGTTCTTTGAGGAACTGCCCACCGGATGCGCGATGCAGCACGCCGCCTACCGGGAGCTTCTGCAGAAGGTGCAGTCCGGCGGAAACATCATCTATTAATGATCTGGTGAACAGACACCGGGAGGTACATCAAGCGACCAGTACATGAAAAGAGGAAATTGTCACGGTACGCCCTGATTTGAAGTGTTGCGTGACAATTTCAGAATGCGTTTGTCATGGAACTGGCGAAAACCGCGCACTGCGTGACAAACCGAAGGAGCTTTTGTCAAGGTAAGAGCATAAAAGAGGTCTCGCGTGACAATTTCATGCGGCCGCCTCAGCCTTTGCATCGCAAATTGTCACGGCATACCCTGATTTGAAGCATCGCGTGACAAACGAAACGAAGAATTGTCACGTCAGATCCAAAAAATAAGCGTTGCGTGACAAAGCGACATGCAGGGAAACCTTTGCCATGATAAAGCAGGGAGAAACGAACGATGAACATGCCTTTTAACTGGAAGGAAATTAAGAAGATCCGAAATAAGCGGACCGGACGGACGCGGTATATCTGCGGCTGCATCCTGTCGGCGATCGGGCTCGTGCGGGTGATGGATTTTGTGGAATTCCCCTATCCGTGGCACGCGGACAGTCTGATCGTAGGCGGCATCCTGCTCCTGCTGGGCATCGCGGTCCTGATCCTCACCTGGCGCAGGGTCGATAAGTGGAACCGCTACGAGGCGTTCATCAACATCGAGCGCAAGCTGACCGAAAAGGACGACCTGAGCACCGAAGTCGACATCCAGACTTTGCAGACTATGTTCGCCCAGGACGGTCTGGTGCAGACGATGGGGAGACAGTAGATTCAATCGCATAGGATAGGGGGGATCGGATATGGATCGACGTATGAAGAGATGCGCGCTGGCGCTGGTACTGTTAGCAGCAGTGATGATACTTCCGGCGATTGCCGGAGGAACCAGTGCCCAGACAGCCTTTGCAGCGGAGAACGTAAGCGTCGGATTGATGGAGGATGGCGCGTTCAAAGCGAAGGATTCGATGGATCTGGGGACGATCGATCTGTCGAAACTGGATCCCCAGGGAGCATCGGGCCCGATAGAGTTTCGGCTGGCGATTCGTTACACTACAGCAATTGAGTTAAGCGATTTCCTTAAAATTAGCTTTGAATTCTACGGACAATCTCCAGTGGATAACGCCTTCCGGCTGAGAAGCGACGTGGTGTCGGGAAGCACAACGAACAAGACCGCACAGGCCTTCATCTACTTTGATCCATCCGGACTGACGGCCGGGACGTATCACGGACAGCTCGGGGCCCATCTGCCCTTTGATGAGGTCACACCAAACAGCAGCGCATATACTTTTAATAGCGGGATCCTGACGATCCCGATCAGCATCACTTTGACCGGGGAGAATCCATATTTGACGCCGAAGGTAAAGAAGATCACCGCGAAGGCCGGCAACGACCGGGCAGAGATCTCCTGGACTCCGGTGGATACCTGTACCAACTACTCGGTCTTTCGCAGAGAAGGAACCGACGAGAACACATCCCTTCCCGAACTGGACAATTACATTTATCTCGGCAACGTGCGGACCATGTCGGAGGGGGATGGCAACGGGTTCTCCGATCCGGTCTACGTCGATTACTATGCCCAAAACGGAAAGACCTATTCCTACATCGTGATCTCCGATGGCAGCAGCAGTCCCTTTTCCGGCGATGCCAGCAGATCCGTTTCGGTCTCACCCAAAGCCAGCATCCGTCTGAAGCCCGCAGCCCCTTTGGCCAGTGCCAGCAGCGGAGGGCAGGATGAGATCGGACTTACGTGGTACTGGGACGCCCATGGGGTGCAGAGGGATCCGGCGACCAATGAAGAAGACGAACTGACGGGAAACGGTCAGGACCAGGGTGAAGACCTGGTAGATCACTTCAATGTTTACAGCAACGGAACGCTGGTCCGGCAGGTCCGGCGCAATGCCGTCAAAAAGCTGGGATCCGGATATTACAACTGGCAGGTAAGTCTGCCGGCAGAACAGGAGGAGACGGAATATACCCTCTGGGTGACGGCGGTCGCGCCGGACGGAACCGAGGGCTATGCCAGCAATAAGGTGATCGCCTATACGACGAAGGAATGGGATCTTTCGATTGAGGGGCATACGGTCCGCTATATTGACGAAGACGGTCACAGCGGTCTCAGCATTGACATTCCCGCGACCGGAGTTGATCGGTTTGAATATTGGAGAAAGCCGGTCTCCGCAGATGACAGCGCCTATGAGAAGGTCACCTTTACCATCACTTCCGATGGGGATGAGATCGATGCCGGTGTGACGACGGGCGCAGTCTATACCTATAAGGTGATCGGCTATGCCCGCGACGGCCGGCAGACGGAGCCCTACGTGTTCAATGTCGCCACGGCAGGGGAGTCCTACGAGTTCGCCCCGGGAGGCCAGCCTTTGGAGATCCATCAGCTGACGTCCAACGGAGAGGACGCGACGATCTACTGGTCCGCGTTTCTTGAGGGAACCTACCGCCTGTACCGGGACGGGAAACTGCTGAACGCCTGGGACGGCCCGGCCGGACAGATCCGGTACACGGATGTGCTGGCAGCGGATGGAGATTATAGATATTATGTGATCTGGACCAATGATCAGTACCAGGGCCTGACGGTGAAGAGCAATGTCTGTTCCTATCACCGGTTTACCGGGGACGTGGATCCGGCAGAACTGGATCAGGCGCCGGGAGCGCCGCGACTGGTGAGCCGGATCGATGCGTATGGAGATGTACAGCTGCAGTGGTCTCCTTCGGAGAAGGGAGGCAGACCGGACGGATATGTGATCTTCCGGGAGGACGGCGGCGTTCGCAATACGAATATGTGGCACAACACATGGGTCCATCCCCTCCAGGAAGAGGACGCCGACGGGCGGTACCTCAGCAGGGATGCGAATACCACAGCCTATACAGATTATCCGGTCTGGGAGGATGACGGAAGTGATGAGAGCACAGAAGATCTTTCCCCGCATCGGTACTGGATCACGGCCTATAACGACAGCGGTGTCAGCGATCCGTCGGAGGTCGTGGAGTATGCCGCAGATGACGGAAATGCGCCGGCCACGGAAGATACGGCGGCGCCGAATGCACCGAGGGATGTCCATGCGTCGTTGGATCTGAAGTACAGCGACATGTCGGACCGGATCGGCAAACTCCGCATCTGCTGGAATGCTCCAAAGGCTGGAGAGGCTGTTTCGGAGTATCGGATCCGGGTGAATGACGGAGCAAGGATCAGCGGAAGCTGCCCGGCGGCATCATTCCAATACGATGTGGATCTCGGGACACAGTATGCGGTGGAATACGATATCTATTCCGGGGATAAGATGATCGGAAAACCGATCAAGATCACGGTGAGCGCGGTCAACGGTGCCGGGGAAACGGCCGCAGAGCCGCTCGAGCTGACCGTGGACGGGATTCCGGAGCTTACCGCGCTGGCAAGCAGTGCGTCTTCGGCGAAGCTCACCTGGACCGGACTGATCGGCGATTCCGATACCGAGATCAGCGAGTACCGGATCTGGCGCAGAAGCAGCGGCAGCAAATGGACCATGATCCATACGGCCGCCTCCGATGCGGAAAGGCAGTATGAAGATACAGGCCTGACGGCCGGAGACACGTACGAATACTGCGTCGGCGCGGTGGACTCCGCAGGGAAGGCCCACAAGAGCAAGACCGTGAAGGTAAAGCCGACGGTGCGGGATGGGAATGTATCCGGGCCCACGGATCTCAGCGCGCAGGTATCCGGAAGTGATGTGCTGCTCAGCTGGAACATGCCGGAGGGAGGAGCGCTTCCCTATGAATTCCGCCTGAGTTACCAGACGGTGGATTCAGATCCGGAGGAGTGGTACAGTGAAGATCTTGAGAATGCTTCCGGCGATGCGGACTGCGCGGCCCTCACAGAATGGACGAATCCGGCACTGTGGGAGGATTACGGCGGCGAGACGCTCCGGCTGAAGATCTATGCGGTATCACAGGACGGAACGCGCAGTGGCTTCAGCAATACGGTGGAAATCCCATGGCCGGGTTCCGGCGCGGCAGGCGCTGCGGCATGGCCGCAGCCGGTCAGGCCGGAGGCTGAGGCAGGGGACAACCGGATCACCCTTCGGTGGAACAAGAGCGGCAGCGGAGAAGAAGCTTCCTATTATCAGATCGCGAAGATAAACGGAGCATACTACAATCCGATCTACGGAACTGCTTATGACGCCGTCTATACGGTTCTGGCCTCGGGCAGCGGGACGTATCAATGGACCGACCGGGACGTGACCAATGGTCAGGCTTACACGTATATTCTCCTTTGCTGCAATTCTCACCATGAGAGGGATGCCTATGACAGAACCTATTGGTACGATCCTGCTTGCGAGTGGAACGCGGTCACGGTCATTCCAAGCGGGAAAACGGCGGATCAGAAGATTGCGGAAAACGTCGCCGCCCAGGCAGAAGAGGTGCTTGCGGCAAGACCGGAATCCCTCAGCGACATGACCGAAGCCTACCGCCAGCAGGTGGAGGAACTGAGAGAAAACTACGAAGGCCTGACTTCTTATCAGAAGAAACTGGTGGGAGGGGACCTTTGCGAGGCGATCGAGGAGCTGCTGAATGACGTTTATCGGCAGCAGACCCAGGAGAAATACGCGGAGGATCCGAGAGTTCAGGCGGCAACGGATGCGATCGAGGATCTCCGCCAGCTGACCCTGCCTGTCTCGGCAGACGATCCGGCGTATCCAGCCTTTGCAGAGGGTGTGGAGAACGCGGAGGCGGCCTGGAGTGCTCTGCCGGCGGACGCGCGAATGCTGGTAGAAAACCGCCAGATCCTGACGGACGCGGAAGACCTGATCCGGCAGCTGCAGAAGGCGCAGGCGGACCAGGAAGCGGCGGATGCCTATACGGCGGCGCTGCTTGCCCTGGAACTGACGCCGGAGGATATCACAGAGGAGACGCTGGATGATGGGATGGAGAGGACCATTGCGGATCTCCGGTGGGATTACGATCAGCTGACGAAGGCGCAGAAGGCTCTTGTCAGCGAAGAGGCGCTCCAAAAGCTGGAGGAACTTGAGGCGAAGGTTCATGAAGTACAGGGAAGCGGACATGAGCATGATATGAAGCGGATCAGCGCGGTGAAACCAACCTGTGCAGACGAAGGGAACATTGCGTATTACTGGTGCGAAAGCTGCGGCCGGTACTTCCTTGACGCTGCAGGGGAGAAGGAGGTGGCTTATGAAGAGGTCATCCTGCCGGTGGATAAAAATGCGCATGACTGGGACGAGGGAACGGTCGTGAAGACTCCCACCAGAGACGAGACCGGGCTGATCGAATACATCTGTCTGCTGGATCCATCGCACACGAAGACCGAAGTCATCCCCAGACTCGCACCTGGGCAGACCCCGGTGGTGGAACCAGCCGATCCGCCGGCACCTGCGAAACTGGCGCAGCCGATGACGGTGAAGGCAGTTAAGAAAACCGTTAAGGCGAAGAAGCTTAAGAAAAAGAAACAGGTCGTGAAGCCGCTGACCGTAAAGAACGCGAAAGGAACCGTCACATATAAGGTGGCAGGGGGCACGGCAAAGGCAAAAAAGGCCTTGAAGCTGAACGCGAAAACCGGTAAGATTACCGTGAAGAAAAAGACAAAGAAAGGAACCTATAAGCTCAAGGTGAAAGTCACCGCAGCCGGTGACACGATGTATAACGCTGGGTCCAGGACCGTGACCGTGACAGTAAAGGTGAAATGAGCGCCCTGAAAGGGCGTGAGGGGTAAATATCACATACTTTATGACAAAAGGAGGATTGACTATGAGAGGAAGTATGGTTGAGAGAAGAGGGTTCAGCGCTGTGCTGGTATTGATGGCGCTGGCGATCGCGGTTGTGATCGCACCTCTGATGAGTGATAGTGGCAAAGTGCTTGCAGCGGAGGACATGGGACCTGGCGGGACCACAATGACCAATGCTAAGATGCTGAATCTGGAGACGACTTACAGCGGGACAGCAATAGGAGGCTACAAAGGGGCGGGATTTTATCAATTCCGGACAACGGCTAATTCACATGTATCTTATATATTCGAGTCGACAGCCGGACCTGCAGATACCACGCACAGGATCAATATGACGATCCGCGACAGCGATGGAAATGATGTGGGTTTCGTGGCTCCGTACCCGAATGGCATAACGGTCTCTGAGCCATACAGCCTCAAGAAAAACAGGACTTATTATCTCGTGATCAATTCGAACGATTATGTGGAGGACATTCCATTCACACTGAAGATCTCCCAGGTTGTACCTAAGCCGGCCAAAGCGAAACTGAGTTCCGTCAAGGCGGGTAAGAAGAAACTGACTGTGAAGTATGCTTCCGTACCTTATGCGACCAGGTATCAGGTGCAGTACAAGAAAAAGGGAGCATCCAAGTGGAAAACCAAAGAGACCGGAAAGACCAGGATCACGATCAGGAATCTGAAAGCCGGTAAGAAATATCAGGTACGAGTCCGTGCAGTGCGTGTCGTTGACGGCAAGAACTATAACGGAGCATTTTCGAAAAAGGTTACTAAGAAAGTGAAGTGAATCAGACCGTAATGTACGAAAGCTGTTCCCGCTGGCAGAGGTCAGGATTTATGACAGCATATATCAAGTGATTGATAACGGAAACAGATATGGTTGCTCAGCAGGGCGCATGGCAGGAAGCGACGCGCCCTGTTTTTTGGTGCGCCTGTCGGGCCGGCGGTGCCTGCCGGGTCCTCCATCCTTGCCGGCGGAGGAAGGAGAAGACCACTCGTGAGTGAAGATTCACTTGACGGAGGCGCACGGCTGCAATATAATGAGTTCAGAGCTTGTGAATCAATATTCACGAACAGATCAAAGCAAGGAGGTCCCCATGGCATATAACGGTTTTGCAATCGATGAATATCTGAACGCGAAGGCGGTGACGGAGCAGCTGGATGCGCTGATCAAAGGCCCGGTGTACGGCATCATGCCCGATGCGCTGCGGATGTACGAGGAGGAGTATTTCGAGAAGAAGTGCGCCGGATCGAAGGAGCGGATCGAGGAGGCGAAGCAGGTCATCCCAGGCGGGGTGCAGCACAATCTCGCCTTCAATTATCCGTTCCCCATCGTGATCACGAAGGCGGAAGGAGCGAAGCTCTGGGATATCGACGGCAATGAATACTACGATCTGCTGCAGGCGGGCGGGCCGACGGTGCTGGGAAGCAATCCCCAGAGCGTCCGGGAGAAGGTCATCAATCTGCTGAATACCTGCGGGCCTTCCACCGGCCTGTTCCACGAGTACGAATACAAGCTGGCGAAGAAGATCTCGGAGCTGGTTCCGTCGGTGGAGATGTTCCGCATGCTGGGTTCCGGAACGGAAGCCTGCATGTGCGCGGCCAGGGTCGCCCGGCTCAAGACCGGAAACAAGAACATCCTGAAGATGGGCGGGGCTTACCACGGATGGTCGGATCAGCTGGCCTACGGCATCCGGATTCCGGGGACGAAGGGCCAGCAGTCCAGAGGCATCCCGAAATACGTCTTCGGTCACACCGATGAGTTCTTCCCCGGGGATCTGGAGGATCTGGAGAAGAAGCTGAAGCGAAACAGGAGAAACGGCGGTACCGCAGCGGTCTACGTGGAGCCGGTGGGCCCGGAGAGCGGAACCCGTCCGGTCAGCCGGGAATTTGTGCGGGGCTGCGAGGAACTGGCCCATAAGTACGGGGCGCTGCTGATCTTTGATGAGGTCGTGACGGGCTTCCGAATCGGCACTGCGGGAGCGCAGGGCTATTTCGGCGTCGATCCGGACCTGACCATCTTCGGCAAAGTCATCGCCGGCGGCTATCCGGGGGCCGGCGGCATCGGCGGTCACAGGGACTGCATGCAGCATCTGGGGGCAGGGATCGATTCCTCCGGAAAGAAAGTGAAGAAGGCGCTCTGCGGCGGGACGATGGCTGCCACACCGATCTCCTGCGTCGCAGGTTACCATACCATCGAGGAGATCGAGCGTACCGGGGCCTGTGAAAAGGCTGGACGGATGGCGGACCGGCTGACCGCCGGGATCCGCGCCTCTGCAGAGAAACACGATCTGCCCTTCGTCATCTTCAATCAGGGATCCATCTGTCATGTGGACACCGTGGGAACCATGCACTTCGCCATCGATTGGAGCAAGCCCTGGCAGCTGCCGAAGATCCTGAAGGAGACCTCCCGGAGACAAAAGGAGATGGAATACATGGGGGCGGCCTATATGGCAGAAGGCATCGTGACCCTGGCGGGATCACGGCTTTATACCAGCGCGGCCTACGATGAGGGGATGATCGACGACGTGATCGGCAGGTTTGACCGAGTATTCGCCAGCTGCGGCAATGTGGACCGGCTCAAGGCAGTCCGCAGACAGAACGAGAAATAAGAGAGCAAACAAGAGACAAAGGGAGAATGCCATGACGATATTCAACAGAGAAGAAGCGGCGGAGATGATCCTGCAGACCTGCCGGGTCCTGATGGAGCAGGGCCTGATCGCCCGGACCTGGGGCAACGTCAGCGCGAGGATCACAGAAGAAACATTTCTGATCACGCCCAGCGGCCGGGCGTACGAGAGTCTGACCCCGGAGGATCTGGTGGAGGTCGGCATCGGGGACCTGCGCTGGGAAGGAAACGTCAAGCCATCCAGTGAGAAGGGAATGCACGCCGGCATCTACCGGCTGCGTCCGGAATGCGGATTCATCATCCATACCCATCAGCCAAACGCTTCTGCCGTCAGTGTTCTGGGAGAGGACATCGATCTCGAGTCGCTGCCTGGGCGGGTCATCTGCCGGGACGAGGAGCGGAAGATTCTGGGGGGTTCCATTCCCTGCGCCTTCTACGGACTGTCTTCCACCAAACGGCTGGCGAAGAACGTAGCCCGCGCGGCGGGGGAGTACCCGAAGAGCAACGCGGTGCTCATGCGCTATCACGGCGCCGTCTGCATGGGGGAGGATGACGCACAGGCCCTCGCCGCGGCGAATACGCTGGAGACCGTCTGCGGCCGTATCTATGAGAAGCAGACCGGGGAAAAGCTGCGGCGCAGCGCGGGGGCAGCCACCCAGTATCAGATCCATGAGCACGACGGCAAGTACCGGATCCATACGTGGACTCCGTATATCATGGAGATGAGCCGCCGCGGCAAAACGCTGATGCCGTACCTGGACGACATGGCTCAGATCGGAGGGATCTCCACGCGCTGCATTGCACAGGATCCCACCATCGATCAGTGGCGCAGCGCCTGCGGAGGCAGGAACGCGGTCCTCGTTCATGAGGACGGAGCCATCTGCTTCGCCGACACACCGGAGGAGGCGGAGGCGGTTGCCATCGTATTTGAGAAGAACTGTCAGGCAGCGAATCTGGCTTTGAAAAAGGCCATTCCTCCCATCGAGAAGTTCAGCGCACGCCTGGAACGGGCTGTCTATCTGCGAAAGTATTCCAAACAGCGGGATATAGCCGCAGGCGATGCGGCTTCCCCGGAAGGAGAGAAGTCATGCTGAAGCCTCTGACACAGGAGCAGATCGAAAGGATCATCGAAACGGCAATACGCCATTTCGCGGACCGGGGATTTGCCGGAGCAAACATCAATAAGATTGCCACCGAGTCAGGGGTCAGCGTCGGAGTGCTGTATAAATACTATCAGGATAAGACTGGTCTCTTCACCGTTTGTGTGCAGCAAAGTCTGGACTATCTGGATGCGGTGTTCCGGGAAACGCAGGCTGCCGGCGGGACTTTGATGGAGATGATCGAAAACCTGATCCGCAGGAGCCAGCAGGCGGCCCGGGAGCATCCGGAGTATTTCCGCCTGTATCATCAGATCACGGTTTCGGGAGCACCGGTGCTCCGGATGGAAGCGGAGCACGTGGACGGAAGCGGGAGTGTGGCCGAGCTGATCGAAGGCCGGTCCGCCGGGCTGTACCGCCAGCTGCTGCAGGAAGCGAAGGACAGCGGCGAGGTCCGCGGGGATCTGGATCCGGCGGCCTTTGCCTTTTTCTTTGACAACCTCATGATGATGCTGCACTTCGCCTATGCCTGCGATTACTATCAGGAACGGTTCCGCCTCTATTGCGGGGAGGACGCTGCGGATGAGAAAAAGGATGAGGAAGTGCGCGGGCAGCTGATGCGTTTTATCGAGGGAGCATTTCGGGGAGAAAACAGATGACTTATATATTAGCGTATGACATCGGCTCGACCAGCCTGAAGACCTGCCTGTTCCGCATCGACCAGGGCATAGAGATGATCGGGAGCACCTCCGGAGAATATGGTCTGTACACCTTGCCTGGCGGCGGCGCAGAGCAGCACATGGAGGAGTGGTGGGACGCGATGCGGCGGAGCACGAAACAGCTTATGGAGCATGCTCCCGTCGAGGCGGGAGAGATCAATGGGATCTCATTCTGCTCCCAGATGCAGGGTCTGGTGCTGGTTGACGAACAGGGAGATCCGGTGCGCCATCCCATGAGCTACATGGATCAGAGGGGAAAAGAGGAGATGAAGCAGGGCATCGCCAGCGGTTTCAGGATCGCCGGCATGAACGCCTACCGCCTTCTCACGTCCCTCAGGATCACGGGGGCGGTTTCCGGCAGCGTGAAGGACCCCCTGTGGAAATACCTCTGGGTGAGAAATCACGAACCCCGGGCATTCGAACAGGCCCGGTGGTGGCTGGACGTCAAAGAGGCGCTGATCGTCCGTATGACCGGTGAGGCCGTTATGACCGAGGACAGCGCCTACGCCACCATGCTCTACGACACCCGGGGAGAACGGCGTGGCTGGAGTGAACGTCTGACCCGGATGTTCGGTGTGGAAATGCGCCATCTGCCCAATGTGATCCGCACGACGGATGTGGCAGGCTATCTGAGGCAGGAGCGGGCGGAGGAACTCGGCCTTGCCCCGGGAACGCCGGTCTTCGGCGGGGGAGGCGATGCGTCTCTGATCGGCGTTGGCGCCGGGAGCGTTCGGACCGGTGACACCCATATCTATTGCGGCACCTCCGGATGGGTATCCACGATCGTCGGGAAGCAGACCGTGGATACCGGCGCCATGATCGCCTCCATCATCGGCGCTCAGGAGGGGAAGTTCAACTACTTTGCGGAGATGGAGACCGCCGGCAAATGTCTGGACTGGGTCCGGGAACATCTGGCGCTGGATGAGATCGGGATCTATCTGCAGAAGCAGCCGGTCACGGAGGATCCGGAGCAGATCTATCACAGCCTGCAGGAATACCTGTCGGAGGTGATCGGCCGGGCGCAGCCCGGGGCCGGCGGTGTGATCTTCACGCCCTGGCTTCACGGCAACCGCTGTCCCTTCGAAGACCCCAATGCGGCAGGGATGTTCTTCGGGCTGAGGCTGGACACCGGCAAGACGGAAATGATTCGCGCGGTCACAGAGGGGATCTGCTACCATCTGTGCTGGATGCTGGAGTGTCAGGATAAGAAAATCCGGACATCACAGACCATCCGGTTCTGCGGAGGCGTGGCCAACAGCCCCGTCATCGCCCAGATCCTGGCGGATATCACCGGCCGGACCATCGAAGTCGTGGAAAGCCCCCAGAACGCCGGCGCCCTCGGGGCAGCCCTCACGGCGGCGGTGGGACTGGGCAAGGTCCGGGATATCGAAAGCATCGCCGATGTCATCCGGGTAAAGACAGCCTTTGCACCGCGCCCGGAACACGCGCCGGTCTATCGGAAAAACTACGAGGTGTTCAAAAAACTACACAGACAGAACCGAAAGCTGCTTGCGGAAATGGCGTGAGGAGAAGAGGGAAAATGACAGAGGATCTGAACAACAAAAAGAAAAAAGAAGCGCTGCGGGTGCTGAAGTTCGTGATGTTTTCCGCATCGGCAGGGATCATTGAGATCGGTGTATTCACGCTGATGGAGGTCGCGACGGATTTCCCCTACTGGCCCTGTTATCTGACGGCACTGATCTGTTCGGTGCTGTGGAATTTCACCATGAACCGGCATTTCACCTTCCAGTCGGCAAACAACGTTCCGGTGGCGATGATGAAGGTCGCGGCGTACTACTGCGTCTTCACTCCGGTGACGACCATCGGCGGCAATTACCTGGCCGAGACGCTGGGGTGGAATGATTATCTGGTCACGGGGATGAATATGGCCTGCAACATCGTGACCGAGTTTCTGTACCAGCGGTTCTTCGTTTTCGGTAAGACCATCGATACCAATCGGAGGGCCCATAAGATCGAGGAGAAGAAGAAAGCGCAGGAAGGAGAGTAGCCATGCATCTGTATGAGCGGGGTTATCAATTGGGGATGGGGATCGGAATGAAGCTGCTGCCTTCATCGAGACAGGAGGTTCTGCGGGGCAGCGGTGCGATCACGCAGGTGCCGAAGCTTCTGACGGATCGGGGGCTGTCCCGGCCTCTGATCGTGACCGGCCCCAGAGTTTCAAGGACCGATTTCTTCCAAAGGCTGGAGCGGGCGCTGTCGGAAGCGGGCTGCGCGCACTGCGTGTTCTGCGAGGTGGAGCCGGATCCGGGAACAGATCTGGTCCAGCGGGTGGTGAAAGCCTATCGCGCGGGAGACTGCGATTCCTTCATCGCCCTCGGCGGCGGATCCAATATGGATGCGGCGAAGGCGGGAGGCGCCTTGCTGGCCCGCCCGGGGAAGACCCTGCAGCAGCTTAGCGGCGTGATGAAGGTCCGACGCAAAACGCCGTTTATGGTTGCAATTCCAACGACAGCGGGCACCGGATCCGAGTGCACCGTCGCTGCCGTTGTGACGGACAGCAAGACACATCGTAAATTTGCGATAAACGACCCGTGCCTCTGCCCGGATGCCGCGGTGCTGGATTCGGACCTGACCGCAGATATTCCCCCGGCGATCGTCGCTGCCACGGGGATGGATGCCCTGACCCATGCGGTGGAGGCATGGCTGAACCGGCCGTATCATAAGCGGGCAACCGCCGGACAGTGCGCCGCAGCGGCTCATGACATCATGATGTATCTGCCGTTTGTGTATGAGGGCGGGGCGGGCTCCTCCGGCGGACGGGCGCGTCAGAAAATGCTGGAAGCATCCTATCTGGCCGGACAGGCCTTTACCGTTGCCTGCGTCGGCAACGTCCATGCCATCGCCCACACCCTGGGGGGACTGTACCACATCCCCCACGGCCAGGCGAACGCGGTCCTGCTGCCGGAGGTTTTAGAGGACTACGGCAAAGCGGCCCGGAGACCTCTGGCGAAGCTGGTACGGACTGCAGGAATCGAGCGGCTGCTGGATGGGGGCGGGCAAGGTTCGGACCAGGCTCTTGCCGAAGCCTTCATCGCCCGGATCCGGCAGATGAACCGGGAGATGGGGATTCCGGAGGGATTCCCTCAGATCCGGGAGGAGGATCTGGATCTGATGGCCGCATGGGCAACGAAGGAAGCGAATCCCCTCTATCCGGTGCCGGTCATCTATGACCGCGGTGACGTGAAGCGGATCCTGCGCCGGGTCAGGAAATCGATTTGACTGCCTGAGCGATGGGGGTGAAATCGATCTCCAGATCCCCGTCCCAGATGGCGACCGGCACCTTATCCCGGAAGGTGTAAATGCGGATCAGATGATCGTGAGCAAAGTCATACACGATGATCCGCTCCTTCATCGGGTCGACGATCCAGTATTCCCGGACGCCGAATCCCATATACTTAAGGTATTTCGCTCCCAGGTCCCGTTCCTTCGTGGACGGAGAGAGGATCTCAATGACCAGATCCGGTGCGCCCCAGACCTTCCCGTCCCGAAACAGATCCCGGTCACAGATGACGACCACATCCGGCTGAAGAATGGTGGTTTCGTTCTTCTCGATATATACGTCCAACGGACAGGTGAGGGTAAGACAATCGCCGCTGTTGTTATCTACGAACGACTGCAGCCGGGTTGCCAGCTGCGTCTGTATCAGCTGGTGCGCGACGGACGGAGAGGCCATATTAAAGATCACTCCGTCGATCAGCTCCCCTCTGCCATCATCCCCGCGGAGACGGTCCAGATCGCCCGCGTTAAATGTCCCGCCGGTGTAGGCGATGTAATCCTCTGCGGTATTTCGCTCTTTCACCAGAACCGGAGGCTGTCCCGGATAAAAATCATAGATCGGGCCGGGGTAGTTCGCCGCGTGGGGATCGGAAAAGAATTTCTCCAGTGCCTGCATCGTTTCATACCGGGGATGCTTCGTCTCGCCCGAAAAAATCTTCCGCACGGTACCGAGGGGGAGCTCGGTTCCCTCGCAGATCTGTTCGTTGGTGTAGCCCCGCTGCCGTTTGATTCGCTTCATTTCTTCGAGGTACATCCGCATTTCCTCACTTTCAGAGTTTCTCCAGCTTTTGCTTGCAACCCGATTATAACCCGATAACGACCCGAATGCAACCCGAAAACAATAAAAGAACAAAAGGATGAGAGGGAGAGGGAAGAAGTGCTGTAGGTTACTGCGGATCCTGACCGGAGAGGGCGTAGGCGATGTTCTCCGCATGGTCACCGATACGCTCCAGTTCACTGACCACGTTGGTGAAGATGATGCCGGCGAGGGGTTCGCAGTTCCCTTCCATGAGACGATCCACGTGATTGCTGACCAGTTCGGTCTTCTGCAGGTCGATACCGGATTCGATCTCATCCAGCTCGGGCAGCTGTGAGAAGTCCTCCTCAGAGAAGATATCCAGAGACAGACGGGTGATGCGGCGGGCGTCCTCCGCCATATGGTTCAGTTCTGCCAGGGCATCCTCCGACAGCGCGCTCTTTTTCGCGTGCATCTCTTCCGCGAATTCAACGATGTTTTCCGCATAGTCGGAGATCCGCTCGATGTCGGTCTTGGTGATATTGAACATGGAGATCCGGCGCAGCGCTTCGTCGCTGAAGTACATGGAACGAAGCTCCAGCATGGCATCATCGATCTCCTTGTCGAGAATATCGACGCTTTCTTCCCGGGCTTTGACGGAGGCGACCTTGGATGCGTCATAGTCGAAGAAACAATCCAGAGCCCGGTTCAGGTTCTTTTCGGCGATGCGGCCCATCCGGGCGATCTCGCGGTGAGCGTTGGCCAGCGCCATCCGGGACGGCATATTCTTGACGTTAAGCAAATACTGGAGCTTCCGGTCTTCCAGCTGCTCGTTTTCCTCGGGTAGGACCGGGATCAGCCTTTCCGCGAACCGGATGATCAGGCTGGTGATGGGCAGTTCCAGACAGACGGCGATGATGGCGAAGATCGTGTGGGTGTTCGCCACCTGCCGTGCGACGGAATTCGGCGACAGACTCTGGATGAGCTCCAGGATCTGCGGAAATACGTTGATCAGGATGATCAGAATCACTGCGCGGATCAGGTTGAACAGCAGGTTCAGGAGGGCCGTCCGCTTGCCGTTGCGATTCGTGGTCAGCGAGGCGAGCAGGTTTGGTGTGACAGAACCGATGGCCGCGCCGATCACGAGGTACACCGCGGTGTGATATCCCAGCAGACCCTGCATGGCGAAGGTCTGGAAGATGACCGTCGATGAGGAAGAACTCTGCAGGATTGCGGTGAAGGCGATGCCGAAGATGACGGCGGCGAAGGGATGATCCAGCCCGGAAAGCAGGTGGACGAATCCGTCGCTTTTGGCCATCGGAGCGATGGCCGCTTTCATGATGGAGATTCCGACGAACAGCATGCCGAAACCCATCAGGAATTCGCCGATGTACTTGACCAGACTTTTTTTCAGGAAAAGGAACATGACTGCGCCGGCGAACAGAATGAAGGGCGCATAGGCGGCGATGTTGAAGGCGGTGATCTGCGCCGTGACGGTGGTTCCGATGTTGGCTCCCATGATGACGCCGATGGCCTGGGACAGCCGCATCATTCCGGAATTGACGAAACCGATGACCATGATGTCGGTGGCGGAGGAACTCTGCACCAGGATCGTCACGGCGAAGCCGACGAGCACGGCCATGAATTTGTTTGAAGTAGCTTTTTCGAGGATGACCTGCAGGTTGTCGCCGCAGGCGTTGCGCAGACCCGAGGACATGACGGTCATGCCGTACAGGAAGAGGCCGACGCCTCCCAGAAGAGAGAATAAGGTTTCTAATGTCATTCGTTTTCTCCGGTAGTATTTACCTGTTCTCCAAATTAACCCAAGCTATACTAACAACGGAAGGTTAGAACAACATTAAAGAATTGCTTTTGCCAGCTGAAATTGTACCTGAAGCGGAGTATAAAAAAGATGGCGCTTCCGGTTTCTCTCGGATGCGCCACCCGATTCTCTGATTTATAAACTCCGTGACCGGGTCTAACCTTCTTCGCCTTCTGCGATGGCGGAATCGAAGATATCGGTGACCTCCTTGCCGGGGGCCGGAGTGATCCGGGCTACGACGTAGGCAACGATGCCGCCGGCGATAAAGCCCGGCAGGATCTCATAGACACCGGTACCGGAGAGGCAGATCAGCCAGATGATGTCCACCGCCGCGCCGATCACAACGCCGGCGCAGGCGCCCGCGTAGTTGAACCGTCTCCAGAAGAGAGACAGCAGGATGACCGGACCGAAGGCCGCGCCGAAGACGCCCCAGGCGTTTTCTACCAGGTTCATGATCGCCTGGGCTCCCGCGCCCTTGGAGGAGGCGATGACGTAGGCGATGACTGCGATGCAGATGACCGCGATCCGGCCCACCCACAGGATCTCCTTGTCGCTGGCGTCCTTACGGACGATAGGCTGGTACAGGTCCGCTGTGAAGGAACTGGAAGCAACCAGCAGCTGGGAGTCCGCCGTGGAGACGGAGGCCGCCATAATGGCTGCCAGCAGGAATCCGGAAATGACCGGCGGGAAGAAGCGGCGGGCCATGACGATGAAGACCGTCTTCTGGGCGCCGACGGTCAGCAGCTCTTCGCCGACGATCATTCTCGCCTGGTAAGCCATCAGACAGGCCGCGCCCAGGGAGAGGATGACCCAGATGATGGCGATGGTGGCCGACTTCTTGACCATGGAGGGTTTCTCGATGGACATGAACCGGACGATGATGTGGGGCATACCGAAGTAACCAAGACCCCAGGCAAGACCCGAGACTACTTCCTGCCAGCTGGCGGACAGCAGGCCGGTGCCGAAGTCGCAGGTAACGACCTCGCCGGATGCCGCGTCGGTGTATTCATAGACCTGAGACAGCAGCGAGGTGTCCAGGTTTTGCGTGGCAGAGACGATGATGGGAATGGCCAGCAGGGCTGCCAGCATCAGCAGGCCCTGGAAGAAGTCCGTCCAGCAGACCGCCTTGAAGCCGCCCAGGAAGGTGTAGCCGATGATAACCAGCGCGAAGATGGTCATGGCCAGACGCTCGTTGATTCCCGGGAACAGCATAGTCAGAACCGAGGTCCCCGCCACAAAGGCCGATGATACGTAGATCGTGAACGCGATCAGGAAGATCAGCGCGCAGATCACCTGGAGCGCCTGACTGGAACTGGCGAACCGGTTGGTCAGATACTGGGGGATGGTAATGGAGTCGTTGGATGCCTTACTGAACTCCCGGAGCCGCTTGGCGCAGAAGATCCAGTTGGCGGCCGTGCCCAGCACAAGACCGATGCCGATCCAGATCTGGCCGAAACCGAAGGCGATGATGGAGCCCGGAAGACCCATCAGCAGCCAGGCCGACATATCCGATGCCTGGGCGGACATCGCCGTGACCCAGGGACCCATGGAACGGCCCCCCAGGAAGAAGTCCTTCTGGTTCTTGTTGCTTCCGTTCAGGAAAAAGAACACCGCAACGCCGAACAGAACGACGAAGTAAAGAACAAATACAATAATTTCTACATTCATAAACTCTTCTCCTCATATTTATTATCAGCTTGAATATTGTACCATCGGACAGGGTAGAATGAAATATGGACTGAATTATAGAATAAAATGTAGTTTCTACCATGTAATAATTGATAAAAATATTGAAATCAGTGGATCTATACGTTAGACTAAAGTATAGACAAAGAAAAAGAAAGGAACCAGAACGGATGAAAAAACAGGGCAAAAACCAGACTAAGAGCCGGATCGTGTCCGCCGCATGGCAGCTGTTCTACCAATACGGCTACGATAACACCACCATCGATGACATCGTGGAGGCCTCCAACACGTCCAAGGGATCCTTCTATCACTACTTCGAGTCGAAGGACGCGCTGATGGGCTCGCTGTCCTATCTGTTCGATGAGAAATACGAGGAGCTGATGGAAACGCTGGACCCGGCTCTGGATCCCATCGAGAAGCTGATCCGCATCAATCAGGAACTGTTCGTGATGATCGAAAACACCGTCTCCGTCACGGTGCTGTCCCAGCTGTTTTCGACCCAGCTGGTAACCAAGGGTGAGAAGCATCTGCTGGAGCCGGACCGGACCTACTACCGGCTGCTCCGGCAGATCGCCACCGAGGGTCAGCAGAAGGGGGTGTTTCGGGAGGAGCTGTCCGTCAACGACATCATGCGGGCCTACGCTACATTCGAGCGGGGCATGATGTACGACTGGTGCCTGGTCAGCGGCAACTACTCCCTGACTCAGTACTCCCAGCAGATCCTGCCCCTCTATCTGAAGGGGCTGTGCCGCGAAAACCCCCTTGCGCCGCAGGCGGAACAGGTATAGAATGAATGGAGTTTCGACAATCAGACAAGGAGTACTATCATGAACAGAATCAAAACAATTAACACGAAGAACATGAAGGAAAGCATCCGCAGGGACGGCTGCGGCGAGTGTCAGACATCCTGCCAGTCCGCCTGCAAGACATCCTGCGGGATCGCTAACCAGAAGTGTGAGAAGACCAAGTAATGATCCATCCGTACCGACTGAATGGGTACAACATCGTACTCGACGTGAACAGCGGCTCTGTACATTGCGTGGATGATGCCTCTTATGACATCATCCGTCTTTTTTGTGCGGTCATCGAAGGCGAGGGCCGTGAGGTTACAGAGGAGGACCGGGCGAAGATCACGGCGCAGATTCTGGAGCGGTATCCTCAGGAAACGGCTTCCTCCGTCGCCGAGGTGTTTGAGGACATCGACGAGCTGCAAAGGCTGGGGCAGCTGTTTTCGGAGGACCTGTTTGCGCCTCACCCGGAGCTTCTGAAGCCCCGCGCACCTTTTGTGAAAGCCCTCTGCCTGCACGTGGCACATACCTGCAATCTCAGCTGCAGTTACTGCTTCGCCAGCCAGGGAAACTTTCACGGCGAGCGCGCCGTGATGACAGCGGAAACGGCCCGGGCGGCGCTGGATTTCCTGGTGCGGGAGTCCGGCAGCCATTACAATCTGGACGTGGATTTCTTCGGCGGGGAGCCGCTGATGAACTGGGATGTGGTGAAGGAGACGGTCCGCTACGGACGGCAGCTTGAGCGGGAGCACAATAAGAACATCCGGTTCACACTGACCACCAACGGGGTGGGTCTCACCGACGAGATCATCGAATTCACCAACCGGGAAATGCACAATGTCGTGCTGAGCCTGGACGGACGCAGGGAAGTTCACGACCGCTTCCGCCGGACGATGGGCGGTCAGGGCAGCTACGACATCATCGTGCCGAAATTCCAAAAGCTGGTGCAGGCGAGAGACGGCGGCGAATACTATATGCGGGGCACCTTCACCCACTGCAATCCGGACTTTACCGAGGACATCAAACACATGGCCGAACTGGGCTTCGATCAGCTCTCCATGGAGCCGGTGGTCACGGATCCTTCCGATCCGCTGGCCTTGACCGAGGCAGACCTGCCTTTGCTCTACGAGCAGTACGAGGAACTGGCCCGCTGGATGCTGCAGCGGCAGGAGGAGGGACGGCCGGTCACCTTCTATCACTATATGCTGGACCTGGAAGGGGGCCCCTGTATCTACAAGCGGATCGCCGGGTGCGGCGCGGGAACGGAATATTATGCCGTGACGCCCTGGGGCGATCTCTACCCGTGCCATCAGTTCGTGGGAGAAGAGAAATTCCGGATGGGCAACATCTGGAACGGAATCGATGCGGCGGCGCTGCAGGAGGCGTTCGGCCGCAACAACATCTACGCACATGAGGAGTGTGCGGACTGCTGGGCGAAGCTCTACTGCTCCGGCGGCTGCGCGGCCAACGCCTATCACGGGACCGGATCCATTTCCGGAGTTTACGAGTACGGCTGCCGGCTGTTCCGAAAGCGGATGGAGTGCGCGATCATGATGAAAGTGGCGGAGACGGAAGGAAATGGAATATGATGTGATCATCATAGGCGCGGGCGCGGTGGGATGCGCCTGCGCGCGGGAGCTCTCCCGGTACCGGCTCTCGATCGCAGTGCTGGAAAAGAACAGCGACGTAGCCGGGGAGACCACCGGGAGGAATTCCGCAGTGGTGCATGCCGGATTCAACAATCGTCCGGGAAGCCGGATGGCCAGCCTTTGCGTGGAGGGAAATGAGGGGTTTGCCGACCTTGCGCAAAAGCTGGACGTTCCGTTTCGTGAGACGGGAAAGCTGCTGCTGGCCTTTGATGATGAGGACGTGCAGACTCTGGAGCATTTGCTGGCACAGGGCCGGATGAATGGATGCCGGGACCTGGAGATTCTGGAGGGCAGGCGCCTGGAGCAGCTGCTGGAGGAGCGGGGCATGGGATCCATCGGCGGTGCAGCGGCCGGAAGAAGCGGCCCGGCCAAGGCACTCTGGTCGCCCCATACCGGGATCACGAATCCCTTCCTCTACTGCGCAGCCCTGGCGGAGAATGCCCGGGCGAACGGAGCACAGTTTTATCTGGACACCGAGGTGACCGGGATCCGGCGGGCTGGAGCACGGGAGCACGAGCCTGAGGGGCAGCGGTTTCGGATCGAAGCCGGCGGCAGGAACTTCGGCTGCCGGTATCTGATCAATGCAGCCGGACTGCAGGCGGACCGGATCGCGGCCATGGCCGGAGCGGACCGCTACCACATCTATCCCTGCCGCGGGGAGTATTTTATTCTCGATAAAAGCGAGCTGGCAATGCCGGTGTACCCGGCGCCGCGAAAGAAAGCGGGCGGGCTGGGGGTGCATCTGACGCCCACCAGCGACGGCAACATCATCATCGGCCCGTCGGCGGAATACCTGGATATCCGCGATGACTACGCCTGCACCAGGCCGGTCATGGAAGAACTCATGCGGCAGGCGGTACAGCTTGTGCCGGCGGTCAGAGATATGCAGCCCATCGGAAACTACAGCGGAATCCGCCCGAAGCTGGCGCCGCCGGAGGAAGGGGGCTATCAGGACTTTGTGATCCGCGCGGAGGAGGATGTACTGGGACTGATCGATCTGGTAGGGATTGAATCCCCGGGACTGACGGCGTCGGTACCCATCGCGCGGCAGGTGTGCCGAATGATCGAACAGATGGAGCGTGCCGGAGCAGCCGGCCGGTCATCCCGCGGCCTGCGTCGGAAGAACGACTTTGAAGAAAGCCGCCGGGGCATCCTGCGCTTTCGGGAGCAGAGCCCGCAGCGGCAGGCGGAGTTGATTCGAGAGGATCCGGAGTATGGGGAGATCATCTGCCGATGCCAGAAGATCACGAAGCGGGAGATCCGGCAGGCCATCGAAAATCCGCTGGGAGCACGGAGCATCGCTGCGATCAAGTACCGGGCCTGGGCGACCACCGGAAGGTGCAATGGCGGCTACTGCCTGCCCAGGATCACGGAGATGCTGGTGCGGGAATACGGTGTGAAGCCGGAGGAGATCCGCTACCGGAATAGCGGCAGTGAGATGTTTGCAGGAAGGGTGAAGTGAATATGCGCAGCCGGACGGAACAACGGAATTACTGCGACGTCCTCGTCATCGGCGCAGGACCCGGCGGACTTTCGGCGGCGGCCGCGGCGGCGAAGGAACTGCGGCGCGGGGGACAGACGCCCGGCGTGCTGGTTCTGGAACGGGAGGAGATCCCCGGCGGGATCCTGAACCAGTGCGTCCACGACGGGTTTGGGATCGTGCGCTACGGAGCCCAGCTGTCCGGACCGGAGTATGCCCGGATCGAGCAGGAGAAGGCAGAAGCATCGGGCGTAAGGGTTTTGACAGGCCACATGGTGACGGAGATCCGGCGGATCACAGAAGAGATCGCTCGTTTCGCCGTAACGGCCATCAGCCCAGGCGGCCGGCAGGTGTTTTATGCGAAGGCCGTCGTTCTCGCCACCGGATGCCGGGAGCGGACGAGGGGGATGCTCTCGATTCCGGGGACCCGGCCGGCAGGGATCTTCACCGCCGGCGTCGCCCAGAACCTGATCAACCGAAAGAACATCATGGTCGGCCGGAGGGTCGTGATCCTGGGATCCGGTGACATCGGGCTGATCATGGCAAGGCGCCTGAGCCTGGAGGGCGCGCAGGTCCTTTGCGCGGCGGAAGTCATGGAGCAGCCCACCGGTCTTGCCAGAAATGTGCGGCAATGCCTGTTCGATTACGACATCCCTCTGTACCTTCGCACCGGTGTTTCCAATATCTATGGCAGGGACCGGCTGGTAGCGGTGGAGCTGTCTCAGGTAGATGAACACCTGCAGCCGATTCCCGGCACCGGACGTCGCATCGAATGCGACACGCTGATCCTGTCGGTGGGGCTGATCCCCGAAAATGAAGTAGCGAAGACCGCGGGGGTCGCTCTGAACCGAAGAGGCGGTGCGGCAACGGACTTTTACCTGCAGACCAGCATCCCCGGAATTTTCGCCTGCGGAAATGCGCGGGAAGTCATGGATCTGGCCGACTTTGTTTCGGAGCAGGGCGAAGCGGCCGGAAGGAATGCCGCCGCCTTCGCCGCGGGCCAGCCTTTGCGAAAATGGGAAAAGGAACTTCACAATGCAGCCCGCAGGGGAATGCCGGAGGAGGGCAGCGTGACCTGCACCCTGTGTCCGAAGGGATGTCAGATCCGGATCACGAAGACGGATGATGCGGAGCAAGGGGAGTGGAGCATCACAGGCAACGGGTGCCCCAGAGGAGCAGCCTTTGCGCGGCAGGAGAGGACGGACCCGCAGCGGATCCTGACGACGACTATGCGGATCCGGCAGGCGGAGGAAGCCGGAGGGGACCGGCTGATACCGGTTCGAAGCGACGCGCCGGTGGCCCTAAGGGAAATGAAGGAGATCGCAGAGGCCCTGCGGGAGATGACGATCGCGCTTCCGGCCCAGGGAATCGCACCGGGCCAGGTGCTGGTGCGGGATGTGGGGAGCACCCGCGTGAATATCATTGCAGAAGCGGGAATGGAGGGAATCAGATGCAATACTTAACGTATTACGATTCGCCGGTGGGCAGGCTGACGCTGGCGGCCGATGATCAGGGCCTGACGGGGCTGTGGATCGAAGGGCAGAAGTATTTCGGATACTATCTGGATCCGGAGCATGAGGAGCGGGAATGCCCGGCCTTTGCGAAGGCGAGGGAGTGGCTGGATATCTATTTCGCCGGAGAAGAGCCGGACTTCCTGCCGCCGATCCACATGGTCGGAACGGATTTTCAGAAGGAAGTGTGGGAGATCCTGCTGCAGATCCCCTATGGTGAGACGATGACCTACGGCCAGATCGCCGGGCGCATCGCGCAGCAGCGGGGCCTCTTGCGGATGTCCTCCCAGGCGGTGGGCGGCGCTGTGGGGCACAACGAGATCTCCATCATCATTCCCTGTCACCGGGTGGTGGGTTCTAACGGCAGCCTCACCGGATACGCCGCAGGGATCGATAAGAAGATCCGTCTCCTTCAGCTGGAGGGAACGGATATGCAAAGGCTGTTTGTTCCGAAGAAGGGGACGGCGCTGTAATCGTAAGCGTTTATTAGTGAATCTTAGAATTTGTTAGTGTTTTTTAGTTTTTGTTAGTGAATGTTAGAAGCCGGACATTGACCCTGGCAGTTCTGAAGAAGGGAACGGCGCTTTAGAGAAATGGAATAAGAATCAGCGATATTATCGACTGTTTCCAGAGTGGGAAATAACCGACTCCTCGAGAAATGCCCTTGCCTGCGCCGCGCCGCCGCAGGCTCGGAAGCTGTCCGATATCCGGGCGGCGTTTTCAAGGTAAGAGGGATTGGTCAGGACCTCGCGGAGGGCGCGCAGGATATCCTCTTCTCCGATGGATTCCAGCATCATTCCGGCGCCGAGTTCTTCGACCCTCTTCGCTACGGCTCCCTGCTCCGGCGTCTGCGGGAACAGGACCAGCGGCACCCGGAAATACAGCCCTTCCGAAGCGGAGTTCATGCCGCAGTGTGTGATGAACGCGTCCGCGACCGACAGCACGGCCATCTGATCCACTGTCTCGTAGATCTGGATATTCCCGGGCAGATCGTCGAAATGCTCCGGGTTTGTGCCCATGGAGATGATGACCTGCCAGTCGGTCTGGCCCAGCGCGCGGATGCAGTTTCGGTAGAATTCGCGGTTCTGGTTCACGGTTCCCATCGAAATGTATACTGTCTTCTCCGCTGTTTTGGCGACCGGTTCCCGGATCGGCCGGATCGAAGGGCCTATGAAGCAGTACCGGTCGGAGAAGGAGTCCGCGCAGGGCTGAAAATACTTAGATGTATAGACGATCGTATTCGTGTCGTTATCATTCTGGACGATATCCAGGATGCCTTTCACGGGATATCCTTTCTCCCGCAGACGTTTGAGCTGCTTGTTGATCCGCGGCATGGTGAAAAGCATCTTCGCGATATCCCATGGGGATTCGCTCATGTATTTCGCCGAATAACGGTTGAAGGCGAAGGTCGTTGTCGAGGAGACATAGGGCAGGCCGTGCTTCATTGCGACCAGCTTCCCCCAGAAGGCAACGGAATCGGATACGACGATGTCCGGCCCGATCTCCTTTACTTTTTCTGTCGTCATCTCGTCGAGGGCGAGGGTCGAAGAAACGAGGAGCTCGGTTGCAAAAGCCTTGTCCTTGCCGACCCGGTCCGCATTTTCTTTGTCTTCCATTTCAAAATCATAGCCGTCGCATCCGATGAATACGGCGCCGGCGTCCTCGATCTTTTCCCGGAACATCTCAAAGGAGAAGTAATATACCTGATGACCTGCATCGGTCAGCTCTTTTACCACTCCCAGCGTCGGATTCGTGTGTCCGTGGGCCGGGATACAGAACCATGCGATCTTCATTCGCGCTTCCTCTCTTCCTGTATTAATACTAATCGATCGGGCGCGGAAAAACAATGGAGTATTTCTTTGGTGCTCATTACACCGGAATTTCTCAAAAACTGTACACCTTCGGAGGGACAGGCGGGCCTTTTCGCAGGAAATCCGGAGACTGTACTGACGAAAAGAATCGGGACTGTCTCTTTTCATTCGCCTACTAATCCGGTATGCTTTAGGTGGAGGTAAAGAGATATGAGAAATGAGAAAATCACAAAGATAACCGAGACAGCGCTGTTCATCGCGCTGGTCTTCCTGGGGGTATTTCTGTTCAAGTTCCCGCTGCCCTTCGGGTACATGCATCTGGGAGACTGTATGATCTTCCTGGCGGTTCTGATCCTGGGAGGGAAGCGGGCGGCTCTGGCGGGGGGCATCGGCGCGGCCCTGGCGGATGTCGTCAGCGGCTATACCATCTGGGCGCTGCCGACCTTCGCGTGCAAGGCGGCGCTGGCGCTGGTCATGGGGCTGATTCTCTCCCATAAGGTCTTCGGGCTGTCCGGAAAGGCGGCCTGGCTGGTGGGCGGGATCGCCGGAGGCATCGTGCAGAGCATCGGATATCTGATCTTCTGGTTCGTTCTGTTTGGTAAGGCCGCGATGATCGCGGCGCTGGTTCCCCTGCTCGCCCAGACCGGGCTTGGGATCGCCATCGCATTCCTGCTGGCGGCGGCGCTGGAGAAGACCGCGCTGAGAAAATATTTTCGGGAGGCAGTGCAATGATCTACGAAGCGCAGAGAAAACACAAAAAAATCGACTTCCACAGTCACATCGGATATTTCGGCGGCTGGTGCGATGTGGGCATCACACCGGAGGAGATGCTGCAGGTCATGGATGATTACAACATCGAGAAGACCGTGATCTCCACATTCCCCGCCAGGGAGAGCATCGAGGCGGTGGATCGCTATCCGGACCGGCTGTTGGGGGCGATCTGGGTGGATCCGGCAGACCCGGCGGCCAGAACGCAGGTGCTGGAAGCGGTGCAGGAGCATGGCTTCCGCGGAATCAAGCTGCATCCGCTGTTTCAGGCGTTCCGGATTACCGACGAGCCGGTGCTGGGCATCGCGGAACTGGCGCGGGAACTGCGGGTTCCTCTGATGATCCACACGGGGCATCCGCCCTATTCGCTGCCCTGGGCGGCGGCGGAGCTGGCGGAGCGCTTCCCGGATGTCAACATCGTCATGATCCACATGGGCCACGGCAACGGCATCTACATTCAGTCCGCCATCGACATGGCCATCAAGCATCCGAATCTCTATCTGGAGACATCGGGGATGCCTATGCATACCAAGATCCGGGACGCCTATCTGCAGGTGGGCGCGGACCGGGTGATGTTCGGCCTGGATCTGCCCTTCCACCATCCTTCCGTGGAGATCCAGAAGGGCCTGGTGAGCGGGCTGAATGACGCGCAGCTGGAGGATTATTATTACAACAACGCGGCGAAGCTGCTGGGACTGTGAGGGCAGTCCTGCAAGGTGTCATAAAACAAATGATTATGTCTGCTTCGTGACAATTCTTTGCTCGGATTGTCACGAAGTTTTTTGTGATGCAGACTGGCTCTTGACAATATCGATAAACGATATTAAGATAAGAATGGAGGATATATCGTAATACGATATATGATGATCGGGAGGTGAACCATGCCGAAAAAAGCCTTGGATCCTTTGACAGAGCCGATGTATTATGTGCTCCTGTGCCTGTCCAGGAGGAGTATGAGCGGAACCGAGATCGCGGAGTATGTCCAGGGGCTCACCTCCGACCGCGTCCGGCTGGGACCGGGGACGCTGTATGCCATTTTATCCACCTTCCAGAAGGAGGGTGTTATCCGGAGAATGGAACAGGACGGGCGCCGGATCCCGTATGAGATCACAGAGAAGGGGAACCAGCTCTTTCAGGAAGAGGTCGATCGGCTGCGCATATGCCTTGCGGATACGCAGAGAGATTATCAGCCGGCGCAGGAGGCAGATGAGGAGGTCCGTGCAAAGGCTGGAGCAGCAGGAAAACCAGCCTTTGCATAAAAATGCTCCGCCGAGGAGGTGACATCGTGGGAAAGACAAAAACGAAATACATTCCGTTCGGGGTCTATGAATACGAATACATGGAAAGCTGGCTGGAGGATCTGGCAGGCAAAGGCTGGCTGCTGACAGGGATGTTCTCCTGTTTCGCGACCTTCGAAGAATGCGAACCCCGGAAGCTGCGGTATCGGATCGTGCCGAATGCCATCGGCAGGGCAAAGGCGGAGGAGGTTGCTTTTTATGAGGAGAGCGGCTGGAAGCACGCCGGGTCCAGCAGAGGAATGGACGTGTTCTATTGTGAAGATAACCATGCGGCGGAGCTTTTCACGGACCGGCAGAGCTTCGCGAGGAGGGCCAGAGGGTACGCCATCGCCGCCGGTCTGGCGGTACTGAGCTGCGGATACCTGGCCTGGGACAACCTCTTTCATGGATTTCGTCTGTTCTCGTCCGAGGACGGCGTGCTTCATACCATACACGACATGGGCATACTCCGGTATACAGGGCTGACGGTTTTGATACTGTTGGCTGTCATCATGTCCCTCCGCGCCATGGTGAAATACGCCGGACACGCCCGGCGCATTGTGGGGGCGAAACCCCTCCCCGGGAGAGGCTCCTTCCGAAGGGTCGCGGTCCTGAATAAAACGATTATGCTGGCAGGGCTGCTCTCCGTCGCCCTGATGATCATCGGCTGGGCAGGCGCATCTCTCTGATCTGACAGCCTCCCGGAGGCGCAGTTAAACCAGCATCCGGCCGGGGTAGAGCAGGTGGACCCGGAGTTCGCAGGGGATCTTAGCAGCGAATAGATCTCGGCTCCACCGCTTTTGTCATCAGAACTTCGTCAGCTTTCCCAGCTCGTCCGCCCAGATGCTCCAGGCTTCGCTGATGATCTTCCTTCCGGCGTACATCGCAGCCAGAGAATCGTCCAGGGGCGGCGCGATCTCCACCACATCGAAGCCGATGATATTGAGCTCGGTGAAAAGCTTCTGGATCAGGGTCAGGGCCATCCGTGAAGTGAGCCCGCCGAACTGCGGCGTCCCGGTGCCTCCGGCATAGGCCGGATCCAATGCGTCGATGTCAAAGGTGAGGTATACCTTCTTGAATCTCTTCATTTTAGCGATGCAGTCATCTGCCACCGCTTCGATCCCCTCGTGATAGCAGTCCCAGGCGGTCTTCACCTGAATGTCATGGGTACGGCTGAACTCGAACTCGTCCGGTTCGATGGAGCGGATGCCGATGAAATAGAGGTTCTCGGTGGAACCGACGTTGGAGAGCTCCAGGGCTCTCTGCTCGGTGGACCCATGGGACAGGGGATCGCCTTCCAGTTCGTAGCTCAGGTCCATATGGGCATCGATATGGATGATACCGAAGGGCTCATCCAGCGCAGCGTTGATGCCTCTCTCCACAGGGATCGTCACAGAGTGATCCCCGCCGACCATGGTGAATCTCCTGCCAGCGGATACCAGTGCGGTCACATAATCCTGCACTTCACTGAAAACCGCATCCCGTTCCGCGCCTTCGAAATTGCCGGCGTCCAGAACCCGGTAGTCCTGAAAGAATCCCAGCCGCTCACTGCAAGCGGTGGCGTGATCCGTATTGGCCCGCAGCAGGTCCGGTGCCTGGGATGCGCCGCCCCGGTAGCTGACGCCGCCATCGTAAGGGATGCCGAAAATAACGGCATCTACGTTCTGAATGTCCTGTCCCGGCTGGTTCAGCCCGAACCAGGTGTTTGGATTGAGTGCGTGGTCGTTTTTCTTCATGGTAGTGATCCTCCGTGTCTGTATTCGAATTATCAGGTCTTGCTGCGATCAGGATATAGAAGATTCGTCAAACTCTTTCAGCAGCCGTTCTGAGATCGACGGTACTGGCGGCATGAGTTCAAGGCGATACCACCCTGTCGGATAGTATCTTGCGGTGATGATATCTCCAACGTTATCTAAACGCTTATCATCGGAACAGGGTTTGATATCGTCAAAGGGTTCATCATCCATTCTTCGAAGAACAACATAGTTATCGCCATTGATCTCTTCCGTCCTGAGGATTTTGTATGTTCCTGCATACGTTATTCCTCCGCCTTGCTCCTTATAGAAACACTGCAGATTGGATGGATTTCCTTTCTTGTCATGGATTATTTGAAAGTAATACGGGGAGCCGGATTGCGTCCAGCCTTTGTCAAAAAATCTGGTGAAATACTGTTCCCAGGGGTGACTTCCTTCGTATCGGATCATATGGTTCTTCTCCTGACAACAGTCTACCACGGAAAAGAGATCTGCGCAAATCCGCGAAGGGTATTGATTCGCCGATCCTATCCGGGCGGGGACAGAAGGTGCCTGTATATGATTTCGATGTCCATTCTGCACCTCTCTTGACTTCATAGTATATAATAGAAACATATGAGAAACAGAAACAATCAAAAAATCATGATCGGGATCGTCACCCTGCTGGCTCTGGTCATCGCCGGCGCCCTTCTCCTGTGGCAGCATCCGTTCTGGTACAATCAGGCAACGACCGAAACAGACAGCAGGGCGGATCACGCGCCGCAGTTTGAGATCGAGCGGTACGTCAGCAGCACCGACGCCGATGGAGACGGAATCGACGATCAGACGGATATGCTGCAGAGCGCCCGGGAATATATTGCGACCAATCCGAAATACAAGAGCCAGTACTATGCGGGAGGGTATCCGGACGACGGGTATGGCGTGTGCACGGATGTGGTGGCCTTCGCCTGCAGAGGCGCGGGCTACGATCTGAAGGAGCTGGTGGCCGGCGATATCGCTTCAGCACCGGATGCCTACGGAATTGAGACCCCGGACAGCAATATTGATTTCCGTCGTGTGGAGAACCTGAATGTTTTCTTCTCACGAAATGCGCAGAGCCTGACCACAGATCTGCAGGACATTAAAAGCTGGCAGGGCGGGGACATCGTCGTGTTCGGAACGCACATCGCGATGGTATCGGACAAACGGAACCGCAAGGGCATCCCATATATCATTCACCTTGTCAGTCCGGTTCAAAAAGCCTACGAGCAGGATGGCATGGAGCACTGGGAAAAGAAGGCGGGCATCATCGGGCACTACCGGATGGGGAAATGACAATTGCGGCAGATGGTATTAAGATTATAATGGATGATAAAGCGGCGTCACCGGAGGGAGGTGCGAAGGTTACGATGAAAGTTCTGTTGCTGGCGCTCAGCGGCTTCGAACTGCTCGAGTTCAGCGCATTTGCGGATGTGCTCGGCTGGGCGAAACTGGAGGGCGGAATCGATATCGAATACGATACGGCGGGTTTCTCACGGGAAGTGCGGAGCGCATTTGGCGTGTCGATCACAGTGGACCGGGTGCTTTGGCGCAGAGGCGCCGGCGTATGCGCTCCGGTAAGCGTGTGCGAGGGGGATTACGACGCGTTGGCGATCCCCGGCGGTTTCGGGGAGTGCGGCTACTACGGTGAAGCTTACAGACAGGACACCGCAGGACTGATCCGCGCATTCCATAAAGCCGGGAAACCGATCGCGAGCATCTGCGTTGGCGCGCTGGCGCTGGGAAACAGCGGAATCCTCGAAGGCAGGAGAGCAACGACCTACGCACTGAGCGGAGGACACCGTCAGAAGCAGCTGGCGGAAATGGGCGCGGAAGTGATGACAGATGAGCCGATCGTCGTTGACGGGAATCTGATCACCTCCTGCGGGCCATCCACTGCGACCGGCGTGGCATTTCAGCTCCTTGAGATGCTGACGGACAGAGAAAGCGCAGACAAAGTGAAAGAATTGATGCTGATAGCGTAGACGCGGTGTATGAGTTTTGTTTCAAGGCGCATTGCAATCCTGTACTCATCCGTCCCTGGGCTGACGGCAACGGAAGAATGGCAAGACTGGCTATGAACATGCCAATACTATAAAAGACAGATAATCCTGCGGGAAGAAAAGCATTCTCCGTAAATATATAGCTAATCTGCAAAGAGGTCGTCCAGTGTGACCTGACTGTTGATCATACCGCTGTATTTATTTTGTTTGATGCCAAAAGTAGTGAAAACAACTAAATAGAAGGGATAAAACATTGAAAACGCATATTTCAAAGCGGAAAACAATGAAAAAGCCTACGAACAGGATGGCATGGAGCACTGGGAGAAGAAGGCGGGCATCATCGGGCACTGCCGTATGGGGAAATGACAATTGCATCGGGGGAATATAACTTTTGCAGATTCGTTTTTTTTTACTATTTCACTACCCCGCAATACAGAAGAAAAGACAACGAATCACCCGGACAGTGGTAATCAAAAGCAAGACCGCCCCCGGGATTTTCAGTACTGCCGACTTCATCGGCCGTCACCAGATCAACACCGGAGGAGATGAGGTGCCTGCGGAATGTATCCGAACAAAACAAAGGAATCTCTGCGCGGGGATAATCCTTTTGGATTGTTTCCAATGATTTCGCTGAACGCTGATAATACGTGAACACTCCCGTACAGATGGATTTCGCCTTCAGAACACGGCGCATCAACTCCAGCGGGTATTTTGGATTATAGAATATGAATTCACTGGAAGAATAATCATCCAGGAACAGATCGACAGACGCATCCCTCAGGGGGAGGTCAAAGTCAGGAGAACAAATGTAAATGATCTCGAACGCATCGTTGAGAACGCCCAGTTTATCCCGGATAAAATGCAGAACTTCGAGGCTCTGATCCGCGATGATGAACGTCGTATCCGGATGGAACAGCTTGTGATATTTGCAAATGAAATTTCCTGCGTACCCGCCGGAAGTGATAATGGTACCCTTGATCTGCCCATTTTCGTCTGCAAAACCATCAAGCAGAAGATTCTTCAGCCGATAGTAGGCGTTTGCTTCCAGATTCAGATAGTCGACGGAACATTCCGAGAGCAGATTCGGGAGATCGCTCCATTCGATATGCATTGGCGGGAAATCCCCGCTGCTGCGGCATATCAGGATCCCGTCCCTGATCTCCAGTTCGTATCCGCAGCTGCACCGGCCTTTGCCTGAGGACAGTCTGCCTCTGCGGATGTCTGTATCTTTGAAATCAAATTCGCCGCCGCAATCAGGACAGCTCAGAATGGGCAGGAGCCCGATTGGAATCCCGGTTCCATACTGCATATTCTGTGCAGGAGCAGGCAGAATCGCATTCTCAAGGATCCGAATGCTCTCCTCAAGGCCACGGATCTCGTTTTGTAACTGCAGGATCTTATTCTGAAAAAGCTGATTATAGTCCTGCCGCGCCCGCTCATTCAATGTGTGCTGAGACAGCTCTTTCACATGAAAGATCCGGCTGATTTCATCCAGAGAATAATGCATCTGCTTTAGCCGCTGAATCTCCTCCATCCGCCGGATGCATTCCTCGTCAAAATCGTACTGCTGCCCCCGTTTTCCGGGATTCAGAAGCCCCTGTTCAATATAATAGCGGATACCATTTGGCGTCAGATTGTATTTTTCTGCAAACTGTCCGGTCTTCATAAGGTTCCTCCACTCACTGTATCCGGCGCAAAGGCTGGTTCACCGTCAGTAAAATTATAATACAAAAGAGAAGTCGGCGCATAGATGAATTTGTGAGGC
This sequence comes from Bacillota bacterium, assembly GCA_017459895.1. Lineage (GTDB taxonomy): Bacteria > Bacillota > Clostridia > Peptostreptococcales > Anaerovoracaceae > Lentihominibacter. The sequence continues at coordinate 6,109 of JAFUCA010000002.1, read as the reverse complement.
CGCTTTCGCACAGCCCACTTCGTGATTTGTGGAACAGATCATGATATTCTGTATTGACACACAGGGGACTTGAGCTGTTATGATCTGAATATGGATATCAATCATATTATCATCTATCTCATGATAGCTTTTGTTCTCGTCGGAGCCGCGGACCGCATGACCGGCAGCAGGCTGAAACTGGGGAACAAATTTGAAGACGGCATTATGGCAATGGGTACACTGATGATTTCCACAGGGGGGCTGCTGGTTCTGGCACCGCTGATCGGGGATATCGTCAGACCTGTTATTGTGCCTGCTTTTACTGCAATCGGCGCGGATCCCGCGATGTTTGGCGGTATGATACTGGGGCTTGATATCGGCGGCGCTCCGCTGGCGAAGCAGCTCATGGCAGGGACGGATGGATATATCCTTGCATTGATGACCGCCTCCATGCTGGGGGATACCATTTCGTTCAACATTCCCGTTGGGATGGCGCTTACTGGAAATGGGCATCAGAAAGAGGTAATAAAGGGAGTGCTCATTGGAATGATTACGATTCCGATCGGAATCATAGTCGGCGGAATCGCGTCAGGGCTTCGTTTTTCCTGTATGCTGATGAACATTCTGCCTGTCGCAGCACTCTCTTTGATTATCATTATCTGCTTGTGGAAGTGGGAAAAAGCGATTGTTCGCGTTTTCATGATATTAGGGAAAGTCATTCTGGGAATCAGTATTGCCGGTGTATGTGTTGGAGTAATGAAGGAATTTACACCGTTCACATTCTTTGAGAATACAATGCCGGTGGAAGAAGCGATCGTGATCATCGGAAATGTGGCATTGATTCTGGCCGGCGCCTATGTTCTGGTGGAGATCATAACCAGGGTTTTGCACCAGCCTTTGCAGAGCATCGGCAGACGGATCGGTGTGAATGAAACGGCGGTCGGCGGGCTTCTCGTGATTCTGGCAAACTGCATCCCGATATTCTCCATGATGCCGGAGATGAATCATCGCGGCAGGATCCTGACAGCGGCATTCTGTGTTTCCGGATCCTTTGTTTTCGGCGATCACCTGGGATTTATCGCAAGCTATGCGCCGGAAATGACAGCGGCGCTGGTGGCTGCGAAGCTGGCAGGCGGAATCAGCGCCGTGATCCTGGCTTTGCTGATCACAAGAACAACTGGTTGATACAGCATTACTAATATGCTGTGATAAGGTCAATTCAATAAGTCAGGTCTTTTCCGGCCGGACCCAGTCCCGGGTTAAGTGCGATAGGATAAGATTTACATGATTCGAGGCAAGCAGATTAACTAATCCTTTAAGCAACCAATCGGAACCACATAGACGCCATCTGGTCTGATATAACCGTATTTGACTCCAGTGATAACGATTTTAAGATCCGGCAGACGCAGTGGCACCTGTGTCTCCTTTTTGTTGTGTTCCACTATGAGACGTTCGATCTCAAGCAGGTGCTGCGAACCTTCCTCGATTTCACCTTGACCAAGCTTGACTTCAATCAGAGCATACCGACCGTCCGCCAGATGCAAAACAACATCTGCCTCAAGCCCGTACCTGTCCCGATAATATGACACCTTCCCGCCATGTTCAGATGAATAAATCTTTAGATCCCTGATTACAAGCGACTCAAAAAGGAAACCGAGCGTTTTATAATCTTTATCAAAGTAATCAGGATCAACTCCAAAGGCCGCAACCGCCAGCGACGGATCAATGAGGTTCTTCTTCTTTGAGGCTCGGATTGCGGTCTTAGAGCGGATTGAAGGGCACCATGCTTCGACATCTTCAATGATATACAATTTTTGCAGCGCTTCCAGGTACTCATAGAATGTGGATTCCACCATATTGGTATCAGATTTCACATCTTTGAAAATGTTCCTATATTCAGTTAACTGGCAGATGTTACGTGCATATGATTTTAAAATGGACTCTGCCCAGGCAGGATTTCTCTTACGTTTATCAACATTGGAAATGTCGACATAAGCAGTTTGTTCATATAGTGTTTTGGCTACAATTAGTTTTGCTGCACGTGACTTGTTATTAATTGCTCTTGGCCATCCCCCGCGGCATATGGCGAAAACAAGTTCGTCTATAGACAAATCAGATTCCCATTCCTCATCATTGACATCTTTATTATCGAACAATTCCATCAGAGAGACATTTCCATTTGATTCCCCTGATTCATAGAGGCTCATTGGGTACATCTTCAGCCGAGCGATTCTAAGAGTACCTGTATGAGGAGTATCTGCAGTATTTGATGTTGATCCTGTAAGAATATATTGACCTGTTTCACCGCTGTCATCAACATCTTTGCGGACAGCTCCCCAAATCTTGGGCGCATCCTGCCATTCGTCCAAAAGAACAGGCTTTTCTCCGCGAAGCAGTCGTGAGGGCCTGTTTTCGGCCATATCAATGTAGTTCTCTCGTTTTTCTTCGTCCTGGAATTCAATAATCGTATTCGCCTTCTGTTTTGCGGTCGTTGTTTTCCCGCAGCCTTTTGGCCCGACAATTAATGTTGCTCCAAAAGCCTCCATCAGAAGATTAAACTGATTATCTATTATTCTATCGATATAATTCATGGTATTTCCTCCGGAGACACTTTACCATATCGGAGATATTTGCGCAATATAAACGGTAATATTTGTGCTTTTTTATCAGTGATATTTGTGATTCTGCAATACAGAAATGACAATGAGTCACCCGGATAATTGTCACAGCTTAGGCCTCCTTTTTTGAAGGATTCAAAGTCAATGGAAGCCTTGAGGCGGATTCTCAAGGCTTCTGATTTGATATAAGAGTTACATATGGAGCTGTTCACTGCTCATTTGGATCTTTCCCACACCAGAATCGAGTCGTTTTCAATTTCATTGATGATGCGCAGTTCCTCTTCTTTGCCGGCATCCAGTGGAATCAGGGAAGCGTGGGAGTCAAAGGGATCCATCAGATGCTTTTCTTTCACATATTCTTCTTTGAGATAATACACTTTGTCTATTGGCGGAATCTTTTCCCGGACGCCCTCCTCATTCGTCCGGGTTCCCTGATCCTCCACGCCGAAGTCAACGACATGACCTCTGGTTGGTTTCCCTAAGTGCCGTTTCTGGAAGGTGTCCGTCATATAGAAGATCTCGATCATATCCCCATTCAGATCGATGCCGCTGTATGCGCCCCGGTATCCATAATAGGGTTCATCCATAAACATCATTCCATTTTCATTGACATGCATACCCGTCTTCTGATATGGCATATAACTCTCCAGATCGAACATCAGGAACACCCCCCCGACTACGACACAGAACGTGACCAGAACAGACAGCGTGATGGTCAGCGCCCTCCGCAGCGTTATCCATCGGCGAAATCTTCGGAGGCTTCCGTAATCCTGTCTGGCCTCCGGCACCGCGCCAGCCTTTGCACCTTCATCCAGTTCCCGGCAGATTGATCGGATCTGCTGCTCCTTCTGCCGGCATTCCTCGCAGCCGTCAAGATGTTCCTCTACCAACTGCCGGCTGTCGTCGCTCAAAACACCATCTACGTATTGCTGCATCAGGTCTTCTATGATATTACATGTGATCTTCATCTCGTAAATCCTCCATCAGTTTCTTCCGCGCTCTGTAATAAATTGTGCGCGCCCAGGTCTCATTCCTTCCGAAGATCTCCGCGATCTCCCGAAAAGACAGTTCTCCGTAGTTTCGCAGCATGAACACCTCACGGTACGGCTCTGCGAGCTCATGCAAAAGCTGGTGGATCCTGAACTTTCCCTGCTTTTGCATCATTACTGTTTCCGGACTGTCCGCAAACTGCTCGCTGGTATTCTGTTTCAGTATCTTCTGTCTCCTGCGGGATTTGTTGTACTGCTGGAAATACAGATTGCGCGCTATCGTGTACAGCCAGGCATTGACGTTATCATCAACACTTTCAGGTTCTTTCTGCGAAAGCGCTTTCAGAAATGTCTCCTGCGCAAGTTCTTCCGCTAGGTGCGGATCCCCGCACAGGGACAGAAGGTACCTGTAAATGATCCGAAAATACTTGTTGTATATTGTTTCGATGTCCATACTGTTCCTCTCTTCACTTATATAATCCGTGAAGAAGCGATTTGTTGCAAACTGACGGATTTTTTTGATTATTCCGGATCGATCACGAGATTTGTAAACGCCTGCATGACCAGGTCCGCCTCCAATACCAGTCTTTGCTTCTGCTTCGGCATGCAAATAGAAATCTATCTGTGAAGGAGTTTCCAGACACCAGATCCAATGATCATTCCGATTGCGGAAGGAACGAGCGACATCAGGCCAAGCTCCTTGTTATGCCAAAAGGAAAAATCCCCGGTGCTGATCGCCACGATCAGGACGCCGGCAATCCCGCAGGCAAATACGATCAGCCATTTACGAAGGACCCGGACCCGATATCCATACCAGATCGATAATACAAATGAGCATAGCGGCATTAGTATTCCGAAGAATAAAATGCTGAATCCAAGAGCGTCTCCGTCTGTGGTCCCGATCCATCTCCAGTCAATGATGGAACAGATCCATACGATCGCCATCAGTATCACTGGCCAGTGTCTTTTGATCAATAGCATATCCTGTCTCCTGTCTTGTATTGCATACTCATTATATACCATCGGCAGGGCAGCCGGGACACTGACTGCCGCGATATATTGTTGTTTGATTCATGACACCACCAGGTATTGGTAAATCATATACTTATATATAAAGAAAACTATGATATAATAATTTCCAAGTGCGGGAGAATGCAGGATCGGATCGAATGTTGACACATTCGATGTCAGTGCGGCCAGAAAGGACGAGATGAAGAAAACAGTGAGAAAAAGAGGGCTCCTGCTGCAGGTGGCGATCCTGTTCGCGGCGGGAGCGCTGGCGGTGGGAGCTCTGACCTACTTTGCCCAGCAGGTAGTTTCGGACGGTATGGTCAGAAGGCAGGTGGAGAGCGATGCGTCTCAGACCTCAGAGGAGGCGGAGCTTGCCCTGAAGGAATATCCGGCCTATGAGTGGCTGCTGGATTACTGGCAGGCACATGCGGATGAGATGGATATCGAATATGATGCCGATTACAGCAGCGAAAATGAAACGGAGCGAAAGGCCGCGATCCTGACCCGGGCGTATCCGGATCTGCAGCTGAAGTATGCGGATGAATCAGATCTGCAGGCCATGTCGGAAGAGGATCAGAAGCTGTACGCGGAGGTGACCTACTCCTGGATCATCACGCGGCTGAATCAGATCAAGCATACGCAAAAGGCGGCCTTCCTGTTCATCGTTTCTTCCGGGAAAGATCACCACAGGCAGTTCTTCCTGCTCAGCGCGGCGGATCCCGGCGCCAAACGGGGGACCCGGTACGAGGAAGTCTATACTCTGGGGGTAAAGGCAGATGTGTCCGACAGCCAGAAGGAAGGGATGGACCGGGCTCGGGAGAATCATTCACATCTCGTATCTGCCGGAGACTATGTGGATTACTATTCCTGGATCGGAGAGGCGAAGCAGGGAGATCTGTTCATCGGTATGACTTTTGATCTTACCGACATCCGGGACGATATCAATCGCAGGGCGATCCAGGGGACCGCTGTCGCCGTTCTCACCCAGATCCTTTTGGCATGGATGTGCCTGGCCCTTCTGAATCAGGTGGCTCTGCAGCCTTTGCGCAGAGTGCAGGCGAGCATCCGCGGATACATGAGTTCCAGGGACAGCCGCCGGTTCCGGGAGGAACTGTCAGAAGTCGATTCCAGCAACGAGATCGGCCGCCTGTCAGAGGATATGAACGACTTGTCGCTGGAGATCGATGAGCATCTTGAGGAGATCCGGTCCATCACATCGGAGAAAGAACGGATCAACGCGGAACTGGCAATGGGCGCCCGGATCCAGGCGGCGATGCTGCCCGCGGAGCAGCCGGATTTCGGGAAGCAGGCTGGATTCCGGCTGGCGGCTTCTATGGATCCGGCAAAAGAGGTGGGCGGTGATTTCTACGATTACTTCCTGATCGATGAGGATCATCTGTGCCTTGTGATTGCGGATGTCTCCGGCAAGGGGGTTCCGGCAGCCCTCTTCATGATGGCGTCGAAGATCATACTGGCGGACAATGCCGGACGGCTCGGGTCGCCGGCAGAGAT
>JAFUCA010000034.1 GCA_017459895.1 Bacillota bacterium | reverse complement strand
ATTCCCGAGTGGCCAAAGGGGGCGGACTGTAAATCCGTTAGCTGAGCTTTCGATGGTTCGAATCCATCTCCCTCGACCAATATGATAAGCGGCCGTGGCTCCGGGGTAGAGCATCGCCTTGCCACGGCGAGGGTCGCGAGTTCGAATCTCGTCTTCCGCTCCAAATTTTTTGCGGATGTAGTTCAATGGTAGAACCTCAGCCTTCCAAGCTGATGGCGTGAGTTCGATTCTCATCATCCGCTCCAACAGTGCGGGCTCATAGCTCAGCTGGATAGAGCAACGGCCTTCTAAGCCGTGTGTCCGGGGTTCGAATCCCTGTGGGCTCGCCAATTTTATCAGATTAATATGGACGATGGGGTATAGCCAAGCGGTAAGGCAACGGACTTTGACTCCGTCATGCGTAGGTTCGAGTCCTGCTACCCCAGCCAATATGACCCATTAGCTCAGTTGGCAGAGCACTTGACTTTTAATCAAGGTGTCCGGAGTTCGAATCTCCGATGGGTCACCAATTTTTACGGCTTGGGGAATCGATCGGACAACCGGAATGCGCATGAATTGTGCAGAGCGCAGATTGCGCAGGATCTTTCGCCGAGGGAGCGGCAACAACGCAATCGGTGAAAAAGACAAGCATTGCGCAGGATTTGTTTTCGGATGCGAGGCGCGCGACTGAGGATTGAGTGAGTGTACTTGGGTACACGATCGAGATCCGAAGGAGCAGCAACACAGCAGCCGGAAGCAAAGACAAGCAAGTGGAGAGGTGTCCGAGTGGTTTAAGGAGCCGGTCTTGAAAACCGGTGACTCCGTAAGGGGCCGTGGGTTCGAATCCCACCCTCTCCGCCATCATCATTGATCATTACGGAGAAGTACTCAAGAGGCTAAAGAGGACGGTTTGCTAAATCGTTAGGGTTCGCAAGGGCCGCATGGGTTCGAATCCCATCTTCTCCGCCATATATGTAGGGGTATAGCTCAGTTGGTAGAGCAGCGGTCTCCAAAACCGCGTGCCGTGGGTTCGAATCCTACTGCCCCTGCCATTCTTGTCGGGGTGTAGCGCAGTTTGGTAGCGCATCTGGTTTGGGACCAGGAGGCCGCGGGTTCAAATCCTGCCACCCCGACCAAAGGAAGCATGTGGGCCATTAGCTCAGTTGGTTAGAGCATCCGGCTCATAACCGGCAGGTCCGGGGTTCGAGTCCCTGATGGCCCACCAGTAAAAACTTAATACGATGAAATGTATGCCCAGATAGCTCAGTTGGTAGAGCAGGGGACTGAAAATCCCCGTGTCCTTGGTTCGATTCCGAGTCTGGGCACCATTTATTTTTTGCCTTCCCGTCGTTTTCCGGAATTCCTTAAATTATCCTCATATCTGAGTGAAAATAAGGAATTTCCGTTTATTTTGGATACGACAAGACCTTCTCGCAGTATTTCTTTTCTCTGTATTCCTTAAATTGCTCGGAATCCCCACCCGTAATAAGGAATAGTTATTTCTCCCATGATAATATTCCTTAATAACCTGGTTCGAAGTGCCAAATTTAAGGAATGCCGGTTATCCCGGTCATCCGGCCCTGCCAGGTGTCGCGCAGGCGCATCTTCCGGTGAATCTCGTTCAGGATGGTCCGCTTGCGCCAGCTCCATTCGGGCGCGATCAGATCACTGCGGGGTGCGTCGCCGGAGATTCGGTGGATGGTGACATCCGGCGGGACCAGTTCCAGGGCTTCGATGACGAAGTCGGTGTAATCATCGATGGAATCAAAGGGCACGTAGCCGGGATATTCCCGGGACAGGGCAGAGCTTCGCACCACATTCAGCATATGCAGCTTCAGCCCGAACAGATGGGCGGACTTCCCCTCCGGACAGCAGTCCGAAGGATCATCAGCCAGAGACCGCGAGTGTCCGTTCCCGTCCTGCAAAGGCTGGCAGACGTAGCGGACCGAATCCAGCATCATCTGCCGGCTTTCCCCGGGAAGCCCCAGGATAAGGTGCGTCACGATGCGGATCCCCCGGCTGTGGAGCCGGGCGGCGGCGGAATCATAATCCGCCAGGGTATGGCACAGATTCATCGCCCGGGCGGTTTCCCCGTGGATGGTCTGCAGCCCCAGCTCCACCCAGAGAAATGTCCTGCGGTTCAGCTCCTCCAGAAGATCCAGCACTTCCTCCGAAAGGCAGTCGGATCTGGTGGCGATGGCAAGGCCAATGACATCCGGCTGATCCGCGGCAGCGGTGAACAGCGCCCGCAGATGCTGCGCGGGAGCATAGGTGTTGGTGTGGCTCTGGAAATAGGCGATGTATCCGGCCTGGGGCCACTTGCCGGACAGCAGACCGATCTGATCATCCAGCGCGCGCCGGACCCGGCGGGGTGCGACGAAATCCGCCTGCCCGCTCTCTTCCTTCGCAGCAGCGATGCCGGCGGCGCTTTCGATGGAGCTGGCCATATCCCCGGAGCCGCTGCCGGAGCAGAACAGACAGCCGCCGCTGCCCTTCGAGCCGTCCCGGTTCGGGCAGGTGAAGCCTCCGTCGATGGACAGTTTCACGATCTTCCGGCCGAAACGGCGTTTCAGCCAGGAGCCGATCATGTTGACGCGCAGCTGCTGCCCGTCGGATGTATCAAAAATAATGGGATGGTTTGATGCTGTCATAAAATAACTATAGCAGAGTCGTTCCGGGAAGTCATCATCAAAAACAATCAAAAACAAAGCGTCTCGGATTTCCTCCGGAGTGGTAGCATACCGGACGTTTTTATTGTATAATAAACTGTTCGTGTATCAGGCAGAAAGCAGGTGGGATATGGCTTCGGATCAGAAGCAGAGACGATGCGCGGCCGCAAACGGTACGCTCGAAATCAGGCAGAAACCGATCAGGTCCGGATCCATTCCGGAGAAAGCGCTGCAGAAGCCGGCACTGCTTCTGCACAGCTGCTGCGGACCCTGCAGCACCGCGGTCATCGAACGGCTCGCCGATGAATTCGAAGTGACGGTATTCTTTTATAATCCGTGCATTACGGATGAAGAGGAATACATCCTTCGCAGAGAAAACCAGAAGAAGTTTCTCGCCGCCTACAATGAAGAACGGATCGGTAAGAGCCGGATCCGCTTTCTGGAGGGGCCGTATCTGCCGGGCACGTTTCTGAAGCTGGCCGAGGGGCATGAAAGCGACCCCGAAGGGGGCGGACGCTGCAGCCTTTGCTTCACGCAAAGGCTGGAGAAGACGGCGGAGACCGCGCAGATGACCGGATGCGACTACTTTGGAACGACGCTGACGGTCAGCCCGCACAAGAACTACCGCAGGATCTCGGAGATCGGACAGCAGATCGCTCTGCGGTACGGACTGACGTTCCTGGATCGGGATTTCAAGAAAAAAGACGGTTTCAAAAGATCCATCGAGCTGTCAAAAAAATACGGACTCTACCGGCAGGACTACTGCGGATGCGAGTACTCAAAACGTTAAAAATACCATTAACATACACCAAGAAACAGGAGGGAAGAGTTATGGCACAATTGATTCTGCCGGAGCAGTACACCCCGGAAATTGATTACATGGAGTCCCAGAGAGCGATCAAGAAGATCAAGGATTTCTTTCAGCAGGAGCTGGCCTACGGACTGAAGCTGCGGAGAGTGTCCGCGCCGCTGTTCGTGGCGCCGGAAACGGGACTGAACGACAACCTGAACGGAGTGGAGCGGACCGTCACCTTTACCGTCAAGGATATGGGCGAGAAGGAAGTCGAGATCGTCCAGTCCCTGGCCAAATGGAAGCGTATGGCTCTGGGCCGGTACGGATTCAAACCGGGGACCGGGCTTTATACGGATATGAATGCGATCCGCAGAGACGAGGAGCTGGACAACCTCCATTCCATCTATGTGGATCAGTGGGACTGGGAGAAGGTCATCCGCAAGGAAGACCGGAACACGGAATACCTCCACGAAACGGTCGTCACCCTCTACAATGCCCTGAAGAACCTGAACGATTTCGTCAACCGGCATTACAACGAACTGAGGACCGATCTGCCCAATGAGATCTTCTTTATCACCTCGCAGGAACTGGAGGACATGTATCCGGATCTGGATGCCCGGGGCAGAGAGGATGCCATCACGAAAGAAAAACGGGCCGTCTTCATCGAGAAGATCGGCGGAGCGCTGAAGTCGGGCGAGAAGCACGACGGCAGAGCCCCGGACTACGATGACTGGGAACTGAACGGAGACATCATTCTCTGGAACGATGTTCTGGAGAGAGCCTTCGAGATTTCCTCCATGGGGATCCGGGTGGACGAAGAGGCGATGGACCGGCAGCTGGCCATCGCCGGAGCCGATGATCGGCGCGACATGGATTTCCACCGGATGATCCTGAACAAAGAACTGCCGTACACCATCGGCGGAGGTATCGGTCAGAGCCGTCTGTGCATGTATTTCCTGCGCAAGGCGCACATTGGAGAAGTCCAGGCATCCATCTGGCCGGAGGAAATGATAAAAACCTGCGCGGAGAACGACATCTTCCTGCTATGAAGTATGCGGATGTCGTGATCGATAACAAAACAGACCATACGGACCAGCCCTACACCTACGCCTGCGGGACGCTGGATGTCCGCTCAGGCGACAAGGTATATGTTCCCTTCGCAAGGAGCAGGAATCTGAGAGAAGGGTATGTGCTGGCGGTGTCGGATCAGGTCGGGGAAGGTCTGAAGACGAGACTGCGCACCATTGATCATGTGGACGGGGAGATATCTCTTTCTGAAGAAAGCATTCGCACCGCGGTCTGGATGAGAGACCGGTACGTCTGCCGTTACATCGACGCGCTGCGCTGCTTCACGCCGGTGGGGCATCGGCGGAAGCGGCAGACCGCCGGATCCGAGGAGGAAGTGCTGGGGATCGGGTTTGCCGATGAGGAAGGCGAGGAGATCCGTACACTGACGGAGGAGCAGTCCCGGGCGCTGGCGGAGATCACGGAGGCGCTTGACCGAAGAAGCCACAGCCGGTTTCTGCTCTACGGAGTGACGGGCAGCGGTAAGACGGAGGTATACATCCGCGCGGTCCGCCACGCTCTGGAGCAGGGGCGGACGGCCATCGTGCTGGTTCCGGAGATATCGCTGACGCCCCAGATCATCGAACGGTTCTCTGCGGTGTTCGGCGAGGAGCAGATCGCGGTCATTCATTCCAGACTGACTTCGGTCAAACGATTCGAACAGTGGCAGAGGATTCGCTCGGGACAGGTGCGGATCGTGATCGGCGCGCGGTCCGCCGTGTTCGCGCCGGTAAAGGATCTGGGACTGATCGTGGTGGATGAGGAGCACGAATCGACCTACAAGTCCGATTCCACGCCGAAATACGATACCATCGAGGTGGCCATCAAGCGGCTGTCGGACCGGGATCACCAGGGGGTGCTCCTGCTGGGGAGCGCGACGCCCTCGATCGCGACCTTCGGCCGGGCGAAGGAGGGGATCTACCGGACCCTTCCCATGCGCAGCCGGTACAACGAAGCAGGCCTTCCTCAGGTCAGCGTGGTGGATATGCGCGCCGAGCTTCGGGAGGGAAACCGCTCAATGCTCAGCCGGGCGCTCGTCGGGCAGATGCAGGCTCAGCTGGAGGCGGGACGGCAGGTCATGCTGCTGCAGAACCGGAGAGGCTATTCCACCTTCGTGTCCTGCCGGGAATGCGGCCATGTGGCGGTCTGTCCCACCTGCGGTCTTTCGCTGACCTATCACAGGAACGGTCAGAAGCTTTCCTGCCACTACTGCGGCCATGAGCAGGAGGTTCCGGAGCACTGCCCGGAATGCAGCAGCCGGCACATTCGCTTTTTTGGCAGCGGGACCGAGAAAATCGAGGAAACGGTTCGGGAAATGTTTCCCGGCCGGAGGGTCGATCGGATCGATCTGGACTCCGTCCGCCGCAAAGGCGAACTGAACCGGCGGCTGAAGGCGTTCGGCAGAGGACAGACGGATATTCTGATCGGGACTCAGATGATCGCGAAGGGGCTGGACTTCAAGAATGTGGGCATGGTCGGAATCGTTGCCGCGGATCTGACGCTGAACATTCCGGATTACCGCTCACCGGAGCGGGCGTTTCAGCTGATCACCCAGGCGGCGGGCAGAGCCGGCAGAGGGAGCACGAAAGGAACGGTCGTCATCCAGACCTACAATCCGGAGCACTACGCCATCGGGTTTTCGGCGGCGCAGGATTACGACGGGTTTTTCGCGGAGGAACTGGCATTCCGCAGGCTCATGGACTACCCGCCCTTCGGCGATATGATCCAGGTGCTGTTTACGGCGGACAGTTATGACGACGCGGCAGAGGGAGCGCAGTCCTGGTATGAACGGCTGTGCAGCCGGATGCCCGCGCAGGAGAGGCAGAACATTCTGCCTCCCCAGCAGGCCTATATGGGCAGGATCCGGGACACCTACCGGTTTTCGATGGTGATCCGCTGCCCGAAAGGAAAACGAAGAGAATATACGCAGATGCTCCGGATGCTGAAAGAGGCGGATGTCCGCAGCAGGGCGAAGTATCTGGCGGTGGTGGATATCAATCCGTACAGCTTCGCGTAGATGGGAGCACACGAGCTCAGTCAAGGAATAAACACAGGGAGGAAAGAATGGCTTTAAGAACGATTGTGACAGAAGGAGATCCGATTCTCCGCAAGAAATGCAGGCCGGTGGATCAGGTAACCGACCGGATCCGCATGATCCTCGACGACATGGTTGATACGATGCGGGATGCGGATGGAGTCGGACTGGCCGCACCGCAGGTCGGCATCATGCGTCGGATGTTCGTGGTGGAGCCGCAGCCGGAGGAAGTCTATTATTTCGACAACCCCGAGATCCTGTCCGCGGAAGGGGAAGAAGAGGCAGATGAAGGATGCCTTTCGGTACCGGAGATGGTCGGCACCGTGACCCGTCCGACGAAGATCACCATCCGGGGACTGGACCGGGACGGGAACGAACGGGAGTATACGTTCGAGGGATTTCATGCCAGGGTCATGTGTCATGAGTACGATCATCTGGACGGCATCCTGTATCCGGATAAGGCGACGAAGATGTATCGGGTGGATCCGAACGCCCAGCAGGAGGAATCAGAGGAATCATGAGGATCGTTTATATGGGAACACCGGATTTCGCGGTCCCCGCGCTCCAGGCTTTGCACGATGCGGGCCATGAGGTAGCGGCGGTCGTGACCCGTCCGGACGCCAAATCAAACCGGGGGAATAAGATTCACTTTTCGCCGGTCAAGGAGAAAGCTCTGGAGCTTGGGATCCCGGTGCTGCAGCCGGTGAAGCTGCGGGGCAATGAGGAAATCCTCGCGGAGCTTGCCCGGATCGCTCCGGACATCATCGTCGTTGCGGCCTACGGCAGGATTCTGCCGAAGGAGATCCTGGATCTGCCGAAGTACGGATGCCTGAACATTCACGGATCCCTGCTGCCCAGATTCCGGGGCGCGGCGCCGATTCAGGCGGCGATCCTGGCAGGAGATGAGGTGACCGGCATTACGATCATGCAGATGGCGGAGGGCCTGGATACCGGAGATATGCTGCTGAAGGGGAGCACCGAGGCGGCAGGAAAGACCTGCGGACAGCTCCACGAGGAGCTGGCGCAGATGGGCGGCCGCCTGATCACGGAGACTCTGGAGAACTTAGGCCGGCTGGCTCCCGAAAAGCAGGATGACGCCCTCGCGACCTATGCGCCGATGATTTCGAAGCAGGACGGACAGGTGGATTTCACGAAGAGTCCCCAGCAGCTGGAACGGCAGATGCGCGCCTTCGACCCCTGGCCGGGGACGTATACCTTTTACAACGGATCGATGATGAAGTTCTGGGAAGGCTGCGCGCTGGATCAGCGGACGGATCAGCCGCCGGGAACGATTCTGGATGCCGGCCCCGAAGGGATCGATATCGCCGCCGGCGGCAGGATTCTGCGGGTCTGCCGGCTGCAGATGCCAGGCAAGAAACGGACCGAGGTGAAGGAATATTTAAAAGGCAATTCCATTGAAATCGGTACGGTTTTAGGATAGAATAGCACATAAGATGGTAACCTATGCACATTTGTAAGTTTTAAGGGAGTAAAACAGATGGATATCAACAGAAAGACTGCTTACAACACGTTGATGGACGTAGAATCAAAAAAAGCTTATTCCAACCTGGCTCTGAATCACCAGATCAAGGTCAGCAAACCGAGTTCGCCAGCCTTTGTAAGAGAGCTGGTTTATGGCGTGCTGGAGAGAAAGCTGACATTGGATTATTATCTGGATCAGCTGGTGGTAGAGGGCATCGACAGCCTGCGCAGACAGGAGCTGACGATCCTGAGAATGGGCCTTTATCAGCTGGGATATATGGACTCCGTGCCGGAATACGCCGGAGTCAGCGAAAGCGTCGCGCTGGCCAAGAAGTACTGCAAGAGCAAGGCGGGGCTGGTCAACGGAGTTCTGCGGGAGTATCTGAACCGCCGGATCCGGATGCGTCTGCCGGACCGCAACGAAGATGAGATCCGATATCTGTCGATCAAATATTCCTACGCGCCGTGGATCATCGAGAAGTGGCTCAAATACTACAAGATGGATTTCGTTGAGCAGCTGCTGGAGGCGGGCAACCAGAGACCGCCGATGACCATCCGGCTCAACTGGCTCAAGATCATCAAGAAGGACCTGATCGAGCAGCTGGAGGACAGAGGATTCGAGGTCGAGGAAGGGAAGCTGTGCCAGAACGCCCTGATCGTGAAGGGCGGAAGGCTCCTGGAGACCGACCACTACAAGCTTGGTCTGTTCACGCCTCAGGACGAGAGCTCCATGCTGGTGGCGGAGAAGCTGAATCCGCAGCACGGCGAGCTGATCATGGATGTCTGCGCGGCGCCGGGGGGCAAGACGACCGCCATTGCCGAGCGCATGAACAATACCGGCAAGATCATCGCCGGAGATATCTACCGGAGAAGACTGGATCAGGTGGACCGGGAGGCGAAGAGACTCGGGATCCTGAACATTGAGACCAGAGCGTGGGATGCGACCCGCGTGGATTCGGCCTACCTCGAGAAGGCGGACCGGGTTCTGGTGGATGCTCCGTGCTCCGGCCTGGGTGTGGTCAGAAGGAAGCCCGAGATCAAGTACAAAGAAGAATCCGCGGAGATCGAGCTGCTGCCGAAGAAGCAGCTGGCGATCCTGTCGGCCTCTTCGGAATACGTGAAGCCGAACGGAACGCTGGTGTACAGCACCTGCACGATCAATCCGGAAGAAAACGAGAAAGTAGTCAACGAATTTCTGAAGAAGTATCCCTGGTTCCGCAAGGAAGAGCGCACGCTGCTGCTGCCCAACGTCAACGGAACCGACGGTTTCTTCATCTGCGTGATGAAGCGGCTGGGATTGTACGATTAAGAGTGAGAGGTCCGATAAAACATGGCTCAGATAGGATTCAAAAGTAACAAAGGCGTTGTCAGGAAAAACAATGAGGATGCATGCTTCGTCATCCCGGGATGCGATGTCTACATCGTCGCGGACGGGGTGGGCGGCAACAATTCCGGTGAGGTGGCCAGCCGCACGGCGGTGGAGAACATTGCGGGATTCGTCAACGAGGGCGATATCCGTTCCAACACAACACCGGATGAGATCTTCTCCTTCCTGACGGAGGCTGTTGCCCGCGCCAATACCGCGATTTACACCATGGGTCTGGATCAGGGAAGATACAAGGGAATGGCGACGACGGTCGTCATGGCGTATCTGTACCATGGCGAGGGCTATATCGTCAATCTCGGCGACAGCAGGGCCTACATCTACCGGGACAATGAGATCCGACGGATCACAAAGGACCACACCTATGTCAATGAGCTGATCGATAAGGGAGTCATCACAGAGGACGAGGCGGAAGTCCATAAACAGAAGAACGTCATCACCAGAGCACTCGGTGCGGAAGCCGATGTGCAGCCGGATTTCTACAAACTGCCGCTCAGCAGCGGAGATATTCTGCTCCTTTGCACCGACGGGCTTTATGGTGAGGTCGGTGAAGCCAGGATGGCGCAGATCCTGAGCGAAGGGAAGAATATGAACGACACCTGTGCAGATCTCGTGGACGCGGCGCTCCAGTCCGGCGGCCGGGACAACATCACAGTGGTGTGTGTCAGAATATAGCGACTGGAGGAGAAGATGAGCAAAGTACTGGCAGGCAGATATGAGCTGCTTGAGAGAATCGGCGAAGGCGGCATGTCGGTCGTTTACAAGGCAAAGGACAAACTGCTGAACCGCTTCGTCGCGATCAAGATCCTGAAACCGGAGTTTATCGGTGATCATAAATTCATAGACAGCTTCCGCCGGGAATCCCAGGCGGCGGCGAGCATGTCCCATCCGAACATCGTGAATATCTACGACGTCGGCAAGGAAGGCAACATCCATTACATCGTGATGGAGCTGATCGAGGGAAGGGCGCTGTCGGATGTGATCAAGGAACAGGGACCCATGCCGTACCCCCAGGTGATCTCCATCTCGAAGCAGATCGCGGCAGCGCTGTCGTTTGCGCATAAGAATCACATCATCCACAGGGATGTGAAGCCGCACAACATCATGATGACCCCCAACGGAACGGCGAAGATCACGGACTTCGGTATCGCGAAGGCGGTCAATGCGGCGACCATTGTCGACAGCACGGACGGCATCATCGGTTCAGTGCATTATTTTTCTCCGGAGCAGGCCAGAGGCGGCTATGTGGATGAGAAGTCCGATATCTACTCTCTGGGTATCGTCATGTATGAGATGCTGACCGGCAACGTCCCCTTCGACGGAGACAATCCGGTGAACATAGCCCTCATGCACATCAACGGGGAAATGACACCTCCTTCCGAAATGGCGTCGGGAATTCCCCCGGCTCTGGAGCACATCGTCATGAAGTGCACCGACAAATACCCGGTCAACCGGTACGCGTCGGCGGATGAGCTGATCGAAGCTCTCAACAATCTGGAGTTCATCGGAAGCGTGGTGGGCAATTCCGTACTGATGGGTCAGCAGCAGCCGCAGCGTCCCAGCGGTCCTATTGCAGAAACCGAATACAATGACGGGACCGAGTACGAAGCCGAACGGCCCAAAAAAAAGAAAAAGAAAAACGGAAGCAAAAAACCGGTCATCCTCGTCATCTGCATCGTGGCGGCGCTGGCCATCGCCTTCGGAATCTGCTATGCGCTGGGCATGTTCGGCGGCAAGGAGATCGAGGCGCCGGACTTCACCGGGTTAACGGTGAAGGAGGCGGAACAGCTGGCGGAGGAATCCGATCTCAAGATCAAAGAGGGCGATCCGGTGGTCAGCGAGGACGTGGAAGCGGGGATCATCGTCAGCCAGGACCCGAAGGGCGGGAGCACGGTTAAGACGAAGAGCACGATTACCGTATTTGTCAGCGGCGGTCCCGGCGACGGAGAGGTTCCGGATGTACTGGGGCAGGATGAAGAGGATGCCCGCGGGATCATAGAGTCCGCCGGATTTGAGTGCAAGGTGACCACCCAGGCCAGTGAGAAAACGGCAGGGACGGTCATCAGCCAGGATCCCTCCGGCGGCTCGAAGGCCGAGAAGGGTACGTTGGTTACACTGGTCGCCAGTGACGGGTCTTTGTCGAGGGCAACCATGCCTTACCTCAAAGGAAAGACGCTGGGTGAGGCGGAATCCCTGCTCGAAAGCGCCGGGCTGAAGCTGGGCAGCGTCGACTATGTGTGGAGCGACAGCTATGCCGAAGGCGAGGTCATGTGGCAGCAGTATGACGCGGAGTCAAAACTGGATAAGAAGACATCTGTCAATCTGCAGGTCAGCAAGGGCCCCAAGCCGACGCAGCCTCCAACGACACAGCCTACGACGACGGAGGAAACGGAACCGATCGAGGATCTTCCGGAGGACGAAGAGGAGATCTGATGCAGGGACAGATCATGAAGGGAATCGCCGGGTTTTATTTCGTAAAATCCGGCGAAACAGTATATAGATGCAAGGCCAGAGGAATCTTCAAGAAACAAGAGATCAAGCCGGCGGTGGGCGATCGGGTCGAGTTCGATATCATCGAGGGAAACGATGATAATCTGATCACGCAGATCCTGCCCCGCCGCAACAGCTTCATCCGCCCGTTCGTTGCCAATGTGGACTGCTTTCTGGTGGTCACCGCCGTTGCGCGGCCGGCTCCGGTGCAGGAGCTGGTGGACAAGCTTCTGATCATGGCGGAGAAGGCGGGAACCGAGGTGATCCTCTGCATCAACAAGTGCGATCTGGCGGCCGATCAGAGCAAAGGATCCGGGCGCAAGGCCGCGGCCAGTCTGCAGCATCTGCGCAGCATTTATGAACCGGTGTATCCGGTCATTCTGCTCAGTCAGGAAGACGGATCCGGCTACGGGAAGATCCTGGAGAGGATCCGCGGCAGGAAGGCGGCGCTGGCCGGTGCTTCCGGCGTGGGAAAATCGACGATCCTGAATCAGCTGCTGCGGGACGAGAAGATGGAGACCGGCTCAATCAGCGAAAAGACCCAGAGAGGCCGGCATACCACGAGGCATGCGGAACTGTTCCTGCTGGATGAAGAGGGAACCGGCATCTTTGACACTCCGGGCTTCACCTCCTTCGCTCTCGCCGGAATCGAGGCGGAGCAGCTGCCGCATCTGTATCCGGAGATCGAGCGGGTGCTGGGCGGCTGCAGATACGACGACTGCAGACATCTCGCTGAGCCGGGCTGCGCGGTCAAGGAAGCCGTGGCGAAGGGTCAGATCAGTCAGGAAAGATACGATTCCTACCGGGCAATGATCCGGGAAATCGACAGCAAAAAAAAGTATTAACGATCAGACAGGAGGCAAGGATCCATGATTCAACTGGCACCATCAATCTTAGCGGCGGATTTCTCACAGCTGGGACAGCAGGTCGCCCGCATCGAGGAGGGCGGCGCCCATCTGGTTCATGTGGACGTGATGGACGGGCATTTTGTCCCCAATATCAGCTTCGGCGCGGCGGTCATGAAATCGCTGGCCGGCAAGACGGCTCTGCCCTTTGATGTGCATCTGATGATCGAACGTCCGGACGATTATCTGGAGGAGTTCATCACCCCTCAGACGGAGTATATCACAGTGCATCAGGAAGCCTGCATTCATCTGCATCGCACGCTGCAGCACATCCGGGCGGCCGGTGCAAAGGCTGGCGTATCCATCAATCCGGCAACTCCTTTGTGTATGCTGGAGGAGGTGCTGGAGGAGGCGGATCTGATCCTGATCATGTCGGTCAATCCGGGCTTCGGAGGTCAGAAGATGATCCCGGCATGTCTGCGAAAGATAGAGGAACTGAAACGCATCCGGGAGAAACGGAATCTGGAGTACCGCATTGAGATCGACGGGGGAGTGAATCTTGACAACATCGGCCGCGTCGCGCAGGCGGGCACCGATATCATCGTTGCGGGCTCTGCCGCATTCGGGGCAGAGGATATTCCGCAGAGGGTCAGAGATCTGATCCGCAGAGCAGAGTTAAGCGAATAATCGGGAGGTTACTATGAGAGTTTTGCTGGATGGCATGGGCGGCGACAATGCCCCCGCGGAGATCGTCAGGGGAGCGGTGCAGGCAGCCGAACAGATCGAGGACGAGATCGTCATCATCGGGAAAGAAAGCGCGATCCGAAAGGAACTCAGGCGCTGCAAATATAAGGGAGATCAGATCACCGTCGTCGATGCGCCGGAGGAGATCACCATGCACGATACTCCGGTCCGCGCGATCCGGGAAAAAAAGAACTCCTCCATGGTCCGGGGGCTGAATATGCTGAAGGACGGAGAGGGGGATCTGTTCGTTTCCGCCGGCAACACGGGGGCACTGATCGTGGGAGCGAGGCTTCTTCTGGGTCGGATCCGGGGAATTGACCGTCCGGCACTGGCATCCATCTATCCGGACATGGAAACCATGAAACCGTGTCTTCTGGTGGACGCGGGAGCCAGCGCCGAGTCCAAAGCACAGAACCTGCTGGAATACGGTCTGATGGGCAGTATTTTCATCGAGAAGGTCTGGGGCAGAGAGAATCCCCGGGTCGGTCTGGTGAACCTCGGTGTGGAGGAATCCAAGGGAACCAGTGTGACAAAGGACGCCTATCAGAAGCTGGCCCAGTCCAATCTGAATTTCGTCGGAAACGTGGAGGCGAGAGAGGTTCCGAAGGGAGCCTGCGATGTCATCGTCTGCGACGGATTCGTCGGCAATGTCATTCTGAAGCTGACCGAGGGCGTATCCCTGACCATCTTCAAGCTGGTCAAAAACGCCATCATGGAGAACCTGAAGAGCAAGATCGGCGGGGTTTTCATTAAAGGCCAGCTCATGAAACTGAAAAATGATTTTGACTATGAAGAATACGGCGGGGCTCCGGTGCTGGGAGTCAACGGACCGGTCATGAAGATGCACGGTTCCTCAACGGCGACCGCAGTCAAGAACGCCATCATCCGCGGCATCCCTTACGCGAAGGAGAACGTCGTCGAGATCATCCGGCAGGAGATGCTGGATCTGGATGTGATCGAAGAGGAATAAGGGAATATGAAGGATAATACGAAGCTTCAGCAGGATCTGGGTTATTGCTTCCGGCAGCCGGAGCTGCTGGAAACAGCCCTGACCCACAGCTCCTACAGCAAGGAGAAGGGCACAGGAGTCCGGTGCAATGAACGGCTGGAATTTCTCGGAGATGCTTTTTTTGACGCCATCATCGGAGAAGAGCTGTTCCGTATGTTTCCGGACAAGGAAGAAGGATGGCTCTCCCGGATCCGATCGACCATCGTCTGTGAAAAATCACTGGCGCAGCAGGCCCGCCGGCTGGAAATCGGCTCTTACCTGCAGCTGGGACACGGGGAGGAGAAGAGCGGCGGACGCCGCCGCGAATCGATCCTGGCCGATGCCATGGAAGCGGTGATCGGTGCCATTTATCTGGACGGAGGATACGGGGCCGCCCAGAGGGCCGTCCTGGATCTGTTCCGCGGCGTGATCGATGATACGAAGCGGGGCATATTTGTTGTTTACGATTACAAGACCCACCTGCAGGAGGTGCTGCAGGCGCATGGGATCACGGATATCCGCTACCGCCTGATCGCGGAGCAGGGCCCGGACCATGACAAGACCTTCTCGGTGGGATTATATATCGACGGGACCCTTCACACGGAAGGGAAGGGAAAGAGCAAGAAACAGGCAGAACAGGCAGCTGCCATGAAAGCTCTGAAAGAGGATTGGAATGAATTTTAAAAAACTGGAAATGCACGGCTTCAAGTCGTTTGCGGAACCTGTCACAATTGAATTCAACGAAGGCATCACGGGCATCGTAGGCCCGAACGGGAGCGGCAAAAGCAATATCAGTGACGCGATCCGCTGGGTACTGGGAGAACAGAGTTCCAGAATGATGCGTGCCGGCAAGATGGAGGAAGTCATCTTCGCCGGAACATCCAGCCGCAAATCCCGGGGCATGGCTGAGGTAACGCTGGTGATCGGAAATGAAGACGGAAGTCTGCCCATCGATTATCAGGAGGTGGCGATCACCCGGCGGATGTTCCGCTCCGGGGAGAGCGAGTACCATATCAACGGGAATCAGTGCCGGCTCAAAGACGTCCGGGATCTGATCATGGACACCGGAATCGGCGTTGACGGATATTCTCTCATCGGACAGGGAAAGATCGCCGATATCATCAGCAACAAGACCGAAGACCGAAGAGAGATCTTCGAAGAGGCCGCCGGAATCGTCGCGTACCGGACCCGCAAGGCCCAGGCGGAGCGAAAGCTGGCGACAACGACGGCCAATATGGACCGGGTCAAAGATATCATCGGAGAGATCGAAGGCCGGATCGACGGACTGAGGGAAGACAGCATCAAGGCGAAGGAATATCTGAAGCTGCGGCAGCGCTACCGGGAACTGGAGATCAATATCATTCTGAAGAACATCGACAATCTCGAGCTGAAGAATGAATACGCCAAGGACGATCTGGCGGAAATGCAGCTGGCCATTGAAGATGTCCGGCAGCAGCGGATGCAGATGGATCAGGATTCTGTGGATCTGACCGGGCAGAGAGAGGCCCTGGAGAAGATTGAGGAGGAGACCAGGCAAAAGCTGCTGGCAGCCATTGAGGAACTGAACGCCGTCGTGAACAAAAGCGAAGTGGACAGTGAACGTCTCAGCGCCATCGAACGGGATCAGCAGCGTCTTTCGGCGGAGCTGGATTCCCTCGAGGAGAGAAAGCAGAGGGAAGAGGATAGCCTGCAGAAGGTCCAAAGCGACAAAAAGAAAGTGGATGAAGAGGCGGCAGCGGCAGAGGAAGCGCTGCAGCAGCAGGTGATCCGTTACAATGAAATTGCAGCCGAGATGGCCAGCCTTTCCGAACAGGAGGATGCGGTCAAGGACGGTCTGTTTCGCCTGTCGGGAGAAATCACCCGGGCTGGGTCCGAAATCAGCAGCATGGAGCGGCTGGGGGAAACGCTGACCAGACGAAGGGAAGCGCTGCTGCAGGAACAGGAGACCGGGAGCACCGGCAGCCGCAAGAGCCAGGATGATCTGGACCGCGCCCGCAGCGCCCGCCGGGATCGCGCGGAGCAGCTGCAGAAGCAGCGTGAGGAAAAGGAGCAGCTGCAGAAGCAGCTGCAGGAGGCTCAGGACGAAGAGAAAACGCTTCGCCGGCAGATCGAAGAGGAGCGGATCCGGCTGGGACAGATGAGCGCCCGCAGCAAAACCATCGAAGAGATGGAACACAACTACGAAGGATACAACGGCGCCGTGCGGTTTATCATGAAATCAAACCTGCGGGGGATCCGGGGCGTTGTTGCCGATCTGATCCGCGTTCCGGAGGGCTATGAGACCGCCATCGAGACGGCGCTGGGAGGCAGCCTGCAGAACATCGTCTGCAATGAGGATGCCGATGCCAGAGAAGCGATCCGAAGCCTGAAGCAGAACAAGGCCGGACGGATGACCTTCCTTCCGATCGCCTCCATTCGTGCGGCAAACCACAGAGATGAAAAACTGCGGTCCGAACCCGGATTCATCGGATTCGGGCCGGACTGCGTACAATACGACTCCGAGTACGGGCAGGTTATGGAATACCTGCTGGGCCGGGTCATTCTGGTGGATCACATCGATCATGCCATCCGGATCTCCAAGAAGATCCGCAGCGCCCGCGTGGTAACACTGGATGGGGAGATCATCAATTCCGCCGGTGCGATCACCGGCGGCAGATACCGCAATAAGACCGCAGATATCCTGGAGCGAAAGGCGGAGATCCGCAGTCTGCAGGAACAGATCCGCGCGCTGACCCTGTCCGGAGAAAAAAACAGGCAGCGGCTGGAGTCGCTGCTCGCCCGGATACAGGAGCTGGGAGAAGAGAACTCCGCCCTCGAAGGAGAGATCCGGGCCGGAGAACATGAGCTGCTGATCCACGATCAGCAGATCGTTCTGGCGGAGGCCGCCCTCAGCGATTTTCGTTCCAGCGAGGAAAAGATCCGCCGGGAGATGGACAGCATCCGCCAGGAGATGGAGCATTCATCCCAGGTCATAGAGGAACTGCGGCGGTCCATCGAAGAAAACGAAGCCAGAAAAACGCAGATCACCGAGGAAGGCGAACAGCTTTTCCGGCGCAAGGAAGAGCGTCAGGCAGCCTTTGAGCAGATCAGCGAGGCGATCACGAAGGCCAGAATCACCGTCAACACCTGCGAGGAGCGAAAGACTCATACCGAATACGTCCTCCGAAACAGCAGCGGACTTCTGGAACAGATCGCCCAGGACATCGCGCTGAAACGGCAGCAGCAGGAGACGCTGCGGCAGGAAAAAGAAGCGCTGACTTCCGGTCATGCCAATATGGACGATCTGATCGAAGAAAAGGAAGATGCGAAGAAGAGAGTGCAGGACTACCTGGAGGAGGTCTCCGCGGAGAAGCAGACAGTCAGCGAAAAACTGACCGAAAGCACCCGGCAGCGGGACGAGCTCGCCGCCAGGCTGGAGGACCTGCAGAACAGGAAATACGAACTGGACATCCGCAAGGCGAAGAATGAGACCCAGCTGGAAACCTATAAGGACAAGCTGTGGGAGGATTTCGAGATATCCTACATTCAGGCGATGGAATTCAAATCGGAGAAATTCGTCATGTCCTCCGCCGTCAAGGAGAACCGGCAGATCAAGAGCCGCATGAAGGAAATGGGCGAGGTCAACGTCGGTGCCATTGAGGAATACGAGACCGTCCGGGAGCGGTACGAATTCCTGACGGCGCAGCAGGCGGACATTCAGAGCGCCATGGACAGCCTGAACGGGATCATCCGGGATATGGACAAGACCATCCGTCAGAGGTTCAAGGCCAGCTTTGACCAGATCGTCATCAACTTTGAGGAGATGTTCACCGGACTGTTCGGAGGCGGGCATGCGGAGCTGCGGCTTTCCGATGAGAACGATCCGCTTCAGTCGAACATCGATATCGTTGCTCAGCCGCCGGGCAAGAAGCTGCAGAACATCAATCTGCTGTCCGGCGGTGAGAAGACGCTGACGGCGATCGCCCTGATGTTCGCTGTACTGAAGGCGAAACCGACGCCCTTCTGTATCCTGGACGAGGTGGAAGCGGCTCTGGACGATGCCAACATCGACCGGTTCATTCAGGCGGTGCGCAAGTTCGACGGCATCCAGTTCGCCCTGGTGACCCACCAGAAGGCGACCATGGAGCAAGCGGATGTGCTGTACGGCGTTACGATGCCGGAGAAGGGCGTTTCGAAGGTCCTCTCTCTGGATCTGGGAGATACGTCATTCGCGGAGGACCGGCAGCGGTCCTGATTACAGATAACAGGAGCAGATCATGTTAGGAGACAAGAAAAAATCAATCTTTGGCAAGCTGTCCCAGAGGGTGTCGGACGCGCTGATGATGCGGCCCACCATCGACGAGGACTTTTTTGAGGAGCTGGAGGAGATTCTGATCACCTCGGACATCGGCATGGAGACCACCATGAAGATCGTCGAAACGCTGCGGGCCGAGGTGCAGAGCAACAATATGAAGAAGCCCTCGGTCATCAAGATCCGGCTGGGGAAGATCATCGCCGATCTGATGGACAAGGGAGAAAGCCAGAAGCTGTGCGATGAATATCCGCTGATCATTCTGATGATCGGAATCAACGGCGGAGGCAAGACCACCACCATCGGCAAGCTGGCCCACCGCCTGAAGAAGGAAGGAAAAACCGTCATGCTGGCGGCAGCGGATACGTTCCGGGCCGCGGCGGGAGAACAGCTGGCGATCTGGGGCGAGCGGGTCGGTGTCAATGTGATCCGTCACGGAGAGGGAGCGGATCCCTCGGCGGTGATCTACGATGCCATTCAGTCGGCGAAGGCCAAGGGCATCGACGTACTGATCTGCGATACCGCCGGCCGGCTGCAGAACAAAAAGAATCTCATGGATGAGCTGGCCAAGATGAACCGGGTCATCGGCAGAGAATTCCCGGAAGCACACCGGGAGAACCTGCTGGTGCTGGATGCGACCACCGGCAAGAACGCCGTTTCTCAGGTGGAGGAATTCGGACAGACCGCTGACATCACAGGAATCGTACTGACCAAGCTGGACGGCACGGCGAAGGGCGGCATCGTGATCACGATCGCCGACGAGTTCAACATGCCGGTCAAGTTCGTCGGTCTGGGGGAAGGCATAGAGGATCTGCAGGAGTTCGAGCCGGCAGATTTCGCGAAAGGGATCTTCGATGAGTAAACCACTGGTAGCGGTCGTGGGACGGCCGAACGTAGGAAAATCAACATTTTTTAACAGAATCGTCGGGCGGCGGGTGTCCATCGTGGAGGATACGCCGGGCGTGACACGGGACCGGATTTACGCGGAGGCGGAGTGGTCCGGGATTCATTTCGGCCTGATCGATACGGGGGGAATCGAACCGGACAGCGACGATATCATCCTCTCTCAGATGCGGGAGCAGGCGCAGGTGGCCATGGACATGGCGGATGTGATCCTGTTCATGGTGGACGGCAAAGACGGACTTACGGCATCCGATCAGGAGGTCGCCTCCATGCTGCGCAGGACCGGCCGCAAGGTCGTTCTGGCGGTCAATAAGATCGATACGCCGAACCTGCCGGATGATTTTTATGATTTTTATGAGCTGGGACTTGGGGAGCCGATCCCCATCTCATCCTCCAATATGCTGAATCTGGGGGACCTGCTGGATGCCATCATCGAGAATTTCCCGGAAGGAGCGGGAACCGAGGAGGACGAGTCCATTAAGATCGCCATGATCGGTAAGCCCAACGTGGGCAAGTCCTCCCTGGTCAACCGGCTGCTGGGAGAAAACCGTGTCATCGTATCCCCCATCGCGGGGACGACCCGGGATTCCATCGATACCCCCTTTATGTTCGAGGGAGAAGAGTATCTGCTGATCGATACGGCGGGGATCCGCCGCAGGAGCAAGGTCAGCGAGGACATCGAGAAGTACAGCGTGCTCCGGGCGGTGGCAGCCATCGAGCGCTGCGACGTCTGCATGCTGATGATCGATGCCACCGAAGGCATTACCGAGCAGGACAAGAAGATCGCCGGCATCGCCCACGAAGCGGGCCGGGGCATCGTGGTCTGCGTCAACAAGTGGGACCTGGTGGAGAAGGACACCAATACGATGAACGAGTTCCGAAAGGAGATCGCCCGGGAGCTGACCTTCATGTCCTATGCGCCGGCCGTCTTCATTTCGGCTCTGACCGGTCAGAGGACCGATCAGGTGATCAAAATGGCGAAGTACGTGGCGGAGAACCGGGCGATGCGGGTGCCGACGAGCCAGCTGAATACGGTGATCACGGACGCGACTATGATGAAGCAGCCGCCTTCGGACAAGGGCAAGCGACTGAAGATCTATTACGTGACGCAGGTCGGTGTCAAACCGCCCCTGTTCTCCTTCAAGATCAATTCCCGGCCGCTGATGCATTTCTCGTATTCCAGATATCTGGAGAACAAGATCCGGGAAGCCTTCGGATTCGAGGGCACATCCCTGAAGTTCGTGTTCCGGGAGAAGGGAGAGAAAGAAGAGGGATAATCAAATGACTGCATATACGAATCTCATTTTGCTGGGAGGGCTGGGTGTGCTGGCCTACTTCATCGGCAACATCTCCCCCTCCACCATCATGGCGCGCCGGCAGGGCATCGACATCAAGAGCGCCGGCAGCGGCAACGCGGGAACGACCAACGCGCTGCGGGTCATGGGTAAGAAGGCCGGCGCCATCACCTGCGTTGTGGATATCCTCAAGGGTGTGGCCGCCGTACTGATCGGGTTTTTCCTCATCGGACCGGTGGGAGCGAATCTGTGCGCCCTGTGCGTATTCCTGGGACACGTGTTTCCCATCGTCTACCGGTTTAAGGGCGGCAAGGGTGTCGCGACAGCCTTCGGAGCGGTGCTGGCGGTCAATCCGCTGCTGGCGCTGATATCGCTTCTGGTCGTTGCCATCGTCGTATTCGCCTCCAAGCGGATGTCGCTGGGATCCATCGTGGGAGCCGTATGTTTCGCGGTTCTGTCGATCTTTCTGGAACCCGGATTTTTTGTCTACGCGGCGGTGATGGCTATCATCATGCTCATCAAGCACCGGGCGAACATCGTGCGTCTGATCCACGGAGAGGAGCCGGTTCTGAGCATTTTCTATAAAGATAAGAGTAAGGATAAGGGCAAAAAGGAGGAAGAGCAATGAAGACGATAGGAGTCATCGGCGCCGGCAGCTGGGGAACGGCTCTGGCAACCGTTCTGGCAGGCAAAGGCTGCAGCGTCCGCATCTTTGATGTCGATGAGCAGCATCTGCGCCGGATGGAAAGCAGCAGAGAAAATACGGATTATCTTCCGGGAGTACCGCTGAACGAAAACATCTCGTTCGCCTATTCCAATGAAGACGCGATCCGGGGCGCGGATATCGTCCTGTTCTCCGCACCTACCCAGCATTTCCGCAGCGCGGCGGAAGCGGCGAAGCCGTACATCACCGGGGATATGCTGATCGTCAATGTAGCCAAGGGCATCGAACGGGGAACCCACAAGCGCCTGTCCCAGATCGCGGAAGAGTATTTCAATATGGATCATTACGTGGTCCTTTCCGGTCCCTCCCATGCGGAGGAGGTGGGCCGGAGGATGCCGACGACGGTGGCCGTCGCCTCCGGGAAGATCGAAACCGCCCAGGCCATTCAGGACCTGTTCATGACGGACCGGTTCCGCGTCTACACATCCATCGATGTGACGGGGCTGGAACTTGGCGGGGCGCTCAAGAACATCATCGCGCTGGGCGCCGGTATTTCCGACGGAATGGGCTTCGGCGACAATGCAAAGGCTGCGCTGATGACCCGGGGACTGGCGGAGATCATGCGGCTGGGAGAGAAGCTGGGCGCAGAGAAGGAGACCTTCTCAGGACTGGCCGGCACCGGAGATCTGATCGTCACCTGCTGCAG
The DNA here is from genome assembly GCA_017459895.1 of Bacillota bacterium. Lineage (GTDB taxonomy): Bacteria > Bacillota > Clostridia > Peptostreptococcales > Anaerovoracaceae > Lentihominibacter. The sequence continues at coordinate 8,413 of JAFUCA010000034.1, read as the reverse complement.
CATGCATTCCAGAAACCGCCGCTGCGGATTCCTGATCGGAGAGGGCATGGCCCCGGAGGATGCAGTGAAGGAAGTAGGAATGGTCGTGGAAGGCATGTACACGGCGGAGGCGGCCTACGAGCTGGCGAAGGAAGTCGATGTTGAGATGCCGATCACCGATGCCATCTATCGGGTGACGAGAGGAGAGCTTTCCGCATCCGAGGCCATCGAGCTGCTGATGGGAAGAGACAAGAAACACGAACAGGGGTAAACACGGGAAACGGATGACAGAACTCAGAGGGAAAAAATATCACATTATCACATTCGGCTGTCAGATGAACGAGCACGATTCGGAAACCATCGCGGGGCTCCTGCAGGCAGAGGGCTGCAGGCAGGCGCGGGAACGCGCGGAGGCGGACATCGTCATCATCAACACCTGCAGTGTCCGGGAGAACGCCGACAAGCGCTTTTTCGGCACGCTGGGGCAGCTGAAGAAACAAAAAGCGACCAATCCGGCCTTCGCGGCGTGCGTCTGCGGCTGCATGATGCAGCAGGAGCACATCGTGGGCCAGGTCCGGCGTCAGTATCCCTGGGTGGATGTGATCTTCGGAACGCATAACATTCACGAGTTCCCGCAGATGCTGCAGCAGCTCTACCGGGCCAGATCAGCCTTTGCAGGAGAAGACGATGAAGCATCCAATGAGGACCTGATCCGGATGTCGGATCACGACTACACCAGGGCCAAGCACGAGATCCGAAGCGCGAAGCAGACCAGAGTGGAGCGCATTTACGAGGACAAAGAAACCATCGTCGAAGGGCTTCCGGCAAAGCGCCTTTACCGGCACAAGTCCTTTGTCAACATCATGTACGGCTGCAACAATTTCTGCACCTACTGCATCGTCCCCTATACGAGAGGCCGGGAAAAGAGCCGGCGCCCGGAGGATATCCTGCAGGAGGTGCGGGATCTCGCCGCGGACGGGGTCCGGGAGGTGACGCTGCTGGGTCAGAACGTCAATTCCTATCGGGGCGTCAGCCGGACAGAGGAACCGAAGAACTGGGATTTCGCCGATCTGATCTACGCTCTGAATGAAATTGAGGAGCTGGAGCGGATCCGGTTCATGACATCCCACCCGAAGGATCTGTCGGAGAAGCTGATCGGGGCATTCCGGGACTGCGGCAAGCTCTGCCATTACATCCATCTGCCGGTGCAGTCGGGCAGCAGCCGGCTGCTGGCACGGATGAACCGCCGGTATACCGCAGAGCAGTATCTGCAGCTGGTGCGCCGGCTTCGGCAGGCAGCGCCGGACATCGCCATCAGCACGGACATCATCGTGGGATTTCCGGGAGAAACCGAGGAGGATTTCGAGGAAACGCTGGCCCTGGTGAAGGAAGTGGAATACGACTCCGCCTTTACCTTCCTGTATTCGAAGCGAAAGGGAACCCCCGCCGCCGAATACGAAGATCAGGTGCCGGAGGAGGTCAAGCACGAGCGGTTTAACCGGCTGGTCGACGCGCTCAACGAGATCAGTCTGCGAAAAAATGCCGCCTGCATCGGCAGCGTGCAGCGGGTGCTGGTGGACGGAGCGAGCAAAAAAGATCCGGGGATCCTCAGCGGGAGGACCGACGGATTCAAGCTGGTGGATTTTCAGGGCGATGAATCGCTGATCGGAACGACCGTTTCAGTGGAGATCACAGAGGGCAAGACCTTCAGCCTGCGGGGAAAGATAAGGGAGTAAGCTCAGACAGTCATGAACATCAAACAGATCGCAAAGGCAGCCGGTGTATCCGTTGCCACGGTATCCAGGGTGATGAACCATCCGGAGACAGTCGCGCCGAAAACCAGAGAAAAGATTCGGCGGGTGATGGAAGAAGCGGAGTACACGCCCAACTGGTTTGCCCAGGGACTGAATTTTAATAAGACAAAGACCATCGGCATCGTGATTCCGCATATGCTCCATACATCCTATATGGAGGTTGCGGGAGGCGTCGAGGAAGTGGCGCGGATGAAGGGCTACATCACGTTCATGTGCAACGTCGAAAAGGACCCGCGCATGGAACGGGAGTACATTTCCCAGCTGATCACCCGGCGCGTGGACGGGATCATTCTGCTCTTTTCCTCCCTGGAGGAGCAGTTTCTGGATCAGATCGAGGCGGAGAAAATCCCTGTGGTCCTGATCGGAGAGCATCAGGAGAACAGCCGGGCCAATTCCGTCAAGGTGGACTGCCGCGCGGGTGCCGCCGAGATGATCGCCCACCTGCTGGAGGTCGGTCACCGCTCCATCGGATTCCTGCAGGGAGGCGATCCCCAGCAGGAGACCCAGGAGATGCTGATCGGTTTCCGCAACATTCTGAAGGCCAACGGGCTGGAGGCGGATGAAAACCTGATCATCACGACGGAGAATTCCATAGAGGGTGGCTACATCAGCGGCAAAAAGCTGGTTTCCCGAGGGCTTCCGGACGCGGTGTTTGCCACAAGCGATGAGATCGCCTTCGGAGCAATGGATGCCTTCAAGGACAGCGGCCTGCAGATCCCGGAGGACATCGCGGTCGCCGGTTTCGGCAACAACCGGATGTCCAATCTGGTGGAACCGAAGCTGACGACGGTGGAACTGCCCTTCCGGAAGATGGGCATTTACGGCGCCAGGGTTCTGTTCGATATGATCGACGGGGACGCGAAGGAAGAACGGCATATCCTGCTGCGCCCCAGGATGCGGATCCGTAAGTCCTGCGGACACAAGGAACGGATCGGGGAGATGTTCTAATGGAGTTGTCACGATGAGCGAAGCGAATCGATGAAACTCCTTATGCTGGAACCCCTAGCCCCGCGATTGCAGAGCAAGAGCGGCGGCAGGTGTCCTGCAAAAGGCACAGCGCTTTAGCGCGTGGTGCCTGACTGCGTTGCGGCCCGAGAAGGCGAGCGGAAAGCGAAGCCTGATCGGCGAGCCGCAAGTCGTATAATGGAGTTGTCACTGCGAACCAATGGAGGCATACCATGTTAACCACAAATTTTCTTGGACTGAATCTGGACAATCCGGTGATGGTTGCTGCCGGGCCCTGGAACAGGGACGGCGCAAGCCTTCATGAATCCATCGCGGCAGGGGCCGGTGCGGTCGTGACCGAAAGCATCGTCAGCGATACCATGCTGGATGTGGGCCCGAGGATCGCCTGCGATGAGAACGGGGCGCAGAACATCCGCCTGTACAGCGACATTCAGATCGAGGGATGGGAGCGGGAGATCGAGATCGCCAAGGCGGACGGCGGCGTACTGATCGGAAGCATCTCAGCCCATACCCCTTCGGAGCTGGCCTACCTTGCCAGCAAACTGGAGAAGTACGGGGCGGACGCGATCGAGCTGTCGGTATCCAATCCGATGCTGGAGTCGCTGGAGGTCGTGGCCTCCCACGCCGATGTGATCTATGAGATGACCAAGGCGGTCGTGGCAGCGGTGAAGATCCCGGTCATGGTCAAGCTGTCCCAGAACACCACCAATATTTCCAAAGTTGCCAAGGCCGTCAAGGAAGCCGGCGGCAGCGGGGTCAGCGCGATCAATACCGTCCGGGGGATTCTGGGGGTGGATCTGCAGACGGCCCGGCCGGTGCTGTCCACCTACGGCGGAGTCTCCGGCGATTACATCCGGCCGATGGCCCTGGCGTCGGTAGCAACCATCGCCCAGACCGTGGACATTCCGATCTCCGGCATCGGCGGCATCAGCAGCGCCAAACACGCGCTGGAGTTCCTGATGCTGGGGGCTTCCACCGTACAGGTGGGAACTGCCGTTATGCTGAGGGGAAAGGGCGTGATCCGGGAGATCCTGGACGGCATGAAAGCCTGGGGAGAGGAGAACGAAACCGGTTCCATCCCTTCGATCTGCGGCCGGGCGCTGTCGAACCTGAAGTCCTTCGATGAGATGCGGTATGAGCCCTTCGTCAGCACGGTCACCGGGGTTCCCTGCGAGGAACACTGCCGCCGCTGCGTCGACACCTGCATGTACGGGGCTATCGCAAAGGCTGAGAAGACCGTTCACGTCGACCGTACGAAATGCATGGGCTGCGGACTGTGCACCTTCATCTGTCCGGCAGGGAAGCTGTCCCTGGGTCTGTAATCATTTATGTGAGGGGTTAATAGTACTTATTTGCTGTCTATAAGAGGGGTAAAACCCTCTTTTTTTATGAAATCGGAAACATCTTGCGTAAAAGGTCTTGAAATATTCAGAAAACACGGTATAATAAAAATAAGAAATGTAACCGGTTTCACGATTTGGTTATTATAATCAGTTTTTCTATATAAGAAAAAGGAGGCTAATGTTATGTATCAGTGTAGTTTAGAGAGAATGTCTGACAAAATCAGAACCTTTGCGCAGTTTGGCGATGCGGGTCACGGCGGTATCACAAGATATTCCCTGTCCCCGGCAGCACACCAGGCGAGAGAAGAGTTTGTCAAGAGAATGACAGCGATCGGAGCTAAGATCGAGTGCGACGATGTAGCATGCATGTATGCGACCATCGAGGGATCTGACCCCAACGCGAAGAGAATCGTTATGGGTTCCCACTGCGACTCCGTTAAGAACGGCGGCAACTACGATGGTATCGAAGGCGTTATGACCGGTATGGAAGTTCTGGAAACAGTCGTAGCTGAGAACATTCCGCATAAGCACCCGCTGACCGCTATGATCTGGACCAACGAAGAAGGTTCCCTGTATCCGCCGGCAATGATGGTTTCCGGTATCATCTGCTATGATTATCTGCCGGATTATCTGAAGCCGAACTTTGTTTATGAGAACATGATGGCTTCCAAGCCGATGGATGAGTCCGAGTTCGCGAACTTCGGCGAAGCTCTGGCAGCGACCAAGTTCAAGGGACCGAAAGAAAACAGAATCAGCCCGGACAAGTATTGCGCGATGTTCGAGACTCACCTGGAGCAGGGCCCGATCCTCGAGGACAACGGCAATGAGATCGGCGCAGTACAGCTCGTAATGGGTATGTTCAACTACAGAGTCAGATTCCACGGATTCACAGCTCACGCCGGCACATTCCCGATGGCTAAGAGACATGACGCTCTGCATGCTGCAGCGGACTTCCTGTGCAAGCTGCATGAGAGATATGACGCTTACAACAAGGAACTGCTGGAGAGCGGCGAGAGCGAATATGAATTCGTATTCACCACCGGTGAGATCTATGTACACCCCTGCATCCACACCTGCATTCCGGACGAAGCAGAGTTCTCCCTGGATGTCAGACACCCCGACCAGAAGGTTCTGGACAAGTGCATGGACATCCTGAAGGAGATGGCTGGAGAGATGTATCAGCAGTGCACATGCGACATCGAAGAACAGTGGAAGAGAGATCCGGTTCCATTCGATTCCAGACTGATCAAGTTTGTTGAGGAATCCATGGACGAGATGGGCGCCAAGTGGCAGAAGATCCTGTCCGGTGCCGGCCACGATGCACAGTTCTGCGCATACATGATCCCGACCACCATGATCTTCTCCAGAACGAAGGACGGCCTGTCCCACTGCGAGCCGGAGCACGTATCCGACGAAGACTGCACCGCTGCTGCTACAGCAACACTGAACGCAGTTCTGAAGTGCGACGCATCCGACGAATTTTAATCACGTTTGATCGACATAGACCGACGGGGCGGGTTCCCGCTCCGCCGGTTTGCTATCTAGAGAGTTATCGCGGACGTTGAAGAAGGAGGAAGTAAATTGAGTAAAATTGCAAAAGGAAAGTACACTGCGGAAGCCGTAGCAGGTTTTACCCACAGAACTGCTATGGAAGAAGCAGCAAGATGCCTTCTCTGCCACGATGCCCCATGCAGCAAAGGCTGCCCGGCAGGAACAGACCCGGCTAAGTTCATTCGATCCATCCGGTTCAGAAACGTAAAGGGTGCAGCTGAGACCATCAGAAGCGCCAATGTGCTGGGCGGCTCATGCGCGAGAGTATGTCCGTATGACAATCTCTGCGAGGAAGCCTGCTCCAGATGCGGCATCGATAAGCCGATCGAGATCGGCAAACTGCAGAGATATGCCATCGACCAGGAAAAGATCTTCAAGATGAAGACACTGGTTGCACCGAAGGAGAAGAAGCCCGGCAAGATCGCCTGCGTCGGCGCAGGTCCGGCATCTCTGGCATGTGCGGCAGAGCTGGCAAAGGCCGGCTACAAAGTTACTGTTTTCGAGAGAGAAGCCAAGCCCGGCGGCGTTCTGACCTACGGAATCGTTCCCACCAGACTGCCTCAGGCGGTGGTGGATCACGATATTGCTCAGGTCAAGGGACTGGGCGTGAAGATCGTCTGCAACACAGAAGTGAAGGCGGCAGACCTCGAAGAGTACGATGCGGTATTCATCGGAACCGGTCTGTGGAAGGACAATGTTCCGCAGATCGAGGGCATTGATCTGAAGGGTGTCTACTCTGCGGTAGACTTCCTGAAGGAAGCCAGAACCAAGAAAAAAGACTTCGGCGAAGAGCTGAAGGACAAGAGAGTCGTCGTTGTCGGCGGCGGAGACGTTACCACGGACTGCGCGGTTACAGCGAAGCTGCTGGGAGCGAAGGATGTTCGGATCGTTTACAGAAGAACCATCGAGGAAGCTCCGGGCAACATTTCCGAATTCCATTATGCACTGTCTCTGGGCATCGGCATCACCACCGGCATGGCACCGGATGCTATCAAGGGAACGAAGACCAGGATGAAGAGCGCCACCTTCAAGGGATTCTATGATAAGGATGCTGAGATGACGGTCAGCGCGGACTTCATCGTATTCGCTACCGGCCAGAAGGCAGAGGATATGAGCGAAGTCGCTCCGGTCAAGCTGGACGATAAGAAGGGTCTGATCAAGGCTCCGAAGGGCAAGGCCGGCGACAAGTACTTCGCAGGCGGCGACATCGTCAATGGCGGCAAGACCGTTGTTGAAGCGGTTGCCGAAGGTAAGGAAGCGGCTGCAGCCATGATCGCTTATCTTGAGAAGAAAGGAGTGAAATAGAATGGCAAAGAAAGATTTATCCATCAAATATCTGGGTGTTGATTGCCTGAATCCGTTCTTCCTTTCATCATCACCGGTCGGCGGCAACTATGACATGGTCGCGAAGTGCTATGAAACCGGATGGGGCGGCTGTTTCTTCAAGACCGTCGGCATCTTCGTAGCGGACGAGTGTTCCCCCAGATTTGACCAGACCAATAAAGAAGGTCTGCCATGGCTGGGATTCAAGAACATGGAGCAGATCTCCGACAAACCGACGGAACTGAACTTCGAATACATCTACCGGCTGGTCCGGGATTATCCGGAGCACATTACCGTTGCCACCATCATGGGATCCACGGAAGAAGAATGGAAACAGCTGGCGAAGATGTGCGACGAAGCGGGAGTCAAACTGATCGAAGGTAACTTCTCCTGCCCGCAGATGACGTCTCACGATATGGGCTCCGATGTCGGAACCAACAACGAGCTGGTTTACAAGTATGCGAAGGCGGTTTCCGAGACCACAGACATTCCGTTCATCGCCAAGATGACTCCGAACTGCAAGAACATGGAAGAGCATGCCTTGGCTGCCATCAAGGGCGGCGCAGCGGCGGTTTCCGCGATCAATACGATTAAATCCATTACCAATGTAGACTTCGAGAACATGACAGCGATGCCGGTCGTTAACGGCAAGTCCTCGATCTCCGGTTATTCCGGCGCGGCGGTCAAGCCCATCGCACTGCGGTTCTGCACACAGGTCAACCAGTGCAAGGAGATCGATGATCTGGTTCGTGAGCGCGGCAAATATGACTTCGGTCATGGTCACGAAATGTCCGGTATCGGCGGTATCGAGACATGGAGAGACGCGGCGGAATTCCTGGCGGTCGGCTGCCGTAACGTACAGGTCACCACAGCGATCATGCAGTACGGCTATCGGATCGTTGAGGATATGATCTCCGGTATGCAGTTCTTCATGGAGGAGAGAGGCTACGACAGCCTGGACGAGTTCATCGGATGCGCTCTGCCGAACATCATTCCGGCGGAGGATCTGAACAGAGATTACAAGTGCCTGCCGAATTTCGACGACAAGAAGTGCATCGGCTGCGGCAGATGCTATGTTTCCTGCTACGATGCTGCGCACCAGGCCATCGACTGGAACGAGAAGAAGCGTCGTCCGGAGCTGAACGACAACTGCGTCGGCTGCCACCTCTGCCTGAATGTATGTCCGGTACAGGAATGCATCACCCCGGGAGAGATCAAGTGGAAGGTTCGCGACGAGAACGGCAATGCCGTCCGCGAGGCGAAGGATCCGACCCACATCAAGTTCAAGAAGGATGCCAAAAAGGACAAGACCCTATCCCTGAAGGCGCACTACGAATAAGTGTGAGAGATACCCGAATATACAGACTCCAGACTACACTGAATTCTTATCGAAAAAAGAGCTGCTGCGAAGCGGCTCTATTTTCAGCCTCTGATAGT
>JAFUCA010000033.1 GCA_017459895.1 Bacillota bacterium | reverse complement strand
TCTGTTGGTTAAAGTATGGATTCGACACCTTTATTTTACCAGAGTGAGCGGTCTTTTTCCATTCACTCAGCAGGTGAAAGCAATGTTATTCGTTATTGTTGAAACTATGCGGATTCACTGGATCCGCGTGAATAATTCAGGTTTATTAGAATTGTTTCTTGTCCCCAGTCTCACATATGTGCCATTATTGAGCAGTCCGAAAATCCCCTGATTATTTTGGGTATAATTTAAAGTATGGTAATCCAGCGTCACCGGTTTGCGGTCATAGTAAACGTTCAGCACAGAGGTTCCGTCGGCTTTGACGATGACAGACTGATCGGTCAGGTTCGCGTTATAGGTGAAGTAGCCTTTGTCCGTATCGGTGGAGGTTCCGTTGTTACCGTACATGTTCTTATAGGAATTTGCCAGAGTGACAGTCTGTCCGGTAACCACATCCTCATACAAATCGCTGGTAACGTAGTCATATGTCTTGAGATCATCCGGAATCCCCGGGTCATCCGACGTCCGCTGTTTCCAGATGATGACACGATAAGAAGACGGTCCCGGCGTCCATTTAGCATAGACCGTGGTGTCATGAGAAAGTGTTCTCCCGAACTCAAACGGCGTAGTGCATTCCGGATCTGTATACCATCCGCCGAACTCGTAGCCGGCCCAGGTCGGATCGGCAGGCTTTTCTGTCGCCGCGTTCAGATAGAACACCGGAGGTGTGAAGCTGGCTCCGCCGCTGACCATATTCCCGCTCCCGTCGTCGACCATGTCGTTATCATTGAAGATCAGCCAGGCTCCTCCCTCTACCTTGGGATACAGAGTGAGGTTGGAATCCAGAACCACATCGGTCTTTCCCGGCGTGTAGACGTTTGTCGGATCGTTGATGTCATACCATCCCTGCAGATGGGTATCCGAATCGATGGTCGGACGGAGCTGAGATTCCGGCTTGACGTCGAAGGTCGTCGCCCCGGTCTCCTCTTTCGGGATGATATCGGTGGCCAGAACATTATTAGGATTTATATCAACGTAGGTGACATAGTAGACATTCTTGAGATTGGCATACAGGTCTACATACGTGCCTTCTTCATAATCGTCCTGCGCCTTCGCAACCAGCTCATTATTCAAAGTCTCGACCGTGACAAGGTTCGCATCGCTGTCTTCGAAGGAGGTCTTGCTCCAGCCTTTGAATATACGGCTCCACGTGGCCTGATCGATGTCGGGGATGCTTGGCTCATTGACTGTGAGGGGATCCGTTCCTGAAGCTGTGGGATGAACATCCTTGTAGCGGAAATACTGGGTCGACAGCAGCACGTTCTGAGTGCCGTCATTGTACCAGAACCGGTATCCGATCCTGGCATTATCGCTCTGATCGCCTTCCGTGATCGCGTAGATTGAGAATCCTTCGGTGCGGAAGCTGACGGTATCCCCTTCGGTGCTTGCCTCCAGCACTTCCCGCTTCTCGCCGAAGTGGACGACCTGAACGTCTCCGTCCGTCGTGCGGTCCAGCATCTGGATCTGCACGTCAACCACGGACAAAGGCTGGATCCTCTGCCCGTCATAAACGATGGAGATGTCAAGGAATTTAGTATAGTCGAGAGCATCGGATGTGGTTCCGATGGCGTCTGCCGTCTCATCGGCGTAGGCCTGGTAGTCAGCATCCGACTCAGTCAGTTCAGAGACCTCCAGCTCAGCGTCCTTCGGGATCTGAGCATCCGCTCCGGCAGTTACTGTGACCTTGCAGGTCTTACCGTCGACCGTCATGATGACCTTCTCGTAGACGCTGGTCCTCACGATTCCGTACATGGAAAAGCTGGCGGCGTCAAATGAAACGTCGCTGACCTTCAGGGTGTTCTTGTCGGAGGATTTCTCAGTTCGGACCGCGATGTCATCCGAAGCCAGCACTTCCGGCTGCAGATTTCCCTTTTCGTCCGCGGCAAAATGAATGACATGCAGCTCATCCTGCCGGCTTACGCGGATGGACTTGTCATATGTGATCGTAACATTGACTGCATCGGAAGGCTCCACAGGCGCGCCGTCCGCCAGCAGAGAAATATCGTAAAACCGGGCCGTGGTGATCCGGGCTCCTTCGGGGACATTTCCCGATTCCAAAAGCGCCTTCAGCGCCTCATCCTTCCATACATCGTAGTCCTCTGATCCGGTATCGACCTCCTCTGCGGTGAGTCCGGTATCTTCCGGAAGTCCCGCACTCTCACCGGCATTCGCGGAAATCCGGTATCCTTGCCCTTCGAAGCTGAGATCACTTCCGCCGGCATTCATCTCTTGTTCTGTACCCGGCACATCGATACCGCCCTGGTCCCGGGCAGCATCCTGTTCCAGCGTGATCGCCGGAAGAATCAGCAGATACGTCACAACAAAAACAACGGCTGCCGCCAGAACAAGCAAGACGGTCCGTTGTTTCTGATGCAGAAAATAATTCAATTCCGTGCGTCCAAACCCGTTCGCAGGATGTTTCATCTCTGATCTGACCTCAACTTCTATTCCTGATGTTTCATCCTATGAACAGGAAGGAAACTAGCTAGCCATATCTAAGTACCATATATTTTATTCCCAAAAGTTAGATCAGTCAAACATTTTGAACTATTTTGTGTGCCAAAAGTGTGCCGTTTATGACAATCTTGTGGATAGATTCGAAGCCTCGACCGCTACACCCTGCGCTGACGGGCAACTTGGATGGTGTTCGATAGGCCTATGTCCTTTTTAACAAAATCTGCGAGATACGGAATACAGAACATGACTTTTCCCCGTTTCGGGACGGCAATGATTCCATGATCGATCAGATTCGCTCTTGCCCTGCTCAGGCGATTCTGAGTCACTCCTATTCGATCCGCAATGTCAGAGGTCGCTGCAAGACGTTCCTGATCCAGACAATCCGACATCGCCTCCAGGTATTTTTTCTCTGCTTCAGACAGTTCTTCAAGCAAAGGCTGGAGCGCCCTCCGTTCATAGGTCCTCAGTGCGATTTCGATGGCATCCGAAACTTCACGTTCCGTTGCTTCATGAGATTTTCCGGGAGAGTTCTCATTCATTCGGAGTATTAAATGATAACCCAGAAGCTGCATCAGATACGGATGTCCATAGCTTTTCAGATTCAGCTGATCCAAGAAGCCGTCACTGATCTTAAGTCCCTTGATTTCAGCGAATACAGACGAAAACGCCTGAGCCGTTTCTTCCCAGGTGAACAGGCCTAATTCTTCATGAGACGCCCTGCGGAGATAAGTACATCCTTCATGCTTTGTGACTGACGCATGCGCATAGGGCAGCCCCGCAACTGCAAGCATAATATCGTGGCCCTTTCGTGATGCCATTTGGAATGCATTGCACAAGGATGATATGTCTTCGATTGGGACTTTCTGAACTTCATCCACCGTCACAAGAATGCCGTGCTTCGTCCTTTCGCAGGTTTCCAGGAGAAGTGACTGCAGGCTTTCTCTGCCGATACGACGTGTCTTCGAAACCGACCCTGTGCTGATGCCTCCCCCTGTACCGAAAATGTTAATGCTTGCCTGCGGACTGATTGTATCCGTCTTCTCTTCAAATCCTGCCAGTTCATGCACCAACTGCAGGATCGTATCCTCCGGCCCAAGATCGATCACAAGCCGCTTCTTTCGTGCTGCCCGTACCGATAGCTGCTCCAGAATAGCTGTCTTCCCGCTTCCCCTGGTACCCGTAAAAAAGAACGCCCGGTCATCGCTTCCCTGATCAATCATTGCAATCTCAAACCGCTGCAATATCTCTCTGCGGCCGAAAAAAACCTCTGGCTTTCCTCCAGAAAATGGATTATGAAACATCGACACATACTCCTTGAAAAGATCTCAGTTAAATAATCTTCTTTTCTGCAAGCATAACACAAATCTTCGTTTTCTGTTAAATCTGCGTTTTCTGCAAAATCTGCAAACAAAGGTTAAATCTGCAAATCCCCTGTGGTTCTTCCCTTACGCCCGGTGGGTGCGCCTCCGTGAGGCGAGCGTGATACTGCCGCCCAAAAGCAGGACGGTTCCAAGCAAATAGACCCAGGTGGTGCCGGGCCCGCCGGTCGACGGGAGTTCGATACCGGTCAGATTTCGGATGTTTACGGTGTAGCCTCCCCCTGTGTTGTCCGCTACAGTACCCAGTGCCTGGCCTGCTTCGCCGGTGGTCCAGGTGGCAGAAATAACAGGCTCACTGTCCGATGAAATCTCCAGCTTGATCCGGCCCGGCGGCGGGTAATACCCGGCCGGGACCGCTGTCTCTTCCAGGAAATACGTTCCCGGATCCATATATTCGGAAAAGAATTTGCCTTCTTCGTCGGAGATCAGATTGGTCAACTCCCTATTGTTGCTGTCCCTGGCGATCTCCGTGCCATCATCGGAAGTGAAGACAGTGAATTCAGCTCCCGGCAGCGGCTCTTCCGCCTGAGCCGGGTCTGTATTGTCAACGCCGACCTTTTTCAGCGTAACAAAGACCCTCATCGTTTCAGGCGCCGCCAGATAAAACCATTCGTTTGTCCCACTCTGGACATTTGCGTTTGTAGTATCAGCTTGGAACAGGTTTCCGTTATAACGGATCGCCGTTGTTCCTATTTTGTTTCGATCAATGACAGTGATCCGGTACCTGCCCTCATATACCTCACCGATCGTTCCGGGCGTCACGGACAGAGCCGTCGCCTCTGAAGCGTCCTGTACCAGTGATGGTCCGCTTGCCGTCAGTTTCAGGTACTGCCCAGCATTCGTTTTGATACAGTACTTCCCCCCGCCGGCAACTTCAAAAGTCCAGAGGGTGATGTCCCCGCTGTTCTTTGTCACCTTGATCGTATTCTCTTCCGTACTGACCGTTACGCTATCAGCGCCAAAGGAAGCGGTCATTGCAAATCCTGCGCTTCCGTTCACATAAACGATACCGAAGCTTTTTCCGTCCAGTCCGTATGGATCATCAGTGATCCCTGCCAGCGCGTCAGTGAGGATCATCTGACTGTCTGTTGCAGTCGATGCCTGAAAGCCCGCTCCCGCATCTTTGCTTTTAAGATTCAGATAGTACCCGTTTTCATCCTGAATAAAATAGTAGTTGCCGGTCTGTGTCACAGTGTACTTCGTCGCCTGTGTCCTTTCACTTGTCAGTCCGAGACTGCTGCCGCCGGTCCTGCGAATATAATTTCCGTTGCTGCAGAGATAATATTTCCCGGATTCCCCCTCCACCGGCACAAATCGGTATACAGCCGCGTCTGTAATATCGTTCGCGGCAGTCCTGCGGATCATTGTCAGGCTCCCGTCCGTCACAGTTTCGGCCATGAGATAATATTCGCTTTTGTTGGGGTTTTGGCTTTTGGCAGAGATATAGAATTGTCCTTCTGAAATGCCATCTGAAGGATCACCGGTGTAAGCTTCTCCGCTGAGGGGCGCCCCAGCCTTTGCAACGACATAAACAGAGAACGAACCCGTCTCGAATCTGACGGTATCATCCGATACTTCACTTTCGAGCAGTTCGGCATCCTCTTCGAAATGAACGACGGCTACGTTCTCATCATCTTCCCCAAGATCCTGCGCGAGACGGATCGACACATCCACCGTATCCGCCGGCTGGCAGTGCTCTCCTGTTTCCGGATCGCTAATGAAGATATCAAAGACCCGTGCCATTTCTATCCGGTTTTCTTCAAATCCTGCCGCATCGGCGCTGCGTTTCACATAGGATTCATACCTCTCAGTACCTATCGCGATCTCCTCCACCTGAAGGAATGCAGCATCCGGGAGCTCCGCATCGTTATCGCACATTACTTCAACAGAATAGTCGTCGCTGACTTCTTTCAGCACCGTTTCTGCAACGCTGTTCTTCTCCTCAGTAAGTTCGATCCCGCCCAGATCCGCAACCGTATCCTGATCGATAGAGATCGCAGGCAGAATGAGCAGATACGTCACAACAAAGACAACGACCGCTGACAGCAACAGCAGCAGCGTCCGCTTCTGAGGGTATGGCCTGACAGAGTGTTTATAGGCGTTTGTTGCAGATGATTTATTTATCATAAAACCTACCATAAGAACACAGTCTATCTCAGAATAATTTTATTTTACCATCCGCACAATTGTCAATTATTATTGTACTTGTTCTCAAGAAAAATGACACTTTCTTCGTTGACTGTATAATAACACGCATACAGTCAAAGAAAGTGTCAGTTCTCTTCTAGAATTATAAAGATTTTGTGATTTTTCATATACCCGGTCAGGTCCGGATCCTCCTGCGGGCGATCAGCGTGACCCCGCAGCCCAAAAGCAGGAATGATCCGATCAGATAGATCCAGGTCGTCCCCGGACCGCCGGATGCCGGAAGCTCGACGCCCGTCGAATTATAGACCGTGATTTCCCAGACGTCGTTGTTGTTCCTATCCTTCACTCTTTCACAATTCAACGGTGTGCCATTCAGCGCAGCATTGATCATGTTGGGTCCGGCAGTCGTGATCACCACCGGAGCAGTGAGCATATTGTATCCTGGAAGAGCCTCCGTTTCGTAGAGGTAATACGAGGTATTCTCTTCCAGACCGCCCAACAGTATGATGCCCTGTTCGTTCGTGCTCCCGGTGACCACCGGCTCTTCCCCGTCTGCCGGCTGACCATCTTTAATTTGTCCGATCTTATACAACTTAAAACTGACTCCCGGAAGCACTTTATTTTCTGTTCCCATCTCCAGCTTTTTGATGCGTACCGGATCCTTCGGGGTGTTCTTTATGGTGATCTGCATAATTCCGTCTTTGTATTCTACAGTGGCTATATTCTCAGAAACATCGCCAAAGGTCCAGTGTCCGGACTGGGCAGGTCGGGTTGCGCTCTGCAGCGTCACTTCTCCGGTATCCGAAATCGTAATCCTGATATCATAGCCAAGAGAATTATACCCGGATGGCGTTTCTTCCCGCAGGTAGTAGGTTCCTGCTGTCAGTCCTCTCGGTGTTTCGGAATTTTTCATGAATATTCCGGGGATCACACCGTTCGCATCCGTTGTCAGACTGTCATATCCATTCATCGGATTGTAATCCGGCATAGGGTAATCGTGATTGGGAACACCGCCTACGGTCTCATATACTTCTTTGTATAATGCGAACTTCACGTCTTTCATCGGTTCGTCCGAATACGCATCTACCTTCACGGCTTTCAGCGTATAATCCTTGTTTCGGATCGTGATGGTGGGCATATTATCCGCAGTCGGATCATCCACCTGGGTCACGGTGTACAATTCGTATTTACTATCCTTATCCTTCACCGAACCGTTTACAACCTCACCATTCACATAGACCTTCGTTTTGCCGTCTTCCACACACTTTTTAATCGTAATTGAATCAATCAGTGTCTGATAACCATAAGGCGCGGCCTTCTCTGTCAGAGTATATTCCTCGTCAGTCTCCAGATAAGAGACAACGATCAGGCCGTCTTCATCCGATGTAAAGTTCTTGGAAACCTTTTCGGAACTATCTTTAAGCACAAACTTCGCGCCGCCGATGGGATTTCCACTAAGATCCGTCTTCATGAATTTGATTCCCGGTCTGGAATTCGATACGGTATCCGTGCGGGAGTTGACTTTATTCGCGATCTCCTGATCGGTCAGTTCCTGTCTCTTGTAACCGACGGTATAGGAATAACTCACGGAATATCCGTGCTCGTTGGAGATGCCGCCGATATTGATCGACTGGTTTTCTTCTTTTTTGGTCACGGTGATGCCTGAATCAGAATCCCAGGTTACTTTCCCTGTGTCAGAATCAATGGTAATATCATCAGAGTTTCCATTCTTTATCAGCTCCAGCTCGTAAACCTGATAATCGTTCAATGTCTTACCTTCGACCAGTTCCGGGAAGAACCAGTTGATGGATGTCGCCGGATGATGCATCCTGCGCACAGAACCTTCGAGCAGAGTTCCGTCCAGGTACACGCCAAAATAGATATCATCATGAGACTCCATGAATGGCGCATCAGACCAGACCTTTTCCACGACCAGGCCATACCCGTGCTGGTTATGCACGGAAACGGTTTTGTTGCTGTCATCTGCGGCGATCTCGCCGGCATGTGTTTCCTTTCCCTGATTACCGGAAGAATATGCGCCCTCCGTTGTGGTATATCCGATCAGATTGTATCCTGTGGGTGTTTCTCCTGCACGCTCTTCGACGTAATACGGAGTTCCCGCCATCAGCCCCGGAATCTCTATGCTGTAGCCAGCCTTAAGGTTGTCCGCCATGCCGCCCGGCGAGGTGTAGAACGTTGCCTTATCCGCTTCGCTCTTCCATTCCCCTGCTTCTTTCACCGTGCTCAGTTTCGAGAAGTCTGTCTTCCCGGTGGAAACAAATCCGCCATCCTGCCAGATACAGTATTCACCGCTGCTGTTCTTCACATAGTACTTTCCGGTGTTATAAACGGCGTAGCCGACGCCATCCTCCGTTTTATCCGTGCCGTAGCCAATGTAGATTCTGAAGCGGAATTCGGTGTTGTCCGCATTGTCCTCCTGTCCGCTGCAGATCTCGCTGTTTTTGTCATTGTCCCGCCACAGACGCTTTGTCACCGTCAGCGTTTTGAGCGCGTCATTAGAAACATGATTGTTATAGATGACCTTCTTGCGCCCGGTGACAGTGTCTTTTTCGATACTGTAATCTTTAAGCGTATCAGAGCCTGTGACATCAGTTCCCGTCAGTTCTTCCTTGTTTGCCGTGACCTTGTCATACGTATTCGGATCGATTCCACATTCCACAAAGTAATAATTCGTGTCCTCATCGGGCATTTGAACAGAAACTGTCTGCCCGGGATTGAGAAGGTAAACGCCCTGATAACTAACGCCGCCTACGTTATACTCTGCCTGATATGGGACAGGATCCTTCGTAGCTGCATCCAGCACCGATAGGTCATTGGCGGAAGAGTCCTCCGTCGATCCTCTCTTAACCTGAACAAATTCCCCGCTCGTCTTATCCTCATACCAGATCTGGAACGGGAATGCCGTGCTGACCGTATCGGTCCCGCTGACTTCCTTCTCCAGCTGGACTTCACCGTCAACATACGGAGCCAGATTGAACCGCATGTGAATGTTCGACGCACCTGCACCGCGCTCCATATAGAACATTTTCATCTCATGACCGGAGAAATCTTTGAAGACCGTGCCGCCGTCTTTAAAGAAACCGTCCAGATACGCATTCACTTCATCATCGGAGGCTCCAGGATGCTCTTCCAGATAAGCTTCTTTATATAGTGTCCTGAGATTTGTTTTCTTTCCGTTTATATTGACATCTCCTGTACGGAAATTGACACTTCCATCACAGGCAGAATGCACGCCGCCCAGATCCAGAATAAGCTTGCCATCAACATACAGCCAGAAGTCATCATCTCCGGAGAACTCAAAGATCAAGTCGTGACCCCAATCATCCAGCCCGCTCTCGCTTTGCATGAAGCTGGCTTCCATTTCCATGCCGAAGTAGTGGTCAATATAAGGATCAGCCTTTGTTCCTGTATTGTTTGTTATCGAATACAGTTTTTCCCCGTAGCGCGGATCCAGCGATGAAAGCGGATTACCTTTAATATCATGTGTATTGAACTGTGAGTTGTGATAGGAATACTTGGGCGTAAAGTCGGTAATGCTGCCATCCTCAGCTACTGTAACCTCTTTCGCGAGATCGTTGTACGGGAAAAACTGTCCATGATTTCTGAAGTTTTGGTAACTGTCAGAGCTTGTTGCAAGCTGACTGTAAACTACAAAATCCCCAACACCATAAGTTCCTCCCCCGGGCATAGGCTGTCCATACCAGATATCGTTTTCGTCTGTAATAAGGTGCGCGAAATTCTGTGTACTGTCATACTCAAAATAACCGGTCTCACTGTAGGTGCCCGCAAGGAAGGTGTGATTGACTGTTGTTTCGAGTACGGAGTTATCGTCCAGATCTTTACAGTCAGCGTATAACTCGCTCAGGTTATGACCCGTATACCCCGTGTAGGCAACATCCGGATAGCCATTACTGCTCAGGTTCTTTTTGAGAAGATTTGAGTAAACCACACTTCCGCTCTTGCTTGTTGGGCCTAACACATACGTCTGGATCATATTATGGAAGTTCCCGTTTGCCGTGGATTGAGAACCGCCCGGGTAGTTGATCATCTTCACTGTGACGTAACCCGTATGATCGACGGTCTCTACTGTTGACAGTTTTCCTGAAGTCTCTTCATCGGTCATGACCGCGAAATAGAAATCTTTTGTAACAGTTGAATCATTTGCCACAGCAATCGGCGCGGCATCAAGCTGGTACTCCTTCTCGGGGACCATGAGCATAGCATAATCATAATAAGGAGTGTCCCATGCCAGAATCGTGCTGTAATACTCGTTGTACCGCCTTCCGTTCAGGTTGATGCCGATGGGGCTGTCTGACAGGAAGCTATCGCCGGATACCTGCGGAGCTATGTACTTGCCGGAGTAGTCGTTCTGCAGTTCGTAGTAGTAATTCGGTGTATCCGTTTCATTTCCATCAGCATCAATGGTATGATACTCGGTGAAATCCCACAGCATGGTATTGACCTTGCTGCCGACCCAGGAAATGCTGTCACCGCTCATATATGCTTTGACCAGCATACCATCATGATCAATCGCGTAATATTCATACTCCAGAGTTTTATCATTCCAGATACGTGTGTAGAGGACGACCTGTTCGCCATTTTTCACATCATAATCAATGGTT
Organism: Bacillota bacterium; assembly: GCA_017459895.1. Classification (GTDB taxonomy): domain Bacteria; phylum Bacillota; class Clostridia; order Peptostreptococcales; family Anaerovoracaceae; genus Lentihominibacter. Next base: position 20,205 of record JAFUCA010000033.1, on the reverse strand, counting down.
CCGTCTTCATTTACCGGGCCGGAAACACTCACCTTCTTCGCGGTATAAATCACGAAATCATCATCGTTCAGTTTTGACTGCTCGGCAAAATACATCCAGACATACTGGTCATTCTGAGTTTCGGCTTTGGTAAAGAAATTCCCGTTGTTGTTATACAGCGTTCTGCCATTGCTGCTGAACTTATACTTCCCGCTGTAAGAACCGGTTCCTTCCGTTACGGTTATCTTGCACCGCTCATCCGGCGCGTTCACCAGCGATACGCCCTTATCGCCGGTTCCTGAGGTCTGCGAATCGTCGAAACGCATGTATTTCAGCTGTCCGTTTACCACCGTCGTGATGTAATACTCGGCAGGTCCGCAGCAGGTAAATGTCCACTTGGATATGTCACTGTTCTGTGCCACGAAAACGCGGTCCGTCCGGGTGACCGGGTCGACCTTGACCGTGGTGGACTTGTTCTTCAGTACGGCAATAGATTCAGTTACCTTCGGAGTCCCATCCGAAGGGGTTATCTGGGCATTCGCCGTGCCGGTGTTTGACATCATCGCTGAGCCGGATGTGTCATTGACATTCCAGAGGATCCCCAGGGACTGGCCGTCCAGGCCATAGGGGTCATTGGAGGTACTGTCATCGGAGCCGACCTGTGTCAGGATGATCTTACTGTTGTTGTTTTTTGGAACAGATGCGTCTGTGCTTTTCGCAAGTTCAAAATAGTTTCCATTTCGATTCCAGTAATAAAACTCTTTTGGTCCGCTTTTGTGATAGATCACGAAAGTATCAGGTGAGCCTTCTGTATGGATCTCAACTGAATACTTTGTTGATGTTTCTTTGCTGTCACCAAGCTCGAAATATCTCAGATTGTTGCTCTCAATATGCAGGTTGACGTACTTTTTGTTTCCTTCTTCGTCAAGTATGTAGATATAATGGCTGTTGCCCTGCTCATCCTCTTCTGCTTCTACGAAATAAAATCTGGTGGCGGAATCAAGTGTTGTAGTTCTCTGAAACTTCCAGCTATTATTCACTAATGTCAATGGATCTGCATAAAAATATCTGTTGTTTCCGTCATCCACTGACACATAAAAACTGTTTCCGTCAAGCTCACTGACTTCCGATGCCGTCCCGGCAGAATCAAGGTCCACAATCCCATACACCGAGAAACTCTCCGCGTCGAAGCTGGCTTCCTTCAGTCCGGTCTTATTAAAGCTGGTCTCGATCGCATCCGCATCCAGCACCTCCGGCTGCAGATCTCCGGTTTTCTCATTCACAGCGAAATGAATGATCCGCAGGCTCTCCGCATCGGATACCGGAATCGCCTTCCTGTAGCTGATGGTCACCCCAACCGAGGAGGACGGCTCAACCGGCGTATCCCCATCCAGCAGGGAGATATCATAAAACCGCGCCATCTGCAGGCGGTCTGTTTCTGCGCCGGCATCCTGCAGCGCCTTCAGAGCTTCGTCAACCCAGGCCTGGTAGTCTTCATCCTCTTCTGTGATCTCGGTTGCCTGAAGCTCCGTATCCGAAGGCAGGTCCGCCGCCGCATCGAAATCCGCGGAAACCGTGTATCTCTCGCCTTCATAGGAGATGGTGCCAGCCTTTGCATCCAGGGGCGCATCCCCCTTCGGATCCTCTGCCGTCTGTTCGGCTGCCGGCACGTCGATGCCGCCCTGCTGCTCAGCGACATCCTCCTCCAGGGTGATCGCAGGCAGAATCAGCAGGTAGGTCACAACAAAAACAACGATCGCCGCCAGTATTAACAGCGCCGTTTTTCTGCTGCGAAAATGCTCAGATGGGATACTGAGATTTGTCTCCGGATTGAGATTGTTCCTCATGACCTGCCTTTAGCTCAAAATTCTTATATTTTAACATCTTATTATACAAGAAAATTTTGGAAATGTCAATCCTGTGATATTTCCCAAACCCGTTGCAACGGGTTTGTTTTGAGCTGGTACTATGATACCCCGCAGGCCGTCAATAAAGGTGTCAATAATATCGGTCGGATGTTATTCTGCGAACAAAAAACTCGAACCTGGGCAGGCTGAAGGACAGGTAGCCGTAATGATCGGTATTCACAAGGCCTTTTTTTGACAGGCGATCTCTGTATACAGAGAATGTCTGCGATGTCATCTGCAGCTGATCTCGGAGATCCTTTACCGTGATTTCTCCGGAGAAACCAGCCATCCGGTCCATCACGTCCTGATCCCTGGCGGATAACTCTGACCAAATCTTCTCATAGACAAATCCGCTAAGATACTGGTCCAGATCAGGGAGCAGATCATCCGGCTCTCCGCCTCTGTTCCAATACAGAAAGCCCAACACCTGATATGCGAATGGATAGCCTTTTGTTATGGCTGCCATGTGTGATGCTGTTTGAATATCCAAACCGAAAACGGTCTGATAGGATTCTCCAACTGCAGGGAGGTTCAAAGGCTGGAGAACCACCTTCGGTGTCCTCAGCAGAAATGTTATGGCGTTGTCGTTCTGAAGACTGTTCAGGTTATTATGCAGCCCGGTCATCAGTAAAAACAGCGGGTATTCCTTTCGAATCAGAATTTGAAATGCGCTGACCAACTGACGAACGGATTCTGAGTTCTGCACCTCATCAATGACGAGGAGGACTTTTTTATTCTTCTTCTTGATTACATCCATCATCCTGGCAATCGCTGTCTCATAATCGGACAGAGGCGGGACCTCTTCAATAGATACACCGATTCCCAGAATCGAAAGATTGATTTTCGCTGTCATGAATTCTTTGTGGAAGCCGGAAGTATCATACAGTCTGGATGCCAGACTCCTTAGCATATCTACCGTCGGATTCAGATCAATAACGATCCACCCCTCTTCCTTCAGGCGCTCACTGATATCTGTCATCAATACCGTTTTTCCGGAGCCGCGGACTCCCGAAATCATATAGGCCTGCGTTACCGGATGCAATCCACGAAAACTATCGATGATCAAATCCGCCTGCGGGGAGCGTGAAATGTATTCCTGTGGCTTTCTCCCAAATGAGATGGTAAATGGGTTTGATTCAATGGATCTGTTTTTGATCTCTTTCATAACTCTTCATAACTTTCGTTTTCTTTCATAACTCTTCATAACTTCCAGATCATTTTATAACTCTTCATAACTTCTGTCAATCCTGAGATCCCTACCACATAATGATCGCCCGGACCGGGCAGACCGGTGCGCAGTAGCCGCAGGTCAGGCAGATGTCGTAGTTGACCTCGGCGAGGCCGGAAGCGTTCCGGAAGATGGCTTTGTTCGGGCAGCGGTCGATGCAGCGCCCGCAGCCTTCGCAGTCCCCCTGGTCCACGTGGATCCGTTTGAAGCTGATGTCCGGCACGTAATCCTCGGGCAGGGTCCCTTCCGCCCAGGAGATCAGCCGGTCCACCTCCTCCGTCTTGCCCATGCCGACCATGATGGAATGGACCCCCAGCCTTTGCACGAAATCCAGCGCCTGCCGGTACTGGCCGGACAGATTGCCGCCGCCGAAGGCCTTCATGGCGAACACGCCCTTGCCCGCCGCGATGCACGCGCGGATCGCCTCCGACATCTCCTCCGGGCTTCCGGGCTGCGCTCCCTTTCGGATGCCGAGGCCCGCGTAGTTGATCAGCGGGAAGACGATATCGCATTCCGGGACGTGCACCATGCGCTGCACCACGTCGATGTGATGGGTCGAGACACCGATGGCGCCGATCACTCCCCTCGCCTTGTAATCCCGCAGGCACTGCCAGGCGCCGGCGCGGCTGTCCCAGTCCGGATCCTGCCGCACCTCGTGAAGCTTAAAAATATCGATGTAGTCGAGGTTCAGCTCCCGCAGGGCTTCTTCGATGGCCGCCTCCATCTCCTCGTAGGAACGGTCCAGACTTTTGCTGGCGATGATGGGCCGGTCGGGATTTTCGCGGCAGCAGTCGATATCCCGGAAGGCCTCCCGGATGTATGGATAGGTCTCGTAGTACTGGGCCGTATCGAAGAGGCGGATCCCCTGGTCGTAGGCATAGCGCACCAGGGCCGCCCCCTCCTGCAAAGGCTGGTTCAGCTGGGTGTTTCCGATCGTAAGGACGCCAAGCCCCACCGGGGTGACTTCGATGTTTGTGCTTCCGAGTCTGATCCGCTGCATAGTGTTCCTCCTACCGCTTGTTCGACTGCCGCCAGATGCCCTGCTTCTCCGCCTCCGCGATCAGCTCGTCCCGGAAATCCGGATGCGCGATGGAGATCATCAGCTCCGTCCGTTCCCAGGCGGTGCGGCCGGCCAGATTGACGCAGCCCTGGTCGGTGACGATGTAGTGGGTCTGGGATCTGGGCGTGGTGACGATCTCGCCGCGGGTGAACTTCGGCACCACGTTGCTGTGGAGCTTACCTTTCTTGTCCTTATAAGCGCTGTTCATGCAAAGAAATGCCTTGCCGCCGGGGGACATATAAGCGCCGGTCACGAAGTCGATCTGTCCGCCGGTGCCGGAGATGTGCCGTGTCCCGACGCTCTCGGAGCAGACCTGTCCGTAGAGGTCCGCGCTGACGCAGCCGTTGATAGCGATCACGTTGCTGAGCTGACCGATCACGTAGGGGTCATTGACGTGGCTGACCATGTCGCCGCCGCATTCCGGATTCTCGTTGATCCAGTCATAGAGGCTCTGGCTTCCGGCGCATATGCCGAAGACCGAACGGCCCTTGTAGACCTCCTTGTGGGCGTTGGTCAGCTTGCCCTGCTCGTACAGATTGAAGAAGGCGTCGGTGATCAGCTCGCTGTGGCAGCCCAGATCCTTGATGTCGGACTTGGCCAGATGCTCCCCCAGAATGTTCGGCATGCCGCCCACTCCCAGCTGGAGCACGGCCCGGTCCGGGATCTCCGGGGCGATGAAATCGGCGATGGCAACCTCCTCCGGGGTTGGCGGCGGGGATTTGATCTCAACCATCGGATGGTGCTCCCCCTCCACGATGTAATCCACCTCGCTGATGTGGATCCGGGCAGCATCAATGCCCTCCGCCAGCCTTTCCTTAAGGCCCATCACCCGGGGCAGATGCTCGTTGACCTCGACGATGACGATATCCGCGGCGTCCAGTACGGGCTTGGATGTGGCTACGGTGAAATGCAGGTTGAAGTAGCCCTCATCGTCCATCGGTGAGACGCAGATCATGGCCACGTTGACCTTGCAGTAGCCCAGCTTATAATAGCTGCTCTGGTTGCGGTAGATCATCGGGATGTGGCTGATCAGTCCCTGGTTCCAGTACTTTCGTTCAACGCCGGCGGTATACCAGCTGTGATAGGTGAAGCTCTCATGCTCCGGGTCATCCTCGACGATCCGCAGCGGCTCAAACATGAAATAGCCGCGGCAGTTGACGTCCTTCACCTCGCCCTTTCGCTTCGCCAGCGCCGCATCCAGCAGCACCGGCTGGCCCTGGGAGATTGTATAGTCGATCCAGTCTCCGTCCTTGACAACCCGGACCGCCTCCTCCGGCGTTCTGAGCTTGCTTCTGTACTCCTCAATATATGACATGTGGTCCTCCTCGTTTCGGTCATACCCCTTGTCTTGCATTATCATACCACACTTTCACAAAAAAGGAGTACAAATGTACTCCCCTGCAAAACATATACTATTGTGCCCCGAAACCGCTTATTCCTCTACCGGAACCTCGTGATCGTCATCCTCTTCGCTGTCCTCGGTGGGGTTGTAGCCCTCCAGTCCGGCGTAGTGCTTGCCGTTCTTCTCCGCATAGTTCCAGATGGCGTTCTTGATGGCGTGCTCCGCCAGGACGCTGCAGTGGATCTTGATGGCCGGAAGTCCGCCCAGCTCCTCCACGATCTTCTTGTTGGAAACGGTCAGCGCCTCCTCGACGGTCATGCCGATGATCATATCGGTAGCCATGGAGGACGATGCGATCGCGCTGCCGCAGCCGTAGGTCTTGAACTTGGCGTCGGTGATAACATCGTTCTCATCGACGTCGATGGTGACCATCATCATGTCGCCGCAGACCGGGCTGCCGTAGATGCCCTTGCCGGAGGGCTCTTCGATCTCGCCTACATTGTGCGGATTCAGGAAATGATCCATTACTGTGTCGTTATATAAAGCCATTGTCTCTTACCATCCTTCCTTGCCTGTCACCGGTGATACCTGCCGCAGCGTGCCAACGACCTTCGCCAGTGCCTCTACTGCATAATCAATGTCTTCTTTTGTCGTGAAATCCCCTACCGTGAAGCGGACCGTGCCGTTGATGATCTCCATCGGTACGCGAATGGAGGAAAGCACATGGGAAATGTCCAGCGATCCGGAGGAGCATGCCGATCCGGTGGAAACGCTGACCCCGGCCGCATCCAGCAGCAGCAGGATCGATTCTCCCTCGATGTAGCTGAAGGAGACATTCAGATTCGCCGGATGGCGCCGGTCGAAATCCGCCGGTCCGTTCAGACGAACGTGGTCGATCTTCTCCTGGATCTGATCCCACAGATACTGACGAAGCTCTCTGGAATGAGCGATGTGCTCATCCAGATTCTCCCGGGCCAGCTCGGCAGCCTTTCCGAACCCTACGATACCGGCGGTGTTCTCCGTACCGGCACGCTTGCGGTTTTCCTGCGCTCCGCCGTGAACGAAGCTTGGCATGCTGACGCCCTTTCTCTTGTACAGCGCGCCGATGCCCTTCGGTCCGTAGATCTTGTGAGCGGACATGGACAGAAGATCCACGCCCAGATCCTTCACATCGATGGGAACGTTGCCCAGCCCCTGCACCGCGTCGGTATGGAACAGGATCCCGTGCTTCTTCGCGATGGCCGCCAGCTCTTTGATGGGCTCGACGGTGCCGATCTCGTTGTTGACCATCATGATGCTGATCAGGATGGTCTTATCGGTAATGGCCGCCTCCAGATCCTCCGGAGAAACGAAGCCCTCTTCGTCAACATCCAGGAAGGTCACCTCCACGCCGTGGTATTTCTGCAGATACATGCAGGTGTGGATGATGGCGTGGTGCTCGATCTTCGTCGTGATAATGTGGTTCCCCTTGTTCTTCAGCTGATCCGCGATCCCCTCCAGGACCCAGTTGTCCGCTTCGGTGCCGCAGGAGGTGAAGATGATCTCCTTCGGGTCAGCGCCGATCAGATCGGCCACCTGCTGCCGCGCGTTGTTCAGACCCTGTTTCGCCTCCAGTCCCGGCCCGTAAAGGCTGGACGGATTGCCGTAAACCTGCGTGTAATAGGGGATCATTTCCCGGACAACTTCCTCCTTCGTCGGAGTCGTTGCCGAATAGTCCAGATAGACTTCTCTCATATAATTAGCTCTCCTTTTCACATATATTCTGACAGGTGAAAAGCCTGTTTGAAATCTCTTACAGTATAGTATACCTCTTTGGTACAGTTTGCAAGACGAAATCCAAAAATTAAATGTTTGCTGAACCTACATCAATTTCTTCTCTCGGGCGATCTCCTCCAGCTCCGCCTCCGTCAGATCCTCGACGAAGCGGACCTCCTCCAGCTGGCGCCGGAAGTTCTTTCGGAATTCCGCCAGATACTCGGCCCGAAGCTGCGCCTGCTCCGCCTGCTCCTCTTCGGTCAGGCCTTCGGCTTTCTTCTTGTGGGCCAGTTCATTGATGCGGTCGATCAGTTCCTTGCGCATATGTGTCTCCTGTTCTGTATCACTCTTCATCCGGCGTATATTCGAACGCGGGCATGGGCTGCAGTTTGAACAGGTTCGCCGCGTGCCGGCGGTCGATGTTCGCCTTCACCTCTTCGTCCTCGCAGATCCCCTCCCGGATGTACCGGTCGAGCACCGCGTAGGTGAAGCCCAGATTGTCCTCGTCCGTCTTCGCCTGCAGTCCGTCGATGGGAACCTTGTCCACAAACATGGACGGAAGGCCCAGAGCCCGGCCGACGGCCTTGACCTCCTGCACGGTCAGTCTGGACAGCGGGCTGAAATCCCCGGCGCCGTCGCCGTACTTCGTGTTGTATCCCACCCAGTCCTCGGACAGATTGCAGGTATTGGCAACCCGGCCGTTCATGTTCTGGGATACGGCGTAGAGCACCGCCATCCGAAGCCGCGGCGGCAGATTGGTCCTGGCCTGATCGCTGAAGTGGTCGAAGTGCTCCGAAAGCTCTGCCACCACCCCGTCGAAGGCTCTCTTGATGTTGAACACGCAGGAGTCGATGCCCAGATGCTCCACCAGGGCCTTGGATACATCGATGTCGAACTGCTCTCCGTTGGGCATCATGACACCGAATACATTTTCTTTTCCCAGGGCCTCCGCGCACAGCGCCGCCACCACCGAGCTGTCCTTGCCGCCGGAAATCCCGATGACGGCCTTGCAGCCTTTGCCGTTCTCCTCGAACCAGTCTCTGATCCAGGCTACGATATCGTTTTTCACTTTCTCTGCATCAAATGCCACTGTTATCCCTCCGATCGATTTCTTTCATCAGTGCTCTGAGTATATGTTTCGAATTGATCAGGAACGCCTCCTTCGGCTGTTCCATCGCCTTATAGGTCGTCCAGTAGCGGGCGGCATACCGGTCCAGCATCTCCTCGTCGCTGAGTCCGCCATCCTTCAGAAGCCGCGCGAAGGCGATCTTGCTCTCGCACTCCTCGGCGAAGTCATCCCAGTACCGATCCAGCATGCCCGGCGGCACCATCCCGAAATGGGGCAGGCACACCGCGGCGGGATGCAGCGCCCGGCACTTCTCCATCGACTGCAAAGCCTGGTGAAAATCCTTCAGAACCGGCGTATGGATGTAGCCCCTTCCGTCCGGGGTTCCCCCCACCTTGCCCTCGATGATGCCCGTGCTCTCGCTGGTAAAGAGCAGGCCCTGCGGCTGCAGGAAAAAGCTCATGGAGCAGTCGGTGTGGCCCGGCGTCTCGAAAGCGGTGACCCTCTGCTCTCCCAGAGAGATCACATCTCCGTCCCGCAGCACCCGATCGACCCCCAGGCCGTCCACCCGGATCTCCTTCGTACTCCCTGGCTCATAAAGCTGCAGCGCGTCTTCCCCCAGCTCCTTCATCAGAGCGTGGGCGCCGGGGCGTTTCAGGATGTGCGCGCAGTGCTCACTGCCGCAGACGACCGCTCCGGGAAAGCTCTCCCGCATCCAGGGCAGCGCTCCGATATGATCGTAGTGGGAGTGGGACAGCAGGATGTAGTCCAGCCGCTGTCTTCCCAGGGCCGCCAGCCGGTTCAGCACGTTCTGAACGGTGATCTGGGCGCAGTAAGCCATGCCGCAGTCCAGCAGCGCCGTCTTCTCGGATCCGCAGATCAGGATCGCCTCACCGCCGTGGCCCCCGGTCACCCGGTAGACCGCCTCGGGAAAGGCGAACCGGTCGTAATCGTCAAATACATCGAACAGCTTGATGTCCCGGGGCAGATCCACCACGGAACTTTCGACTCTGTCATTGCAGCCATTGATTGTCATTGTCTTCATCCTCCGGACGGTAAATGATCGTCCCGTTGTTATAGTCATCCTCTGCCGCGGCAAGCTCCGCGAAGGACATGGTGTGGCTGTCCAGCTCGTACCCCAGGGCATCCTCAAAGGAATAGCGATAAGACGCTCCCCCCAGCCTTTGCATACGGGAAGTCGTGATGGCATCCCGCAGACACTGGTGGATCGGTGCGCCCCCGTCCTCCGGCGTCAGCTCCACATCGGCCTCTTCTGTATACCACCGGCGGAACCGGCAGAATTCATCCACCAGCCGGCGCAGGTCGCTCTCGTCCTCCCGGTTCTGGGAGAGTCCGATCAGCGTCATCTTGATCTGGTGCATCAGTGAGAAGATTTCCCCGCTGTCTTCGGGCAGTCCCTCCAGCACGTCCTCGAACCAGTCCTCCAGAAGCTCGGAGATCATGGTCTCATCCGCCCCTTCAAACAGCGCGAACACGGCCTCCTGCTCGATGTCCTCTTCACTTTCGATCAGATCCGCCATCGCCTCGAAGTACTCAAACTCCGCGGCCGATTCCAGATCCAGATATTCCAGCAACTCATAAAAGTCCATTCTTTCGTTCCTTCTCCAGGTCAAAGTTCATGAATTTGACCTTCTTATCCTCATCCACATCCGCGAAAATATGGTCGATCATGTTCACGAAATTCTCCGACAGGTCGCTGGCGTAGAACACGTTGGTGAAGTCCGAATTCTCCGCGTGCATATCCCGGGCCGTCAGGATCCGGTCGATCTGACCGATGACCACGCTGGAGGGATTGATGATCCGAAGCTGCGGGTAGATCCGCGAGATGTTCTCCTGGATCAGCGGATAATGGGTGCATCCCAGCACCACCGTATCCAGCCCGTTCTTTTCCACGAAATCGTCCATATAGTAACGGATGGTCATATCCATAATTTCATTGTCGATGATTCCCTCTTCGATCAGAGGCACAAAGGCTGGACAGGCCGTCTCAAAAATGGACAGCTCCGGCTTCAGCTCCTCGATGAAATTCCGGTAGGCATGGCTGGCGATGGTGACCTTCGTGCCGATGACGCCGATGCGGCTGGCCGTATCGCACTGATTGACCACCTCCTGGGCGGCCGGCGTGATGATGCCAACGATGGGGATGTCCGGAAACCTCTGGCGCAGTTCCCCCAGACAGGTGGAGCTGATGGTGTTGCAGGCGATGACGATCATCTTCACGTTGCTCTCCACGAGGAAATCCGTGATCTCCCTGCTGAAGCGGCGGATGGTGGTGACCGCCTTGGAACCATAGGGGGTTCTGGCCGTATCACCGTAATAGATGACCCTCTCCTGAGGCAGCGTATTCATCAGATAAGGGATGCTGGTAAGGCCTCCGAGGCCCGAATCAAAAAACCCGATCGGTCTGTTGTCCATGCGTACTTATTTCCTTCCGGTCATTGAATCATTAACTAAAGTATTATACAATACGAATATCATAAAGTAAACAATCAGGAGGCGGCAAATGGCGAAAGACCAACCAAAAAACAGAACCGAAATGGACCCGAAATACCAGTGGGATCTGGAAGCGATGATCCCCGATGAATCTGTTCTGGACGGGCAGCTGGCGGACATTAAGACCGCGGCCGACGAGTATCAGAACACCTATGCCGGGCACCTGACCGAAAGCGGTCAGCAGCTGGCGGACGCCTACCGGGCGAAGGATGAGATCTGGCGCAGGCTGGAGAAGATCTACGTCTACGCCCATATGCGAAGAGACGAGGACAATTCCGTCAGCCGCTACCAGGCCCTGTCCGATCAGTGCATGTCCGTCATCGCCTACGTCAGCGCGGCGATGGCCTTCTTCTCTCCCGAGCTGCTGGCGGCCGAGGAAGATGTGCTCCTGGGTTATCTGGAGGATACCCCGGATCTGGCAGTTTATGAGTTCGCGATCCGGGACGCTCTGCGGCTCAAGGCCCACGTCCTCGAGGGAAACGAGGAAGCGATCCTGGCCCAGATGGGAGAAGTGACCGGCGCCACCGGCGACATCTTCACCATGCTCAACAACGCCGACATGACCTTTGCGAACATCCGGGGGGAGGACGGCGAGGAAGCTGCCCTGACCCACGGAAGCTACATCAAGTTCATGGAAAGCCACGACCGCAGCGTCCGCAAGGCGGCCTATGAGTCCATGTACGATTCCTACAAGAAGCTGATCAACACCATCGCCACCACCTATAACTACAATACGAAGACCGACGTGGTGACCGCCCGGATCCGCCGGTTTGATTCCGCCCGGGGGGCGGCCCTGTCCGGTGACAACATCCCGGCGGAGGTCTACGACAATCTGGTGAATGTCGTGAATGAGACCCTGCCCCAGATGCACCGCTACACTCAGCTTCGCAAGAAGCTTCTCGGCGTGGATAAAATGTACATGTACGACATGTACGTCCCCCTGATTCAGATCCCCGACCGCCGGGTCTCCTTCGAAGAAGGTCTGGACATCATGCGCCAGGCTTTGCAGCCCTTCGGGGAAGATTATCTGGCGAAGATGAACGAAGGCATCGAGCAGCGCTGGATCGACGTCTACGAGAACAAGGGCAAGACCAGCGGCGCCTACAGCTTCGGCTGCTACGACAGCTACCCCTACATCCTGCTCAACTACACGGATACCCTGAAGGATGTCTTTACCATCATCCATGAGATGGGCCACTCCATGCATGCCCGGTACACTCGGGAGACTCAGCCCTATATCTACGGAAGTCATTCCATCTTCACCGCCGAGGTGGCCTCCACGGTGAACGAGTCCCTGCTGATGCACTACCTGCTGCAGACCCAGACGGAGCCGGAGATGCGAAAGTACCTGCTGAACATGCACCTGGAGGAATTCCGGACCACCCTGTTCCGCCAGACACAGTTCGCGGAGTTCGAGGATCTGACCCACAAGGAGATTGAGGCCGGCGGACAGCTCACGGCGGACTGGATGTGCGATACCTATCAGGCCCTCAACGACAAATATTACGGTCCGGCCGTCGAACGGGACGACACCATTCGCTACGAATGGGCCCGGATCCCGCATTTCTATAATGCATTTTATGTATACAAATACGCCACCGGGTATTCCGCGGCCACCGCGATCTCCCACAAGATCCTGACCGAGGGAAAACCCGCTGCGGACCGCTACATCGACTTCCTGCGCACCGGGGAATCCGACCATCCCATCGAGCTTCTGAAGATCGCGGGGGTGGACATGAGCCGGCCGGAGCCGATCCGCGACGCGATGAAGACCTTTACCGATATTCTGGATGAATTTGAGGAATTGATATGAGCAGCAAGACCATTACGATCTTTCACAACGGCGAAGAACTGTCCGAGAAGACCAGCCTTTGCATGAAGGAGAAACTGCAGGCGCGGGGCTATCTGGTGCGTGACCAGTTCGACGATGATACGGATCTGATCGTCTGCGTCGGCGGCGACGGAGCCTTCCTGCGGGCGATCCATCGATGCGACTTCCCGGGCTGCCCCATCGTCGGCGTCAACACCGGCCATCTGGGATTCTTTCAGGACGTGCTCCCTTCGGATCTGGACCAGTTCATCGAGCAGTACGAATCCGGCGAATACAACCTGCAGGAGCTGAATACGGTGCGGGCCATCGTCACGACGGTGGACGGCCATAAGCACCCGCACATGGGGCTTAACGAGATCACCATCAAGGGCCGCCGTTCCTACTCGGTCCATCTGTCCATCTCCATCGGGAATCAGTACATCGAGAAGTTCTCCGGTGACGGTCTGCTGGTGGCGACCTCCGCCGGGAGCACCGCCTACAACTATTCGGTGGGAGGATCCATTGCCGATCCCCGGCTGAACCTGCTGCAGGTCACCCCCATCGCGCCGATGAACACCACTGCTTACCGGTCGTTTACCTCCAGCATCCTGCTGCCGGCGGATCTGTCTCTGGGGGTGATTCCGGAATCCCGGGAGAACCGGATCTACATCAACAACGACGGCTTCGAGACGGCCTATAACAACGTGAAAAGCATCGAAGTGCGGGTTTCCAACACCTCGGTGCATCTGATCCGGCTCAAGGGCTACGACTTCTGGAGCAAGGTCAAGGACAAGTTCCTCTAAGGAGACCAGCATGACGGAATTCAGGCATATCGTAACAAAGGAAGAGGATGGCGCGCAGGTCCGGGATCTGATGCGCCGTCATTTTGATTTTTCCTCCCGGCTGCGGGGCCGCATCAAGCGGGAGCACCGGGTGTTTCTCAACGGCGAATCGGTCCCCGGCTACGTCAGCGCAAAGGCTGGAGACGTACTTCTGATCCGCCTTCCGGAGGACCGCAGCCACTTCCTTCCGGAGAACATTCCCATCGAGACCGTTTATGAGGACAGTCACCTGATGCTGATCAACAAGCAGCCGGGGGTGACCGTTCATCCGACCAAAGGCCACACCCACGGCACCATCGCCAACGGGCTGATGGTGTATATGGATTCCCATGCCGGGGAAAACGGCAATCCCTTCAAGATCCGCTTCGTGAACCGGCTGGACATGGATACCTCCGGTCTTCTGATCGTGGCGAAGAACGCCTATGTGCAGAACGACATCGTGCATCAGATGAAGACAGACCATATCTCGAAGGAGTATGTGGCTCTGGTGTGCGGCATTCTGACGGAGGAATCCGGAACCATCGACCTCCCCATCGGCCATCCCGATCCGGACAGCCCCTGCCGGGGGGTGTGCGAAGGCGGTGCGCCCTCGATTACCCATTACCAGGTGCTGGAGCGGTTTTCGGAGGGCTTCACGCTGGTGCGCCTTCGCCTTGCCACCGGCCGGACGCATCAGATCCGGGTCCATATGTCTCACATCGGCCATCCGGTGGCCGCAGACCTGCTGTACGGCAGCCCCTGTCCGGAGCTCATCGGGCGCCAGGCCCTGCACGCCGCCTCCCTTCGTTTCATCCATCCGGTCAGCAAAAAAGAGCTTCGAATCGAAGCTCCTCTTCCCGATGATATGAAGCGCGCCCTCGCCCTCCTGCGGGGCTAGCCCAGGATCTCGGCGATGGACTTTCGCCGCATCTCTGTGACCAGAATGCTCTGGATCCGGACGATCTCCTCGTGCATCCGGCAGGGCTGCTCCTCCGTATCCCGCGGGCACCCTTCCTTCACACAATGGATCATGGAAACGTCATCGTCCAGTTCCATCACGATATCGAACAGCGTGATGTCCTCCAGCGAGACATTGAGGCAGTATCCGCCCCGGTTTCCCCGTTCGGAATGAACGATGGACTTCTGCTCCATCTCCCGGAGGATCTTGTAGGCGAAGGCCTTCGGAACGTCCTCTGCCTGGCATATCTCTGTAACGTTATGAATCTTCCCGTCCTGCAGCACCCGGCAGATCCGCAGCGCGTAGTCGCTTCTTCTTGTGATCAGCATGGATTCGTGTCTCCTGTTGTCTTTGATGTATTAATAGGAATGTCCAGCCTTTGGAGCTTCACCGCTCTTGTATTTGATCAGCTCACTGACGGTGACCAGCTGATATCCCTTCTTCTGAAGATACGGAACGATCTTCGCCGTGGCCTTGGCGGTGGAGTCGTAGATCGAGTGCATCAGGATGATCTTGCCGTCCAGCTTCTTGGTCTTCTTGATGACCTTATAGACAGCTTTCGCATCTCTGGAGCGCCAGTCCTCGGTATCCACATCCCAGAGAATCGCCGGCATATTTGCCGCGTCCATGACGGAATCGTTGTAGGATCCGTAGGGCGGCCGGAAGAGCTCGGGTTTCACGCCGATGACCGCCTTGATGGCCTTGTTGGTTTTCTTAAGCTGGGAACGGACCCCCTTGTCCGACAGTCCGGTCAGATCGGAATGATCCCAGGAGTGGTTGGCGATCTCGCAGCCCTGTTCATAGGCGGTCTTCACATTCTCCTGATCGTATTCCACCCGGTTTCCCACATAGAAGAAGGTCGCGACCGCGCCGTATTTCTTCAGGGTCTTCAGGATCTTCTTCTCCGCGTCTCCTCCGGGTCCGTCATCGTAGGTGATGGCAACCATCGGCTTGTTCGGATCAATGTACCGGGTGATGACCTTGCTGCGAAGGGAAGTGCCCAGATAGACCTTCGGGACCGTGACCGCCACAACGCCTTCCTCCGCGTTCAGGACCGTTCCTTCATCGAAGAACACGGTCATTTCCCCGTCGGACAGGACGATCTGGTTGTAGTTGCTGTCGTCTTCTTTGATATATGCATCCGCGTCGGGACGGATCTGCTCCTCATCGTAGGTCTTCTGAATGTATTCCTTCGAGAAGACCGCGGCCTTTTCTTTGTAATCCGGGGTGAGAAGCTGCATGGGGCTGAGCTGCAGCAGCGTATTCGCATCCAGAAGATAGGTCTGGACGGATGTCTGCACGGGCTGCATCTTACGGTTGACTTCATTGTACTCCACCGCGTAGATCGCCATGGTCAGCGCGCCATTGCCGGAATCGTAGACCGCTGAGTCAAACAGCATCGCGTAGTTGGTGTCCTTATGGAAGAGGCTTCCCCGATTCTCGCCCTGCTCCTTGATCTTCTTCTTGACGGACTTCTCAAAGTCCTTCTTCAGGTCCTCGACCTGCTGATCCCGGAACACGGCCAGTTCCTCGTTGGTCGACGGATCAAACCGATAGGCAAAGGATACGGTCTCGCCGTACTGGTAGGTCACGAGCCGGTCCTTCGTTTCGGGAATCACGTGCATCTTGCGGAAATGGGAATCCGCGAAGCTCTCGAAATCATCCTCGCTGTCATAGGCAGAATTGAACTGGCCCAGGGTGAACAGCACAATGACGGCCACCGCCGCAATGACGGTGCAGCCCGCAATGATCCTCCGGCGACGGCGCTGACGGCGCTTTCTCAGCTGCCGGCGCTCCTCCAGCGCTTCCTTTCGCTCCTCTTCCGTTATGTAATCTTCTGTGTCTTCTCCTTCCTTCTGAAACGAGCTCATAAACTCGGTGTAACTGTCCGTGAACTCGATCCTGCCCGTAGCGCGATCGATCTTCGGCCCGAAATCCGGATTCGTCGATATATTATTATCAGTTTTTTTGTCTGTCATGCTCCTGCCTCAATATATACTCTACAAACTTTATCCATTATAACATAAGGCACCATATGTTGTGTGTAGGAATCCGAAAAAAAATATAAAATTAGGGCTTGAATTTTATCAAAAATGATGTATAATAAAAAAGTCGCAAGTGAGCGACAGGCCAATGGGCGGATATGGCGGAATTGGCAGACGCGCACGGTTCAGGTCCGTGTGATAGCGATATCGTGAAGGTTCAAATCCTTTTATCCGCACCAGGAAACGGTGACTGAACGGTCACCGTTTTTTCATGAGTTTATGAGTTGCCGGATGGGCTCTGTCAACCATACGATCACTACGTTCTTTCCTTCTCCTACAGCTTCCTGATATGCTATGATCAGTTTTTTTAATTCTTCGCTGTTTGACTGTACTTCATCTACCAGAATCAGAACGCCTTTGTGCGCAGACTCGGCCTTTTCCAGAATTCTATCCAGCATATCTGTAGAAACTACCGTTGGAGAAGCAACAATATATCCGTTGGCCCTGGCGTACTCTGCAAGCTCCAGCATCATAACGGTTTGCCCAAACCTCTTTGGCCGATGATCAGCCGTGCCCGTTCTTTGTTCCCGGGAAAGACGTGCAGTCCATCGATTAGAATCTGCATATCATGATCTCTGCCAACCAATGCTCTTGGCTTATTTCCAAAGGCTGGCGAAAACACATTGTCTCTCATTTTCTGTTGTACTCCTTTCGAGCCCTTTTGTTTTTCTTGTCTATTTTTGTTTATTTTGTCTATTACGATTCTGTCATTCCGTTTGTATCGCGTCAACCGGCCGAATCGCGCTTATTGGTTGGAGAATGATTCATTGATAGGCAACAAGTCCAATAACGGGTTTTCGAGATATCAGCATCCAAAGATATCGCGGATCTCGAAAGTTCCTTTCTGTAAAGGCTGACCAGTGCTCTCAATCAGAGATATCAATGAATATTACTGATCAATATCTCGAATCCTGAGTCTCTTCGGTCATAAACATCCCCTGTTTCTAAGGGTTCGGTAAGGGTTTTACGAGATTTTACCATCCCTGAAAAGTGATTATCTCGAATGTTCGTTCGACGGATTAATAAAAATACAGATGGCCTTAGAGCGAACCGTCTGGTCCTGGATGGTGTCTGCCCCGGCGGCTTTGGCGAAAATGCTGGCAGCCTTTGCCTTCCAGAAGCACCACCAAATATAAATGGCGCACCAGAACACACTGTTCATGCCGTAGTTCCCATCACTTCCTTCCAGAATCTCTGACTGTGCTTCCTGCATAGCCTTTTCGAGGCTGGTTTCCATCTGCCCATGCGGGATGTCCGGTTTGCCCAGTTCCTCCGCTCCCAGTGCCTCCGAAGAAGTGTCCCTACCTCAATTTGTTTATGAATGTTCTCCATATTCCATGACTGCACCATGTTGCCTCCGTGCACTATTCTTTATTCCAGAATATTGACGCGTGATAGCATTTATGCTATCATCTTCTTGAGAGGAAACAGATTGGAGCTCACCATTGAAGTACACCGTTGAGTTTTATGAAAAAGCAAACGGAGAATCCGAACTATGGGATTTTCTCGAAGAACTCCGCGAAAAATCCAAAACCAGCAAGGATGCCCGCATACAATACAAACAGGCCAGTTTATATATTCAGCTTCTGCAGGACAACGGTACCCGTCTGCCGGAGAACGTTACCAAGCACCTCGAGGAGGATATCTGGGAATTGCGCCCAGGCAGCAATCGCGTTTTCTACTTCTACTATAAAAACGACACCTTTGTTCTGCTGCATCATTTCCGGAAGAAGTCTCAGAAGACTCCCCGCCGGGAAATCGAAAAGGCAAAGGCAGAACGTGACGACTATATTTCCAGAAAGGAGGCGAAATAGTCATGAGAACCTGGAATGATTACAAAGACTATGTCAAAAGCATCGATCCCGAAAGCAAAAAGGACATGGAGGAGATCGAAGAACTCGCTTCCATTGTCGGCGCTGTCATCAAGCAGCGCAATCAGCTTGGTATCACTCAGCGCGAGCTTGCTGCGCTTTGCGGAATCCCGCAGTCTTCAGTGGCAAGGATCGAATCCTTTAAGACCACGCCGAACATCGATACACTGATCAAGATCATGCGGCCTCTTGGTCTGAAGCTCACGGTGGCGCAGTCAGACACATAAACATTTCGCATTGCGGCGGCAGTATATGCCGCTTTTTAATTCAGAATGCCATAAGTCCCTGCTGTCATATACGGATTTCGATGTATCGTTGCTTTAAAACAATTATTCCGAAATGCAGAAATATCGACCGGCTCTAACGCTTTATCCTATCCATTAAAATGTCTATACCACTCGTAAATGATATCCTTTTTATTCAGACTAATATACTTCTGAATCTTCTTCAGGTCATTCGCCGGAATGCCTGCCTTGTTATGCTCCATTACAATTTCATCATCCCGAACCCAGAACTTCGCGCTGTTCTCTGACGGCTTCCCTTTGCTGACATGAATATGGGGCGGCTCATAATTCTCATTCGACCAGAAGAAAAAAGAATACCCGAGAAAGTCGATTAAGGCCTTAGGCACTTTTAACCATCTCCTCCCTGGCAATATCCCAGATCAGCGGGGCATTATTACGAAGATACCGTTCCTGCTCCATGATTTCATCTTCTGAGAATCCAAATGATTTAATATTACATATACACGGCAATTTCCATTCTGTGAAATCAAATCCAGATTCATTGGGTCGTTCGAATCTTGCCAGGATCGTTTCAAAACCATTCTCATTTGTCTTGATGTCCGAGAATGTCAGAATCACGCCGCTGATAGTGCTATAGTAATTCCTCATAACTTTTCCTCTCTGAATTCTTCTATACACCCATTATAGCATGCGTTCTCCTCATGGCCTAATCCTTTTTCTACTTCTGCAAAGGCTGGCGATTCCTCGTTTGAATGAAAAAAAGACTTGCAATGTAGTCAACTCTGAGCAATCATCACCCTACGAAAAGGAAGACATCACCATGAAACTAAACCAGAAAACAATTGATCAAATCTATAGCATACACCTGAAGGGCTTTGGCCCTACGAGAATGTCTCATGAACTCAATATTCCCATCAGTACCATTACCTCACATCTGCGTAGGCATCTGATCCCACCCGTACACTTCATCTGTAATCCGCGCTTTTGATTAGTTTCATACCTTCTCATAATACGGGCACCTACAATTGTGGGATCACTTCATATTATCTTTGCAAAAAAGCTTCACTGTATTATACTCGTGATCGTTGAGACACACCTTGTTTCTAATAAGCTTTCCTCTCATGTGTAACAGAATACCATCTGCGACTTTGTAATCAAGCATATCAGAAACCTTGTCTGTCTGATCTGATTGACAATTTTTCTTGCACATCCCCCTCTTTGATATATGCTCTCTGAATTTTTCTTTAACTTACTATAGCATGCGTTCACCACACAACCTAATCCTTTTTCGGATTCTGCAAAGGCTGGCGATTCATTGATAGGCAACAAGTCCAATAACGAGTTTTCGAGATATCAGTATCCAAAGGTACCGTTAATCTCGAAAGTTCCTTTCTGTAAAGGCTGACCAGTGCTCTCAATCAGAGATATCAATGAATGTTTCTGATCGAAATCTCGAATCCTGAGTCTCTTCGGTCATAAGCATTCCCTGTTTTTAAGTGTTTGGTAAGGGCTTTACGAGATTTTACCATCCCTGAAAAGTGATTATCTCGAATGTCCGTTCAAAGGGTTAATAATCCAGCCCTTTCGGGTTCGATTCCTACTAT
>JAFUCA010000032.1 GCA_017459895.1 Bacillota bacterium | reverse complement strand
GTCAGTATTGGCATATCCAAACTCTGGTTTTCTCAGACCCATCTGGGCTCTTGAATACTTATAGGCATTTATAAAAGCCGGATAGAACTCATTCACAAAATCAATCTGATATCCGGCCATCTCGAAGCCCAAGTCTAAAAATCCGCTCCCTGAAAAGAAGGAAAAAATCTTCAAATTGCTCATTATGCAGTTACCCTTTCTTATTAGTTTTTAAGGCTCCGAGTTTCACCTGTGTTTTCTCATAGTCCTGTAAATAAGACGCGAGCCCACTTTCAGCTGCCGTTGTTTTTGTTCGTCTGGCTGCCTCGCGCATCTTTTCAAGCTCTTCGCAGATGATGATATCAGTACAAATATTCAAATATGCCCCATTTATCTCAGGTCTTGCCATCAATGCGCCTCACATTCGCAAACTACGAATCGCTTAAATATACCATGAACCACTACTGTTCTTATCATATCATGATTCATCATCAATAAACTCCATAATGTCATCCAACGGGCAGTTGAGCGCCTTACATATTCGCCCCAGAATATCCGTCGTTACATTATCTCCATGAGTAAGCTTGTTCATTACATAGTGGCTTACTCCAGCCATTTCTTCGAGATCTTTCTTTCTCAGGTCTCGATCTATAAGTAGCTTCCAGAGCTTTTTATAGCTTACTTTCATAGTAGTATCCTCACTAATCTTTCTCCGCAAACTGCTATTGTTTATTATATCATCGCGAATCTGATTTTTCAAACAAAAGTTAGCGTTCAAAAACACGCAATTCATTAGTAAAGCCGCGTCTTACCTAAGTAGCTTAGACGCGGCTTCTGTTATCTCTTTGATTTCTTCCTCGGTCCCGCTATATACAAGTCGCCATCTTTCTGAATATCTATGTCATACAGCATATGATGTTTTGCGGACAATCTAGCAATCAAGTCTTTCTCAGCTTCCATATAGTCCTTCATTAAATTACGCAGACTTCTTCCAGTGCTATAAGCAGCCAGCCCTTCATAAGTCCGCGCTTCCTCGTCGCTAGTTACCAAATCATTACAGTAATCCTTCGTTCCTTCAACAAAATAAGTAACATCAATATCGGAGAAATCTCTGTTTTCTTCACCTCTAGGAATCTCTGTGACATACGTATTTAAAAGATTAAGGACTGGAATAAAGTAGCCGCTTTTTCCAAACTGTGCCACCTCATCAACAACGCGCTGTACTAAATGATTAACCAAAGGATGCTGCCTTTCCTCCTCTTCAAGCTCCATGATCCGCGAACTTATATCTTTTGTCATCACAAAAACGAAAATCTCAGCTAAGAATGACGGCATCGTATCCTTACTTGCGTATTTTTTGAAAATACTCCTATAGACTCGCGGGATCGTTAAATCTCGATCAATCACACTCATCAATTCATGGATTACATACAACTTATCGTCGCCGTATATCTGGGAATCCAAATCAGTCTCAAATGATGACCGTACTAGATCTACAGCGCCTTCTTTTAAATAAGCCATTCGTATCGGGCGCGGAAGGGATTTTTTGCTATTCCTGCACTTAGACAAGAATGTCTCGCTCAGAGGATTCTTCTTATCGGACTCAACCCTATAAACGAGCTGATCCGCCTCATCCTGCGTTAGGCCAGAAGGCAACAATATCTCCAAATCTAAATAGTACTGCGAAATCGGAGCAAGTCTATAAACACGTTCCTCTTTGCCAGTTAGCTCGTTAATCCGTGTTCTATTCTCATAAACCAAATTCTTACAATGAGCAACCACTATATGCTCAAATGATTCATAGTTCAAAACGCGATACTCATTAAACATAAATACCAACTCTTTTCTTTGGTCAACCGTAGGTCAACTCATAGTCATATCAAGGTCATAATTATCGTTTCTTAAACATTTACAATACGCTCAGAAAGAAAAGCTGGGAAGGTCTCAAAGGCCTCAAAAAACACTTATATTATAACATCTTCTCGCTTTTCTTCAATCCACTAGAGAGGAGGTGAATGCACATGACGAAGTTCTATATGTCTATTCCTGAAGGAACATTTCAGGGCGGCCGCGAAGGTCAGGAACTCCCGGCTGGCACTTTCTGCTAAACCCTGATTGCTCAATCTCTTCGGGGATCTGTTCTTGATCCCCAATTGAGGGAGCCTCGGTTTTGGCCCGGGACTCCCTCCCACTCTTCGAAAGGAGGAAACACATGTTTCGCATTCCTAGACTACTCCAAAGACATCCATACGAACGGCTGAAGTATCGGAGCAGTGATGACTCTTTGACCTTCGATTTCGTGTTCTGGCATCTTTCAGAAGACGATGGCTGGCGGATCTACGTCATCAACAGTATAGACTACGGCTCACATGACCATAGTTCGCACGATGCTCACTGGCTGCATGACCCCCGGGATACGTACAAATATATCTGTTGGGCGGGCAAGATCGACACTTTTGATCAGGCTAAGGCCGTTGCCTCCCTCTGGGCAGACGCGACAGCCCTATATGTTAAGCCAAATGAATACAGAAGTTTCAATCAAATCGTATCCGACATTAATCATTGAAAGGAGCAACCTATGTTAAGAGATATTTCAATCATATTTCCTAAGCCACCTAAACCGCCGATCCCGCCTTGTCTGCGTATAACGGACGAGGTAGCTGACCAGATTGAGGCAACCATCGGCAGTCTGCCTGCCGAGACGGGTGGCTTTCTTGGTTCCAGTAACGGTAATACTATCGACCACTTCTACTTTGACCATACCGCTGAAACTTCTGCAGCCACCTATACGCCGGATATTTCAGCCGTAAACCGGAAGCTCCAGGAATGGGATGAATCCGGTGTACACTTGATCGGCAACGTACATTCGCACCCGGAAGGATATACTCACCCCTCCGGGGCAGATATTAAGTACGCCCAGCGGATCATGGATGCTTTAGACCTTCCCGAGTTCTATATCCTCATCGTTCAACCCGAATACGAAAGGAGGCCGGTCACATGCTAGTAAGTACTTATCGCATTTCAAGAAATGGCCGTGTCAGTGAAATGACACTAAGACCACCTGCATTTCCCGCAACGTCCACGCAGACAGTCAATGAGCCTGAGCTCGATCTGTTTGCACGTATCCAGCAAGAACTTCCCGAAGAAGTTCTGAATCAAAAGTTGGTCATAGGCGTTGGAGCCGGCAGTGGCCGTGGTCTCTATGAGGGCTTAGCCCGATGTGGTGTTAGTAACTTCCTGCTCATAGATCACGACTACGCCGAAGGTGTTAATGTCGCCACGCAGCATTCGGTCGTATCTGAAAATGGCAAACGTAAAGTAAACGCCACCAAGGAGCGCATCTTAGATATTAATCCAAAGGCTCACGTCACTGCGGCTTCGCTCAAGCTTGACAACCGTTTCTCGGATAAAGACTTTGAATCCCTGGTCGGTAAAAAGCTCGTCAATGATCCTACCGACATCCTTATCTGCGGCTTAACTGATTCCTTTCCAGCCCAGTCTCGTACAGCTAATCTTGCCATGAAGTATGGAATCCCTTATCTTGCCGCCCAGCTCTATGCTGGCGGAGAAGGTGGAGAAGTTTATTTCAGCTATCCTGGTGTCACAAATAATAGCTGCCCCAGGTGTGCGCTTGGCAGCAGATACGACGCTTACGAAGCCGGCTTTCACAACAATGTCACTTCAAACGCTTCAGATTATTTTTCTTCGCTCAGAATGAATGCCATCGAAGGTAAGATCGCCTTAATGCTTCTGATGTACCACGAAGATAAACGTTCCCGTTACAGCAACATGCTGGACATGGTAGCGGACCGTAACTTCGTTCAGGTGCGGATGTCGCCATTTGCCGGAGATCATCTTGGGCTGCATGTTTTCGACCGGACTATCACTCCAGATTATGGCTTCTTTGACGATACGGTCTGGATTCCGCAGGTACCAAATAATGAAGCCAACGGTTTTAAGACTTGTCCACTCTGCGGTGGGACCGGCGACCTTCTGGCGCTTAAAGGTTCAATAGCCGACACAAGGGAGGTCTGACATATGGAGAAGCTTTCAGATCTTCGCAATACTAGCGCACAGGATTTCGAATGGCTTCAGCATAAGATCGATAGCCTGCCATCTATGAGGCCATATTTCTTCGATAACGTCGCCTTGTACCCTGGCTGTTCCCCCGAAAGCACTACTATCGGATTCTTTCGGAGTGATCAAGGATACATCTTATTCTTCAATGAAGAAATATCTTATACCGGAGACGATCCTGTCCTGCAACGATTATTTTCAGATGGCTCGTTCATGGCAGACACTATGGATCGCCTCCGGGCCTTCTGCCAGCAGCTGCCGGATGACTTGGCAGACATACCACCAGATATTCCACCAATAGTAACGGTAGAGGATAACATTACGGACTTTGACGCCATTACTATCCCCAAGGACGAAGTTGTCACTCTGAGTTTTGATTTCATCCGAAACGAGCTCCGTAAAACCGTTATCGGGCAGGACTCGGCAGTGGATATCGTCTCATATCAGCTAGCCGCTCATCTCGCTAAGCCCAATCCGAAACGGCCATTAACGCTTCTGTTCTACGGGGTTCCGGCAACGGGAAAATCCGAACTAGCCAAAGCGATCGGAGACCTTTTATCCCGGTACTGCAGCCACAAGTACGGTGTTGTCTGGGTAGATCTGAACACCTATACTGAGGCGCATACTGTTCATAACCTGACTGGGGCTCCTGCTTCATATATTGGACATGATGAGCCTCCCGTATTCTACTCCGTAGTCGAGAATCCATATACGGTATTCATTTGGGATGAGGTAGAAAAAAGCCATCCAGCGGTCTTGAAGTTGTTCATGGGGATCATGGACGAAGGTAGATGTGCTTCTAACAAGGAGCTTCCTGATCACACCCGTGAGTATGACTTCAGGCATTCCATACATATCTTCACAACTAATAGTCCCCTTGGAGAACTTGGCGTCAAAAAGCATCCCATTGGATTTGCCATAAATACAGATATCAAAGATATCTCTTATGTTGACGATGCGGTGAGCGTGGAATACAAGGAAGGTCCCAAAGAATCAGAGCAATCTTTGGTACAACACATCTATGAACAGAACGAGAAAGCGCGTCGTGCCTTGGTAAGAACTGGTGTCCTGCCGGAGATCGCTACAAGGTTTTCTGGCTTTGCCGAGTTTAAACCGCTCTCCGATACTGCAAAGATCCGCATCATCGCAAAGACCATCCTGAATACTGGCTTCGAGTATGGTATCAAACTCAAATATATCGCCCCGGCCATTATTCAGGAGATGGCAAACGTGGCGGGCAAAGACGGCTTTTCTGTGCGCAGCTACCGCACCATCGCAGAAGGATACCTCTCGAGTGTTTTCTCGGCGGCACAGGCCGTTTCTGGCCCCAGCAGCAGGGAATATCGTCTGGAAGGTACACTTGCCGATCCAAGTCTTCTACCAGCTTAAAAACGCCAAAAATAAGGTCATATGTCAAAAAAACTACATCAAAAATCACGTGCCCTTAATTGCTATTCTACCTCTGTTAGCGATATCAGGTTCGCTCCAATTCTCAACACAAAATTGTCTTTTTTGCAACTATGTTTTGTGGTTTAATGCCCGGCAAGAGGGGCGCACATTTACAGAAAGGATTTCGACTATGAAACAAGCACAGAATAATAACCGGTCAGTTCACGATCTTTTGGCAACACAAACTGGAAAGGAGGTGATCAAGAATGCCAAAAAGAATGTATAAGACGGTCTATGCCGATCCGCCTTGGGCTAAGAACCAGAAGGGAAAACTTGGCGCTATTAACCACTATGACTTGATGACCATTGACCGCATCAAGGAGATGCCTATTGAAGACATCTGCGCCGATGACGCCCTGCTTTGGCTCTGGGTCCCGCAGGGACTCATTCCTGAAGGATTGGAGGTTATCAAGGCATGGGGCTTTAGATATGTGGATGAAATGATCTGGGATAAATACTATCTCGGCCTCGGCAGATATTTGCGCCATACGCATGAGACTCTGCTGCTTGGTGTACGCGGCAAGCCGGAAGTTAAATTCAAAAGCCAGCCGTCGCTCGTTCGAGCGCCACGCCAAGACCACTCACATAAACCGGAAGAATTCTTCCCGATCATTGAACGTATCAGCCATGCTCCATACTTAGAACTTTTCGCCCGTCGCCGTCCAACGACCGCCTATCCCAACGAATGGGATGTCTGGGGAAATGAGATCGAGTCAGATATCTACATCCCTGGCTATCCAGTTCCGAAATATTCAAGCAAGGCAGTATTGCCGAACAAGGAGGAGGTCGAATGATCAATGGACAATCAACCAAGAAGATGGTTAGAAAGGCTGCTGGAAGCCGCGATCGTCCTCGCACTTTCCGCATACCTCATCAAGCTCGCCGTATGCTTCATTATGCAAGTTTGGCCCGTTCTCGTCATCATTGCTACAGTTGTAATAGCGGGAGTTGTTGCCTACCGCATTTGGAAGCGCGTGCACGACTCCGAATGGTAAATAAGGAGGGCAACCATGGCTAAACGTTCTTTTGAAAACCTTGAATGGTCAGAAGTATATATACAGCGGCCATATGATATAGATCAGGTCATTAATACACTGGTCAATATTGCAACACAAAATCCCCGTGGCCCTGTAATCTGGGAATCACGTAGCCACGGGGGATATGTCAAACACCTCATTGGCGCTGACAGTAAATATCTTACCAGAATCAAGAATGTATTCAAGACTTACTTAGATGTTCAATTCTATCCGCTTGAGGATTTTCACCGTTTGCCTGTCAATACCGTACGTCAGGTATCAGTCACGAAACCTGGACTAGCGCTTAACACGGATGCCATATCCGCTACGATCCGCTCCGGACTTGCCGCTCTGGCAAATGTCCGGGGCGAAGAAGAAACTGTCGTCCAGATCATTATCGGCAAGGCTCATAAGCCACAAGTCACCGCGAAACGTTTACCAGATCCGGGGCAATCATGGATCAGCGTCATCCTTTATGGCGTTGACGAAGCGCCTACGGATACCCGGAAAGCGATCAAGGAAAAGAACGAACAGCATTGTTTTGAAGCTTGCATTCGGGTCGGCGCATCAGGTGAATCGAAAGCAGGGAATATAAGTCGTATTAACAGTGTCCTTAGCGCTTTTCAAACACTTGAATCTGCCGGTGTCAGAATCAAAGCTGCAGATACAAGATCAACTAGTCTTAACAATGCTACCGCTCCATGGCGCTTTCCACTCCGCTTATCTGCTAAAGAAATGCCCGCCTTCATGCTCCTGCCATTTGGGGAAGAAGAACTCCCCGGCACTGATGGTCTGCACCCGAAACTCACACTGCTACCCAAGTGGTACCGGGAACCTACTAACCGCATGAACGATCGCACTTTTGCTCACACCAAGAATGTAATCGGCAGTAAGAAGTTATCCATCAGTCCACAAGACAGCTTAGAGCACACGCACATTATC
Organism: Bacillota bacterium; assembly: GCA_017459895.1. Classification (GTDB taxonomy): domain Bacteria; phylum Bacillota; class Clostridia; order Peptostreptococcales; family Anaerovoracaceae; genus Lentihominibacter. Next base: position 55,280 of record JAFUCA010000032.1, on the reverse strand, counting down.
GGGCCGACCGGCAGCGGTAAATCCACAGTACTAGAGAACCTGATTCTCGCTGACGCTATTGCCGGTCGCTCCGTTCTAGTCATCGATCCAAAAGAAGATCTCGTTAACCGTATCCTTGAACGACTACCGGAAGGACTTAAAGATGATGTCGCCGTAATCTCGCCGTCCGATCCGTGTCCAGTTGGTTTTAATCCATTAGCGCTCCCCGGAGATAAGGCGCTCGTCGCCGATGCAATTCTTGCCGTCTTTAAAGAAGTATTCTCCGAGAATTGGGGCATCCGTTCGCAGGATGTTTTGAGCGCAGCACTGCTTACGCTTACTGAAACTGAAGGATCGTCACTCCTTCATCTGCCAACCCTACTTACTAACGAAAAGTTCCGTCATAGTATCACGAACAAACTCAAAGACGAGATCGTTCTTAAACCGTTTTGGAAGCAATATGACGCGATGCGCGACTCCGAACGTAAACAAGAAATCGCTCCAGTACTGAATAAGATGCGCCAGTTTTTGTATCGGCCAGGTCTTCGAAGTGTACTCGGACAGAGCAATCCGAAGTTCCAGCTGACCGACCTTTTCTATAAACGAAAGATCGTGTTGGTGCCACTTAATAAGGGCGTAATTGGTTCCGAAGCCGCCAAGCTTTTGGGCTCCATGATCGTTGGGCTCACTTGGACATTGGCTCTTTCGCGTGCCAAAATCCCTGCCGAGAAAAGACATATTGTTTCGATGTATATCGATGAACTTCAGGATTATTTGAGTCTGCCTACGGACCTGTCTGACGCTCTTGCTCAGGCAAGAGGATTGGGTGTTGGTATCACGATGGCTCATCAATACCGCGCGCAGCTACCACCGGAAATCCGAGCCGGAATTGACGCGAACGCTCGCAATAAGATCTCTTTCGGACTGAATGCTGCCGACGCAAAAGACATGGCAAGCATGGCTCCGGAACTTACTGCTCTAGACTTCATGACCCTGCCACGTTATGAAGTCTACACAAACTTCATGAGTGGTGGTAAGTCTACCGGCTGGATTCGCGGCGTTACATATCCACCAATGAACGCTCTGCGTACGCCAGCTGAGTTCCGCGCCTACAGCCAAAGCAAGTATGGTGTGCCAGCTGAACAGGTAGATCAAGACTTTTTGAAACTGTTAAAGAACATTGATGAGACAACTCCCCCTGAGATTGTGAGCACCACATTCGGGAGGGGGCCGGTTAAATGAGCAAGAAGAAACGTAATCGTCGCACCCCTGTTCGTACTCCTGTTCGAGACCGACCGCTAGCCATCGAAGATCGCCGTTTTCCCGACAGCATGAATTTTAAGGGAAAAGAGGATTACCGCAATCAAGCGGAATCTCTCCCTATCACCCCTAAGGACGGCCCCGCTCGGCTCGGACGCAATCAACTCATCGAGCTGATCGACCGACTCAGCGAACGGGACTTCGAGATTCTGCTAACCCTAAAACAGGCTAAGTATCTTCTGACCGGGCAGGTTCAGAGACTTCATGTGCCAGTTACCGCTAAGCCTGCTACTGCTATGCAGAACGCCGTAAATAACATGAAGAAGCTCAAGAAGCATGGACTCGTGAAGACCTTCGATCGTCGTATCGGCGGAGTTCGTGCCGGGTCAGCATCCTTTGTTTGGTGTCTGACTGAAGCTGGGCAACGCTTACTCGACTTAAAAGACGGAGCCGAGAATCTACAGCGCAGCCACCGCTATCTTGAGCCAGCTTACGCGCATTTAAAACACACGCTTGCTATCGCGGAATGTTACGTGCAGCTCGTGGAGATATCTCGAAGACACAAGGACATTCTGTTGCAGAACATTGAGTGGGAACCTGATTGCTGGCGACCGTATCGGCAAGATGGTCACATGATGCAATTGAAGCCAGACCTCTCGGTTGTTACTCGCAATGCCGGTTACATCGACCGCTGGTTTATTGAGATAGATATGAACACAGAAGCTATTCCGGTCATTATCGAAAAGTGTAAACGCTACCATCAGTATCTGAGCACCGGCATTGAGCAGCGCCGAAATGAAGGGGTATTTCCAATCCCGGTTTGGATTGTAGTAAACGATGATCGCAAGCAAAAGATCATCGACGCAATCAAGGAGAGCTTCAAGAAAGGCCCGCACATGTTCGTTGTCATTAAGGCCGAAGAATTTGAATCGCTAATCAAAAACGGTGCGAATCAGGAACAGATGTATTAATAAACGATCCGGCTTGCATACCCCAAGCCTATAACCACCCATAGCACTTTAAAACCTCCTATTTGGTATTGCATTTTATCTTATTTGGAAATGAGGCTTGGGATACGCAGGTCGGATTAAGAAAGGATGAACACTTATGGCATCTACCGATTTAAAAACTATGACTAAGCAGTCCTTAGAAAAGAACAAAGTTTTCTTCGATGAAGCAATTAGCAAAATTGAAGATTTGAGATTCTATGCCAGTCGTTTTGGCGGCTCCTGCGATGATCTCTTACTCAAACAGATCGATCTATATATCTCGGAATTACAGCAGCTACGCCGCAACATTTCTGGAACGACTACTACTAACACTTAATCGTAATTGCGCGTCCTTCTTACCAGGCCGCCGAGTGTAGCTCAAAGGTCTGGTACATGTAAGCCGGATGCGTGATGATGCTGTAACGCAAACCTAGTCGGAACCTTGGACCTTATTAACTTTAATCTGAAAGGATTTATATGACAGAACAAAACAACAAGAAGATCTCTCTCGAAGAATTTGAAGACGAAATACGTCAAGCCATACACTATTTGAAAACAGATGTTTACGCGGTAGCTCGTTTAATAGGCGCTGCGAAAGAGTATGGAAATGAAGTAGAAGTCGAGATACGCCGAGAGATTCGTCCGCTTGCCGTGGAGCTGCTCTATCAGGTGATCGGAACACCGAAAACTTTTGAAGAGGTACTCAGTGAAATGGAACAACAGGAGGACGGACATGACGAATAAGGAAATCGATTGGAACGTGATTGAGCTGACTGAAATCTACGAGTCTTTCGATATGGTGCTCAGACTTCTTGATGAAGACTTTGAACGAGCCCGTAGAGTCATAGACGCCGCAGTTAAACACGGTGCTACGCCAGAAAGTATGACGGAGCCCATCGAAGAATTTGCCATGGAACTTCATGCTTATTGTGAAAGCATAGAACGTCGTGGACAGAAAAAAGCAAATAAAACTCAAAACTCCTGACTTAGGCTTGCACTAACAGGATCGTAAGCGTAGCTCGGCTTACATGTCCCAGGCCTTTGAGCCAGTAACATTCAAATACTTCCAGAAAGGAGAACAACGTGAAAGATAAAAGTCCTCGCGGAAGAAAAATGAAATCAGACAACGTTCGCGTTGTTCCCGAATTCCGCGAACAAGTAGATATAGAAAAACTCTGTCAGGCACTGATTGAGATCGCCAAAAGCATGGCGAAAGAACAAACCACAGAGTCTAATAGCCCAACACAAACATAATCTATCAGACTCTCGTTCTGGAGCCAATCAAATATAAAACACACCGCACCTGATTGGTTCCTTGCGAGGATCTGGTACACAGATATTCGCTAAAAGCGGTCAAATATTTCCGGCCCCACCCCCGGAAAAGCACCTTTACAATTTATCACCACTCCAACTGTTTCAAGTACACGTAGAGGAATCTCTGCGTGTACCGCAGAGACCTCTATTGTGTACCGCACATTATGAAAGGAGGTCCGAAACAGAAATGTTATCAAGTAAGTTCGGCATCGAGATCGAATTTACCGGAATCACACGTCAGCAGGCTGCAGAAGTTGTTAGTAAGTATTTTGATTGCGAATACTCTCGTCTTCATGACTACTATGACACCTATGTTGTAACCCCTGCCGATGGACGGAACTGGAAGATCATGTACGACAGCAGTATTTCCTGTCGCAGACACGAAGGAAGGCGCAGCCGGTCCGCCGGAAGTGAATACTCCTGCGAACTCGTCAGTCCCATCCTTACCTATCGGGAAGATATTAATGCTATGCAAGACATTGTTCGCCGCTTGCGTAAAGCTGGCGGCATGACAAACAGTACTTGCGGCATCCATATCCATCTCGATGGCGCTCCACACACCCCAAGATCTATCCGTAACTTCATTAATCTCATCGCAAGTCGAAACGACCTTTTCTATAAGGCGCTTCAAATTGAACCCGGACGTATGAGCTACTGTAAGAAAATGGACGCGTATTTGGTTGAACGTATGAATAGCACCAAACCAAAAACTTTCGCCCAACTTGAGAATATCTGGTACGCGGGTTATGGCGGTAACCGGAATGGTCACTACCATGACAGCCGCTATCACTTTCTCAACTTGCATTGCTTCTTCCACGGGAATCACACGATCGAACTGCGTGGCTTTAACAGCGAATTACATGCTGGAAAAGTTCGTGCGTATATCGTGTTCGCACTGGCGATGAATCACCAGGCGCTTTCTCAAAAAAGCGCAAGTTACCGCAAAGTTCAGGAGGAGAACGAAAAGTTCGCCATGCGAGTCTATCTTAACCGGATCGGCTTTATTGGTGAAGAATTCAAGTCCTGTCGCAAACATCTTTATGAACACTTAGACGGCAATGCCGCATGGCGTTATGGCAGTAAAGAAAACTGCCGCAGCCATCGTAATAAGCCAGAACATTCTGAGGAAACGGAGGTAGAGAATGCCGAAAGTGAAACGCGAAGTTAAGAAAGCCGAGGCTGTCCGCTGGATGAAGATCCTTGGCGTTAACTCTGATGTCATTGAATTGTTTAAGAAAAAAGATATCGTCATGAGCTGTTCCGGGATCACCGGAGCAATTACTCCTCTTGACGATCTGCTTCTCAAACAGCAGATCCGCGAATTTGAACAGCAATGGGATGACCTTGTATATCTGGTAGTCCGTACGCCGTCCTCATTTGGTTGGCTGGACTCATTACTCTTTGTAGATAATTACGAAGATGAATGGGAACTTGTCAGAAAAGACCTGTCGGATGGTTATGTTCTGACCTGGACTATTAATCAGGACAATCCTATCTGTTCAGATATGGGCAGTATTGTAGTTCGTCGTACAAATAGTGGCGGTCTGATCCGCCTGGCTTAATAAGGAGAAATATATGCAGAAGAACACTAAGTTATATATCGCCTATGGTTCCAACATGAACATTGGTCAGATGCAGCGTCGCTGCCCGACCGCGAAGGTAGTTACCAATATGTACTTGGAAGGCCACCGGCTCCGCTTTATGGGTAGCCACTACGGCGCTGTCGCAACAATCGAACCGTCGCCCGACGATCTGGTTCCTGTAACCATTTGGGAGATCTGTCCGGATGACGAACAGAGCTTGGATGCCTATGAAGGTTATCCGCGCCTTTACCGTAAGGAAACGATGAAGATCAAACTCGGCAAGAAAACTTTTTCTGCCATGATTTACATCATGAACAGTGAAAAGATGATCTACGGACAGCCTTCCGAACCCTATTTTGAAACGATTCGTGAAGGATATATAAATGCCGGTTTTGATCCTAAGCTGCTGCATCAGGCAGTCGCAGAAAACTGTGTGGAGGTAAAGCTTTATGGTTGATCCTATTGTATTAGAACTCAGCAATGATAAGCTCGCTTATATCGTAGAATGCTTTGCTGGCGATATGTCGCCAGTGCTGAATGGCCTGAGAAAGCCATATTTTCAGCAACTCATCTGCTCGCTCATTGAACTCTGGTGTGACGAATATGGCGAGGATGTCGATTCCTGCATTCAGCAGATCCAAGACCTCGCCTCGTCAAACAACAGAGGTGTCTTCTTTGTAACAGATATCGTCAAGCCCTCATGAAAGGAAAAGGTGAAGAACTATGATGACTAAAAAAATCAAGGAACAGATTATGGCTATTCGGGACTCCGGCGAAACCAATATGCTGGACACCCGCACCGTACAGTGGATCGCTAATCGCGAAAATTACTTTGAACTCGTTATTTACCTTGAGGAGAACAGCCGGGAATATTGGAATTTTATTATGACCGGGGAAGCTCCGATGGCTGATGAAGATAAGGAGGATTAATGCCTATGGAAGAAATGTTAATGAGTATCTGTCCTAGTTTAAGCTATGCTGCGGATATTTTATCCGATTTATCGCCAAAGACTAATCGTCTGGATTATCCAGCCTTTGGCGCATTCTACTGCATGCTGCTTGAAGAATGGTGTTTAGCTCACCATGAATGTATTACCGACGTCATTGATCATTTATCCTCGCTCATTCACGATGTGAACTCCGAGTTTGGAAGCTATCAAGGTGGAACGCTATTTGCCAGAAGCGAGGTGAAGTAAAACGTCAAAGATAATATTTCTAGGCAATTACTTAAAGCGTCGCCGGAGACCTAAAATCTCCGGCGGGCACCCTAAACACGGTACAATTCGAGATTTCCTCAGATTATTCCGCAAAGGACTTGCTTTCTATCACACTTCGAGTGATGAATGTGACGACCATAAAGATCAATAACAGAAAGGAGCAAATATGTGGTCAGAAGGAGTAATCGGTGTTCCGGCTAGTATAGCTGGGAAACCTACCGCCGTGCATTACTGGGTTAAGCATTACAAGAACCCGAGTAAGTTTGGAATTAATAATGGCCGAATATCTAAACTCATGTTGAAGATCGAAGGCCAGATTGCCTGTAACTATGATCGCGGCTGGGATATACGACCTACCTGCATAGCTGCCGAAGCCGCGCTTGAGATCTTGCTTTATGAATACGATGGAGGAAGTAAGTAATGAAGAGCTTTATTGATGAAGGTCCAACCATTCGCATTTATTACGATGTAGAAGGGCCACGCAGAAAAGAACTCGTCAAAGCACTTGGCGAAATCCTCTTATGGGAGCCCAAATATATGGGAGCTCCTACCTTCAGTTATGAAGTGGGCAATTACGTCGTCACTAAAATTGGCGCAATAATTTGTCCGGAAAGCTGTACTAAAGAAATCGCTGAGCAGATTATCGTGAAGCTTAAAGAGAAAGGCTTTGAACACACCGGCACAAATTTAATGTTGTTTGTCGTATCATTGCCGAAATCTATGTTTACGGAGGATTCTCTCATTAGGCTTTGTAGTCTCGTTAAATCTAAAGAGACGCTCCTCAAAGCCGCTCTTGGAGCTCGTGAGCTTCAGATCGAAGAATATGAGGATAAAATATACTTTCCTTGGTTCACGATCAGCGGAGTTGATGGCGAAGCTGACGCTTACACGAAGCTTATTTCGGCTCTTGCTAAAACAGCTTGTGAGCAGAAACGCATCTCGCCCGTCGAACGACCGCAAGAGAACCTTAAATATGCCATGCGCCTATTCTTGGTTCGTTTAGGATTCGTCGGTGACGAGTACAAACAGGCAAGGAAAATCCTGCTCCGGGACTTATCCGGAAACTGCAGCTGGAAGGCCGGACACGCGCCAGAACGGCGCGAGATGCCCGATAATTCCAATAGCTCCGCACCTTCTGAAGAGGAATATGATGCTTTTCAAGATATTCCATATGAAGTAATGCGCGATGAAAGGAGTGGTGTAAATAATGAGAAATAATCAATTCCCGAGCCATGCAATCGTTAAATATCTACGCGACACATACCCAAAAGGAACTCGCGTAGAGTTGATTCGCATGAATGATCCATATACGGCATTAAAGCCCGGCGATCGGGGAACCGTATCCTGCGTCGATGATACTGGAACAGTATTCGTAGACTGGGACAACGGTTCAACGCTTGGCGTTGTGTATAGAGTCGATCATGTCCGGAAGCTGTGATTTTCTAACTAAAGCCAGCCCCGGTTGGGACTGGCTTTTTCAAGATAACGGCTAATTCCTATCACGAAACAAGGTGGACTAAATGTATTACAACAGAGTTTACACAAACGCATTTATAAGACGGCTTCGTGAGAAGTATCCCGAAGGAACTCGCATTGAACTGATATCTTTATATGACCCATGCCGGGCAGATTTAGTATTTGGCGATCAAGGCACCATCATGCATATTGACAACAATGCCAATATATCCGTCACATGGGATAATGGATGTTTTTGCAACCTAATATACGATGACGACGTCTTTCGGGTAATTGATTAATTTCCAACCAAAGCCAGCCCCGGTTGGGACTGGCTTTTTTATAAATCGTCAAAATCATCAAATTCGTCATCGTCAGGTTCTTTCTCGGCTTCAGTAGACTCGGATTTCTGAGACAAATCTTTTAGTCCTGACTGATAAATTGACTTATCAAATTTCCCAGACTTAGCCGACATTATAGATTTATACAACAGATTAGGCATATAAACATAAGGATACGTATATACCTTTTCTTTACTAGGAATCTTAATGATGAACGTGCCAAAATCGCTACCAGATACCGGATTATAATCAACTGATATTTCTTTTAAGTCAACATTGATCTCGTCGCGATCTTTATTGGGGGCAATACCATATAGCCTATTCTTACTATGACATAGTTCAATTTCAGAACACTCGGTATAAAGAAAATTATGCATACCCGTGAACAGCAGTAAAGAAGCATATCCGACAACTCCGCCGCCATATTTCGCAGGCCCTGCAGCCGAACCGTCAACGTATTTACTTAGACCATATGCCATGACAAGTTCGTCTTTACTCAGTTTCGACAGATCTTCGGTATCGGACTCGTCGTCTTCCCATTCTAACTCGACACCGCAGTGCGGGCAGTAATTATACCCATATTTTATTTTATCTTTGCATGACGGACACCTATAAACGCTAACCATTTGAAGCAATTATATTACAGATTGCCCCAAGAGGCAAAGAAGACAAAAAAACATTAATTATCCGCAAAAGACTGGCTTTCTGCTCGAAAGAGAGCTATCATGCGATGACTACCTATGAAAGGAGGTAATGCTTTATGAGCAATTCAACTATGTTAGATACAGCTCAAATGCTTATGGGGTCGATGACTCCCAAGTTTGCGGTATCATATCTCCGCGTATCCACTCGAGGACAGGCTGAACGCGGTGGTGGACATGACGAAGGCTTTTCAATCCCGGCGCAACGTGAGGCGAACAAAAAGAAGGCTGCTACATTAGGTGCAATAGTCGGCAAAGAATTTGTAGACCGCGGTGCTTCAGCCAAATCTGCAGACCGTCCACAGCTTCAGGCGATGCTTGAATACGTGAAGGAAAATGCCGATCGGGTAGATTACGTAATCGTACACAAGGTCGATCGTCTCGCACGTAACCGTGACGATGATAGCGACATTATGCGCGTATTGCGTGAGTGCGGTGTTCAACTCGTATCTGCATCCGAAAGTATCGACGACACTCCGGCAGGTATGCTTCTGCATGGCATTATGAGTTCCATCGCAGAATTCTACTCACAAAACCTTGCAACGGAAGTTAAAAAAGGAATGGGCGAGAAAATCAAAAGCGGTGGTACCGTTGGACGCGCACCAATTGGATATCAGAATGTCAGATATGTCGACGAAAAGGGACGCGAGGAACGAACGGTGATTACTGATCCAGAACGTGCGCCGTTAATAAAGCTCGCTTTTGAAGAATACGCAACCGGTAACTGGACAGTCGCCGATCTCGCGGACCACCTGGCGGCATGTGGACTAAACACTAGGTCAACGCCGAAAATACCATCAACTCCCATTACACTTAAAACGCTCCACAAAGTTCTCGTTAATCCGTACTATAAAGGGGTCGTGAAATATAAAGGCGTTGAGTATCAAGGAACCCATGAGGCTCTTGTCGATACGGAATTATGGGACAAAGTACAATCAATACTTACATCGAGACTTAACGGGGAAAGAAACCTCAAGCATCCGCACTTCCTGAAGGGAAGCATTTATTGTGCAAACTGCGGCGAGCGCATGATCGTAAGTAACGAAAAGAAAAAAGACGGAACAGTATATCCATACTTTGTATGCGGTGGACGCCATAGTAAACGAAAGAAAGATTGCAAAACCCGGGCCGTTCTAATCGATGTCGTAGAAAAGAAAATAGAAAGAATATACGACGACTACCAGCTTCCTTCCGAGGTTCGTATATTATTAGAAACACAGATCTTAACTATCATATCCAAAGAAAAGGCAAAGTATGATAAAGAGATCGACGGCCTTAAGGGCGAAAAAGCCAAACTCGAAAACAAAAGAAAGAAGCTCCTTGAAGCCCATTATAATGACGCAATCCCCCTTGACCTGCTAAAAGAAGAGCAAAAGAAAATTGCAAAGGAGCTCGCAGCCGTAGACCATGAAATTAAGATGCATAATACCACCTTTGACAATATTGCAGACAATCTCCGGTTGACATTAGATATCATGGAGAATTGCGGAGAGGCATATCGGAATGCAAGCGACTCAACAAAGAAACTAATGAATCAGGCTATCTTCAATAAAATCTATATCGTAAATGACGCCGACCATGAATTCGATTTAGAATTCTCATTCAAACCGCCATTCGATCAAATGCTAGATCCGATAAAAGAGGATATTTCTAAAATCAATAATGCTATTAGAAATAAATCATCAAAACTCGAAAAACTCATAGACATAGCAAAAGGCCACATCCAAGAATTTCTTGAATGTGGCCTTTCTGACGTGGACAATCCATCAAATATGACAACTCACTCGAACAATGAATATTTTTTTAGGCATAATAGTTCGAGTAAGGAACTTTTGGTGGAGATGGCGGGAATCGAACCCGCGTCCGAAAGCATTTCCAGCGGACTTTCTCCGAGCGCAGCTTCTGATTTGAAGTTTCGCCTCGGCAAGCGCCCAGAAGCAGGCTATTGCCTCAGCTATCCCGTGATTCCCTTATGCTGCCGGGAGGTTCACATAAGGTTTCCTGCATGTTTGACGCCGGGTCTTCAGCCTACAGGTGAACCGAAGTCGGCGCGCGGTGCTGAACTAAGCAGCAAATGCGAGTCTGTTGTTATTTTTAGCGTTTGTATTTAACGGGTCCTTTTAACGCAGCTGGACCATCTGCGGCTCGCTTATCCGGTTTCCACACCCCCGTCGAAACCAGTGCACCCCCATATATGCAGGATCCGGTGCTCCCGATGCTCCCGGCATCCGGGCGCCGTGCTCCCGCGCAAAGCGCTTTCGCGCTCATGGTTCTCTATAACGTATCCTCGCCGATGGAGTCGGCTCTCTCACGATACTCTTCTCTCGTCTCCTCGATCATCCTCTCCATGTTGTCGATCTCCTCGTAGCTGTCCCGGATCTGCTCGCACAGCTCGATGATCTCCGGATCCTCCAGCTTGCCCTCCTTGAAGAGCTTGTAGCAGTAATCGCCGATGTCCTTCTTGGCGATGCCGATGTCGGAGCGGGCGGAAGTGATCCGGCTCTTCAGCTTACTGACTTCCTTGATCTCCTCTGCCTTATTGCCGGCTCTGCTGGCCGCGTTCGAAGCGGACTTGCCGAGTTTTGATAAAAAGTCCTGCATGGTATCTGTATCCTCCAATCCAGTTTCCTGTCTTTATTGATTCCGCCGCATGGCCTGCTGCATCCTCCGGTCAGCATCCCGTTTGGCGGTCGTCTGCCGCTTGTCGTATTCCTTCTTGCCGCGGGCAACGGCCAGCTCTACCTTCGCCCTGCCCGCATCATTAATGTACATCCGCAGAGGTACCAAAGTCAAGCCCTTCTGCGTCGTGTAGCCGATCAGTTTCGAGATTTCCCGTTTGTGCAGCAGAAGCTTCTTCGGCCGGAGGGGATCGGTATTGAACCGGTTGCCCTGCTCGTAGGGGCTGATGTTCATCCCGTACAGAATGACCTCATCCCGCTCGATCTTGGCAAAGCTCTCCTTGATGCTCACCTTGCCCTGTCGGCAGGACTTGATCTCGGTCCCGGTGAGCACGATCCCGGCCTCGTAGGTCTCCTCGATAAAATAGTCGTGTCTTGCCTTCTTGTTATTCGCTATCAGCTTCATTCCTGCTTAAAACCTCGTTATCTCGTTGAACGGATACAGGCGTACGACAGCCTTTCCGACCACGGTCTCTTCGTCCACATTACCGACCTCCGGCGAGCGGCTGTCCAGACTGACCTCCCGGTTGTCTCCCATGCAGAACAGCTCATCGTCCCCGATCTCCACCTCCATCGAGTCGCCGCCGGTCTCTGCCCACGTCTGCTGCCCGTGGATGTACGGTTCATCCAGCAGCTCTCCGTTGCGGTAGACCTGCCCATCCTCAATGCGCATCACATCTCCCTCAACACCGATGACCCTCTTGATCAGCAGCTTCTTGCCGGTCCCATCCGTCCGGTCCATATTGGACCGAAACACGATGATGTCTCCGTAGCTGGGATGATCCTTATGAAAATAGGCCAGCTTGTTGATGATGAGATAATTGTTCTCATACAGCGTCGGCTCCATGGAGCTCTCCTTGACGATGGTCGGTTTAATAATAAGCGTGATCACCACCACGATGGCAATGGCGATCAGAATATCTTTAATAAATTCCTTCATGAATGCCAATTCCTTCCGTCTACTTCACTTTCCCGAATTTCGAGAGCGGCCAGATCCGGAGCAGTACGTTACCCTTGATCTTCCGCATATCCACAACCCCCAGCTTCGGATCGCGGCTGTCCAGCATTTCCTCCCGGTTATCACACAGGAGAAACACCTCGTTGCCCGTGAGGGTCACATCGACTTCTCCCTCGGCGCCGCGGATCCCTCCGGGGGCCACGTATTCCTCATCGTTTACCGTCACGATACCGTCCTGAATCACCACATGATCCCCGTCGGTGGCGATGACCCGGGCGATGATATTGTCGTCAGCCGCCTCCAGGGACAGCACCTTATCCAGGATCACCAGCTTCCCCTGCTCCGGCACCTTGCGCTTGATGGAATAATGGGTCAGCTTGCTGGTCACCAGCACCTGTCCGTCCTTGATCGTGGGATCCATCGCCGGGCCTTCGTTGACCTCCGGCGCGACCACGAGAAACAGCACGATCGCCAGCGCTGCAGCCGTCATATAGGGGGATCTGCGTCTTCGGCCGGTTCCCTCATCTCCTCTGCTAAACAGTCTGTATTCAGCCATTGAACCATTCCCTTTCAGCCATCTCGAACTGCCGGGGCAGCGGTGCCTCAACGGTCCGGCCCGACAGCTTCTGCAAAGGCTGGTCTAATTCTTCGAACTGCAGCCGCCACGCATGCAAAAGCTGGCTTGTCACCTGGTGTTTCCTGCCGGTTTCGTTGGCCGCGGGGTCGCCGTACTTGGGATCGCCCAGCAGCGGATGTCCAGCCTTTGCGAGATGCACCCGGATCTGGTGCGTCCTCCCGGTGATCAGCTCCGCCTCGACCAGCGAAAAGCGTCTGCCTGTCTTCACCGGCCGGATGCGGGTCTCGGAGGCCATTCCCTCTTCGCCCGAAACTGCCGTGACCCTGTTATTCTGCGAATCCTTCTGCAGCCGGTCCGTCAGAACCATTTCCTCAGAGACCTCGCCGCAGACTACCGCCAGATAGAACTTGCGGATCCGGTCCCGCTCGCGGATCTGCTTTGTCAGCTCCCGGAGCGCAGGCGCGGTCTTGCCGAACATCACCAGCCCGCTGGTATTGCGGTCGATCCGGTTCGCCGGCGCCGGGGTAAAGGTCTTCTCTGCGGAGGGGTCGTACTCTCCCCGCTCCTGCAGATAGCCGCATACCTGATTGGCCAGCGTATTGCTCTTCTCCCGGGCATCGCCGTGCACCAGAAGTCCCTTGGGTTTGCTGACGATCAGAACCTGGTCATCCTCATAGATCACCTGAAACTGCCTGCGGGGAGCTGCCTTCCTGCGGGCCGGCTTCCGAAAAGTCCCCAGCTGCTCCTCCGTCATATACAGCGTCAGCTCATCCCCTGTCTGCAGCTGCGCATCCTCCCGAACCCGCCTGCCGTTGACCTTGAGATCCTTTCGGATGATCCGGTAGATGGCGCTGAGGGGAGCGCTTCCCAGATATTTTCGCAGAAAGCGGTCGACCCGCTGACCCGCTTCGTTTTCTCCGATCACGATTTTTACCATACTTGTTTTATTATACAACATGTGGTAAACGGAAACAATTTGTGATAATATGTTTTCATGAGAAATTTCTTTTATAAAAACAACGATATCATCATCGTATTCCTGATCCTGATCGTTGCAGCTCTGATCATCTACAGCCGCGTGACCATCATCATGGAATACCCGGAGAAAACAGCAGCCCAGAGTCTGACGCAGACCGTGCAGGAGACCGAGGCTGACGACACTATAGAAGAAACAGAATAGGAGGTCATTATGGCACTGGTAACAAGCAAGGAAATGTTCGCGAAGGCGTACGACGGCGGTTATGCCATCGGAGCATTCAATGTCAACAACATGGAGATCGTACAGGGGATCACCGAAGCCGCTTCTGAGCTTCGCAGCCCGGTCATCCTCCAGGTATCCAAGGGTGCGCGCGCTTATGCCAACCACACTTATCTGGTGAAGCTGGTGGAGGCGGCCATCGCGGAGAACCCGGATCTTCCCATCGTTCTCCATCTGGACCACGGCGATTCCTTCGAGCTGTGCAAAAGCTGTATCGACGGCGGTTTCACATCCGTCATGATCGACATGTCGTCGAAATCCTTTGAAGAGAATATCGCGGAAACCCGCCGGGTCGTCGAGTACGCCCATGAATACGGCGCAGTCGTTGAGGCTGAGCTGGGAACGCTGGAGGGCGTCGAGGACGAGGTCGTCGTAGAAGCCGGCCAGGCCAGCTATACCCGCCCCGAGGAAGTCGAGGAGTTCGTATCCCGCACCGGCTGCGACTCACTGGCTATCGCCATCGGAACATCCCACGGAGCCTACAAGTTCCGTCCGGAGCAGTGCACCCGGAACGAAGAAGGCATCCTTGTTCCTCCCCCGCTTCGCTTCGATGTGCTGGAGGAAGTGACCAAGCGCCTTCCGGGCTTCCCCATCGTTCTGCACGGTTCCTCTTCGGTACCGCAGGAATTCGTGGAAATGGTCAACGCCTACGGCGGCAATATGCCGGATGCCATCGGAATCCCCGAGGACCAGCTCCGCAAGGCCGCGAAGTCCGCTGTCTGCAAGATCAACATCGACTCGGATATCCGCCTTGCCATGACGGCCAACATTCGCAAGCACTTCGCTGAGCATCCCGATCATTTCGATCCGCGCCAGTACCTCAAGCCCGCCAGACAGGCGGTCAAGGACATGGTTGCCCGCAAGATCGTCAACGTGCTGGGCTCCGACGGGAAGATCTAAGTCAGATATCAGAAAATGGAACAAATTCGAGGCTGCTGCCCGGACTGACAACGAAAAAGTCTGGGCGGCAGCCTTTTTTCATGGTCCGAGGCGGCCTCCCCCAGAGCGAGTGGCACATTGCCTACCATATAATCGCAAAAGCTGGTCGATATGGTAGGTTGCTACCATTTTTGAAGAAAAATGCATCAAATATGGTAGGCATGCGTTTCTTTTCGGCAGCAAACCGTATCATTTTGCTGTTGTATAGAGTCGAGTCAGTACTTATTTGCTAACCCCAAGACCGTGACAGGGTGTTGCCTACCATAAAATCGTCAAAGTTCTCCTGATATGGTAGGAGCCTACCACCCTGGCTGAAAATGCCTGTTTTATGGTAGGACACCGCCCGGCATCCTCCGTTCCAAACCGGCCGGACATCATCATCAAACCATCCCCGCGCCAAAAGAGGAGCACCTCATTTGAAATGCTCCCTCTCATGCTTGCGTATATGTTTGCTTCACCGCTTCCCTATTTCGCCGCTTCAATCATCTCATTCTTCAATGACCAGAGCTTATGGGACAGGTCCACATAATAGGTCTGGGGATTCTCGAACCGCTTCATCTCATCCCACATGCGATCCTGCTGCTGCAGGCAGTAGGCCTTGATGTCCCTGATGTCCGGGAACTCGTAGACGCACTCGCCGCTTTTGAAGATCGGCTCCTGCAGCTCCTTCACATAGAAGTTGGTGATCTTTTTCTTTTTCCAGACGTGGTTCGGGTCAAAGATCTCGTACTCCTCTCCGGAAGGCATCTCTTCATCCCGCAGCGCGATCACATCTCCCAGCAGGCGGTCGGTGTCCTTATCGAAGAAGCGGAATATCTTCTTGAATCCGGGGTTGGTGATCTTCTCTGTGTTCTCGCTGATCTTGATCTTCGGGATCATCTGTCCGTCCTTCTCCAGCGCGGACAGCTTATAGACGCCGCCGAACACCGGCTCGGACTTGGAGGTGATCAGCTTCTCGCCGACGCCGAAGGAATCGATGCAGGCTCCCTCGGAGATGACGTCGTGGATGATGTGCTCGTCCAGGGAGTTGGAGATGACGATCTTGCAATCGGTCAGCCCCGCCTCATCCAGCATCTTCCGGGCGTTCTTGGTCAGATACGCGATGTCGCCGCTGTCGATGCGGATGCCCTTGACCGGCGGATCCAGCTCCTTGAAGACCTTGATCGCGGCAGGGATGCCGGATTTCAATACGTTGTAGGTGTCCACCAGCAACGTCGCGTTGGTCGGGTAGATCTCGGTATATGCCTTGAAGGCTTCGTATTCGTTATCGAACATCTGCACCCAGCTGTGGGCCATGGTTCCCAGCGCCGGTGTGCCGAAATCTTCATCGGCGATGGTGCACGCGGTACCGGCGCATCCGCCAATGAAGGAAGCTCTCGCTCCGTAGACCGCCGCCGCCGTTCCGTGGGCCCGTCTGGTACCGAATTCCATGACCGGCCGGCCCTCCGCCGCCCGGACGATCCGGCTGGCCTTCGTGGCGATCAGGCTCTGATGGTTGATCAGCAGCAGGATCATCGTCTCGATGAACTGGGCCTGCATGACCGGACCGCGCACGGTAATCAGCGGCTCTCCCGGGAAGATGGGGGTGCCCTCCGGAACCGCCCATACATCGCAGGCGAACCGGAAGTCTGCCAGGTACTTCAGGAATTCCTCATTGAAGATCTTCTTGCTTCTCAGGAACTCGATATCCTCCTCCGTGAACTCCAGCTTTTTCAGATATTCGATGACCTGCTCCAGGCCGGCCATGATCGCATAGCCTCCGTCCTCCGGAATCTTGCGGAAAAACATATCGAAGTATCCGATCTCGTCTGCCATCCCCGCGGTGAAGTATCCGTTGGCCATCGTGATCTCATAATAGTCGGTCAGCATGGTCAGGTTCAGTTTCTCAATCATTTTGGTTTCCTCCATTCTGTGAGCACCATAGAAAACACCATCAGTATAGTATTTTTTTGAGGAATTGTCCAGTATAGGAACCGCTGACCTGCGCGACCTCCTCCGGCGTTCCCTCCGCGACGATCGTTCCGCCCCGGGATCCGCCGTCCGGCCCCAGATCGATGATGTGATCCGCCCGTTTGATCACGTCCAGATTGTGCTCGATGACCACCACGGAATTGCCCAGATCCACCAGCTTTTCGAGCATCGCCAGCAGCTTCTCCACATCGGCGAAATGCAGTCCGGTGGTGGGCTCATCCAGAATATACAGGGTCCGGCCGGTGCTCTTTCGCGAAAGCTCGGTCGCCAGCTTGATCCGCTGGGCTTCCCCTCCGGAAAGCTGCGTGCTCGGCTGTCCCAGCTTGATGTAGCCCAGACCGACGTCCTCCAGGGTCTGCAGCTGCCGGCGGATGGCCGGGTGGTTCTGGAAAAACTCCAGCGCCTCGCTGACGTTCATGTCCAGCACATCGTAGATGCTCTTGCCCTTGTAACGAACCTCCAGGGTCTCCCGGTTGTAGCGCTTGCCCTTGCAGACCTCGCAGGGCACATAGACGTCCGGCAGGAAGTGCATCTCGATCTTCAGGATACCGTCGCCGCTGCAGGCCTCGCAGCGGCCGCCCTTCACATTGAAGCTGAACCGGCCCTTGCCGTAGCCCCGCAGCTTCGCCTCCGGCAGCTGGGCGAACAGATCCCGGATGTGGGTGAACACGCCCGTGTAGGTCGCCGGGTTGGACCGGGGGGTCTTGCCGATGGGCGACTGGTTGATGTCGATGATCTTGTCGATGTTCTCCAGGCCGGTGATCTTCCGGTGTTTGCCCGGCTTGTCCTTGCTCCGGTAAAGCTCCGAGGAGACGGCCTTGTACAGGATCTCATTGACCAGGCTGCTCTTGCCGGAGCCGGAAACGCCGGTGACACAGACAAACTGTCCCAGGGGGAACCGCACATCGATTCCCTGCAGATTGTTCTCCGCAGCGCCGAGAACCTGAATCGCCTGCCCGTTTCCCGGACGCCGGCCGGCCGGCACCTCGATGCTCCGTCTGCCCGAAAGGAACTGCCCGGTGATGGAACGGTCACAGGCCTTGATGTCATCGATGCTCCCCTGGGCGACCAGCTCGCCGCCGTGGACTCCCGCCCCGGGGCCGATGTCGATGATCTGATCCGCCGCGTACATAGTGTCTTCATCGTGTTCCACCACCAGCAGCGTGTTGCCGAGGTCCGTCAGGCGGCGCAAAGCCTGGAGCAGCATGTGGTTGTCCTTCTGGTGCAGACCGATGCTCGGCTCATCCAGAATATATAGTACCCCCACCAGTCCGGAACCGATCTGGGTCGCCAGCCGGATCCGCTGGGACTCTCCGCCGGAAAGGGTCGCCGATGCCCGGGACAGGGTCAGGTAATCCAGACCGACGCCTGCCAGAAACTGCAGCCTTCCCCGGATCTCCTTCAGGATCTCCTCAGCGATCTTCTGATGGGTCGCAGAGAGCTTCATATCATCGATGAACTCCACCGCCTCCACCACCGACATATCGCAGAACTCCATGATGCTCCGGCCGCCGACGGTCACCGCCAGCAGCTCCGGCCGCAGCCTGCGTCCGCGGCACTGCGGGCAGGTGTTGACGCTCATGTAGGTCTCCATCTTCTCCTTGATCCACTCGGATCCGGTCTCCCGGTAGCGGCGTTCCAGATTATTGACCAGCCCCTCGAAGGTGTGGTTTCGGTGCTGCACGTATCCGGAGCGGTTGGTGTAATCGTACTGCAGCTTCTCATCGCCGGTCCCGTAGAGCAGGATCTGTTTGAAGCCCTCCGGAAGCTCCTCATACGGCGCGTAAAGATCCGCATGGTATTTGTCCGCCAGCGCCCGGATCACCTGCCAGTAAAAGCTGGTGTGCTCCATGGTGCCGAACACGTTCTTCAGAGCCTTGTCCACGATGCTCAGGGACTGATCCGGGATCAGCAGATCCGGATCGACCTGCTGCACGAAACCCAGTCCGTTGCACTCCGGGCAGGCGCCCATGGGGTTGTTGAAGGAGAACATCCGGGGCTCCAGCTCCTCGACGCTGATCCCGTGATCCGGGCAGGCCAGGTTCGTGCTGAAGGTCCGTTCCTCCTCGCCGACGATCACCTGCACCAGTCCCTCTCCGTGAGTGATGGCCAGCTCGCATGCCTCCGTCAGCCGGCTGCGGACCCCTTCCCTGACCTTGATCCGGTCGATGACGATCTCGATGGTGTGCTTGAAGTTCTTCTCCAGCTTGATCTCGTCCTCCTCCAGGTGGCGCATCTCGCCGTCCACCCGGACCCGGGAAAACCCTTCTCTGGCGATCCGGTCCAGGATCTTCTCGTGCATCCCCTTTCGCTGGCGGATCACCGGCGCCAGGATCGTCAGCCGGGTCCCTTCCTCCTCCTGCAGCAGCAGGTCCACGATCTGGTCGATGGACTGGCTGCTGATCTCTCTGCCGCAGACGGGGCAGTGGGGGATCCCGATCCTGGCATACATCAGGCGCAGGTAATCATAGATCTCGGTCACGGTCCCCACCGTGGACCGGGGGTTCTTGCTGGTGGTCTTCTGGTCGATGGAGATCGCCGGGGAAAGTCCCTCGATGTATTCGACGTTCGGCTTCTCCATCTGTCCGAGAAACTGCCGCGCGTACGACGACAGGCTCTCCATGTATTTTCTCTGTCCTTCTGCGTAGATCGTATCGAAGGCCAGAGAGGACTTGCCGGAGCCGGACAGTCCGGTCAGCACGACCAGACTGTCTCTGGGGATGGTCACATCCAGTCCCTTCAGGTTATTCTCTCTGGCTCCCTTGATCACGATATCCTTCGTTGCCATAATCCATTCACCTTGTCTTCTATAGTCTTGCCCGGTACTCGAACAGGATGTCCCGCAGCTGAGCCGCCCGTTCGAACTGCAGGTCGGCGGCCGCCTGCTTCATCTCCTTCTCGAGCTTCGCAGTGTAATCCCTGAGTTCCTTCTTCGTCATCTCCAGCGGGCTCCTGCCGTCCCCGGCCTCCTCCTCGGCCCGGGTGGTGGCCTCGATCACATCCCGGATGCCCTTCTGAACGCTGTGGGGGGTGATCCCGTGGTTCTCGTTGTATTCCTGCTGGATCGCCCGGCGCCGGTTCGTCTCATCGATGGCGACCCGCATGGCCTTGCTGATGCCGTCGCAGTACATGAGGACCTTGCTGTCCACATTACGCGCTGCCCGGCCGATGGTCTGGATCAGCGACGTCTCCGTCCGCAGGAATCCCTCCTTATCTGCATCCAGGATCGCCACCAGGGAAACCTCGGGAATATCCAGCCCCTCCCGCAGCAGGTTGATTCCCACCAGCACGTCGAACACCCCCAGCCGCAGATCCCGGATGATCTCCATTCGCTCCAGCGTGTCGATCTCGGAGTGCAGATACCGCACCCGGATCCCGACACCGGCCAGATAATCCGTCAGGGACTCCGCCATCTTCTTCGTGAGGGTCGTGACCAGCACCCGCTCGCCCCGGGCCGTCACCTGATTGATCTCGCCGATCAGATGGTCCATCTGGCCCTCGCTGCTGTGGATCTCGATCACCGGATCCAGAAGTCCCGTCGGCCGGATGATCTGCTCCGCGGTGATGCCGCCGCTCTGCTCCCGCTCATATTCGGCGGGGGTGGCGCTGACGTACAGGATCTGCTGAACCATGTTGTTGAATTCCTCGAACTTCAGCGGACGGTTGTCCAGCGCCGAGGGCAGACGGAACCCGTAGTCCACCAGAGACTGTTTCCTTGCCCGGTCCCCGTTGTACATCGCCCGCAGCTGGGGCAGCATGACATGGGACTCGTCGATCATGATCAGGAAATCATCGGGGATATAGTCGATCAGCGTGTAGGGCCGGCTGCCGGGGGGCAGTCCCGTGATGTGCCGGGAATAATTCTCGATCCCCTTGCAGGTGCCGATCTCCCGCAGCATCTCCACATCGTATCTGGTCCGCTGCTCCAACCGCTGGGCTTCGATCAGCTTGCCCCGGTCCTGGAACCACTGGATCCGCTCCGCCAGCTCTTCGTTGATCGTCTCCGTCGCCCGGTCGATGTTCTCCTGACTGGTTACGTAGTGGGAGGCCGGATAGATGGCGACGTGATTTCGCAGACCTACGATCTCTCCCGTCAGCGGGTTGATCTCCTTGATCGTCTCCACCTCATCCCCGAACAGCTCGATGCGCACCGCGTTCTCCGCTCCCGCCGGGTGGACGTCGATGGTATCCCCCCGGACGCGGAAGTCGCCCCGTTCAAAGGCTGTATCGTTCCTGGTGTATTGAATATCGACCAGCTTGCGCAGCAGCTCCTGCCGGTCCCGCTCCATCCCCGGGCGCAGGGAAATGACCTGATTCTCGTAATCGATCGGACTTCCCAGTCCGTAGATGCAGGAGACGGAAGCCACGATGATGACATCCCTTCGCTCCGACAGCGCCGCCGTTGCCGAGTGGCGCAGCTTCTCGATCTCATCGTTGATGTCGGAGTCCTTCTCGATATAGGTGTCCGTCGAGGCGACGTACGCCTCCGGCTGATAATAGTCGTAGTAGGAAACAAAATACTCCACGGCATTGTCCGGGAAGAATTCCTTGAACTCACCGTGCAGCTGCGCTGCCAGCGTCTTGTTATGGGAAATGATCAGGGTCGGCTTCTGGACCTTCTCGATGATCTTCGCCATGGTGAAGGTCTTCCCGGAGCCTGTGACTCCCATCAGTGTCTGGGATCGCTTCCCCTGCAGGATGTTCTCTGCGATCGTATCGATCGCCTGCGGCTGATCGCCCATCGGCTCGAATTCTGAAACAACTTTGAATTCCGGCATGCGGCTGTCCTTCCTTTCTTCGTTAGACTTTTATTGTAGCACAGATGTCCAGCCTTTGCAAACAAATGTTCGCATTTATTGAATGTATTTGCTCTTTAACGTAATACTGTGTTATAATATTAGTGTTATCACGTTAAATGAAAGGAGGACTCTCATGCTCAAAAAAAAACAAAAGCACTGGGATTGGTCTCCGCGAAAAGGGAAAAAAGTCAAAGTTAAAAATACACCTGACACGACTTCATCTGATACATCTGACACAGCGGAACTTTCCTATGAGCGCAGCGCGGAGATCCTTGGCGAGAAGAACGCCATTGCGGCGGATCTGTACGTGAAGAACCGCGTGAAGCGGGGACTTCGGAATGCCAACGGCACCGGAGTGGTCGTCGGCCTGACCCACATCGGGGAGGTCTGCGGCTACAACATCGACGAAGAAGGCAACAAGATCCCCTGCGAGGGTAAGCTCTACTACCGCGGCTACGATATCGAAGACCTGGTCGCCAATTGCTTCCGGGAGAACCGGTTCGGATTCGAGGAAGCATCCTACCTTCTGATCCTGGGCGAGCTTCCCAGCCGATCCGAGCTGGCGGCCTTTAATGACATCCTCGGCAGACACCGGGATCTGCCGAACACCTTTGCCCGGGACATGATCCTGACCGCGCCGTCCCGCAACATCATGAACAAACTGGCCAGAAGCGTTCTGGCGCTGTACAGCTACGATGACAATCCGGATGATATTTCCATCCCCAACGTGCTCCGGCAGTCCCTCCTGCTGATGGGCTGCTTCCCCGCGATCATTTCCTACGCGTATCAGGCGAAGCACACCTATTATGATAACGAGAGCCTGCACCTGCACAACCCGATTCCGGAGTTATCTACCTCCGAGAACATTCTGCGGATGCTCCGTCCCATGGGCGAGTATACGGAGCTGGAGGCGAAGCTGCTGGACCTCTGCATGATCATCCATGCGGAGCACGGCGGCGGCAACAACTCCTCCTTCACCACCCAGCTGGTCTCCTCCACCGGAACCGATACCTACTCCGCCATCGCGGCGGCGGTGGGTTCCCTCAAGGGTCCCAAGCACGGAGGTGCCAATATCGCGGTCATCAATATGATCAGGGACATCAAGGAGAATGTGCCTGACATCAACAACCGCAGCAAGCTGGAAGACTATCTGGTCAAGCTCCTCCGAAAGGAAGCGGGCGATCGCACCGGTCTCATCTACGGCATGGGCCACGCGATCTACACCCTGTCCGATCCCCGGGCGAAGCTCCTGAAGAACATGGCCAAGAAGCTGGCCGAGAGCAAGGGTCTGGTGGATGATTTCCTGCTCTGCGACTACATCGAGCGCCATGTACCGGATCTGTACGCGGAGGTTCACGGTAGGGAGGTCAACATGCCGGCCAACGTCGACCTCTATTCCGGTTTCGTCTATGACGCGCTGGATATCCCGGTGGATGTCGCCACACCGCTGTTCGCGACGGCCCGGCTCTCCGGCTGGTGTGCCCATCGGCTCGAGGAGCTGGTTGCCGGCGGCAAGCTGATGCGGCCCGCCTATAATTCCGTCCAGCCCCACCAGGAGTACATTCCCATCGACCAGCGAAAGGATCTGTTCCTGAAGTAACGGACCTGCAAAGGCTGGAGATTCACGCACAAAAACAGGGACTGACGCGTCCGATCGGAAACGCCGGTCCCTTTTGATTTATTCTCTGTTAAAATGCCTTGCTTCCCACGCTCAGTAAAGCTCCGGCCGGCGGTGTTTCAGCAGCGGAAGCTGATCACGGATTGTGTCGACATAATTCAGATCTATGTCACCATAGAGGATCTGCTGTTTTTCATCGGCGTGAGCGATGAATTCACCCCAGGGACTGGCGATGCAGGAGTTGCCGTAGGACACGTAGACCCCATTTTCATCCCTTGCGGGAGCATTCGCCGCGAAATAGACCTGATTATCCAGCGCTCTGGCCCGGATGGTCAGATCCCAGTGCGCCGGCCCGGTGGTCATATTGAACGCTGCCGGAAGCACGATCAGCTTCGCCCCGGCCAGGGACATCTTGCGGAACCACTCCGGGAAACGGACATCGTAGCAGATCGCCACGCCGATCGGGCAGTACTCGGTCTCGATCACCGTCATGTCCTGTCCGGCGGTCAGCGTATCCGATTCCATGAACCGGATGCCTCCCTCCACATCGATGTCAAAGAGGTGGACCTTGCGGTGCCGGCCGATCAGATCGCCGCTGCGATTGAAACTGAAGGAGGTATTGTACACCCTATCCCCCTCCAGCTCGGAAATCGAACCTCCGATCAGGTAAATGCCCAGATCCGCGGCGAGCTTCGACATGAACTCGACGGTTTCCCCGTCCGCCGGCTCGGCATATTCTCTGAAATAATCGTTCGAGTACGGGCAGTCCCACATTTCAGGAAGAGCGATCACCTGTGCCCCGTCCTCCGCGGCCCGGCGCACATGCTCCTCCGCGATTCTGCGGCTTTCATTCTTGTCCATCGATCCTGCGATCTGACAGAGCGCTAATTTGAACTTCATAAGACATCCTCCTTGATTATCGGCATTGTCACACACGGCACGATATTTAACTCCTGCGTGACAAAATCTCCCGCAAATTGTCACGCAAGGTTAAAAAACGACTGTCTCCGTGACAAACTGAAACGATCCTTGTCACGCAGCGTGTTGTTTTTGATGCTTTCGTGACACTTTTCTTTGACTTTCCCGTACAAAGGCTGGGATGTACCATCAAAACTGTCACGACGCCTCTCTTTTTTGCTCTTTCCGTGACACTCCTTCTCAAGTTTTGTCACAGAACAACTCAGATCGAGATGCTGCGTGACAAAACTCTGATCTCAGTCATCGCTTGAAGCCGTCCGGCTCCGTTTCCGAATCTCCTCCACCAGCACCTTCGTTGCCCGGCCGGTCAGGCCCCAGATCGCCCAGCCGTCAACATCGAAGACCGGCACCGGCGATGTCATCTTTGACCAGGGGTAGGAATCGGCTCCCGTGACTCTTCTGTACGGGAAATCCTCCGGGCCGTACTGAATCAGCTTCGCCCGGTATTCCTCCGGCTCCGCCTCCAACAGGTCCGAAAGCGGCACGGTAAACACCTGATCCACCTCCTGACGGCTGATCTGAAGATTCTCCGCCGCCTCGGCATCCACAAGTCCCAGGAAGCAATGCATCGCAAACCGCCCGACCCCGTAGATCACCGTCAGCTCGCTGAGCACCTCCACATTCTCCGGATTCAGGCCGATCTCCTCGCGGGTCTCCCGCAGGGCGCACTCCTGCCAGGTTTCCCCCGGTTCCTGCATGCCGCCGGGAAAGCAAATCTCCCCCGGCTGCCGGTCCAGATCCCTGGCCCGCACCTCGTACAGCACATGGATGCCGTCCTCCCGCCGGATCAGCGGAATCAGGACCGCATAGTGACGGAACCGGTTCTCCGGCACCGGCGGGGTCCCGGCGAACATCTCCCGCAGCTGGGCCGCCGTGGGTTCCATCCCCCCGCCTGACCCCTCCCAAGCGGTCGTCTCCCCGGCGGTCGTCTTCACGTTGGTCGTCTTCACGTCGGTCGTCTTCCCGGCGGTCGTCTTCCCAGCGGTCGTCTTCACGTCGGTCAACCTCTTGTCAGCCATCTTCTCCTCACTCACTTCCGACCTCCTTCCTGCGGCGCACCGCAGCCCGCTGCTGGCTCATCCGTTTCTTCTGGCTCAGAATATTCAGAAGTGAGGCCGCCAGGATCAGACCGATCCCCACGAACGTATTCCAGAGGATCGTCTCCTTTAATATGATCCGGGCCAGGGTCGGCGCGATGGCCGGCTTCAGGAAAAACGCGAAGGATCCCGTCGCCGCATCGGACAGCTCGATGGCCTTGAAATAGCAGAAGTATCCCACACCGGTCACCATGACTCCCACGTAGAGAACGATGGGCAGGTGCTCCGCCACGCCGGTCAGCACCGGCCGTCCCATGCAGAGGATGATCACCAGGAGAATGGCCGAACCGATCAGGAAGCTGAAGCTGGTCTGCGCCATCAGCCCCATCCGCGCCGCCAGCGTTTTGCCTGCCACGGTATAAGCGCCAAAAAAGAGCGCCGCCAGCAGCATCAGCACCATCCCGAGCATGGAGTTGCCCTCCTGCACATCCCAGGGACGGAGCATGAACAGGATCCCGATAAGCGCGATCGCCAGCACGATCAGCTTATCCCGGTTCAGCTTCTCATCCGTAAATAAATGAGCGAACAGCATCACGAAAAACGGGCTGGTGCAGATCAGCACAGAGACCGTTGACGCGTTCGAGGACATGATCGAGAGCTGAAACAGAACCATACTCACAGGAATTCCCAGGGCACCGACGCCGGCCAGCTGCAGCACATCTTTCCCGTGGATCCGCACGCCTCTGCGGCGCATCTCGATCACGGCAAAGGGCAGCAGAACCAGTCCTCCGATGGCAAACCGGAGAAAGGTCAGCTGAAAGGCATCAAGATCCGCTCCCCCGATCTTACAGGAGACCTCCATGGATCCGAACAGAAACGCTGTAATGACAACAAAAATATATGCTTTGCTCAAATCGTTTTACTCCATAACAAAGGCGGTGAATCTCCACCGCCTTACCTGCTTTATCTATAGCCCGTTCACATCCTAGTTCAGAATCTCGATCCCGTCGAAATCCACGCCGATCATTTCTTCCTTCTCAGCGCTGATGCTGACAACGAAGTTCGGTCCATAGACCTCGGAGATCACCTTCAGACGTTCGATGAAGTCCGGCAGATCCCCCATGGAGACGTCCGCGTGCTTCAGGATGCTGTCGATAAAAATGGTTTCGATATCGTGATCGGAACTGATGATGCCGTACAGGAATCCGATGTATTCATCGATATTGGTGATGTGCTCATAATCCTCCATGCAGATCACCCGGATCCGATAGCTTAACTCGTACATCAGCCTGTGATTCTTATTGATGAAGACAACGCTGCCTGCTGCGCTCTCAATGTTCTCATTGGCTAGCTTCAGCATCTGGTTGGTCTTGCCGCTTCCTTTGTGTCCGATCAGTAATTTCACCATGAGCCTCTCCTCCTGCTTCGTTCAATCAAATCCCTGCGAATTTCTCTATAAATATTACATTCATTGTACACCATGTACTTTTTTCGGGCAACCGTAAATCCTCCATCAGGGCGTCGATTTTTTGTCCGGCCGGGTGCCCCGCTCCGGTCCGGTTTGCCGCCGAAGCCGCAGCTGCCCGCAGGCCCCGTCGATTTCCCGTCCCAGCTGGCGCCGGACGGTTGCCGGAATTCCCGCCTTCGTAAGCTGCTGCGCGATCTGTGCGGCTCTTTCCCGGTCCGTTCCGTCAAGGCCGCTCTCTTCGACCCGGTTCAGGGGGATCAGATTCACATGGCAGAGCATCCCCCGCAGCGAGCGGATCAGTGCCTCGATGTCCCTGGGCCGGTCGTTTTCTCCCCGGATCAGCGCGTATTCGAAGGTGATCCGGCGGCCGGTCTTCTCCGTATATGCCCTGGCCGCCTCCAGCAGCTCCGCCACCGGATAGCGGCGGTTCACCGGCATCAGCCGGCTGCGCTGCTCATCGTCGATGCGGTGCAGCGAAACCGCCAGGTTCACCTGAGGGAATTCCTCCGCGAACCGCTGCATGACCGGGACGATGCCGCAGGTCGATACCGTCAGATGGCGCCAGCTCATGTTCCTTCCGCCGGGCTCGTGCAGCAGCCGCAGGAACCGGCTGACGTTCCCGTAATTATCGAAGGGCTCCCCCATCCCCATGATGACGATGTGGTTTACCGCTTCACCGGCCGCCCGCTCGGCTGCCAGCACCTGCCCCATCATCTCCCCCGCAGTCAGATTCCGCACGAATCCTCCCAGCGCCGACGCGCAAAAAACACAGCCCATTTTGCACCCCACCTGGGAGGACACACAGAGGCTGTTGCCATAGGAGTATTTCATGAAGACGCTCTCCACCGCTGCATCGTCGTATCCGAAAAGGAACTTCCTGGTTCCGTCCCCCGGATCCGCCTGTTCCTCCAGGACATGGGGCAGACCGATCACGGCCTTCTCGACCAGCCTTTGCCGCAGCGCCTTCGGCAGATCCGTCATCTCCTCAAATCCTGCCGCGCCCCGGCAGATCCACTGAAATACCTGTTTGCCGCGGTAGGGCTTCTCACCCAGTGCCGCGGCAAACGATTTTGTTTCTTCGATTGTCAGATCCAGAAGATCCTGTTTCATGTGATTTACCCGAACAGCCGGAATCGGTTCCGGACTTTTTTCCTGTTGCTTCTCTCTTCGCCCGCTTCTTCCGCCGGCTGCATGGTGACCTGCCAGCCGGGGTGCATCTGCTCCAGATAGCTTTCAATGTTGATCCAGTCGTTCTCCGGATGCTCCGAAGCGATCCCCGGATAAAACCGCCCGACATACTCTTCGATCAGGACCCGGGGCAGACCGTGCAGCCTGCCCTTGCCGCGGTAATCCAGCGCCAGTCCGAACTCGGCCAGCGCCTTGCGGACCGCCGGGTCTTCTCCGTCGTATTCCTCGGCTGAAGTCAGCCGGATCCTCTCGCCGTAGCCCTCCAGCAGGCGGATGACGTCCTCCGGATCCATACCGAACTTGATGGACAGGTATTCCAGATCCCGTCCCACCGTAACGTACAGATCGAAGATCGCGGTATGGTCCTTCACGTCCCGCTGGGCCAGCCTTTTCAGATGTTCGATGGGGGTGCTCATATCCTACACCCGCTCCACCGCAAGTCCGGTCTTGTGGCCGTTCAGCTTGACCGTGTCCAGGCCAGCCTTTGCTTCGATGGCCACCGCCAGCGTCTCTTTCATGATGTAGCTGCGGTGCTCCTCGATGGCCGCCGCCACCGCTTCGTCCGCCTCCACGTAGATGTAGATGTTGTCCATCATCTCGAAGTTTTCCTGCTTACGCATCTGCTGGACCTTGGAGATCAGCTCTCTGGCCAGACCCTCGGAAGCCAGTTCCGGTGTGATCTGCGTATCCAGGATCGTGAAGACGCTGCCATCCATCGCCACCGCGAAGCCTTCCTTCGCCGTGATCCGGACATCCACCATCTCCGGAGTGATGCAGGCTGCTTCCCCGTTCAGATCCAGAGTGATCTTCCCGTCCTTCTCCAGCGCGGCAACCGTGCTCACCGGATCCGCCTTGGCCAGTGCTCCGCCGAAGGCCTTGATGTTCTTGCCCAGAGCAGGTCCCGCCACCTTGAAGTTCGGCTTCAGGGAATAATCCATGTATTCCTCCAGGTCGTTTTCGAAGACGACCTCCTTGATGTTCAGCTCTTCCTTGATCAGATCCGTCAGGTCCCCGATGACCGCCTCGTAGGCTCCATCCACCAGGACCTCCTGCAAAGGCTGGCGCACCTTGATCTTCTCCTGCTCTCTCGTGCCGCGGCCCAGAGTGACCAGCGTCCGTACCAGATCCATTCTCTCCTCGACCTTGTCGTCGATCAGGCTCTCCTGGCAGGCCGGGAAGTAGGACAGGTGGACCGATTCCCCGCCGGTCAGATTGACGTACATCTCATCGGACAGGAACGGCGCAAAGGGCGCGATCAGCTTGGATACGCCGATCAGGATTTCATAGGTCGTCGCGTAGACGGCCTTCTTGTCCTCCGTCAGCTCCTCGCCCCAGAATCTGCGGCGGGCCCGGCGGATGTACCAGTTGGACAGATCCTCATTGACGAAGTTCTGGATGGCGTGGGTCGTCTTCATGTGATCGTAGTGATCCATGGAGTCGGTCACGTCCCGGATCAGGCGGTGGAACTTGGACAGGATCCAGCGGTCCAGCTCCGGCCGGTCTTCGTAGTTGACCATCAGCTGGGACGAATCCAGCTCGTCCTGGTTGTAGTACAGCACGAAGAAGTTGTATACGTTCTTCAGCGTACCGAAGAACTTGCCGGCAATCTCCATCAGACCGTTCTCATCGAACCGGGTCGGTGACCAGGCCGGCGAGGTGTGCAGCAGATACCAGCGGGTGGCGTCCGCGCCGTATTTATCCAGCATTTCAAACGGATCCACCGTGTTGCCCACGTGCTTGGACATCTTCTTGCCGTCCTTGTCCAGGATCAGGTCGTTGACCAGCACGTTCCGGTACGGGGAGGTCCCCTTGATGAAGGTGGAGATGGCCATCAGCGAATAGAACCAGCCTCTGGTCTGGTCGATGCCCTCGCAGATGAAGTCCGCCGGGAACAGCTCCTCATCGAACTTCTCTTTGTTCTCAAACGGATAGTGCCACTGGGCGAAAGGCATCGCGCCGGAATCGAACCAGCAGTCCATGACCTCCGGGATCCGGTGCATCGGTTTGCCGCAGTGCGGACAGGTGAGAGTCACCTCGTCCACATACGGACGATGCAGCTCGATGGATTCATCGATGTCCTCATTTGCCTTCTCCACCAGCTCCGCCCGGCTTCCGATGCATTCCAAATGGCCGCATTCGCAGCGCCAGATCGGGATCGGGGTGCCCCAGTATCTGTTCCGGGAGATGGCCCAGTCCTTGACCTCCTCCAGCCAGTTGCCGAACCGCTTCTCACCGACAAAATCCGGGAACCAGTTGACTTCGTTATTGTTCGCCACCAGCTGATCCTTGAGCTTGCTCATGGCGATGTACCAGCTGGGCTTCGCGTAGTAGACCAGCGGCGTGCCGCAGCGCCAGCAGTGGGGATAGTTGTGCTCCAGCTTGGCCTTGGCGTAGATCTTGTCCTCCTCCGCCAGCCACTTGATGATCTCCACATCGAGACCCTCTTCCATGACGAAGCGGCCCTTCCACGGCGTCTCGGTGTAACGACCGTTGCCGTCCACCGGCTGCAGGAACGGCAGATCGTATTTGCGTCCGCACTGATAGTCGTCCTCACCGAAAGCCGGCGCCGTATGAACGATACCGGTACCGTCTTCCACGGAGACGTAATCCATGCAGGTCACGTAGAAGCCCTTCTTATCCGTCTGGCAGAACGGCATCAGCTGTTCGTACTCGACGTACTCCAGATCCCTGCCCTTCATCTCTTCCAGGACTTCGTACTTTCCCTCACCCAGCGTCTTATCCGCAAGGCCCCTGGCCACATAGAAGACGTGGCCTTCCTCATCGCCTTCCAGCATCTTCACCTTGACGTAGTCGATGTCCGGACCGACGGTCAGGGAGACGTTCGATGCCAGAGTCCAGGGCGTGGTCGTCCATGCCAGGAAGTATTCGTCGGCGTCCTTTCTCTTGAATTTAGCCGTGATCGTGTTGACCTTCACGTCCTTATAGCCCTGGGCGACCTCGTGGGACGCCAGTCCCGTCTCACAGCGCGGGCAGTAGGGCAGGATCTTGTGCCCTTCGTAGACCAGACCGGCCTTGAAGAATTCCTTGATGATCCACCATCCGGTCTCGATGTAGTTGTTGTCCAACGTGATGTAGGGATTCTCCATGTCCGCCATGTAGCCCATACGGCTGGACATCTTCTCCCACAGTCCCTTGTATGTGAAAACGGAATCCTTGCACTTCTGATTGAACTCAGCGATGCCGTATTCCTCGATCTGCTGCTTGCCTTCGATGCCCAGCTGCTTCTCGACCTCGATCTCCACCGGAAGTCCGTGGGTGTCCCAGCCGGCCTTGCGGTTGACCTTGAATCCCTTCATCGTCTTGTAGCGGTTCACCGAATCCTTCAGGGTCCTCGCCATCACG
The DNA here is from genome assembly GCA_017459895.1 of Bacillota bacterium. Lineage (GTDB taxonomy): Bacteria > Bacillota > Clostridia > Peptostreptococcales > Anaerovoracaceae > Lentihominibacter. The sequence goes on along the minus strand of JAFUCA010000032.1, from coordinate 23,609 downwards.
TGGTGAATGCCCGGCTTGCCGTTGGCCGTCGGCGGGCCCTCATAAAATACGAAGGAGGGCTGGCCTTCTCTGGTGCTGACGCATTTGCCCAGAAGGTCCTCCCGGTCCCATTTCTCCGCCTGCTCGGTCTGCAGCTCAGCGATCGGTTTGTCGGATAAGTTCTTGATCATGTTTCTTCCTCCAGTAAAAAAATCAACGTCCCTGACACACGTCAGGGACGATCATAAACAACCGCGGTACCACCCTGGTTACGGGACCATCATCCCGTCTCTCCATCAAGTGTTCGGCTCGGGTAGTGATTTTCACGGTCCGCGTCTTCTCCCGCTCTCTCAGCCTCCGGATGTTCCATCCGTCGGAGCGGTTCTCTGTAAAGCGCCTGCGGGGCTACTGTCTCCGTCATCGCCGTATTCAGTTCATACCATGCCATTCTACCCTGCAAAGGCTGAAAAGTCAAGGGGAAGAATGACCGTGAAGGTGCTCCCTTCGGCCGGAGCGCTGCTGACGGAAACGGTTCCTCCGTGCATCTGCGCGATCTCCCGGACCATCGCAAGGCCCAGCCCGGTCCCTTCGCAGGTCCTGGCCGGATCCGCCTGATAGAACCGGTCGAAGATTTTCTCCTGGTGCTCTGAAGCGATGCCGATGCCGTGATCGCTCACCTGCAGCCGGGCGCTGCCTTCTTCGCAGCGCAGCCCTACCCGGATCCGGGCATCCCCTTCACTGTAGCGGACGCCGTTCTCCAGCAGATTCCAGAGCAGCCGGTGCAGCAGCGGATCGGAACCGTCAATGAAAATTTCCTTCTCTGCCTCGGTCTCAAAGAACAGGTGCTCTTCATGGAGGGTCCGGAAATCCTCACAGCACTCGATAACCAGCTGGCTCAGATCCAGCCGCTCCATCGGATAGGCCTCGTGGTGCCGGTCGATTCTGGTATAGGTCAGCATATCCTCGATCAGCCCGTTCATTCGGTTCGCCTGCCGCTGGATGACCTGAAGCGCATCCCGGGCCTCTCCTTCGATCCCGGGATCCTCCAGCGCCAGCTCGCACTGCGCCAGAATGGCCGCCATCGGTGTGCGCAGCTCATGGGAAACGTCGGATGTGAACTGTTTCTCCGCTTCAAACGCCCGGTCCAGCCTTTGCATCATCTCGTTAAAGGAGCGGGTCAGCTGCTGCACCTCGTTCTCCCCGTCGCCGGTATCGATCCGCTGTTTCAGGTCTCTGCCGGCGCTGATGCTCTCCGCCGCGCCGATGAGCTGCCGGATCGGCTGCAGCGACCGCTTCGTGATCAGATATCCGCTGGCCGCCGCCAGAAGGATCAGAAGAGGCAGCAGAAACAGGCTGACGTGAAAATAGCTCATCCTCTCTTCCTGATGCTGTGCCCGGTCGACGGAACCCCGCAGCCAGAGCTCCCCCGCCCCCTCGATCTGCAGCTTCCTTTCGTAAACATAAAAAACATCCGGTCCGGAGGGAACCGTATGAAGCTGTCCATCTTCCAGAGCGACCTGGCGGCTTTCCTCTGAGATCGGGTCATTCCCGAAAATCAGATTCCGTTCCGCGTCGAACAAACCGACACCGATCCCGTCCGCAAGCTCGAGGAAGTCATCCTCAAATTCCAGCCAGCCCTCCTGATATTCCAGATATTCACTTCCCCGGATTCGCTGCACCGGCTCGCCCGCGGCAAAGAAACGAACCTCATCCATATCATTGTCCACGGTCTCCTGCAGATTCTGCTGCAGGATCGTCCGGTCCCCTGCCACGCTGGAGAAATAGAACACCACATAGGACAGTCCCAGAAGCACCGTCAGGATCACAATGAACCACAGGGTTATTTTCGCGCGGATCGTAAGATTTCTCATTCATCCTCCCGGATCACATATCCTCTGCCCCGCACCGTCCGGATCAGCTTCATCTCTTCGCCTTCATCGATCTTCCGGCGAAGATAACGGATGTATACATCCACCACGTTGCTGCCGCCTTCATAGTCGTAATTCCAGACGTGGTTTTCGATCATTTCTCTGGACAGAACCAGGTTCTTGTTGATCATCAGGTAGTGCAGCAGCGAAAACTCCTTGGCCGAAAGATCGATCCGCCGGCTGCCCCGCATCACCTCCTGCGTGGCGGTGTTCATCGTCAGGTCGGCCACCTGCAGAAGGCTGGTAGGCACCGCGTACTTCTCTCTGGTCATCACCCGGATCCTCGCGGTCAGTTCCTTGAAGGAAAAGGGTTTGATCATGTAATCGGCCGCTCCCAGATCCAGCCCCCGCACCCGGTCTTCGATGGAGTCCCGGGCCGTCAGAAACATGACGGGCGTATGGTCTCCCCTCTGCCGCATCTGCTGCAGCACCTGCAGTCCGTCCCGCCGGGGCATCATAATATCCAGGATTACGCAGTCGTATTCCGCCGCGTCCAGATAATCCATCGCCTCCTCGCCGTCGAAACAGGCGTCCACGCTGTAGCCCTCCGCGGTGAGCTTCCTGCGGATCAGTTCGTTCAGATCCCTCTCATCCTCTGCTATCAGAATTCTCATTGTCCGCGCACCTCCGGAAATGATCATAGCAAATGATAATTAAAAATATATTAATGATTTTCTAATAATCCTATCTTATACTGTAGTAGAGAAATAATCAAACACTATAAGGAGAATACGATTATGAGAAATCGCAGATTACGGCTGCCGGCCGCTTTGATCCTGTCCTTTGTGCTGGTCATGGCATTCACCGCTGCGCCGGTCAGCGCCGCCAGCAGCGAAAGCGGTCTGCTTCACGCGGTGAAAGCCTTCTTCCTTCAGGGCAGCGACAAACCGGTCGTCGAGGATGTCGATTACGACCATCGCGACCGGGAGGTGGAGTTCGAGTTCAAGGGCAAGGTGAAATATAAGAACGTCAAGGTGAAGATCACCCGGAACGGCAAGAACAAAGCCAAGAAAATCACCGATAAGGATTCCGATGAACTGGAGGTTGAGGTCAAGAAGCTGACCTACGGCAAGACCTACCATTACAAGATCTCCGGCGTCAAGAAGAAGAACGGCAGGAAGTACTATACCCTGACCGGCACCTTCAAGGCCGTCGACTGATCCTCCGGGGCCTTCCTTTCTCATGAAACTCTAATCTGAATCTCATGCGAATCTCATCTTGATGCCTTAGAATGGCACCGTAATGAAGATAGCACATCAGGAGATCACAGAAAGGGGTAATCATTATGAACAAACATCTGAAATCATTGCTCACAGTGACCGCGTCACTGGTTCTTGCCTTCGGACTTGCCGCATCGCCTGCGGCAGCCGCATCCGCACCGGAGATCGAGGACATCGATTATGAGGGCAAGGGCAAGGTGGAGGTCGAATTCTACGGGAAGGTCAAATATCACGAAACCGGCATTAAGGTGACCGACACGAAGGGGACCTCCTACAAGACGAAGATCATCGAAAAGGACAGCGACGACATCACCTTCAAAATCAAAAATTACAAAAAAGGGGAAACATATAGATTCACGATCCGCGGGATCAAAAAACGCGGTGCGGACAGCTACACCAGCGTCAGCGGCAAGGTGAAGATCCCGAAGAGCACGAAGGTGGTCGTCAAGGACATCGACTACGACGCGAATGACCGGGAGGTGGAATTCGAATTCAAGGGCAAGGTGAAATGGAAATCGCCCACGGTCACCATCACCCGAAACGGCAAGGATTACGTTAAGAAGATCAAGCATAAGGACTCCGATGAACTGGAGGTCAAGGTCAGGAATCTGTCCTACGGCAAGACCTACCACTATACCATCACCGGAGTCAAAAACAGCGGAACCGGTGATTTCAAGACGATCACCGGCACCTTCAAGGCGATCGATGACTGACCGCCGGGATCTACAGTCCGATCACATCCTCCATGGTATATCGGCCGATGCCGCCGTCCTTCTGAATCTGCTCATACATGTACAGCGCCGCATCACACGCACCCAGCGCATAGCATCTCCAGTCGTAGGCTTCGTGGGAGATTTCCATCTTCTCCCCCATGCAGCCGAAGATGACCCGGTGCTCGCTGGGCGTGTTTCCTGCCCGGACCGAATGGTACGGGATATCCGCCAGTTCCTTGTCCGGCGCCTTCTCCGCCATCTCCTCGGCCAGCTCGATCGCCGTGCCGCTGGGAGCATCCAGCTTCGTTTCGCTGTGCATCTCAATGACCTCGATCTTCGCCCTGGAGCCCAGCTTTTCCGCGGCGATGCCCAGGAGCCGGCGCATGACATTGACCACGAAGGAGGTGTTGGCTGCCTTCATGAGAGGAATCCTCTCCCCCGCAGCCAGGATCTGCTCCGTCTGCTCCTCACTGAATCCGGTCGTTCCCACGATCAGTCCTTTGCCGTGGGCCAGGCAGGACTGCAGCACCTGCATCGACAGCTCCACCCGGGAGAAGTCGATGACGATGTCGCATCCGTCGATGACCTGCTCGATTGACTCGCAGACCGGAACGCCGATCTCGCTTCCCAGACCGCAGACCAGACCGGCATCCCTGCCGATGTAATCCCGTCCCGGGGCACCGACCACGCCGGTGACCTCGATCTGCGGATTCTTGTATGCTTCCTGAATGATCAGACGATCCATGGCGCCCCGAGGGGCTGTTATGACTACCTTTACCATACTGTTCACCTTGTTCCTTTCCGGATCATCCGTCCCTTCCTGCCGGACAGACTCTATGATAACTTCTGTTCACTGAGGGCGGTCCGGAAGAACTGCTCCAGTTCCTCCAGCGACGCCTTCGTATTATCCGCTTCGCTGACCGTGACCCGGATCCATGGATCACTGCCTCCTCCGAACCGGATCCGCTCTCCATAGGCCGACGCGAGGCGCGGGATCACGCCCTCGGCGAACCGGGTCGTTTCCCAGAGCTTCAGGATCAGCTTGTGACCGTTTTGACTGATCTCCCGGACGCCCAGACGGGACGCCTGAGAACGGATCTTCGAGATGCGGATCAGATTCATGGTATCCTTCGGGATATCTCCGAAGCGGTCCAGCATTTCGTCGACCACATCCGACTGATCCTCCTCCCCCGCGATCATGGCGATCTTCTTATACATCTGCAGACGCAGCACCTCGTCCTCGATATAGTACTGCGGGATGAGGGCTGGGATCGAAAGGCTGAAGGCCGTTTCCTCCGCCTGGGGCAGCACCTCCCTGCCCTGCAGCCGGTCCACCGCCTCCTCCAGGAGCTTGCAGTACAGCTCATATCCGATGTTCAGCATATGGCCCGACTGTTCGGTTCCCAGGATGTTTCCCGCGCCCCTCAGCTCCAGGTCCTTCATCGCAATGCGGAAGCCCGATCCGAACTCGGTAAAATCCCGAATCGCCCGCAGGCGCTTCTCGGCCACCTCCGACAGGTTCCGGTCCCTGCGGTACATCAGATAGGCGTAGGCCATCCGCCCGGAACGTCCGACCCTGCCCCGCAGCTGATACAGCTGTGCCAGACCGAACCGGTCCGCGTCCAGGACGATCATCGTGTTGACGTTGGGGATATCCATTCCGGATTCGATGATCGTGGTGGAGACCAGCACATCGAAGGCGCCCTCCGAAAAGTCCATGATCACATCCTCCAGCTCCTGCTCCTTCATCTTCCCGTGACCGATGCCAATGGACGCATCCGGCACCAGAGCCTGTATTTCCGATGCGACCCGCCCGATGGACTCCACCCGGTTATAGAGCACGTATACCTGCCGCCCCGGCCGATCTCCATTTCGATGGCTTCCCGGATCACGAACTTATCCTGCTCCATCACCTAGGTCTGAACCGGATACCGATCCTCCGGCGGCTCCTCGAGGGTGCTCATATCCTTGAGTCCCGACAGGGACATGTGCAGCGTTCTGGGGATCGGTGTCGCAGACAGCGTCAGTACATCCACATTGGTGCGCAGCTGTTTGATCCGTTCCTTGTGCCGCACGCCGAACCGCTGCTCTTCATCCACCACCAGCAGGCCCAGGTCGTGAAACCGGACATCCTTTGACAGCAGCCGGTGGGTGCCGATCACCAGATCCAGCTTCCCCTTCGCCAGATCATCGATGATCTTCTTTTGCTGCTTCGCCGTGCGAAAACGGGAAAGCATCTCCACCCGGAAGGGGAACTTCTCGAACCGGTCCTTCAGCGTGTAGTAATGCTGGTTTGCCAGCAGCGTCGTCGGAACCAGCACCGCCGCCTGTTTGCCATCGGCAACGCATTTGAACAGCGCCCGCGCCGCAACCTCCGTTTTGCCGAAGCCGACATCGCCGCAGAGCAGCCGGTCCATCGGAACTTCCCGCTCCATATCCGATTTGATCTCATCGATGCACTTCAGCTGATCGTCGGTCTCCTCGTAGGGAAAGCTGTCCTCGAATTCTCCCTGCCACGGCGTATCCTCCGAGAAAGCGTATCCCTTCTCGTGCATCCGCGCGGCCGATACCCGGATCAGGTCCTGGGCCATATCCTCCACCGCGGCTTTCGCTCTGGCCTTGGTCTGCTTCCATTCGCCGCCGGTCAGTTTGTTCAGCTTCGGAGCGGCGCCCTCGCCTCCGATGTACTTCTGGAGCGCCCCCAGCTGATCCACCGGAATGTAGAGAAGATCCGTACCGGCGTATTTTACCTTCAGATAATCCTGCTTCACGCCCTGGACCACCAGCTGCTCCACACCGACGAACCTGCCGATGCCGTGGCTTTCGTGAACAACGTAGTCACCGGTCTGCACATCGGCGAAGCTTTTGATCGTTTCACCCTTGGTCTTCGCGCGCCGCGGCCTGCGGCTTCTGCGGCTTCCCCCGAAGATGTCGCCCTCCCACATCCAGCAGGATTTCTCATCCGTGAATTCCATGCCGGAGGTGATGCGCCCCTCCACCACCGTGATGCTCCCGGGAGCATGCTCCGCCGTCTGCGTCACTCCGTTTGTTCCGACCTTCGCGATCCGGCGGTCATACAGGCCCTCGTGCTCCAGGAATTCATCCATCTGCTTCGCCCGGTCGCTGCTGCTGCAGACGATGGTCACGCGGAAGCCTCTGGCAAGATACCCTTCCAGATCGGTCTTCAGCACATCGAGCCTTCCGTTATAGGAGGGCATCTGGCGGCAGTTCACGGTGCGCAGCTCCTTTAGGAACGGAGCATTGCGGATCGTCGCCAGGAAGGGGGTGAAGATATACCCTTCCTTCTCATACAGCCGGAAATAGTCCGCCTCCCCGGAAACCGATGCGAAGTCCGCCCCGATGCCTCTGCCTTCCGACAGGATCACATCGATGTCTTCCGACATTTCCTTGCCCGCGGCGTCGATGTTCTCCAGGATTCTTCCCGGGTCGTCGATCAGAATCAGCGGATCATCCATATAGTCCCACAGATAATCCGTCTCATCAAAGAAATAGGACGGGAACTGCTCCAGGTACTGCAGGTTGATCTTCTGTTCCACGTACTCCAAAAGCTGGTCTCTCCGCTGGCGAAGATGATGCGTCTGTTCCGTCTTCACCGCGGATGCTCCCGATGCTTTCCCGCTGCCGCTTTCGGCTTTGAGATCCTCGGCCGCCTTCGCTTCCAGCCGGCGGATCTGACGGTCGTATGCTCTGCGGATCCGCTGTCCGGCCTTTGCAAAGGCTGCGTCATCCCGGCAGATCCGGGCACAGGGATAGATGTCGGCGGAAGTGAGAGACTCCCGGGAACGCTGGGACTCCTGATCGAAGGTGCGGATGGAGTCGATCTCCGTGTCAAACAGCTCGATCCGGTATGGATCCCCGCTGTCCGGCGGGAATATATCGATGATCCCGCCCCGGATGCTGTACTCGCCCCGCGCCTCAATAGCCGGGACCCGCTCGTATCCCATCGCGGTCAGCTTTTCCTGCGCTGCGCTGACATCGATGTCCTCTCCGAGGCGCAGACGGAGGATATGCTCCGTATAGGCGGACCGGGGAGGGAGCTTTCGGATCGCCGCGCTGACCGGGGCAATGACGGTACACGAACGACCGGATGTTACGGTCTTATAGACCCGCATCCGCTCCATCAGATCGTCGTTATTCTTCGCCTCGAAGGCGACCATCCGGGCATCCTCCTCCGGCAGGACCAGAACCGGTCCCTCGATGCCCGCCTGTTCATGAAAAAAAGAAAGGTCCGTCGCCAGTCGTTTCGCCCTCGTGTAGGTCGCTGCGACTATCAGACTCTGACCTCCTCTTTCTCTGATCAGCTCCGCTGCCAGTGGTGCGACTCTGCTTTCGGACGCACCGGTGATATTGATCATTCCGTTTTTTTGTTCCATTGATTCATTGCGATGTCAATGCCCTCTCCCAGGATCCCGCAGGCAGCCTCTGCCGCCCGATCCAGTGCATCGGACAGCAGCTGCTGATCTTTTTTGCTGATCTCGTCGAGGACAAAATCCTTCCAGTCTTCGCCGCCGCTGGCGCCGATTCCGACACGGATCCTCGGAAACTCCTGCGTCTGCACATGGGCAACCACGGACTTCATGCCGTTGTGCGTTCCCGGCCCGCCTTTCTTGCGGATCCGGATGGTTCCCGTCGGCAGATCCATATCGTCGTAGATCACGATCAGATGCTCCGGCTCCACATCGTAATAGCGGATGATTTCTCCCAGCGACTGGCCGCTGTTGTTCATATAGGTCTGCGGCTTGACCAGGAGCACCTTCTGACCGGCGATCCTGCCATCCCCGGTCAGCGCCTGGTGCTTCAGACGCTTTACCTGGATTCCGTGTTTCTCCGCGATCCGGTCGATGACCTGAAACCCCATGTTGTGCCGGGTCTTCTCATAGGCCCGCCCGGGATTGCCCAGTCCTGCGATGACGTACATTCCTTCCCTTTCCCGCGCAGTACGCTTAATCAAAGAGCTTACTGACCGAACCGTTGGTATGGATCCGGTTGATGGCCTCCGCGAACAGCGGTCCGACGGACAGCACCTTCATCTTCGGGAGCATCTTCTCCTCCGGGATCGGCATGGTGTTCAGGAGCACCAGTTCCTCAATTGCGGACTGATCGATCCGTTCGATGGCGGGACCGGAGAGGACCGCATGGGTCGCGCAGGCGCGGACGCTCTTCGCTCCCAGATCCTTCAGCGCGTTCGCCGCGTTGGTGATGGTTCCGGCGGTGTCGATCATATCATCCACCAGGATGCAGTTCTTGTCCTTGATGTCTCCAATGATGTTCATGATCTCGCTCTTGTTCGGTTCCGGCCGGCGCTTATCGACGATGGCGATCGGACATCCCAGAGGCTCCGCCATGCTCCGCGCACGGGGCACACTTCCATGGTCCGGAGAAACGATGACCAGATCCTTCGGATCCTCGGCCGCGAAATATTTTCTGAGCAGGGGAAGACCCACCAGGTGATCCACCGGAATGGTGAAATATCCCTGAATCTGCGCCGCGTGCAGGTCCATCGTCACGACCCGGTCAGCGCCGGCAGCCACCAGCATATCCGCTACCAGCTTCGCTGTGATGGGATCTCTCGCCTTGGCCTTCCGGTCCTGTCTGGCGTATCCGTAATACGGCATGACCGCGCTGATCCTGCCGGCCGAAGCCCGCTTCATGGAATCGATCATGATCAGCAGTTCCATCAGGTTGTCATTGACCGGGGAGCACGTGGACTGAATGATGAAGCAGTCACAGCCTCTGACCGACTCGCCCAGACTGACGGAAATCTCACCGTCGCTGAACTTGGAAACTTTCGCATCGCCGAGAGGTTTCCCTATAATGGAGGAAATCTCCTCCGCCAGTCCCGGATGAGAGTTCGCCGCGAAGATCTTGTAATTTGCAAATACGCCGTTTTTCATTGGTTTCTCCTTTCGGTCTTCTTATGTACTGTTCGGAACTACTTGTCCAGTTCCAGGATCATTTCACCGACCCTGTAGATATCCCCCGCTCCCATAGTCAGGATCAGGTCGCCTTCCTCCGCATTGTCATAGACGAAGTGAGCGATGTCCTCGAAGTTCTCGAAAAAGTATACGTCTTTATCGGGATCGTGCTCCCGCAGCCGCTCCAGCAGTGTCCTGGAGCTGATCTTATAGATGTTCTTCTCTCTCGCCGCGTAGATCTCGGCAAGAACGATCCGGTCCGCATCATCGAAACTGGCTGCGAACTCGTTCATCAACGCCATCGTTCTGGTATAGGTATGGGGCTGGAACAGGCACCAGAGACGGTGATGCTTCATGTTCTTAATGGCCGCCAGGGTTGCCCTGATCTCCGTCGGATGGTGCGCATAGTCATCGATGATCCGGATGTCGCCGGTGATCTTGCCGAGCACATCAAAGCGCCGGTGTATCCCGCGGTAGCCGTGAAGGGTCGACACGATCTCATCGGTTTCGATGCCCAGAATGTGACAGCATGCAAAGGCTGCCAGGGAATTCAGTATGTTATGCTCTCCCGGAACGGACAGATCGATCCTGCAGAGCTTCTCTGCCTGATGATAGACATCGAAGCTGGGCATTCCCTCATTATCAAAGGAAATGTTCGATGCGTAATAGTCGCTGTCCGTGCTGAAGCCAAAGGTTACGGCATTGGGCAGGCCCTCTATGACGCTTCGGACGAAGGGATTAGCATCGTAGGCGATGACCGTCCCGTTCCCCGGCACCAGCTTCGCGAAGCGGTCAAAGGATCGGGCGATGTGCTCCACATCCTTGAAATAATCCAGGTGGTCCGAATCGATGTTGAGAATGATCTCGATGTTCGGTTTCAGCTCCAGGAAGCTGTCCCTGTATTCACAGGCTTCCGTAACGAAAAAATCCTTGCTGCCGACATAGAAGTTCCCGCCGATCTCGTCGAGATTCCCTCCGACGGAGATGGTCGGATCCTTCCCCGCGTGCTTCAGGATCAGAGAGATCATCGCAGTCGTTGTCGTCTTGCCGTGGGTCCCGGAGATCGCAATGCTGCTGTCGTACTCCTCCATCAGCGCACCCAGAGCCTGGGCTCTGGTAATCGCCGGGATCCCCAGTTCCTTCGCTCTGGCCAGCTCCGGATTATCATCCCCGACCGCAACCGTATATACGACAAGATCGGCGCCCTCCACGTTCTCCGCCCGGTGTCCCAGGCTGATCTTCGCGCCGTCGCCGATCAGCTTTTCTGTAATATCGCTCTCCCGCATATCGGAGCCGGATACATTGTGTCCCCGGCTCAGAAGGATCTCCGCAATGCCGGACAATCCGATCCCTCCGATTCCAATGCAGTGTATATTTTTATATGCAGACAAATTCATGATTTGTTTCCTTTCGGTCTGTATGATCACAATCCCCTTTATGACAGATAACAGTATACCATATTTTACGCTTCCGTGTCATAAACCGCCCCGGTTTGATGCAAAAACTTCCCGGGTACCATTTTACATTCATTTTTTTAGTATAATTTGCTTGTTTCCTTTGCCGTGTTAGTGTATAATTGCTGTATATTTATATGGCCATGAAAGGCGGTACAGTATATGGAAATTACTGACGTAAGAATCCGCAAGGTTAACGATGAGGGAAAAATGAAGGCCATCGTGTCGATCACCTTCGATGACGAGTTTGTCGTTCACGACATCAAGATCATCGAGGGACAGAACGGTCCGTTCATCGCTATGCCTAGCAGGAAAATGAGCGAGGGGGATTTTAGGGATATCGCTCATCCTCTGGTTTCCGAAACCAGAAACAAAATTAGAGATGCCATTTTTGAAGAATACGAAAAAGTACTGGCCCAGAAATCGGCCGAAGCAGATGAAGCATCTGCGGAATAGTCCGATAACAATCTGAATGGTGTTCACTCTGAAAAAGAGCAGATAGAAACCCCTACCTGCTCCTTTTTTTATGCTGATTGTACGGCCGGATCGGTTTACGTCCATCGCTGCGTCGTTCCGCCCCAGTAATAAAGCCCCGTCTTCGGATCCGAATACTCCTCTACCCGGCAGTCATAGGAATCCATCGCCGCCTCCTCGAATGCCAGATCCTCGATCGGCACGCCCAGCTGGTTTCTGATGTACCATTTCGTAAACGGCGGATTCAGGATCAGCAGCGGCCCGATCACATAGGTGGCAAAGAAGTTGTTGATCCGGATCCCTTCGCCCCCGGCATACCGGTTCATCCCCGGCCCCCTCTGGGGCGTGAACAGGGCCAGATGATCCAGGCCCGTGTCGCCCTCTTCGCAGAAGGTGTGCCCGAACTGGCTCTTGAATCCGACAACGGTGATCGGCTGCTTGGCATCCGGCGCGAACGTCCCCAGAAACAGGCTGTTGAACCGGTTCACCGAAGAACGCCGGGCGATCCCCGGGAACACGCCCAGGCCCCGGCAGACCTCCTCGCCGTCCTCCTCGATCCGTTCCCCGAACAGCTCCATGGCATTGCCGGTGATCAGGAAGTTGGTCCCCTGCTCGATCTGCCCGAGGATCTGCTCCCGGTAGAAGCGCATCTGCTCCAGCGCCAGGATCTGTCCGTTCTCCGTCGTCGTTCCCATGTAGATCAGATCCACCGTCTCATCGAGAAACCGGGGCCGGCTCTGCAGCGAGGTGTGGATCACCTCCGCATCGGGAAGGCACTCCTTCAGATAACGGATGTTGGCCAGATCCCCGTACAGATTGCATATTTCCGGAAATAATACTTCTATCTTCATCAGCCGGCGCTCCTTCCTGTCATCTTCTCGCTGATCTGCTGCCGGACCTTCTCTGCCACACGATCGGCCAGATCGATGGAATCCGTACCGTAGAGGACATAGATATCCTCTCCCGGATACAGCCGCAGGGCTCCGGGAGCATCCAGCTCATCGTGTACGAATGAAATACGGTCATCACCGATGCCCGCGAATTTCAGACGCAGATAGTAGTCCTTGGCTCTGGGCCCGGTCACGACAATGTTCCTGATGTTATCCTTATTGAGGAACTCGAAATCGCAGTCGTAGAGCCAGCAGGTGTTCTCCGACCATACCGCTGCATCACTGAGGTTGTTCATCATCATGATCAGCTCCTTGTCGCCGGGCAGACCGGACACGTAGTCGAACGCCCGGGAAGAGCCCAGCGCGTTTCGGTCCTTTGACATCTGACGGATGATGCGGTAGCCGCCGATCTCCTCTTCGCTGAAGCGGCTCTTAACGATCTCGACCTTGTCCAGCAGCTCGCCGATCCGATCGGGAGCATATCCCAGTTCACTCAGATAGGCCGTCACCGCCAGGACGTTATAGATGTTAAAAACGCTCTCGTTCAGCAGACGGATTCCCTGCTCCCACGCATCGCCGTGACAGACCGTCATCCGCATGTGCTCCGTGTCCACATCCTGCCCCCGGTAGTCCAGATCCGGCGAATGGAATCCGCATTCCGGACAGAAGGCCCGGCCGATGTGATGGTATCTGCGGTTTGTGTACTGCAAAATGCTGTGGCACTTCGGACAGATCTGCAGGTCGTTGACCAGGTTGATGCATTCCTTCACATCCCCCTCCAGCGACTCGAAGCCGAAATAGGCTCTGGCGTTGCCGGGCGCCACATTGGAGGCGATCAGATCGTCTCCGTTCAGGATCAGCTTTGTCTTCGCCGGCATGGCCCGCGTCAGCACCCGGGAGATGTACTCCGGATGGCCGTTTCGCATGATGGAATCCCTGGTCAGATTGTTGATCAGCAGATAGTCCGGCTGCATCAGCGGGAACACGACCCGGGAAGACCGCTCGTCGATCTCCAGCACCGCGATATCGCTGCGGCAGCGTCCGCCGGCGCCCATGTCCCGAATGAATGCCGTCGTCAGGCCGGTGATGGTATTGGAGCCCTGATTGTTGTCCAGAACCCTCAGTCCGTCGGCTGTGAGCATACCGATCAGCAGGTTGCAGACCGTGGTCTTGCCGTTGGTCCCCGTAACTCCCAGGATCCGGTCAGGAACCTTCGCCTGTCTGAGAAAATCCGGGCAGATCTTTACCGCGATCCGTCCCGGAAAATCCGTCCCTCTGTGTCCGGTCAGCTTCAGCGCGATGACGGACAGCTTGGCACACCACAGTGCCAGATAGAATTTCAGTCGTTTCATTGCCTCAACCTATTTGTACTTGAATTCCGGAATGATCTTCTCGATGGTAGGCATGATGCCGATGCCGCCCGGAGTCTGTCCCGGCAGCTGCCAGAAATCGTGGGCGCAGTAATTGTTCCCCTCGATGATGGCCGGGCCCGTCGGCGTTACGGCGATATCCCATCCGACGTAGCGCATCTGCGGAATCACCAGCGCCGCATCCTCCGCCATCTTGAGCACCTCACGCCAGTATGGGAGCACCATACCGATCAGCGGCGTATGGCTGTAGGGATGCTCCGTATACTGAATGTCCGCCGTGGTGTCGCCGGAATGCGCCGGGAACATGAACTCCCCGGTCTCCAGATTGATGGGGCCGTGCAGACCGTAATTGTCCACTACTCTGCCGTTGATGCCCATCTTGAAGACGGCATAGATCGCATGGGGAACTCCCTTCGCGTCGATCAGTGTGATCACCCGGAAGCAGTTGGTCGAGAACGGATAGATCGCGGCGATGTCCGGATGGTTCTCCACCACATCTTCGATGGTGGCGAATCCCTTTTCTTTAATATAGGCGCTGAAGGCCTGCGCGTTTTCGAAGTCCTTCGTCTCCAGCTTCTCGCAGCCGATGCCGCAGGAAAGGTCCTTCATCTTGGCGAAGATCTTCTCCCGGGAACCGAAGAACTGCGCGATGTCCTCCTCGGTCGCCGTCTCCAGATCCAGGCATTCCCGGCCGATGAAGTCCTTGAATTTCTCGTTGAACTCGTTCTTGTTATCGAAATAATGCGCGTAGTCGTGGTCATTCATGAACATGATGAACTTCTTGCTGCGAAACCGCGTCATGTACGTGTCCCGCTGCTTATGGTTCATATCCCACCACTCGAAAATCACGTAATCGTTATATCCCGCCTGATAGCGTTTCATGCATCGGAGAATATCAAAGAAGCAGTACGCCTTGCTCCTTCCGGACCGCTGACTGGCCGTATCCACTACCTTGAAGAATTTACCGAAGCTCGCCTGCCGGAATACCCGCAGGTAATATTGCAGTTTGTTGTTTTCCATGGAATCACCTTCCCGTATAAAAATACTATACAATATCTTACCACACACACGGGGCCCGCACAATAAAAACCACAAAATACAGGATTGCCGGATGCATTTCAAATGGACCTTGACGTCCCGGCGGATGTGATATATAATCTCTAAAAAGAACATCTGTTCTTCATTCGGGAGTCCATAGTAAATATCACCCTTGATCCGATCAAAGGAGAACGACTATGCTGACTTCCGCCGAATCCGCCGCGAGCGCCGCGCCGCGCGCCTATATCTGCATCGATCTGAAGTCCTATTACGCTTCCGTCGAGTGCGTCCACCGGGGGCTGGACCCGCTGCGGGCCCGCCTGCTGGTCGCCGATGAGACCCGCTCGGACCAGACCATCTGTCTGGCGGTCTCCCCCGCCCTCAAGGCCATCGGTGTACCCTCCCGGCCCCGCCTCTTCGAAGCCCGGCAGGCCATCCGCCGCTACGAGGTGACGCACCGCACGAGCGTCGACTATATCATCGCCCGGCCCCGCATGGCTGCCTACGAGCAGATCTCCGCCGAGATCTACGGCATTTATCTGCGCTTCGCTGCCGCTGAGGATATCCACATCTACAGCATCGATGAATGCTTCATCGACTGCACCGGCTATCTTCACCTTTACCGGGAGCAGGCGAAGCGGGATAACATCACCGCGGCCCACGCCATGGCCAGAGCCATCCTCCGCGCGGTCCTGGCCGAAACCGGCATCACGGCCACCGTCGGCATCGGAACGAATCTCTATCTGGCCAAGGTGGCCATGGACATTGTCGCCAAGAAGGCGCCGCCGGACGAAAACGGCGTGCGCATCGCGGAGCTGGATGAACTGGAATACCAGCTTCGGCTGTGGCAGCACCGCCCTCTGACCGACTTCTGGCAGATCGGCCGCGGCAAGGCCCGCCGTCTGGAGAAGGCGCTGATGTTCACCATGGGCGATGTTGCCGCACGCTCCCAGCAGGATGAGGAATGGTTCTACCGGACCTTTGGCATCGACGCGGAGATCCTGATCGATCACGCCTGGGGGATCGAGCCGGTCACCATGCCCGACATCAAGAACTACCGCTCGGACCGCTCCAGCCTTTCCAGGGGACAGGTCCTGCCGAGGCCCTACCTGTTCGGCGAAGCGCGGATCGTCCTGCGTGAGATGATCGATGAACTGTGCATGGATCTGTTCTCGAAGAATCTGCTGGCGAAGACCTTCACCTGGTGGGTGGGCTATGACTACAAGAGTCTTGAGAAATATCCCTCCTACGCCGGTCCGCTGAGCATGGATTTTTACGGCCGGCTGCATCCGCGGCATTCGAACGGCACGGTCCGGCTGTCCCGGCCCACCAACGCGGCTGCCGGCGTATCCCCGGCGATCCTCACCCGCTTCGACAGCGTCTGTGACCGGAGGCTGCTCTTCCGGCGGCTGTCGGTCTGCGCCGAGGGCACTGCCTTTAACGACGGGATCTTCCAGCTGGATATGTTCACGGACCATCAGGAGGAATGGCGGCAGCAGCGGATGCAGGGCGCCATGCTGCAGGTGCGGCAGAAATACGGATCCAACGCGATCTTCCGCGGCATGGATCTGCTGAGGGGTGCCACGACCCTGGAGCGAAACGGCCAGATCGGCGGGCACCGGAAGTGACCGGGAGGGAACACGAGAATCTATGACAGACCGACCGAATCAGACCCGGCCGCCCCGGATCCCGGAAGGATTTCCCTACCGGCGGATCCTGCTGCGCGGCAGACCGCATCATGAACCCTGCGACCGGTTCTCCGCCAGGCATCCCAGCATGGAGCTTTCCCGCAGAGCCAAGCTCTTCGCGCCCTTTGACGCGCTGCGGGGGTTCGATCTGGCACTGACTGCCAGGCGGATGCAGATGGAGGCGGGCGGGCCCGCCGAAAGGCACGATGAAGACACACACCGGAGGAATGCTATGTGTACACGCTTTTATATCGATATATCCGATGAGGAACTGCAGGACATCGTCTCCGCTGCTGCCGGCACGGCGCTGGCGGACCGCTTCCTCCGCGCCGGCTCCCCGCTGCACACCTCCGGGGAGATCCGCCCCACCGATGTCACCGCCGCCATCGCTACCTCCCGGGGCGGCAGACGCTCCGTCTTCCCCATGCAGTGGGGATTTCAGCTCAGCGGCCGCACCGGGAGCACCCTGCTCCTCAATGCCCGCTGCGAGAGTGCCGCGCAGAAGCAGACCTTCCGGGAGAGCTGGCGCTCCCACCGCTGCATCCTCCCCGCATCCTACTATTTTGAATGGGAGCACCGCGCCGATCCCTCCGGCCGGCAGACCGCCGGACAGAAGTACGCCATCCAGCCCCGGGGCTCCGCCGTCACCTGGCTCTGCGGACTGTACCGGATGGAACAGGGACTGCCCCGCTTCGTCGTTCTGACCCGGGAACCCTCCGCGGACATCGCCTTCATCCACGACCGGATGCCGGTGATCCTTCCCGGCGATCTCATCGACCAATGGATCGACCCGGCCGTCGATCCTTCACAGATCATCGGCCGGGCCGTTCAAGATGTCGTATTCGAGACCGCCTGAGGCAGCCGCGCTACGCCCGGAACACCGTCGTTCCGTCCAGGATGGTCTCACAGACCCTGACCTTGTGGATCTCGCTGAGCGGAACATCGAACAGGTTCTTTTCGAGAATGACCAGATCCGCCAGTTTTCCCTCCTCGATAGATCCCAGCCGGTCCTCCGCGTGCATCTGATAGGCGTTGTTGATGGTGTAGCTGGCGATGCCGTCATCCACGGACAGCTTCTCCTCGTAGGGCTTCAGCACCGGAAGCTCCGGATGATCGAACAGCTGCCGGGTGCAGCCCATCTCGATGCCCTTGAGGGGTTCCCGTCCGAACTCATCCACCGGGAAATCCGACCCCTGTCCCATCCGGCAGCCGCCGTCGATCATGGACTTCAGCCGGAAGGTGCGGTTCTGCCGGTCGCCGATGACCGCCTCCATGTCCGGATTGCCGTAGTGCCAGACGCAGGTCGTGTTGGCGATGACATCGTATTTGCCGAAGAGGCCCAGTTCCTCGTCCTTCACGTAATCGCAGTGAGAATTGACGATCCGGCAGTCGTCGAATCCGGCCTCCCGGACCGCCTTCGCCATGGCCAGCGTCCCGCTGATGGCCTCATCGCCGATGGCATGGACGTTGATGTCCAGACCAGCCTTTGCAGCGCGCACGCCGAGCCGGGCGATCTCCTCTCTGGTCAGCAGCGGCTGCACCATCGAACCGTCCTCATTGTATGGCTCGCTGAGCGCCGCGGAACGCGTCTCCAGAGTTCCGTCATTGATGATCTTCAGGAAATGGATGTTAAAAAAGTCCGTATCGCAGGCATCCTTCTGCTCCTGCAGCCGCCCCAGGATCAGCTCGATCTCGCTCTTGTCGGCGACCATCCTGCCGCAGCCGAAGAACCGCTGCATATACGTTCCGGCCTCGATCATCTCCGGAATCGTCCTGAAATAGAAGTCCTGTCCGAATTCCGGACAGCCCATATCGCAGGTGGTCGTCACACCCATGGATGCGTAGCCTGCCGAATTCAGCTCGATCATCCGGCGAACCGTATCCGCCTTAAAGAAATTGACCTTGTCGGTGATCATGATCTGCGGGCCCGTCTCCACCAGATGACCGGTAGGCTCCCCCGACCCATCCCGGTGGAAATAATGAAATCCGGGAATCGGATCCGGCGTATCCTTCGTGATGCCGGCTAGCTCCAGCGCCTTCGAATTGACCCAGGCCTCGTGGGCGCTGGATCCCAGGATCATCATCGGCTTATCCGGGCAGATCTCATCCAGCAGTTCCTTCTTCGGACCTGTCTCGTCAAAGATCCACTCCGCATAGCCGATCCCGAAATACGTCTCTTCCTCCGGGTTTTCCTCGACATAGGCGCGGATCGCGTCCAGACAGTCCTGCACCGAGTACTCGATCTCCAGGTAAACGCCGCACAGATAGTGCGCCGCCAGGATCGGATGGCAGTGGCCGTCGATGAATCCCGGCAGCAGCATCTTCCCTTCCAGATCGATCCGCTCCGTGCTCTCATCGCAAAGGCTGGCCGCCCCGGCCAGATCACCGACATAGATGATCCGGTTACTCTCGATGGCGACGGCCTCCGCCCAGGAGCGCTTCGCGTCTACCGTATAGATATGTCCTCCGTAAAAAAGCTTCGTTGCAGCCATAATTCCTCCCTTGTAAAATACCGGCAGCATCCGCAGATGCCGCCGGTACGGATTGTTTAATGATATTCTACGTCCTTCGGAATCGGGTCGACCTTCTTGCCGTACAGCTTGAAGAACACACCCAGTACCAGCATGATGATACCGCTCCAGCGGGCGATCTTGATCATCAGCCAGAAGTTGCTCATGATGCCCGAGCCATAGGTCTCCAGATAATAATCCGGACCCCAGCTGCCTTCATACCAGATCAGGAAGAAGGAACCCAGGAAGCAGATGATGCCGAACAGCAGGAAGAAATAGCCGAACCGCTCCAGATCTCCCGGCGCCAGCTTTGTCTTCGGGTTGATGGGATTGTTCTCCGGATCTTTTTTGTACAGGCCCCCGTAGACCCACTTGCAGATCGGATAGAAGATGACCGCCGCGATGATGACGATGAATCCCAGCAGGAAGTATTCGGTACCGTTGACCAGGAAGCTGATGACGCCGATGATCAGCGGGCATCCCGCGATGTACAGCGGAGCCAGCTTGCTCTTGACGTAGTACAGACCGCCCCTCTTCTCCACCGGATAATCCTTACGCAGCCGCGCATAGGCGAAACCGATGCCGCAGTACAGTACGAAGAGTACCGGCGACAGGATCGTGACCAGGATCTCGAAGTTGATGTTGACCAGAACCAGGTTGATGACGCCCAGCAGCACGATCGGAATGACCGGGATACCGCTCTTCGGGGAAACCTTCGCCAGGAACTGCGGGCACAGGTAATCCTGACCCAGCGTGATGAAGGACCGTCCGGCGGAAGTGATGGCTTCGTTGAAGATGGCGCACTGAGCGATGACCGCCGAGATCATAAAGGCAACACCGGCCCAGGGTCCCAGATGACGGGACAGTACCGTGGAATAGTCGATGCTGGTGCCCCAGTCGGAGTAGGGGCCCGTCGAAACGATACCGGCCAGCGTCGGCAGGATGTAGCTTGCCGCGATCAGCACGATGGCGATCTTCATTCCCTTCGGGATGACCTGCGGATTCTCGACTTCTCCGCCGATGTAGGCGATCAGAACGTAGCCGCAGTACATCCAGACGCCGATGGCGATGCCGGTGCCCCAGCTGGACCAGACGTCCTCGCCCTCCGCGATGATCGGATCGAACGGGTTCTGCTCCCAGTTGATCAGGCCAACCACCGTGACCGCCGCGAAGGCGACCAGGATGATGATACACAGAATGATGCTGACCACCTGTACGTCCTTCAGGCCCCGCAGGTTGATGACCGTGAAAATGATGATCATCAGCGCCTTCAGAATAAAGGCCGTTACCGGCGTCAGCGCCACATACATGCCGATGTAGTCCACCGCCAGTACGACGTAGGCCGCGCCGGTCAGATACATGGCCAGCGCCATCCAGAACCCGAAGGAGAATCCCCAGAATTCGCCGAAGGCCATTCGGGTCCAGACGTAGGGACCGGCCTGCACCGGCACCAGATTGGTCAGCTCCGAACAGTACAGTCCAATGGGCAGCGCCCACATGATCGGAATGATGACCAGCAGGATCAGGGTCAGTCCCGGGCCCGACGCGGAGATCATGGATTCGATACCGAAGGCTCCGCCCGCGCATCCGCAGTAGAGGAAGAAGATCATCGCTCCCAGCGAGAAGTGAGTCTTCTTGATTCCGGGCGTTACGTCGGTCAGAATCTGACCTCCATTGTAACTAGATTTACCCATAGTTTCACCTCTTTCCGTAAATGTGATAATGAATGATTGCTTTATGCAAAACGGATCCGCCAGCCTTTGCAGGCTAGCCTTCCGCCTTGTATACCGTTTCGCCGCCGATGATGGTCTCCCGCACCTTCACGTTATGGATGTGCGCCGGTTCGACCTCCAGCAGGTTCTCCTCCAGGATCACCAGGTCGGCGTATTTGCCCGGCTCGATGGAGCCCAGCCGATCCTCCATGTGCAGCTGGATCGCGTTGTGGATCGTATAGCCCAGGATGCCGTCCTCCACCGTCAGCGCCTCGTCATAGGGCTTCAGCATGGGAGCATCCGGCTGATCGTACATCCGGCGGGTCACCGCCATCTCGATGCTCTTCAGCGGCTCATTGCCGTATTCGTCCACCGGGAAGTCGCTGCCGAAGGCGACCCGTGCTCCCGCATCCCGCAGGGAGCGCATCCGGAAGGTCTCGTCGTTGATGTGCCCCAGCACCTTGTCCATCAGAGGATTTCCGTAGAACCAGACGCCGGTGGAATTGGCTGTGATATCGTACTGCGCAAAGGCTGGCACGTCCGCCGGATCGATGTACTGGCAGTGAGAGCACGTGATCCTCGTATCCTCGAATCCCGCCTGCCGGATCGCCTTCGCCGCCTCCACAACGGACTTAACTGCGTTGTCTCCGATGGCGTGAACGTTGAGATCGAATCCCTCCCGGATCGCCTTCAGCGCGATGTCCGCCATGGCCGGACCATCCAGCAGCGGTTCCACCACGGATCCGTCCTCCGGATAGGGCTCGCTGTTGGCCGCCGTCCGGCTCTCCATGGTTCCGTCGTTGATGATCTTGTACAGGGAGATCCGGATCCGGTCATCGTCGTATTCCTCCCGCAGGGACTTGCCGAAGCTGAGGGCGCGCTCCGCCAGAGCCTCGTCCGCCACCAGCAGCCCCGGTCCGTTGAACCGCTGCCGGTAGCCGCGGTCGCGGATCAGCGAGAGCCCCGTCCGGTAGTTTTCTTCGCCGATCATCAGCGTCACACCCATATCCGCCGTGGTGGTCACACCGTAGGAGGCGTAGTCCGCGGAGATCTGCTCCAGCATGGCCTCCATGGCCTCTGTGTTGAAGAAATTGACCTTCTCGAAAAACACGTCCATGGCCTGGCTCTCCGCCACATGGCCCGAAGGGTTCCCCTCGGGATCCCGGGCATAGTAATGCAGGCCCGGCACCGGATCGGGGGTGTCCTTCGTGATACCCACCGCCTCGAAGGCCTTGCTGTTGGCCCAGGCCTCGTGGCCGCCGCTGCCCAGGATGATCATCGGCCGGTCCGCGCAGATCTCATCCAGCAGCTCCTTCGCCGGTCCGTGCTCATCGAAATTCCATTCCGCATAACCGCTGCCGATGTAGGTCTCCTGGTCCGGATGCTCCGCGACGTAGCGGCGGATCTCCGCCAGATTCTGCTCCGTGGTCCAGTCGATATCCAGCACAATGCCGGACAGCAGGCAGGCCGCCATAATGGGATGGCAGTGGCCGTCGATAAACCCCGGCAGCAGCATTTTTCCTTCCAGATCCTGCAGCTCGGCGTCCGCGCCCCCCGCTGCCTTCGCGCCTTCATCGTCCCCCGCGTAGAGGATCCGGTCCCCTTCTGTGACCACCGCCGTGACGATCCGGCGATCCGCGTCGGCCGTATACACGACCCCGTTGTAATAGACTTTTTTCTTTGCCATAATCTTCTCCTGACTGATTTCCTATATCGTCTGCATGCACAGAGCGGCGATGAGGCGCGCTCCCTGCACCAGATCTTCTTCTGTAGTGTATTCCTGCAGCGAGTGCGGCTCGTACATGCCGCTGGTGGGTACGATCCCCCGGATCCCCCGCTGACTCAGAACATTGTTGTCGCTTCCGCCGAAGGTGGATACGAACACCTCTTCCCCGTCCGCCGAAGGGATCCCTGCCGTCTCAAGCGCCGCCAGAAATCTGCGGCAGACACTTTCGTTTTCGTCGATCCGGTACGCGTGGATCGCTTCCTTCGGATCGATCTCGGCGCTGGCTCCGATGCGGGCCGCTTCCTCTTCAAAAACAGCGGTCATCTCTTCGATCACCTCCAGCGCCCTCTCGTGAGAGTAGCTGCGCACTTCGCCGATGACGGTGCAGCAGTCCGGCACGATATTGGAGACCCGGCCCCCTTCGATCCTGCCGAAATTGAAGGTCGTTTCCTCATCCAGTCTTCCCTGGGGCAGCCGGGCGATGGCCTTCGCCGCCGCCTGAACCGCATGAATGCCCTGCTCCGGGCAGAACCCGGCGTGGGCCGCCCTGCCCCGCACCGTAACGCTGAACCAGATCAGAGACGGCGCCCGCACCGCCGCGGAGCCCACCGGTCCGGCCAGATCCATGATGTAGGCATCCTCGGACTGCAGCTTCGATGCGTCAAAGGCATGGCTGCCTCGGCAGTAGTTCTCTTCGGAGGCGGTGAACAGGATCTCCGCCGGCCGGTGGGGAATGTCCTGTTCCTGCAGGATCCGGATCCCTTCCAGGATCTCTGCGATGCCGGATACATCGTCCGCTCCCAGCACCGCGCCTTCTCCCGCACAGATGTGTCCGTCTTTACGGACGGCCGTCTTGCCGGTCCCCGGAATGACGGTATCCATATGAGCCGCCAGCAGGATCGGCGGAAGCTCTGCCTCGGGCGTGCCCTCCGGGAAGGTCCCCGGAAGATACGCCAGCAGATTGCCGCAGC
>JAFUCA010000014.1 GCA_017459895.1 Bacillota bacterium | reverse complement strand
CACGAAAAACAATAAGATGATGGCCTTTGTCGATCTGGAGGATCTCTACGGCAACGTCGAGGTCGTGGTCTTCCCCAATATCTATGAGAAGTACAGCGCTCTGCTGGAGGAGGACCGGATCGTGGCCATTACCGGATCCATCAACTTCAAGGAAGGCGAGGTGCCCAAGCTGCTGGCCGACCGGATCGTGGATCTGAAGGAGATGAAGGCCGCGGATCAGCCGGAGGGACTTCTGAAGATCCGTCTCCCCCAGGGGCCGCCGGTCATGGTGCAGGATATGATACGGCAGATCAGCCGGATCATGAAACAGCATCCGGGCAGGCTCCAGTCGATCGTGTATCTGCCGGCGGATCCGGAGCATCCGAAGGGATCCTCCTTCCGTACACAGCCGGATCTGTGGGCCGATGGCAGCGAAGAATTCCGGCAGCGGATCATCCGGCTGGTAGGAGAAGAGAATTACAAAGGCTGAATGCTGCTATGTTAAGTATAGAAAGGAACAGGTATGAAACGAATTGGTGTATTGACCAGCGGCGGTGACGCGCCGGGCATGAACGCAGCGCTGAGAGCTGTCGTACGGACGGGTTTATCGATGGATATGGAGGTCTATGGGATTTCCCATGGGTTTGAAGGTCTGATCGACGGCGAGATCGAGAAGATGCAGTGGTCTTCGGTGGGAGATATCCTGCAGAGGGGCGGTACGATCCTGTACAGCGCCCGCAGCAAGCGTTTTCTGGAGGAAAAATACCAGGATAAAGCCGTAAGCATCCTGAAGGCCTTCGGGATCGAGGGTCTGGTGATCATCGGAGGCAACGGCTCCTTTACCGGAGGACTGGCGCTGGCGAACAAGGGAATCCCTGTGATGGGTGTTCCGGGAACCATCGATAACGATCTGGGCTATACCGATTATACGATCGGCTTTGATACAGCCGTCAATACCGTGCTGGATCTGATCTCGAAGATCCGTGACACCTCCACCTCCCATGACCGGGCGACGGTCATTGAAGTCATGGGGCGCCACTGCGGAGATATCGCCCTTCACGCGGGTCTCGGCGGCGGAGCGGACTTCATCCTGATCCCGGAGATCCCGGCGGACATCGATAAGCTCTGCACCGAGGTGCTGCGGGGCAAACATGCCGGCAAGCGGCACAGCCTGATCCTCAAGGCAGAGGGAGTGGACATCAAGACGGACGATCTGGTCCGCACGCTGGAGGATTTCACCGGACTGGAGACGAGAGCCGTTGTCCCGGGATACATCCAGAGGGGCGGAAGCCCGACGGAACGGGACCGCATGCTGGCATCCCTCATGGGGGCCAAGGCAGTCCGTCTGCTGTACAATGATGCGGCCAGCCGCGCGGTGGGGATCACCGCGGGGGAGATCATCGCCATCGATCTGGAAGAGGCGCTGCAGATGGAACGGCCCTTTAATCAGGAAATGTACGATCTGGTCGTCATGCTCTCATGATCACAAAATCTCCATTTTTCATGGACTGCAGTTTGTGGTAATATTAATAAGAGAACGGCTGAAACTGCTGAATCAGAACAGAGGATATATGTTTACGGAACTTAACAGACAACTGAGAAAACTGATACTTGTGCTGGGCGCTGTTTTCGCCCTGTTCAAGCTGATCGAGAAGATCGAACTTCCGCAGGAACCGGAGGAAGAAGGGTTCCAGACCCATGAGTTTGATGATATCTGGTAGGAGAACGATCGTATCTGAGGAGTAATAACAGATGAGAGTACTGACGATTCTGAGCGGTATCCTGATGCTTGCCACAGGAGTGTTCTGCCTGATCAACCCAGGACAGACATTTCTGGTGCTCGCTTTCGTAGTGGGCATTGTCATGGTTATCAACGGGATCATACATACCCTGGCGTATCTGGTAGGCCGGGGATTAAACAACAAGGGAGACAATAACGGCTGGATTCTGGTGGACGCCCTGATCACTCTGCTGCTGGGCGTGCTTGTGTTGTGCAACCAGCTGGTGGTGGATATGGCGATTCCGATGGTGTTCGGCATGTGGGTTCTCGTATCGGGAATCCTGCGGGTCGAAGCCGCCTCCCACATCAACCGTGAGCGAAAGCTGGTCAATTTTCGTTCCACGCTGATCACCGGCATACTGACAGTGATCGTGGGACTCTTCGGGTTTATCAATCCGCTGGTCTCCTGGCTGACGGTGGGCCTGCTTCTGGGGATATTCCTCTGCATGCAGGGAATCAATGTAATCGAGCTGGGGATCAATATGCCCCATGAGAAGAAGGATTATATCCGGGTCTATAAGAGAAAACGGGAGCCGGTGAAGATCACCAGCGAAGACGAAACGAAGGAAGCCGTGGAACAGCGTCTGGAGGCGAAGGCCGAAGAAGAGAAACAGGCGCAGGAGCAGGCAGAGATTCTGGAGACCATAGGAGCAGTCGTAGATGAACCGAAGGTATGATGTCTGTATCATTGGAGGGGGTGCGGCAGGCCTTGCCTGCGCGGCATCCATCGGCCATGGGATCAGCACGTGCATCCTCGAAAAAAACGAGATCCTGGGTCGCAAGATCCTGGCAACCGGCGGCGGCAGATGCAATCTGACCAATGCCGGATGTGCGGGGGTTTCTGCGACGCTGGATTTTTTTGCGTTACAGGGACTGGAAACCTGCTGTGACAGTGAGGGCAGGTACTATCCCTATTCCGAGTGCGCTGCCGATGTGGTGCGTGTTCTGCGGGATTCCATCGACGATACATACTGCAATATTATGACAAGTACTGCAGTTTTGAACGTTTCTGCCCGGGAAGACAGCTTCCGAGTCGAGACGGATCAGGGACCTGTTACGGCGGATGCGGTGGTGATCGCCTCCGGAGGCAAGGCAGGCCCCCAGTTCGGTACGACGGGGGACGGCTACCGTCTGGCGAAGGAACTGGGGCATCATAACACCCGTCTGTATCCGATCCTGACCGGGATCGAGTGCGGCGCCTTTTCCGATCTCAAAGGAATCCGCGCCCGCGGGGTCGTCCGTCTGTACCGGGACGGGGAGATGCTCGGTGAAGAGAAGGGACAGATCCAGTTTACCGCAGACGGGGTTTCCGGCATCTGCGTCTTTAACCTAACCCCTATGATCCGCGCGGAGGAGGGGGAGAAACCGCGGGATGCGATGCGGCGGTATGAGCTGTCTTTGGATCTGGCACCGGATTTTACCCCGGATCAATTACAGAAGCGAAACTCGGTCTTCGGAATCGTTACGGGACCGCTGGCGGAGCGGCTGGATGCGGAGACCATCAAAGACTGGCGCCTTCCGGTGCGGGGGATCAAAGGCTGGAGAGAGGCTCAGTGCACCGCCGGCGGAATCAGGCTCGATGAAATCGATCCGAAGACGCAGGAATCCCTGCTGGTTCCGGGACTTTACTTTGCTGGGGAGATCCTGGATATTCAGGGGCCCTGCGGAGGCTATAACCTGCAGAATGCCTGGGAGACCGGGATGCGCGCGGCAGCGGCCATCAATGAAAGGGCGGGAGCGCTTTGAGATACAGGATCAGTGAGGTCAGGATCGGTGCGAAGCAGTATGCGGACCCGGATCTGCGAATGAACCATATAGAGAAGGCCCTTCGGAGGAAGCTGCGAAGGCTGCGCTCCGGCTCCGGCCGCGGGAAGGGAGCGGAGCCAGAGATTTCCGTTTCGAACATCGAGATCATCCGTGAATCCATTGATGCGCGAAAAAAGCCCGATGTGAAGGCGGTCTACACGCTGGATTTCGACTGTCCGCACAAGCTGCCGCTGCCGGAGGGCGGCCGGCAGGAGTACGAAAGTCTTCCGGCGGTTTTCGCAGGCGCAGCTCAAGGGGCGGGCGCTGCCGCGGGAGCGGAGTTTCCGCGGCCGGTCATCGCAGGCTTTGGACCCTGCGGGATCTTCGCGGCCCTGATCCTGGCGGAGGCCGGGCTGCGGCCCATCGTTCTGGAACGGGGCAAGCGGGCTGAGGAACGGCTGCGGGATGTGCAGCGGTTCTGGGAGCAGGGGATCCTGGATCCGGAATCGAACGTGCAGTTCGGGGAAGGGGGCGCAGGGACCTTTTCTGACGGGAAGCTGACGACCGGGATCCGGGATGTCCGTATCCGGAAAGTGCTGCAGGTCTTCACGGAAGCGGGAGCAGATCCTGCGATCCTCTACCAGCAGCGTCCTCACATCGGAACCGACCAGCTCCACAGGATCATCCCGGCGATCCGGCGCCGCATCGAGCAGGCCGGGGGCGAGATCCGCTTCGGCACGAAGCTCGCGGAGCTGGAGCTCGCCGGCGCAGCGCTGACCGGTGTTCAGACGGTCTGCGGCGGACGCACAGAGCGGATCGCTGCACGGCACCTGATCCTGGCCATCGGTCACAGCGCCAGAGATACCTTCCGGATGCTGCAGGAAACCGGACTGGATATGCAGCCGAAGCCCTTCTCCATCGGGGTGCGCATCGAGCATCCCCAGGAGCGAATCGACGCGGCTCAATACGGGGATCCCGCTCTGGCGGAGGTGTTCGGACCGGCCAGCTATAAGCTTCATTACCGCTGCGAGAACGGCAGAGGTGTCTACACGTTCTGCATGTGCCCCGGAGGCCGGGTCATCAACGCTTCCTCGGAAGAGGGCGGGACAGTGACCAACGGCA
The DNA here is from genome assembly GCA_017459895.1 of Bacillota bacterium. Lineage (GTDB taxonomy): Bacteria > Bacillota > Clostridia > Peptostreptococcales > Anaerovoracaceae > Lentihominibacter. The sequence goes on along the minus strand of JAFUCA010000014.1, from coordinate 22,671 downwards.
TGAGCGAGAGCCGAAGGGACAGCGGGACCGCCAACAGCGGACTTCTGGTGGATGTGCGAACCTCGGATTTCCCCGGGGAGGATCCTCTGGCCGGCGTGGAATTCCAGCGAAGATATGAGGCTCTGGCCCGGGAGATGGGAAAGGATCAGGATGGAGGGCTTCCCAGGACCGTTTACGGCAGGTTCGGTCAGGAAAGCGATCCCGTCCGCCGGTGTCTGCCAGCCTTTGCAGCAGAAGCGATCGCCGAAGCCATGCCGCATCTGGGCCGGATGCTGCGGGGATTCGATGATGCGGACACGGTCATGACGGCGGTGGAGACCAGAAGCTCTTCGCCGGTTCGGATCCTGCGGGGCGATGATATGCAGACGAAGATCCGGGGCATTATGCCGGCAGGGGAAGGCCCGGGCTATGCCGGGGGGATCATGTCCGCGGCTGTGGATGGGATCCGGGCGGCGGAACAGATCATCCGAGAGTACGCGGAGGAGAATACAGATAAAAAGGAATGAGAAAACGATGATAGCAGTCGGAATCAGTGATCAGATCGAGCGCAGCGACCTGTTCGGGAGCATGGACCGGTATCTGCGGCTGATCGAGGAGCGGTTCGGATGCCTGATCATCCAGCGGGACAATGAGCTGCTCGTCAAGGGAGAGCAGGAGCAGGCGGCAGCCGAGGTACTCCGGGAGATGACGGAGACGCTGGAGAAGTCAGAGAAGCTGGATCAGCAGAAGGTGAATTATATTATGGATCTTAAGAAAGAAGGAATCTCCTACAGCGATGAGAACCCGGGACGGGACATTATCTGTTTCACCCATGAAGGGCGCCCGCTGCGGCCGAAGACCATCGGACAGAAGGAATACGTCCGGAAAATCCGGACCATGGATATCGTCTTCGGCATCGGCCCCGCCGGCACCGGCAAGACCTATATCGCGGTAGCCATGGCGGTGAACGCTTTCAAGAACAAGGAAGTCCAGAAGATCATTCTGGCGCGGCCGGCGGTGGAAGCCGGCGAGCGGCTGGGATTTCTGCCCGGGGATCTGCAGGAAAAGGTCGACCCTTACCTGCGGCCGCTGTACGATGCGCTGTACGATGTGCTGGGACGGGAGAGCGCTCTGCGCCTCAAAGAAAAAGAAGTGATCGAGGTGGTCCCTCTGGCCTACATGCGCGGACGGACGCTGGACAATTCCTTTATCATCCTGGATGAGGCCCAGAACACGACGCCGGAGCAGATGAAGATGTTCCTGACCCGGATGGGCTTCGGCTCCAAGGTGGTGGTCACCGGAGATATCACGCAGATCGACCTGCCCCGGGGCAAACGGTCGGGACTGGTGGAGGCCCGCAAGGTCCTGCGGGATGTGGAGGAGATCGGCTTCTGCCATCTGAAGGATGTGGACGTGGTGCGCCACCAGCTGGTGAAGAAGGTCATCAGCGCCTACGACAGCTATTACCGCGTCCATCCGCGGGAGGAGGAAGAATCATGAGACTTCTTGTGAACGACCGGTCGGTGATCGAACCGGCTCTGCTGGATACCATGCGGCAGGCGGCGGAAGTTTGTCTGCAGGGAGAGGGGCTGGATCCCGAGGGGATCGAGATCAGCCTTTCCTTCGTTTCCGAAGAGGAGATCCACCGGCTGAACCGGGATTTTCGCGGGGTGGACCGGGTGACGGATGTGCTGTCCTTTCCGCTGATCGAGGATCTGAATGAGCTGGAAGCGGCCGAGGAGGCGGAGAAGGATCCGGAGCCGGTGGCGCTGGGAGATGTGGTCATCTGCCTTCCCAGAGCGGAGGAGCAGGCCCGGGAATACGGCCACAGCCGGGAGCGGGAGATCGTCTATCTCTACGTTCACAGCGTGCTTCACCTGCTGGGCTACGACCACATGGAGGAAGAGGAGCAGCGGGAAATGCGCGCCAGGGAAGAGGACGTGATGCAGGCAGTGGACCTGCAGCGGCAGACCACAGGATTGTGAAACCTGAACATTGAAAACACAGCACTTTAACCGTGGCAAAGAGAGCGATCCCCTGCGATGCTGCAAATCGCTTCACGATTAACAAAAATCTGCAACACCAGAGGACATCGGCACCCAATTCAAGGGAAAATAACTCGGCTTGTTGCAGATTCGATCTTCGGAAAACAATAATCTGCAACAATATCCCGGAAATGTCGCAGATTCGTGTTTCTCAATTTGAATACTGCAACCGCAGACGCGAATTACCCCCTTTGAGATCGATATCCAGGTATGAAGCCAGCCTTTGTTGCAGATTTTGAAAGAAAAACAGAAAACTGCAATTCCTTTTCGGCCAACGGATGAAAGGGGATTGGTTTTATAAGGAGGAATTAGTATGAACGACTTGGAATTATACAGGATCGCAGAGGATGCCAGAAAAAACGCCTATGCGCCGTTTTCGGGATTTCGGGTCGGAGCGGCCCTGCTGACCGAAGACGGGAAGGTATACACCGGAGTCAACGTAGAGAATTCATCCTACGGCGCCACCATATGCGCAGAACGGACCGCTTTTGTGAAGGCCATTTCCGAGGGGGAACGAAGCTTCACCGCCATCGCGATCTCCGCCGGGGACGTTCCATCACTGCCCTGCGGGATCTGCCGCCAGTTCATGTATGAGTTCGCACCTCAGATCCGGATCATTACCGGGCCGATCCGGGAGGATGATCCGGAGGGCGGACTGAAGGTGCAAAGTCTGGAGCAGCTTCTTCCGGAAGGGTTTTCGCTGAATCATTGATATTGAGAATATAACCAAAAAGGAGACAGAACTATATGAAATCCGGTTTTGTAGGAATCGTAGGGCGGCCGAACGTAGGTAAATCCACACTGCTGAACGCGATCCTGGGAGAGAAGATCGCCATCACGACGGCGAAGCCGCAGACCACCCGGAACACGATCCGGGGGATCTATACCCGTTTGGATGAAGAGGGTGACGGGATCCAGATGATATTCATCGACACTCCGGGGATCCATAAGCCCAGAAACAAGCTGGGCGAGTTCATGACGGACGCGGCCATCGGGACGTTCAGTGAGGTGGATGTCATCATCTTCATTGTCGACAGCGCCCTGGACAAGGGACCGGGGGATCGATACATCCTGGATCTGCTGTCAAAGATCGATACGCCGAAGATCCTGGTGATCAACAAGATCGACCAGATGCCGCCGGACACCTTTGAGAAGATCTATCAGGAATACGACGCGATGGGGGTGTTCGATGATATCCGCGGGATATCGGCTCTGGAAGGGACCCATGTGGAGGAGCTGATCGGCCGGGCCGCAGACTTCATGGAGGAAGGTCCCATGTTCTTCCCGGAGGATATGGTCACCGAGGATCCGGTCCGGTTCATCGCCAGCGAGATCATCCGGGAGAAGATCCTGCTGTACATGGAGGATGAGATCCCCCACGGAGTCGCGGTGGAGATCGAGCAGTTCTCCGAGGAAGAGGACATCACCCGGATCAGCGCCTGCATCTACTGTGAGCGAAAGACCCATAAGGGCATGATCATCGGCAAGGGCGGCCGCAAGCTCAAGGGGATCGGCAAGAGCGCCAGGGAAGAGCTGGAGGCGCTGCTGGGGACGAAGGTCTACCTGCAGACCTGGGTCAAGGTCAGAGAAAACTGGAGAGACAGCGATTTCGCGCTGTCCAATTTCGGATACAGAGAAGACGGCCGGTAAGGCGGCGGGTGAGTGGACGCTATGCTGACAGATACCGAAGGCATTGTTCTGAGGCAGATCAAAACTTCATATAACCGGCGTATGATCCTGCTGTTTTCCCGCAGGTACGGCAAGATCAGCGCGGGCACCGGTATCGGCGAGAAAGGGCGCAGCAAGAGCTCGCTGGCCCTGCGGCCGTTCACCTACGGCCGTTACGAGCTGTTCAAAGGCAGGGACAGCTACAACATCAACTCCGCGGAGGTGCTGCGCAGCTTTTACAGGATCGGGGAGGACGTGGACAAGTATATGTACGGAGCCTATGTTCTGGAATTTACCGAGAAGGTCCTGCAGGAAGAAATGCCGGCGCAGCGGCTGTTCGATCTTCTGATCGAATTCTTCGAGGTACTGGAGGATCGGCAGCGGGGCATCGGTACGCTGGTTCTGGCGTATCAGACGAAACTGCTGCAGATCATGGGGCTGCTTCCGCAGCTGGAGCAGTGCGCCTCCTGCGGGCGCGGCAAACCGGCGGCGGCATTCAGCGTCCGGGAGGGCGGAATCATCTGCGCGGACTGCATGTCGAAGGAAGAAATTTCATCGGACAGCACGTTGATTTCCTGCACTAAATTTGATATAGTTAAAGTGTTGAATTATTTTCTTGCGAACCCGCTGAAAAAGCTGGAAAACATCGCTTTGAACGAGGAGATGGGAAAGGCGGTTCAGAAACTGATCCGCGAGTACGCGGCTTACCACCTGGACATCACCGATATCAAAAGCGAGAAACTTCTATAAATTAATGAAGGAGGAGACAACAAATGGAAATCACTCTGGAAAAAATCGAATTGGTCAAGGACAGAACAGGTGTGACATACGCGGAGGCGAAGCAGGCCCTCGAGGAGAACGACGGCAGCGTGGTCGATGCGATCATTGACATCGAAGAGACTGTCAACGCCGGCAAGAAAGAGCGCAGCTTCGGCGAGAGAGGACAGTCCCTGTTCAAGAAGCTTAAGGAACTGGTCAAGAAGGGCAACGTTGCCAAGATCCAGGTCAAGAGAGAGGATGACACCATCCTGAACGTGCCTCTGAATGCAGGCATTCTGGGCATTGCCATCGCGCCGCTGGCTTCCGTGGTAGCGGTCGTCGCAGCCTTTGGATTCAAATGCACCATCGAGGTCATCAAGACCGACGGAACGATCATCGATGTCAGCGATGCCGTCAGCGATACGGTCAGCAACGTAGCCGAGAAGGGAAGCGAGGCGGCTGAGAAGGTCAAGGGCAAGGCATCGGAGCTCTATGAGAAGGGCAAGGGCGTTGCGGATGAGTATTCCGACAAGATCAAGGACAGCGATATCTATGAGAAGGCGAGAGACAAGGCCGACGACCTGAAGGACAAGGCGGAGGATCTGGCGGATGACCTGAAGGACAGAGCCGATGATCTGAAGGACAAGGCGGAGGACCTGGCAGACAAGGCGAAGGACAAGGCCGAGGATCTGGCGGATAAGGCGAAGGATAAAGCCGAGGGACTCCGCAAGCAGGCGGAGGAAGCTGCTGACGAAGCAGAAGAGGCCGCAGAGGAAGCGGCAGAAGACATTGCAGAAGCAGCAGAAGAGGTGAAGGAGGCAGCAGAGGACGAGGAGTAATCGTTCCGGACGGAAACTATATGAGCACAGAAGTTACTATGGAGAAAATCACTGCGCTGGCGAAGAACCGTGGATTCATCTTCCCGGGCTCCGAGATTTACGGGGGCCTGGCCAATACATGGGATTACGGTCCTCTGGGCGTGGAACTGAAGAACAATATCAAGGACGCGTGGCGAAAGAAATTCGTTCACGAGTCGAAGTACAATGTCGGACTGGACGCGGCGATCCTGATGAACCCGGAAACCTGGGTGGCGTCGGGACACGTAGGGGGATTCGCGGATCCTCTGATCGACTGCAAAGCCTGCAAATCCAGATTCCGGGCGGATCAGCTGATCGAAGCCTACCTGAAGGAACAGGGCATCACCGACGTGGTGGTGGACGGCTGGTCCAACGAGAAGATGGAGAGCTTCATCGCCGAAAAACAGATCCCGTGTCCGGACTGCGGCAAGTCGGATTTCACCGGCATCCGCCAGTTCAACCTGATGTTCAAGACCTTCCAGGGTGTCACGGAGGATTCGAAGGCAGAGATCTATCTGCGGCCGGAGACGGCGCAGGGCATCTTCGTCAATTTCAAGAGCGTCCAGAGAACCGCCCGGAAGAAGATCCCCTTCGGGATCGCGCAGGTCGGTAAATCCTTCCGTAATGAGATCACGCCGGGCAACTTCATTTTCCGGACCCGGGAGTTCGAACAGATGGAGCTGGAATTCTTCTGCAAGCCCGGAACCGAGCTGGAGTGGTTCGCCTACTGGAAGGACTACTGCGCGAACTTCCTGAAGTCCCTGGGCATCAAGGAGGAGCACATCAAGCTGAGAGATCACGATCCGGAGGAACTGTCCCATTACAGCAACGCGACCACCGATATCGAGTATCTGTTCCCCTTCGGCTGGGGCGAGCTCTGGGGCGTGGCATCCCGGACGGACTTCGACCTGATGGCCCACCAGAATCATTCGGGTCAGGATATGAGCTATCTGGATCCGGAGACCAATGAGAAATACGTGCCGTACTGCATCGAGCCGTCGGTGGGTGTGGAGAGAATGCTTCTGGCATTTCTGGTGGACGCCTACGATGAGGAAGTCCTGACGGACAGCAAGGGCAAGGAAGACATCCGCAAGGTCCTGCGGCTGCATCCGGCGCTGGCGCCGTTCAAGGCGGCGGTCCTGCCGCTTTCCAAGAAGCTGGCTCCGGTGGCAGAGCCGATCTACGATGAGCTGAGAAAATACTTCGTGGTGGACTACGACGAAGCCGGCTCCATCGGCAAGCGCTACCGCAGAGAGGATGAGATCGGAACGCCGTTCTCGATCTGCGTCGACTTCGATACCCAGGAGGACGGATGTGTGACGATCCGTGATCGCGACACGATGGATCAGATTCGAATCCCTGTTGCACAGGTGAGAGAATATATTGAAGAACGTTTACAGTTTTAGTCTACAAAAGTGAGGAGCGTAACTGAGATGAAAAAATTTGTTTATTCATTCAACGAAGGATCAAAAGACATGAGAGACCTTCTTGGTGGTAAGGGTGCGAACCTGGCAGAGATGACCAAGATCGGACTGCCGGTACCGTTCGGTTTCACAGTAACAACGGAAGCCTGCACCAGATACTACGAAGAAGGTCAGACCATCGGCGAAGATATCGTAGCGGACATTTTCGCGAAGCTGGAGGATCTGGAGAACGTTTCCGGCAAGAAGTTCGGTGAAGCAGCCAATCCGCTGCTGGTATCCGTCCGTTCCGGAGCGAAGATCTCCATGCCGGGTATGATGGACACCATCCTGAACCTGGGTCTGAACGATGAGACCGTTGAAGGTCTGTCCGCTCTGACAGAGAATCCGCGTTTCGCATATGACAGCTACAGAAGATTCATCCAGATGTTCGGCGATGTCGTTATGGGCATCAAGAAGGCGAAGTTCGATGAGATCTTCGACGGACAGAAGGAAAAGAAGGGCGTGACCTATGACGTCGAGCTGGAGACCGAGGACCTCAAGGAGATCATCGCGGCTTACAAGGTCATGTACGAAGGCGAGATCGGCAAGCCGTTCCCGCAGGAGCCGAGAGAACAGCTGATGGAAGCGGTCGCCGCGGTATTCCGCTCCTGGAACACCGAGCGTGCGATCCTGTACAGACAGCTGAACGAGATTCCGGACAGCATCGGAACCGCGGTCAACGTTCAGTCCATGGTCTTCGGTAACATGGGTGACACCTCCGGAACCGGCGTAGCCTTCACCAGAAGCCCGGTCAACGGCGAGAAGGCGATCTTCGGTGAGTTCCTGGTCAACGCCCAGGGCGAAGACGTCGTCGCAGGTATCAGAACACCGCAGCCGATCGCAGAGATGGCGCAGGCATTCCCGGAGGTTTACGACAGCTTCGTCAAGATCGCGAACACTCTGGAAGAGCATTACAAGGACATGCAGGACATGGAGTTCACCGTTGAGAGAGGCAAGCTGTTCATGCTGCAGACCAGAAACGGCAAGAGAACCGCTCCGTCCGCTGTAAAGATCGCGGTAGACATGGTAGAAGAAGGCCTGATCACCAAGGAAGACGCTGTGATGAGAATCGAGCCGTCCCAGATCGATCAGCTGCTCCACCCGATGTTCGATGCAGACGAACTGAAGGCAGCTGAGAAGCTGACCAAGGGCCTGCCGGCATCCCCGGGCGCTGCCTGCGGTAAGATCTACTTCAGCGCAGCTGACGCGGAAGCGGCTGTCGCTAACGGCGAGAAGGTCATCCTGGTCAGACTGGAAACTTCTCCCGAAGACCTGGCAGGCATGGTCGCTGCAGAGGGTATCCTGACCGCCAGAGGCGGCATGACATCCCACGCTGCCGTCGTTGCCAGAGGTATGGGCAAGTGCTGCGTTTCCGGATGTGCTGAGATCAAGGTCGATGAAGCGGCCAAGACGCTGGGCATCGGCGAGTACACCTTCAAGGAAGGCGATTACATCTCCCTGGACGGCACCGCGGGTGAAGTCCTGAAGGGCGAAGTCAAGACGGTTCCGCCGGAACTGTCCGGAGACTTCGGTACCATCATGGGATGGGCGGACGAGATCAGAGCGCTGAAGGTCAGAACCAACGCGGATAACCCGAGAGACGCCAAGCAGGCAGTGGAATTCGGCGCAGAGGGCATCGGCCTGTGCAGAACCGAGCACATGTTCTTCGAAGAGGAGAGAATCCCGGCGATCCGCCGCATGATCATGGCGGACAGCGAAGAGGAGAGAAGAGAAGCTCTGAGCTTCCTGCTCCCGTATCAGAAGGGTGACTTCAAGGGCATCTATGAGGTTATGGGTGAGCGTCCGGTGACCATCCGTCTGCTGGATCCGCCGCTCCACGAGTTCATTCCGCATACCGATGAAGAGCTGCACGAGCTGGCAGAGCTGATCGGCAAGCCATATGAGAAGCTGGCCAAGAAGGCAGAAGAACTGCACGAGTTCAACCCGATGCTGGGTCACAGAGGCTGCAGACTGGCCGTCACCTATCCGGAGATCGCAGAGATGCAGACCGAAGCCATCATCATGGCAGCTAAGGAAGTCCGTGAGGAGAAGGGCTATGACATCGTTCCTGAGATCATGGTTCCGCTGGTAGGCATGAAGTCCGAGCTGGCGAATGTCAAGGCGACCATCGTCAAGACCATCGACAAGATCTTCGAGAGAGAAGGCGTGAAGTTCGATTACATGGTCGGCACCATGATCGAGATCCCCAGAGCTGCTCTGACGGCGGATGAGATCGCAGAGGAAGCGGAATTCTTCTCCTTCGGTACCAACGACCTGACACAGATGGGATTCGGCTTCTCCAGAGACGATACCGGCAAGATCATCAAGGAGTACAGAGACAAGGGCGTCTTCGAGGACGATCCGTTCCAGAGCCTGGATCAGGGCGGCATCGGCAAGCTGGTTAAGATGGCGGTCGAGCTGGGCAAGTCCACCAGACCGAACATCAAGCTGGGCATCTGCGGCGAGCACGGCGGCGATCCGAAGTCCATCGACTTCTGCCACAGAACCGGTCTGCAGTACGTATCCTGCTCACCGTTCCGTGTACCGATCGCAAGACTGGCTGCGGCACAGGCGTGCATCAGAAATAAATAATCAGCGAGACAGATTGATTTGAGCAGATTTCAAAAACTGCCGCCGTGGTTATCACGACGGCAGTTTTTTAGGAAGAGGACCTGAGAATGAGAGAGAAGACAAGCGTCCGCAGCATCCTCCGGATCGCCGGCGCCTATGTGGCGTGGGTCATGGGATCCGGTTTCGCCACAGGACAGGAAATCCTGCAGTTTTTCACGAGCTATGGTTGCCACAGCTTTATTCTGCTTGGGATCAATCTGATCGGTTTTCTCCTGATCGGACCGGCGATCCTGCAGGCGGGCCGGGAGCACGCGGAGGATCCGGACTATGATCACTTCGTCTGGTTCTGCGGGAAGCGGCTGGGGACGTTCTACTCCTGGTTTCTGCCCCTCAGCATGTTCGCCGGAATGGTGATCCTGATCTCCGGCGCCGGGGCAACGCTGCAGGAATATTACGGGCTCAATCATTATGTGGGAGCGCTGCTGATGGCAGCCATGGCGCTGACGGCCTATATCATCGGCTTTCAGCGGTTCGTGCGAATCGTATCTTTTATCGGACCGGCGATCATCGCGTTCTCGCTTCTGGTCGGGATCGTGACCGTCTGCCGTGATTTTGACGGGCTGGCCCAGGCGGCGCCGGCGCAAGCCAGGCAGCCGGTCCCCTGGTGGTGGCTCTCGGGGCTGCTCTACATCTCCTATAACCTCTGCGGCGGGTCCAGGTATTACACGGCTTTGGGGATGACGGCCGGTTCCCGGCGGGAAGCCTTCTGGGGCGCGGTCATCGGCACCATCGCGCTGATGGCATCGATCCTGCTGATGAACACCGCGATGCTCACCGACATCGGCCACACGGCGGTGCTGGACGTTCCGACGCTGTTCCTCGCCCGCAGGATCGCCTACGCGCTGGGCGCAGTCTTCAGTATCATCCTGATCATGGGAATTTTCTCTTCCTGCAGTGCCATGCTCTGGACCATCAGCGAGAAGTTCGTGGTGCAGGGAAGCCGCAGAAGCTATGTGTTCGCGGGATGCACCAGCCTTTGCGCGTTCCTGCTGGGACTCCTGCCCTTCACCGGCCTGGTGGGCGTCGTCTATACGATCCTGGGCTACATCGGTCTGGTATTCGCCGCCTGCGTGATCCGCCGGAGGCTTGGCGGGAAGCGGGATCTGCGGTAGGATCGGATGCTTAGGATATCCCCATGTCAGGAAGGGGCGGATTTATTTCGACAAACTACTTTCGATTTCGGGCGGTGTATGGTATCATTAAATATGTCTTGAATACGGGTTTTTTGACCTGTTTATTTTTGTTTTGATGAAAAGGAGAAGACAATGAAGAAAGTCGGACTGATCATGGGAAGCGACAGCGATCTGCCGGTGGTGCAGAAGGCCGTCGACAAGCTGAAGGCGCTGGAGGTCCCCTATGAGGCGCATATTTATTCCGCCCACAGGACCCCGGTCGAAGCGAAAGCATTCGCTGAAACGGCAGAGGAGAACGGTTTCGGAGCCATCATCGCCTTCGCGGGAAAAGCAGCACATCTGGCAGGGGCCATCGCGGCGAACACATGCCTTCCGGTGATCGGTGTTCCGGTGAAGTCCTCCACGCTGGACGGACTGGATGCGCTTCTTTCCACGGTTCAGATGCCCAGCGGCATACCGGTGGCTACCGTTGCCATCGACGGAGCGGCCAACGCGGCAATTCTGGCGGCGCAGATCATCGCGCTGGGGGATCCGGACCTTTCGCAGCGTCTGAAGGATGACCGCGCAAAGGCTGCCAGGGCCGTCCTTGAGAAAAACGCAGCTCTGGATATTTAAGAAAGGACAATTACTATGGGAGGTTATTTCGGAGCAGTATCCAAACGTGACGTAGTAATGGACATCTTCTACGGCACAGATTATCATTCCCACCTGGGGACGAAGCGGGGCGGCATGGCTATCTATGACGCCGAAATCGGAATCAAACGGGAGATTCATAACATCGAGCACTCTCCCTTCCGAACGAAATTCGAGGATCTGGTGACCAGGATCACCGGAACCTCCGGGATCGGCTGCATCAGCGATACGGATCCGCAGCCGATGATGATTCACTCCAATCACGGAGTCTACGCCATCGTGATCGTCGGCGTAATCAATAACGATAAAGAACTGATGAAGCAGTATCTGGCATTCAGCGGCGGCCATTTCGAGGCCATGAGCGGCGGCAGAGTCAACTCGACCGAGCTGGTCGCGTCCCTGATCGACCAGAAGTCGGATTTTGTGGACGGGCTGAAGTTTGCCCAGGATTCCATCGACGGATCTGCTTCTATTTTGATTCTGAAGGAAGACGGCGTCGTGCTGGCGGCCAGGGACAAGCGGGGACGCACCCCGATCCTGATCGGAAAGGACGCCGACGGACATGCCATTTCCTTCGAGCATTTTGCCTATGAGAAGCTGGGGTATGAGACCTGTCATGAGCTGGGACCCGGCGAGATCGTAGAGGTCCGGGCCGACGCGATCCGGACGCTTTCCCCTCCGCTGGAGAAGAAGTGCATCTGCGCCTTCCTCTGGAGCTATTACGGCTATCCCAACTCCACCTACGAGGGAGTCAACGTGGAGACCATGCGGAACCGCAACGGCCGTCTGATGGCGCAGTTCGACCGGGAAAACGGCAAATCCTTTGACATCGACTACGTCTGCGGTGTACCCGATTCCGGGATCGCCCACGCGGTGGGCTATTCCAACGAATGCCACATCGACTACGCCCGGGCCTTCGTCAAATACACCCCGACCTGGCCCAGAAGCTTCATGCCGGTCAACCAGAAGGAACGCAACCGGGTGGCCAAGATGAAGCTGGTGCCGGTGCAGGAGCTGATCCGGGACAAGAAGCTGCTCTTTGTGGACGACAGCATCGTGCGGGGAACGCAGATGCGGGAGACCGTGGAATTCCTCTACGAGAACGGAGCCAAGGAGGTCCATATGCGCTCCGCCTGCCCGCCGATCATGTACGGCTGCAAATACCTGAACTTTTCCAGATCCACCTCCGATATGGACCTGATCGCCCGGCGGACGATCCTGGAGCTGGAGGGAGAAGAAGGCGAGAAACACATTGAAGAATACAGCGACGGCAGGACCGAACGGGGCAAGGCCCTGCGGGAGGCGATCTGCGAGAAGCTCCATCTGAAGTCTCTGGAATTCCAGAACATCGATCTGATCCTGGAGGCCATCGGACTGGACGAATCGGAGGTATGCACGTACTGCTGGAACGGCAAGGAATAGGTAGAAGCCGACAGGCAAGCAAGAAAGGACTCTGTTATGACGAAAAACTCAAGATCAGATGCGTACGCGGCATCCGGTGTGGACATTACCGCCGGATACAAAGCCGTACAGCTTATGAAGGAGCATGTGGGAAGGACCCAGACCGACGGCGTCATGTCTGATGTGGGCGGCTTCGGCGGGTTATTCCGACCGGATATCGCCGGCATGAGCGAGCCGGTCCTGGTCAGCGGCACCGACGGCGTCGGCACGAAGCTGAAGCTGGCATTCCTCGCGGACCGGCACGATACCGTCGGCATCGACTGCGTGGCCATGTGCGTCAACGACATCATCTGTGTGGGAGCACGGCCGCTGTTTTTCCTGGATTACATCGCCTGCGGAAAGAACATCCCCGAACGGATCGCGGATATCGTCAAGGGCGTCTCCGAAGGGTGCGTGCAGTCCGGCGCGGCCCTGATCGGAGGAGAGACCGCGGAGATGCCGGGCTTTTATCCGGAGGACGAGTACGATCTGGCCGGATTCGCCGTGGGAATGGCGGATAAGCCGAAACTCCTGGATAAATCGAAGGTCACAGAGGGTGACTGCATCATCGCGCTGCCATCCAGCGGAGTCCATTCCAACGGTTTCTCCCTGGTGAGAAAAGTCTTCGACGTGGAGAACAGCGACATCCAGTCCCCGGTAGAGGCCCTGGGAGGAAAGAGCCTTCTGGAGACCCTGCTGACCCCGACGAAGATCTATGTGAAGCCGGTCCTGGCTCTGCTGGAGCAGGTGGAGGTGAAATCCATTGCCCACATCACCGGCGGCGGCTTCTACGAGAACATCCCGAGAAGCCTCCCGGACGGACTGTCCGCGAAGATCAAGAAGGACGACGTGCGCGTGCTCCCGATATTCCGGCACATCGCCGAGACCGGGAGCATCTCGGAGCACGATATGTACAATACATTCAATATGGGGGTCGGCATGATCTGCGTCGTAGCGGCAGAGGATGCTCCCCAGGCGATGCAGGTCCTCCGGGAGGCAGGCGAGGACGCCTATATGCTGGGCGAGGTCGTAGCTTCCGATGAGGGGGTGATCCTGTGGTAATGGCAAAGATCGCCGTACTGATCTCCGGAGGCGGAACCAATCTACAGGCCCTGATCGACGCACAGAAGAGCGGGGTCATCCGCCATGGCAGGATCGCTTTGGTCGTCTCATCCAATCCGAACGCTTACGGTCTGAAGCGGGCGGAGGATGCCGGCATCGAAACCGCCGTTGTCAGTAAGAAACAGGCCGGAAGTCAGGAAGCATTTGAAGCCGGAATCCTGAAGGAGCTGCAGGACCATGACATCGATATGATCGTGCTGGCGGGATTCATGCAGATCCTCAGCGGAGATTTCGTCCGGCATTACGAGAAACGGATCATCAATGTCCATCCGTCTCTGATCCCGTCCTTCTGCGGCAAGGGCGCCTACGGACTCAGGGTTCATGAGATGGCGCTGGAGTACGGGGTCAAGGTGACCGGAGCGACGGTGCACTACGTCAACGAGGTCCCGGACGGCGGTCAGATCATTCTCCAGAAACCGGTGATGGTTCAGGAAGGTGATACGCCGGAGATATTGCAGAAGCGCGTCATGGCGGAGGCGGAGTGGCAGATCCTGCCCCAGGCCGCCGAAAAAGTTGCAGAGAGGTTAACAATGGAGAAGATTGCACTTACGAAACCGTATCAGATCGATGATGTCGGGGCGCTCCTGGCGGACAACGCTTATCCGGGACGCGGAATCCTTCTGGGGCAGACCCGGACCACCGGCAAGGCCGTGTGCGCCTACTTTATCATGGGCCGCTCGGACAACAGCAGAAACCGCGTGTTCACGATGAAAAACGGGCAGCTTTATACCGAGGCCTTTGACCCTTCGAAGGTGGAGGATCCGTCCCTGATCATCTATGCGGCCCTGCGTCAGTATGAGAACCAGCTGATCGTGACCAACGGGGATCAGACCGATACGATCTACGAGTTCCTGGAGGCGGGCAAATCCTTCGAGCAGGCCCTGGAAACGAGGCAGTTCGAGCCGGATCATCCGAACCTGACCCCGCGGATCAGCGGTATGATCACCTTCGATGCTCCAGCCTTTGCATACCGGATGAGCATCCTCAAGAGCGAGGATCCGGAGGGACAGCGCTGCGGAAGGTACACCTACTGTTACGAGCCGGAAGCGGGCCTCGGACACTTCATTCACACCTACGAATGCGACGGCAATCCGCTGCCGACCTTCGCCGGGGAGCCGGAGAGAATCCGCATTCCAGATGATATCGATGCGTTCACGGAGGAGCTGTGGACCAATCTGAACGAGAACAACAAGATCTCGCTGTACGTTCGCTATACCGATCCGGCTACGGGGGCGTATGACGAGCGTCTGATCAATAAGAATGAGAAATAGGGAGGACAGTGCCATGAAAGAATTCGAACTGAAATACGGATGCAATCCGAACCAGAAGCCGGCGAAGATCTACATGAGAGAGGGCGGGGAGCTTCCCATCACGATCCTGAACGGACGCCCGGGATACATCAATTTCCTGGATGCCTTCAACTCCTGGCAGCTGGTGAAGGAACTCAAGGAAGCCACCGGCCTTCCGGCGGCCACCTCCTTCAAGCACGTCAGCCCAACCTCCGCGGCCGTCGGCAAAAAACTGCCGGAGAAGATGAAGAAAGCCTATTTCGTGGATGATATCGATGGACTGGACGATTCCCCGCTGGCCTGCGCCTATGCCAGGGCCAGAGGCACCGACCGTCTGTGCTCCTTCGGCGATTTCATCGCGCTGTCCGATGTGTGCGACGCGGTGACGGCGACCATCATCAAGCGGGAGGTCTCCGACGGCATCATCGCGCCGGGCTATACCGACGAAGCGCTGGAGATCCTGAAGGAAAAGAAAAAGGGCAATTACAACGTCATCGCCATCGATCCGGACTACGAGCCGGAGGAGCAGGAGAGACGTCAGGTCTTCGGCATCACCTTCGAGCAGGGGCACAACAACGTGAAGATCGATGCCGGACTGCTGGAGAACATCGTCACGGAGAACAAGGAACTTCCGGAGGAGGCGAAGACCGACCTGATCATCGCCCTGATCACCCTGAAATACACCCAGTCCAATTCGGTGTGCTTCGCCATGGACGGACAGTGCATCGGCGTGGGAGCCGGACAGCAGTCCCGGATCCACTGCACCAGACTGGCCGCGGGCAAGGCGGACACCTGGCATCTGCGGATGCACGACAAGGTGCTGAGCCTGCCCTTTAAGGATGACCTGCCAAGAGCCGTCCGCGACAATGCCATCGACGGCTATGTCAACGAATACGAAGAAGACGTCTGCGCCGAAGGAAACTGGCAGAAATATTTCACCGAGCAGCCGCAGCCGCTGACCCGGGAGGAGAAACGGGCGTATCTGGATACGATCACGGGAGCATCCCTGGCATCCGATGCATTCTTCCCCTTCGGAGACAGCATTCAGAGAGGTCACATGAGCGGCGTCACCTATGTGGTGCAGCCCGGGGGATCCATCCGGGACGATGAAGTCATCCGGACATGCAATGAATACGGTGTGGTCATGGCGTGCAACGGCGTGCGTCTGTTCCACCACTAAAGACAGAGAGGTACATTATATGAATGTTATGGTAGTTGGCGGCGGCGGCCGCGAGCATGCGATCATCAGGAAACTCAGGGAAAACCCGCAGATCGGGGACATCTACGCGCTTCCGGGCAACGGCGGCATCGCGGCGGATGCGTTCTGCGTGAACGTGGGCGCGACGGACATCGACGGGATCGTGGAATTCGTCAAAGGTCATCCGGTGGATTTCGCCGTGGTGGCTCCGGATGATCCGCTGGCCATGGGCTGTGTGGACCGGCTGAACGCGCTGGGCATCCGGTGCTTCGGTCCGGTGAAGGATGCGGCCATCATTGAAGCCAGCAAGGTCTTCGCCAAGGATCTGATGAAGAAGTACGGCATCCCGACGGCGAAGTACGAGACCTTTACAGAGATGGACAAGGCGCTGGCCTATCTGGAAGATGCGCCGATCCCCACCGTTGTCAAGGCGGACGGCCTGGCCCTGGGCAAGGGCGTCATTATCGCCGAGACGAGGGAAGAGGCGAAGGAAGCTGTGCGGAGCATGATGGAGGAGAAGAAGTTCGGAGCATCCGGTGACCAGATCGTCATCGAGGAGTTCCTGACGGGACCGGAGGTGTCGGTGCTGTCCTTTACCGACGGCAAGACCATCGTCCCCATGGTTTCCTCCCAGGACCACAAGCGGGCGCTGGACGGGGATCAGGGACTGAATACCGGCGGTATGGGCACCGTCGCGCCGAACCCCTATTATACGCCGGAAGTGGCGCAGCGCTGCATGAAGGAGATATTCCTGCCCACGATGGAAGCGATGAATGCCGAGGGCCGAACCTTCAAAGGCTGCCTCTACTTCGGCCTGATGATCACCGAAGACGGACCGAAGGTGATCGAATACAACTGCCGCTTCGGCGATCCGGAGACCCAGGTGGTATTACCGCTTCTTGAGAGCGATCTCTTCACCATCATGGAAGCTGTCGCCGATGAGCGGCTGGCGGAGGTGGAGGTGAAGTTCGCTGACAAGTACTCCTGCTGCGTCGTCATGGCCTCCGGCGGCTATCCCGTCAGCTATGAGAAGGGCTTTGATCTGCAGATCGGCGCCATGGATGAGAACGTGGATGTATTCGTTGCCGGAGCGAAGCTGGAGGATGGCGCGCTGAAGACCAGCGGCGGCCGGGTCCTGGGCGTTACCGCAGTGGCGGACAGCCTGGAGCAGGCGATTGCCGATGCATATGCGAATGTGGATAAGATTCATTTTGAGAAGGCCTATTACAGAACAGACATCGGACAGCGGGCGCTGGCCGCAGAAAGGAAATGACGAATGGTTTACAGAGTATACGTTGAGAAAAAGGAATCAGAAGCCAGCGAGGCGAGGGCGCTTCTTGCGGAGGTTCAGACATTTCTCGGTATCAGGGGGCTGACCGGAGTCCGGATCCTGAATCGCTACGACGTGGAGGATGTGGATCCCCAGCTCTTTGAGACATGCATCGGCAGCGTTTTTTCCGAACCTCAGGTGGATCTGGTGTACCGGGATCTCGCAAAGGCTGGACTGGACGGGTTCCGGGTATTCGCTGTGGAAGCCCTGCCGGGACAGTTTGATCAGAGAGCGGACTCCGCGGCCCAGTGCATTCAGATCATTTCCCAGAAGGAGCGGCCGCTGGTCGCCTACGCGAAGGTCTACGCCCTGGAAGGCGATCTTTCCGAGGAGGACGTGGATCAGATCCGCCGGCATGTGATCAATCCGGTGGAGACGAGGGAAGCGGCCATGGAGCAGCCCGAGACCCTGAAGGTCATCTATGATGCTCCCCCGGATGTGGCTGTCATCGAAGGCTTCAATGCCCTGGAGGAGGACGGTCTGCAGGCGATGGTGGATGATCTGGGTCTTGCGATGGATCTGGACGATCTGCTGGTTTGTCAGGAGTATTTCCGCAGCGAGGACCGCGCGCCGACCCTGACAGAGATCCGGATGATCGACACCTACTGGTCCGATCACTGCAGACACACCACCTTCAATACGGTCATCGATGAGGTCCGTTTTGAGGGAGAAGAAGGCGGGATCCTGCAGGCAGCCTACGAGAACTATCTGCAGATCCGAAGGGATCTGGGACGCACCAAGCCGGTCACGCTGATGGACATCGGCACTATCGCCGCCAAGGCGCTGAAGGCCGCCGGCAAGATGCCGGGACTGGACGAGTCCGAGGAGATCAATGCCTGTACCGTTAAGATCAGGGCGAAGGTCGACGGCAGGGACGAGGACTGGCTGCTGCTCTTTAAGAATGAAACGCACAATCACCCGACGGAGATCGAACCCTTCGGCGGCGCGGCTACCTGCATCGGCGGCGCGATCCGGGATCCCCTGTCGGGAAGAGCCTATGTATATACCGCGATGAGGATCACCGGCGCAGCCGATCCGCTGCGTCCTCTGGACCAGACGCTGGAAGGCAAGCTTCCCCAGAGAAGGATCGTCACCTCCGCCGCGGACGGGTATTCCTCCTACGGTAACCAGATCGGCGTAGCCACCGGACTGGTGGAGGAGATCTACCACGACGGATATGCGGCCAAGCATATGGAACTGGGAGCGGTGGTCGGCGCAGCACCGGCAGCCAATGTCATCCGTGAGCGGCCCGAGCCGGGGGACATCGTCATCCTGCTGGGCGGCAAAACCGGACGGGACGGCTGCGGCGGCGCCACCGGATCCTCCAAATCCCACGACGTCTCCTCGCTGGAATCCTGCGGCGCAGAAGTCCAGAAGGGAAATGCGCCGGAGGAGAGGAAGCTGCAGAGACTGTTCCGCAATCCCGAAGCCTCCCGGATGATCCGCCGCTGCAACGACTTCGGCGCCGGCGGCGTATCCGTCGCCATCGGCGAGCTGGCCGACGGACTGGACATCAATCTGGACGTGGTTCCGAAGAAATACGAAGGTCTGGACGGGACGGAGCTGGCCATCAGCGAGTCCCAGGAGAGAATGGCCGTGGTCGTCGCGGCAGAGGATCAGCAGCGGTTCTTCGAGCTCGCGGCGGAGGAGAACCTGGAGGCGACGGTGGTGGCGGTGGTCACCGAGGAGCCCCGTCTGGTGATGCACTGGAGAGGCAGGACCATCGTCGACATCGCCCGGTCCTTCCTGGATTCCAACGGCGCGGACAAGCACGTGAGCGTACAGGTGCCGGAGGCGAAGCTGCCCCGGCGGGAGATCACCGGCGATTTCACCGACAATTACAAGGCCATGGCAGCGGATCTGAATGTCTGCTCCAAGCAGGGCCTGTCGGAGAAGTTCGACTCTACCATCGGTGCGGGAACCGTACTGATGCCCTTTGGCGGCAGATACCAGCGCACCCCGGCGCAGGTCATGGCCCAGAAGATCTCCGTGGAGAAGAGCACTTCCTCCACGGTATCCATCATGTCCTGGGGATACAATCCATATATCATGAAGGCAAGTCCCTACCACGGCGCCTATCTGGCGGTGGTGGATTCCATCTGCAAGCTGATCTGCGCGGCAGGGGATGCGAAGGAAGCGACCTATCTGAGCTTCCAGGAATACTTCGAGAAGCTGGGCAAGGATCCGGCCCGCTGGGGCAAGCCCTTCGCGGCACTGCTGGGCGCGCTGCGGGCGCAGATGGGTCTGGAGGCAGCGGCGATCGGCGGCAAGGATTCCATGAGCGGCTCCTTCGAGGACATCGATGTTCCGCCGACGCTGGTATCCTTCGCCATCACTACAGCGGAAGCGGACCAGATCATCTCGCCGGAATTCAAGGCGGCAGGTCACAAGGTCTATCTGCTTCGGCCGGAGATCAATGCCGAAGGCCTGCCAGATACCGATTCCCTCAGGGAGAACTTCGAAATCGTCCGTTCCCTGGCATCCTCCGGAAAGCTGCAGGCGGCCTGGACGCCGGGCTTTGGCGGCATCGCGGAAGGCATCATGAAGATGGGCTTCGGCAATAAGATCGGCTTTGCCTTCGCGCCGGGCTTCGGCAAGGATACGCTGGAGCAGATCTTCGGCTACAGCTACGGATCCTTCCTCCTGGAGGTCGACGGAGAGATACTGCAGACCGAGGGGGCACAGCCGTCGGGCGGCGCCGGAGTCATCCTGCTCGGCGAGACGAGAGAAGAAGCTGCCATTAGCTGCGGCTGCGGCGGACAGAAGATCGCTCTGGATGAGCTGCTCTCCATCTACGAGGGCAAGCTGGAGCCGGTGTATCCGTTCAATATCGAGGCTTCGAAGCAGACCCTGCCGGATCTGCATTACGATGCGGTAGAGCAGGGGGATGCGGATATGGGCGTCGACGCAGCGCCGGTGAACGGTCCGATTGTTCGAACAGCGAAGCCGAAGGTGCTGATCCCGGCCTTCCCGGGAACCAACTGCGAGTACGACTCGGCCAGAGCCTTCGCGGCGGCGGGGGCCGACCCGGAGATCCTGGTGATCCGCAACCTGCAGGCGGCAGACATCAGCGCGTCGGTGGAGAGCTTCGCGCAGAAGCTGGCGAAGGCCCAGATGTTCTTCATTCCGGGCGGCTTCTCCGGCGGAGACGAGCCGGACGGCTCCGGCAAGTTCATTACAGCCTTCTTCCGTAATCCGGCGGTCACGGAGGCAGTGACCGATCTGCTGGACCGGCGGGGCGGCCTGGCCGCGGGAATCTGCAACGGATTCCAGGCGCTGATCAAGCTGGGACTGGTGCCCTACGGCAAGATCATAGACACCGATGAGGATTGTCCGACCCTGACCTTTAATGAGATTGCCCGCCACCAGTCGAAGCTGGTGCGCGTCCGCGTCGCGTCAAACAAGTCCCCGTGGCTTGCAAAGGCTGGTCTGGGCGAGGTCTACACCGTGCCGATCTCCCACGGCGAGGGCCGGCTGATCGCTCCGGAATACGTTCTGGAGGAGCTGGCGGCCAATGGGCAGATCGCTACCCAGTACGTCGACTTTGACGGCAATCCCTCCGATGACATCATGTTTAACCCCAACGGCTCCATGTATGCCATTGAGGGCATGACCTCTCCGGACGGCCGCGTCTTCGGCAAGATGGGCCATGCGGAGCGGATCGGGGAGAACCTGTACAAAAACGTTCCGGGAAGATACGACATGCAGATGTTCGAGTCAGCCGTGGAGTATTTCGAATAGGAACGCAGCGTGAAATAGGAAATCAAAAGGACGGAGCCCGTTTTCGGGATCCGTCCTTTTTGATGAGTGATAAGTGAGTGAGGGGAAGATTTTAAATGTTAATGACTAAACGAGTGCGGCTCCCAGCGCTTCGCAGGCGCTCACATCGTCTGCTTCCGGTTCCAGGTTGCAGATGACGAAATCGCAGGCGAGGTTGGCTCCGGCTGCTTTGCAGCGGGCCTCCCACTGACGCATCCATTCGCCGTCGCCCCAGTCGTAGGAGCCGAAGAGAGCGATCTTCCGGCCGCCTAAGGACGGTTCACATGCGGTGAACATGGGGTCGAATTCGCTTTCTTCCAGAACCTCATCGCCCATAGCAGGGCATCCGAAAGCGATGGCATCGTATTGATCCAGTTTTTCCGGTCCGAAGTCCGCGGAGGTCATCACCTCGGCTTCTCCGCCGGCACCGCGGATCCCATCCGCGACGGCATTTGCCATGGCTTCGGTATTTCCTGTCATGCTCCAGTAAACAACGGCTGCTTTACTCATAATAATTGTCTCCTTTCCGGTAGTAAATCAGTTCTTTTTTACGGCCAGCTTTTCCAGTCCGGCGCCGCACTTCATGCATTTGAGATACACCCCGGTGCATTTGGAAAACTGGGCGAACCGTTTCTCGGCGGCCTCCGCATTACCGTAGACTTTCCAGTAGCCGCAGGTTTTGCAGCCTTTGCCGCCGTAACGCATGAACCCCTTGACATCCTCCGGCGGATAGCCGAGAAACAGTCCGATCTCGTGGGGGAAACCGGAGCCGGGCGCAATCCTGCCGGCCAGATGCTCGATGCAGGATTCGGGATCATTGGGCACGTACCCGAATCGCTCCAGAAGCTCGCTGGCCTGGGGGCAGGTCAGATCCTCCTCCAGCAGCTGCGGCCGGTAAACGTAGATCAGAGCTCTTTGGTCCGTAGTGCGAAGGCAGGTTGCCTTCAGACCGCGCCGCTCCAGGATCCGGTTCCAGCTGATCAGACTTCGGTTCAGTTCTTCTTCTGATTCATAGGAGGCGTTAAAGATATTCCCTGTTTTCAGTCCGGCCAGCGTGGGCGCGCAGTGTCTGATGATCAGATCTTCCGACATAAGCGGTCTCCTTATCTGCCCATGTGGTTAGATTTATCTAACTGCTGGGCTTAAAAAATAGTTAGTCTTATCTAACTAACGACAGTATAAACAAAGGGTGCGCCGTTGTCAAGAGATCGATGCGAAGGGGGCAAAACAAGTCAATATCAGGCTAGGGGTTTTGTTTGACAAACCCGGCAAACCGGTGATACATTGGATATAAAGAGAGGAGAACAGGGCTGTTTCAGCACCTGTTCCATTAATTTACAGGGAAATTAATTCAATCGAACTAAT
>JAFUCA010000031.1 GCA_017459895.1 Bacillota bacterium | reverse complement strand
TTACTTCCTGATCGATGAGGATCATCTGTGCCTTGTGATTGCGGATGTCTCCGGCAAGGGGGTTCCGGCAGCCCTCTTCATGATGGCGTCGAAGATCATACTGGCGGACAATGCCGGACGGCTCGGGTCGCCGGCAGAGATACTGCGGAAAGTCAATGACACGATCTGCGCCAACAATCCGGAGGAGATGTTCCTGACGGTATGGCTGGGGATCCTGGAGATTTCCACCGGAACGCTGACCTGTGCCAGCGCCGGACACGAGTACCCGGCTATGAAGCAGCCGGAGGGGGCCTTCGAGCTGGTGAAAGATAAACACGGTTTCGTTATCGGCGGAATGCCGGACATTAAGTATCGTGAATATGAGCTCTGCCTGGAGCCGGGGGCACGGGTCTTTGTCTATACCGATGGAGTGCCGGAGGCGACGGACGCCGATGAGGAGATGTTCGGTACAGACCGGATGCTGGCAGCCCTGAACCTGGAAACGGATGCTCCGCCGGACCGGCTTCTGGGCAATGTCCGCGGGGCAGTGGACGAATTTGTCCGGGACAGGGAGCAGTTCGACGATCTGACCATGCTCTGTCTCGAATACAGAGGGAAATATTGTAAGTGATAGGAAAGGAGAACTATATCATGCTGAACATCGAGAAAAAAACCAATGGTTCCGAAATGACCATTGCCCTGACCGGGCGTCTGGACACCACTACTGCGCCGGAATTTGATGATGTGATCAAGCAGTCCCTTGACGGCATGAGCGCACTGAATATCGACATGGAGGCGCTGGAGTACATTTCATCTGCCGGGCTGCGGGTGCTGCTCTCTGCCCAGAAGACCATGATGAAGCAGGGTGAGATGAAGGTGATCCATGTGAATGAGACGATCATGGAGATCTTCGAGGTGACGGGCTTCTCGGATATCCTCACCATCGAATAGAGCGGATCGGATACCGTTGTTCTTAAAAAAAGTGGGGAGATACTATGGCTATCAGGAATGAACTGACACTGGAGGCGACCATAGGAAATCTGACTCCCGTTTTAGCATTCATTGAGCAGCAGCTGGAAAAAACGGGCTGTCCCTTCAAGACACAGATGCAGATTGCCATCGCGGCAGAGGAGATCTATGTGAACATCGCCCGCTACGCCTATAAACCGGGAACCGGCGAGGTTACAGTGCGTCTGGAGGTCACCGACGAACCGGCCGCAGCGAGCCTCACCTTCATCGACAGCGGCACCCCCTTTGATCCGCTCAAAAAGACGGATCCGGATATCACGCTGTCAGCGGAGGAGAGGGACATCGGCGGCCTGGGCATTTACATGACAAAAAAGAGCATGGACGAAGTCCGGTATGAGTATGCGGGCGAAAAAAATGTCTTTACGATGGTGAAAAACTACTGAACAAAATGAAAAAGACCCACTAAACTTTGATATACCGGAAAGACAATACATTTTTGTCCGTCTACAATTGACATGGGGGGAATTTTTTTAAAATTTTGTTAGCACTCACTATTGACGAGTGCTAACAAAAGTGGTATAGTACAGTTGCAGGGGGAAAGGAAAAGAGAAACCCACACAGCAAACAATAATTAACATAAAGGAGGAAAGAATTATGTTGATGCCTACGATTTTCGGAGAAAGATTATTTGACAACTTTATGGATGATTTCGGATTTCCGAGTGTGGATCGGATCGCAGCCAGCAAGAACACATCCAACCTGATGCGGACGGATATCAGAGAGACCGAGGACAGCTACGAACTGGATGTGGAGCTTCCGGGTTACAAGAAGGAAGACGTGAAAGCGCAGCTGAAGGATGGCTACCTGACCGTCAATGTTTCGAAGAATGAGAATAACGACGTCAAGGACGATAACGGCAAGTACATCCGCAGGGAGCGCTACTCCGGATCCATGAGCAGAAGCTTCTACGTCGGAGAGGACGTACAGGAATCCGATATCCGCGCGAAGTTCGAGGACGGAATCCTGAAGCTGGGATTCCCGAAGGAGCAGCCGAAGAAGGTGGAGGAGCCGAAGTACATCGCCATCGAGGGATAACGCTTATTCACTGGTCGCAGACCATAGACTCAAGACAGTGATAACATCGCAAAGAAGTCGCTGAAGAGCGGCTTTTTTGCATGCTTAAAGGCTTAAAGATTTTAGGTTGAAATGGTTATTATGGACGTTATATGACGGGTTGAAAAGATAATCAGATGACTGGCTGACGCTGCGGCCTGATACAGAATTCTCAGATCTGCCAGGGAAATGAAATTTGTTGATATTGGCAGAGTTTTCAACATTCTGAATCCATGAACCGCCTGAGAACACTGCCAATACTGAGGATAATATCGAAATTTGGCAGAGATTAAGCTCTTTATTAATCAAATAGAGTCATCTGACTCTGCCAATCAAATCAAAGATGGAGCATTTGGCAGAGTTATCCCGGCTGCAGACATGTGAATGAAGCATTAATGTGCCGATTAATCGGAAGACACGTATCGCCGAAGAGCGGCTTTTTTGCTTCGGTTTTTTGTGGTATGATAGGAAGAAAAAGGAGCGTGAATCACATGTCGATCGTCTACGATTATTTCGGTGGCCTGTACATCAACCTGACCAACCGGTGTCCCTGCCGCTGCGAATTCTGCATCAAGAATTTCACCAACAGTCTGGGCAGCGCCGACTCGCTGATGCTGGATCACGAGCCTACGGTGGAGGAGGTCAAGGCCGAGCTTCGCCGCTGGGATGTGCAGAATTACGATGAGGTCATCTTCTGCGGATACGGAGAGCCCACGGAAAGGCTGGAGGAGCTGCTTGAGATCGCCCGGTTCATCAAGGCGGCCTACGGGAAGCCCATTCGCATCAACACCATCGGTCTGGCGGATCTGATCTGGGAGCGGCCCACGGCGCCGGAGCTGGCGGGGATCATCGACGCGGTCTCCATCAGCATGAATGAGGCGGATGCCGAGAGCTTTGAACGGCTCTGTCATCCAAGATTCGGGCGCGGGTCCTACGATGCGATGCTGAAGTACATCGAGGATGTGAAGCAGTACGTGCCGGATGTTGCGGTCTCTGTGGTCAGCGGCAGTATCAGCCGGGAGGCCCTGGAGAAGTGCCGCGCAAAGGCTGGAGAAATGGGGGTTCGGTTCAAGATCCGATAAAAAGAAATGGCAAAGAAAAACAAACAGAAAAATACCCATAAGACCAACGCCGTCCGTATCGTGGAGGCGGAAGGGATCGATTATCAGATGCACGAATACGATGCTCCCGAAGGATTTCTGGACGGAGTATCGGTGGCGGCTGCCCTGGGGCAGGATCCGGCACAGGTCTTCAAGACCCTGGTCACCGTTGGCGCGAGCCGCCAGAATTATGTCTGCGTCATCCCGGTGGCAGAGGAGCTGGATCTGAAAAAAGCGGCAAAAGCCTTCGGAGAAAAGAAGATCGAGATGCTCCCCTCGAAGCTGATCACCCAGACGACGGGATACATCAAGGGCGGATGCTCCCCGGTGGGGATGAAGAAGCCGTTTCCCACAGCGGTGGATCAGAGCGCCGAAGCCCTGGACACCATCATGGTCAGCGGAGGCAAGGTGGGACTGCAGATGCAGCTTCCGGCAAAGGAACTGCTGCGGATCACCGGCGCGAAGCTGGCGGATCTGACGGTGGATTGATATGGGTCTTCTCATCGCGTTTATTATCTTCATACTGTGCATGATCGGCGCGCTGATCCTGGGAGTGAGCCTGGTTCTGCCGCTTCTGGTGGGACTGGTTCTGTTCACATTCCTGGGTCTGCGAAAGGGTTTCCCTCTGAAGCAGCTGGCCGCCTGGAGCTGGGGATCGATCAAGGATTCCCTGATCGTGATCCTGGTCATGCTGAGCATCGGCTTTCTGACGGCGGCGTGGCGCGTCTGCGGAACCATCACCGTGTTTGTGTACTACGGAATGATGGTGATTATACCGCCTCTTTTCCTGCTGATCACATACCTTCTGTCCAGTCTTCTCAGCTATGCCATCGGAACCTCCTTCGGGGTGGCCGGAACCCTGGGCGTTATTTTCATGGCCCTGGCGAGAAGCGGCGGGGTGGACCCGGTGCTGACCGCCGGCGTGCTCCTGTCCGGCATCTACTTCGGTGACCGGGGCTCCCCGGTATCCTCCAGCGCCAACATGGTGGCGGGTGTCACGAAGACGGAGATCCTGCCCAATGTGCGGCTGATGATGAAGAGCGGTCTTCTGCCCCTTCTCGTCACCACCGGGATTTATGCCGTTCTTTCGGTTACCCATCCCATCAGCCATGTGGATCCCCAGATCATCGCGGCCTTTGAGAGGGAATTCTCCCTGTCCGTGTGGGCATTCGTACCGGCGGTGCTGATGCTGCTGCTTCCCCTGCTGAAGATAGGGATCTTCATTTCCATCGGGGCCAGCGTGGTCAGCGCGGTGCTGGTGGCCTGGCTGGTGCAGGGCGTGCCGCTGCTGCAGGTGATTCAGACCTGCGTGATCGGTTATCACAGTACCGGCGAAGGGCTTGGGGCGATCCTGGATGGAGGAGGGCTGGTGTCGATGGTGGAGATTGCCATGATTCTGGTGATCTCCTGCGCCTACTCCGGCATCTTCAGCGGAACCGACATGCTCCGCGACATTCAGAGCCTGCTGGTCAAAGGCTGCCGCAGGTTCGGCCGCTATGCGGTGACCCTGATCGTGGGACTGCTCAGCAGCGTTATTTTCTGCAATCAGACCATCGCGACTCTGATGTGCAATGATCTGATGACGAAACCCTATCTGGATACGGGAGGGAGCCGTCAGGAGCTGGCCATCGATATGGAGAACACCCTGATCGTGATGGTCGGACTGATCCCCTGGTGCATCGCCTGCAGCGTACCGCTGGCGTTCTTCAACGTGGGTCCGGCCGCGGTCCCCTATGCCTGTTATCTGTACATCGTGCCGCTTTCGTATTTCTTCACGAAACGCCGCTGGTTTGTGAACCGGGCTGCGTAAGCTCCTCCAGCTGCCGGCGGGCTGCGCCGATGACCCGCAGCATGTCACCGGTGCTGAGACAGTTGTAATACATGTCACTGGCGAACTGGTCAATGATGCCGGTGTGGCCGTCCCGCAGATCCTGTTTCAGCTGCGCCAGGAACAATAGCAGATTCTGAATCAGGGAAGAGGAGCCGGAAGCCAGCGGGAGGAACGCGATCTGCAGTCTGCCGCTGTCCTTGTCATAGAACACCGTTTCCGTCCGGATAATGGCCCGTTCCGGTGCCAGCAGATATTCCGGCGCCCGATGCAGGATCCGAAGGGTCTCCTCCATCAGAAACAGCGCGTCCTCCGTGCGCTCGATGCGAAAGGAATGCAGCGGGGCGTAGCCGCTGCATTCGTAGGCCGCGTCAAGACCCTCCCCATGCCGCAGGAAGGAAACCGGGAAAAAACCGGGACAGGCTCCGGTGGACAGGACGACCTGTTCGTGCCGGTAGAACGGATTTTTCGAAAAACTCAGCTTGTAATGATTCTTCTCCCACATTCTGATTTCCTCAATTGCCTCCGCATTTGCTGCAGGGCGTATAACCTTTTTCGATGGCTTCGGTGCGGTCGATGACCGCGGTATGCCGCTGGATCGTGCGGCAGCTGCTGCGGTGGTAAGCCGTGTCTTCGCCTTCGAAGCAATAAACGATGCTGCCGGACGGAATCGTTTCCGAATGGCAGGTGCTGCAGGTTCCATAGCCGTAGCGGATGCGGGAGGTCAGAACTTCGCTGTGGACGGCTGCCTTCACATAGGTACAGCTGCTCGTATGATACCTTTTCCCGGACTGAGGGAAAATCCATACGGGATCCTCCGGAAGGCCGTTTTCCAGCCCTTCGGTTCCCAGCGGTTCTCCCCGGTAGACCTGCCCGACAAATCCGCGGTATTTGATCCGGGAAGAAAACCTAAACGTTCGTGAGAAACCCGCAGGAAGCCGAAGGTCGCTGCTGGCCTCAAGCTCGAAGGAGGTCAGGTGATCCGCCGTCCCGTCGGAATAATCATAGAGGGCGTTTCTCAGCTCGAATCCTGAAAGACCGTCTCCAGCCTTTGCAAGACGCCTGCGGATCCGCATCCCTGCCGTATACCCGGAAACTCCGTCCCAGGACATGGCGGAAGCGACACAGCTTTCATCGGCGGCGCAGTGAAAGGCGTTTTCCCAGGTGCCCTGCGCCTTCGTATAATAACCGAGAGCGAGTATCATCAGCAGGACGAGAGGCAGCAGCATGGCGGCTTCAATGGTATAGTAGCCTCTGGTAGAGTGTTTCATAAGCATATCTCCGTCCGTTGAAAACGGCCTCCAGTGAGATGCCGCTGCAGTATTCGCTGATCAGGAAGCTTCCGTTCACGTTTTTTCGCATGTTGATCTGGATCAGATCCAGAATCCGCGCGGTCAGAATGTCACGGTCCTCCAAAGAAAGCAGGATCCGCAGGTACTGACCGTAGGACAGCCCTTTGTCTTCCTTCGGGTGGATGACACGGCCGGATGCCTGCTCCGGGCCGGCTGGGTTTCCCGTATATTCTTCGATTATATTCTCCAGATCCACGGCCCAGCTGGAATCGTCCTTCAGAAGAGGGACACGGAAGCCTTTGACCAGAAGCTCCGCGTCATTGACGGATTCCGCGTAGGCCCATGCAGTGGCGAGGGCCGCCTGGGTGAGGGACGCCGCGGGTCCCGGCGTGATTGCCTCTGCGGCGGCAGCCAGGGCGTTTCGTTTTCCTTCGTCCGCATAGAGATGGGCGAAGTTCAACGGCAGGCGAAGGCACCGCAGCGCGGAAGCGGTCTTCTGAAGATTCTTCTGATCCGTCAGTTCGCCGTTCAGAATGTATTCGACTTCCCGCTGGAAGAAATGCTGCGGGGCGGGAGCGGACACCGTGCAGTTAAAGGCGTTCAGCACATAGCCCGAAAGCATATACTGTTCGGATCCGTCCCGGAAGATATCCGTCACATCCGTCAGCTGCCCGGCCAGTTCCTCGATCCGGCTCAGGAAATCCTGCGTCGGCAGCTGCCGGGAGGGAAGCGATGCGATGGTCGGCCCATGCCGCAGCGCCCGGCCTGCATCCGTCTCCTGCAGCACCGGCTGATCATCGGAAGGGTCCGCCGCTGCAGCGCTTCCTGCTCCCCCATACCCTGCATAGGCCAGGATCTGTTCACGGATCGCGGAAAGATCCGCTGTGCTGAACCCGCCGCTGCTCACACGGGGATCCGTAACGGAAATCTGCGGCTCCGGGCCGAAGGTATACGTCAGGTAGGAATTCAGTTTCCGGCTCAGATCACGGTCGTTGCCGGGCAGCAGAAACAGTCCGTATTCCTCCAGAACATCCTTATCAAACTCGGACAGCAGGGAGTTTGCCGTCAGGTGCATCATCGCATCGGCCCGGCTGGCGGCGGTATACTGCAAAGTGCTGTAGATAAAGGCAAAGCAAACCGACACCAGCGCGGAGAGGATCACGCAGAGAAAAACGGAGCTGGATCCCGATCGGCTGTTCCGGATCATCGGGCATCCTTCATTTTTCGCGAAAGTGTGTGATAACGGATGAAGCTCACGCCGTCGGATGCATGCCAGAGAGCTTCGGTGCTTTCCGATACGCGTGTTTTGAGCATGATCGAATCGATCATAGCGGTTTCCTCCTTTCCGGTAACGGTCTGAAAGAGCCCCTGCATTCCGGTGCTCAGACTTATCTCATCCGCCGGCGCTGGATCCAGGGTATGGATCCGTCCGGTGAGTTCTCCGGCCTGTGCCCGCAAAGTCTGGTGCATCCGGCACTGCTTCTGCGTGGTATCATAGAAGAACATACTGATGAGCAGGCAGGTGAGCACGGACAGAATGAGAAGCGGAAGCACCACGGCGGCCTCGATCATCGCGGCTCCGCGCCGGCTGCGCCACATCAGAAGTGACTCAGACCTTCGAAGGTCCGGTTGACGAAGTCGGTGATCTGGGTCTTGAAGATCAGGCCCAGGGCAACGGCGATGGCGACAAGAATGGCAACCTGGACCAGCTCCATTCCGCGCCGGCTTCTGAAATACGTTCTGTTCATCGGTGTTTTCTCCTTTCGTTTACAGCTGCAGCAGGGCAGGCGATACGGTGATAACGATCAGGACGCAGAGAAAGATGGCCAGCGGAAGGGTCATTTTTGTCTCTGCCAGGCGTCCCTGCTCCTCAGCATGGAGCCTGCGGGAGAGCCACAGCTGCTCGGATTCCCGCTCCAGCTTCCGGTTCAGCTCGGCTCCTTTGTTGATATTATCGGCGATGATGCTGCTGATCCGCATCAGTTCGGCGGTGCCGCTTTCCTTGGCGAACCGCTTCAGTTCCTCGTGCAAGACCGCATTGGTCGTTTTCGCGGAACGGTAGATAGCACAGATATTCATATTGAAATAATCCGTTTCCTCCCCGGCAGCAGGCTGCCGGAGCATGGACTCCTCCACGACGGTTTCGAAGGCGCGGCTCAGAACAAGTCCGGCATTCAGAAGCAGCACCAGTTCATTGATAAAGGAGGGCAGATGCTGCCGTACAGACCTTCGCTGCTCCTCCTCGCGTCTTCGGATCGGACGGAAACGGCTGCGGTAGATCAGAACCATCAGCAGAGCCGTCAGCGCTGCCAGAAGAAGCGTATGAGTGCTCCTGCTGCGGCTCCACTGAATTGTCTGTCCGCTGTCCAAAGCTGCCGGAAGAGGGATCCGCGCCAAACCGGTATCCTCATTGAAACCGGAGGAGAGGGCGCGAAGCTCGCTTCGGATCAGCTCCTGGGAGGATGGGGTCTGCCGGGATTCCTCTTCCGAAGGCTCACCGGTGTCTTCCGTTCGCAGAGGATCCAGGCGAACATCGTAATGCTGCACGATGGTGCCGGATCCATCCTGCACGGACGCATCCAGGCCGATGTGGCCGGCGGGTTCCTCTGCAGCCGGCCGGATCAGGTACCACGTGCCGTTTTCCGATTCGATGGAGATGCTCTGAGCTGTCACGCTGAGCAGAAGATCCGCTCCGATGATCAGTGCGCCGATGGCGGCGATCAGAAGCAGATTCCTGCGGGCCAGCGCGGTGAGGGATTCTTCGCTCAGCCTCGGCCCGGCCCGGTCAAACGGCAACATCGGTTATTTTCTCCATAAGTACAAGGCCTGCGAGGGCACCGCCCAGACACAGCGTCATGATCAGCCGCCCGGCAAGGCCGGAGTAGAGGACGCTGATATAGGAGGGGGAGAGCAGATTCAGTGCCAGCAGCATGGCGGCAGGCATCAGGCAGATCATCCGTCCCTCCAGTTTTTTCTGAGCGGTGATCACGCGGATCTGTTCGCTGATCTTCATCTTCTCTGCCAGAAGCTCCGCCGAGTGAGCTATGATCTGCTGCAGGTCTCCTCCGCTGCCGCGGCAGGTCAGATAGACCTGCACGAAACTGCGGATGTCCTCCGAGCCGCTGCGGACAGCGAAATCGGACAGGAGGCTGCGGTCGGTTTCCCGATTCTCCCGGATGCTCCGTTTCATGAAATGAAGTTCCCGCATGATGAGGGCATCTGGCTCGTAGAGCAGAGACAGATTATCGCAGGCCTCGGACAGCGCCTCCTCCATCTGCCGCCCGGCTGCGATGGACGCGGACAGGGAGATGAGAAGATCTCCGAACTGGCGGTGCAGCTGCAGCTGACGCTTCTGCACCATATGCTTCTGATAGAACGGCAGACACCGGCGGGCCAGGAGTCCGCAGAGCCCGGCGATCAGAAGGCTTCGGTAGAAGAGGTAAACGATGGCTGCGATGCATCCGTAGCCGATCCCTTCAAGCAGGAGCCTTTCGCGGCGGGCCGGTTCATAGGTATTGTAATCAGTGATCATTTCCAAACCTCCAGTTTCTCTCTGTGGATCAGAGGATTTCCGGTGAGCCCGGTGTCATGCCGGTAAAGGGAGTTCGTCCGGATCCTCCCGTCACGGACACAGTCCAGCTCCGCGATCTCCGTGACCCGGCGGCTTCCGTCCCGCATCCGGCTCATGTGAACGATGATATCGATTCCCTCTGCGATCTGGCTGCGAATTGCCTCTACCGGGATATCGGCCGCCTCCAGAAACATCGCTTCCAGACGCTTGAGAATGCCGGCAACGCTGTTGGCGTGCCCGGTGCTCATGCTCCCGTCATGACCGGTATTCATGGCCTGGATCATGTGGACGACTTCGCTGCCCCGCACCTCTCCGACAATGATCCGATCCGGCCGCATGCGAAGGCTGTTTCGGACCAGCCGTGCCATGTCTACGCCGCCCCGGCCCTGCACGTTGGCGCTGCGGCATTCCAGCCGGACCAGATTCTCGATCTGATCGATGCGAAGCTCCGCCGAGTCTTCGATCACCACCAGGCGCTCCGAAGAGGGGATGCACCGGGAAAGGACGTTGAGGAGGGTGGTCTTGCCGCTGGAGGTTCCGCCGCTGATAAAGCAGTTATAGCGGGCGCGGACCAGCTTTTGCAGCAGATCGGCGCCCTCAGTGCGGATGGTGCCCGAACGGATCAGGTCCGCCATCTCCATCGGCCGGTTCTCCGGGAATTTCCGTATGGTCAGTGACGGGCCGTTGAGAGCGATATTGCCGAGAACGGCATTCACCCGGGATCCGTCCGAAAGCCGCGCATCGACGATGGGATGGAGTTCGTTGATCTCCCGGTGAACACCTGCGGCGATGCGCCGGATCAGTTCCTCCAGTTCTTCCTCGGTATCAAAGAAAAGATCCGCTTTCTCCAGGTGCCCGTTTCGCTCTACGAAAATGCTGCGGGGGCCGTTGACCATGATCTCCGTGATGGCGGGATCATCGGCCAGAGGCTGAAGAATGCTCAGCTCCCGCCGGAGCATGAGAAACAGCTTTCGGATCAGGGCTCCGTTTTCGCGGCTCGTCCGCCCCGCGGTGCAGGGCAGACCGAACACATATTGTTCGATGACGGTAAGGGCTTCCCGGTCCGTCAGCTCCCCCGGACGTTTATTGATTATCTGCCGGATGGTGCGGAGATATTCTTTTGTGTCTCTGGTATCATTTATCATTATTGGAAATAATTAACTCCTCTCACGAGAGATTATAAACGAATTTACAAATAATGGCAAGTAGTGAAAACGCGTATTTCCCGGTGGTTCTTACATATTGACGGGACCGGCGGGATGCAATATAATGGATCAGAAGCGAACAGAGGTTCGCGTGATTGGAAAAGAGGTAAGAAATGAAATTGTTTCATATAGCAGATCTGCACCTGGGCAAGGTGATCTACGGTCGGTCCATGCTGGAGGATCAGCGTGACTGGTGTGATCAGCTGCTGGCGCTGTGTGACGCGCATAAGCCGGATGCGGTTCTGATTGCGGGAGACGTTTACGACCGGGCCGCACCGGGAGGGGATGCCGTGGAGCTGCTGGACTATCTGCTGACCGCACTGGCCGGAAGAGACATCCTGGTGCTGATGGTCGCGGGCAATCACGACAGCGGCCAGCGGCTGTCCTTCGGACGGACGATGCTGGCCCGGCAGAACATCCATATTGCAGGAGACATTTGCAGGCAGAACGGCCGCATGGACCGGGTCAGCCTGGAGGA
The DNA here is from genome assembly GCA_017459895.1 of Bacillota bacterium. GTDB lineage: Bacteria > Bacillota > Clostridia > Peptostreptococcales > Anaerovoracaceae > Lentihominibacter. The sequence goes on along the minus strand of JAFUCA010000031.1, from coordinate 19,473 downwards.
TCCGGACGGTTTCGGGCCGGTTCATTTCTGGCTGCTTCCCTATACCTATCCGGAGCAGATCCGCCTGGCGCTGGGGGAGGAAGCACAGGACCGCTGCCGGACCTATGAAGAGGCTGTCACTACCCTGCTGCAGCTGCAGGAGATCAATGAAGAAGAGCGCAATGTGATCGTAGCGCATCAGAACGTGACCGCCGGTGGCTGTGAGGCGCAGCGGGGCGGATCTGAGACAATGGTAGGAGGTGTCGGACAGATCGACTACCGCGTGTTTGATGCCTTCGATTATGCCGCCCTGGGGCACATCCATTCGGGGTATTCCGTCGGCCGCCCTCAGGTTCGGTATGCGGGCACACCGCTGCACTATCATTTTGACGAGACCCGGCATCCCCGGAAGGGGATCATTGAGATCGAACTGGGGGAGAAGGGACAGGCGCCGCAGATCCGAACGATTCCGACCCGTCCGCTGCATCCCATGCGCCTGATCGAGGGAACGAAGCAGGAGGTCTATGAGCTTCTGGCGAAGGATGAAGGCAGGGGAGAATACATCGGGATCACTCTGACGGATGAGCGGATCACGCCGGAGATCTCCGGGTATCTTCGGAATCTTCTTCATCTGCGGCAGAGCTGGCTGTTTCAGCTGCAGTCGGGTCATACGGAGCTGGCAGCCGGCGGCATGGCCGATGCGGCCGAGGCGGTTCGGGAGAGGCCCATCGAGGATCTGTTCGCTGGTTTTTATCAGGAGCAGACCGGCGGAGATCCGCCGGAGGAGGAATACGGCCTGCTGAAATTCGCGGCGGAGCTGATTCGCTGCCGGGGGAACGACCAGCCTTTGCAGGAACAGGAGATCGACCGGCTTTTGGAATATGCCGCGGAAGTGGGAGGTGAGAAGGAATGAAACCCATCGAACTGACGATGACCGCGTTCGGCTCCTATGCGAAGGAAACGACGGTCGATTTTCGACGGTTCAGAAGCGGACTGTTTCTGATTACGGGGGATACCGGCGCCGGCAAGACGACCATTTTCGATGCGATCGTGTTCGCTCTGTACGGGACACTCAGCGGCTCCGAGCGGAGGACGGATATGATGCACTGCGACCATGTCAGCCGGGCGGAGGATACGGTGGTGAGCCTGCGGTTTGATCAGGACGGCAGACAGTATCAGGTGCGCCGCTCGATTCATTTCCCCAGGAAACGGGGCGGTGAGGAGTTCGGAGCCGGCCTGCAGGATGCCCTTCTGATCGAGCCGGGCGCGGCAGGAGCGGATGAGAGCGGCGGGCGTACGGTGAAGGGCGCGAAGAAGGTTACGGAGCGGATCACGGAGATTCTCCGGCTGAATCCGGAGCAGTTCCGGCAGATCGTCATGCTGGCGCAGGGAGAATTCAAACGGTTCCTGAAGGCGGACAGCGAGAAGAAGAACGAGATCCTGGGAAGACTGTTCGACCACTCCCTTTTTGTGGAATATGAGGAGCTGATCGTGAGGGCCTTCGAGCGGCTCCGGAAACAAAGAGAAGGGAATATGGAGCGAGTCCGGATCCAGATGGAGCAGGTCTTTGTGCCGCCTCGGGACGATGCAGGGGAGGAGCCGGATCCGGAGCAGCAGGAGGCGTGGCTTGCAGGCAATCCGGAGCTGGCAGCGGAGCTTGAGAGACTGCTTCTGGAGGACCGGGAGAAACTGCACGCCGCGGAGGAGGCCTGGCGGAAGGCCAGAGCGGCGCTTGATCAGCGAAACAAGGAATTCGGCGCGGCCAGAGACCGCAATGACCGCCTGCAGCAGCTGCAGACGAAGGAGGAGCATCTTGCCCGGCTCGAATCCCAGAGCGGCGCCTATGAGGCCCTCCGCAGGCACATGTCCGAAGTGGCTTCTGTGGTTCGCAGCGTTCGCCCGGCAAGGGTTCTCCGGGAAGAGGCGGAGGTGCAGATGCATGGGACCGAGGATCGCATCCGGCAGCTGGAGCAAAGGCTGGAGCAGCTGCTGCAGGAGAGATCCCTGACGGCGAAGGAGCTCGAGAAGAACGGGCTGCGGCAGCAGAGGATCGATGAGATAACGGCAGGGATCCAGACGCTCACGGACCGTTTGCCGGTCTACCGGCAGCTGCAGGAGGAACGGCAGCGGATTCACGCGCAGCAGGAGAAACTCACGGTGGACCGGGAGCATCTGTCCGGTTTGGAAGCGGAGACGGCGGATCTGGCGAAGGAGACCCTTCGCAGCAAGGGAGAATACGATCACCTGTACGATGCCTTTGTGCGGGGGCAGTCCGGACTTCTGGCGGAGTCGGTTCGGGATAGTCTGAAAACAAACGGCGAAGCGATCTGCCCGGTCTGCGGGACAGGTCTGAAACCGGAAGACGAATGCCGGCTTGCCCGCAGGTCGGAAGAGACGCCGGACCAGGGAAGCGTTGAAGCGGCGAAGGCCGCGTTTGAGCGCATCGAGAAACGCTGGGTCGACCGGGTTCGCCAAAGGGAGATCCTGACCACCGCCATCGGCAAGGAAGCCGAGGCGCTGGAAGCGGCGCGAAGGGCTCTGACGGCCCGGGAAGGGGAACTGCCCTATGCTTCCGAAGAAGAGGCAGGGGAACGGATCCGAAGCCTCAGTCAGGAGAAGAAGGATCTGCAGCAGCATATTCAGACGGCCCGGGAGCAGGACGAGAAACAGCAGCAGAGCATCAATGCGGCAGAGGGAGCATTGCGGACAGAGAAGCAGCGGCTGCCGCAGGATCAAAAACGCGCGGCGGAAGCCAGAGCAGCCCTGCAGCAGGTTCTGACAGAAACCGGGCTTGCCTCCGAGGCGGCAGCGGAAGCCGTGGTAAAGGATATTGCGGATCCGGAAGAATGGCTTTCTGACACAGAAAAAAGCCTTCAGGCATTTCAGGTGGATCTGGAGAGTACGAGACGGAGTGCGGAGGAACTGCGGCAGCAGACCGCCGGATGGCAGAAGCAGGATCTGGAGCAGATGAAGCGGCAGATCCGGGAGGCGGATGCGGCGCATGAGGCCGCCGCCAGCCAGATGCGCATCCGGCAGAACCTGCTGGAGAATCACCAGAAGGTCTGCACCAATGTGAAAGCCGAGCAGGAGAGCCTCGCGGGGAGCGATCACGCATGGAGAATGCTCCGCAGGCTTTCGGAAGTGGCGCTCGGTTCTGCAGGGGACGGAGGGAAGCTTTCGTTTGACCGTTATATTATGGGAGCTACCTTCCGGGAGATCCTGGCCAGGGCGAATATCCGGCTCGAGATCCTCTCCGGCGGGCAGTACGAGATGGTGCACCAGTCACAGGGATACCGCAGGAACGCCAAAGCCGGACTGGACATCGAGGTGCTGGACCGCAATACAGGCCGGCAGCGGGAGTCCGGCTCCCTGTCCGGAGGAGAAGCGTTCATCGTATCCATGGCTCTGGCCCTGGGGCTCTCGGATGTGGTGCGATCCCGGGCCGGCGGGCAGTCGCTGGAGACCCTGTTCATCGATGAAGGCTTCGGCAGCCTGGACGGAGGCGTTCTGGAGAAGGCAATGCAGGTGCTGGAGAGTCTGTCGGAGGATGAGAATCACCTGGTAGGAATCATTTCGCATGTGGGCCGCCTGGAGGAGAGCATCCCCCAGAAGATCCTCGTCCGAAACGGCGAAGAAGGGAGCTCTCTGCAGATGTTCGGCACGATGAAATAAGTTGATTTCCCCGCTGCGGTTTGATATAATTTTAACACGCGTTTGCGTTTCTGTACGTTATTGGATTAAAGCATATGTGTGTGAGAGGAATCAATATGGTAAATGCAATTGATACGGGCGTACTGGCGGTCAGCAACATTCTGTACCAGCCCTGGTTCGTCCCGCTCATTCTGATCGCAGGCGGGATCTATCTGACATTTCGCTGCAAGTTCATGCAGGTGGGAATGTTCAAGGAAGCCTGTAAGGTAATTACAGAGAAGCCCCATGAGGGCGGCGTATCGTCCTTCGGTGCGCTGATGGTATCCACCGCGTCCCGGGTCGGCACCGGAAACATCATCGGCGTATCCACCGCCATCATCTGCGGCGGCCCCGGCGCCATCTTCTGGATGTGGATCACTGCGTTCTTCGGCGGAGCATCTGCGTTTGTGGAGTCGACGCTGGCGCAGATCTATAAGAAGAAGGACGATGACGGCACCTCCAAGGGCGGCCCGGCATTCTACATGAGAGATGCTCTGGGACAGAGATGGCTGGGAGTCATCTTCTCGATCCTGATCATCGGAACCTATATGGTGGGATACAACATGCTGGCAGCCTACAATACCCAGTCCACCTTCGCGGCCTTCGGCTTCTATAAGGAAGGTGTTACCCCGGCCATCATCGGCGGGGTCCTGGCGGTACTGTTTGCCATTATCGTACTGGGCGGCGCCAAGCGTCTGATCAAGGTCACCGAGGTCCTGGTTCCGGTCATGGGCATCACCTATGTGCTGGTTTCCCTGATCGTTCTGTTCATCAATATACCGAATCTGGGACACATGTTCGCCATGATCTTCCAGAGCGCCTTCGATTTCAAGGCCATCTTCGGCGGATTCGCGGGATCCTGCATCATGTACGGCGTGAAGAGAGGCCTGTACTCCAATGAAGCTGGTATGGGTTCTGCGCCGAACGCCGCTGCCAGAGCGGATGTTTCCCATCCGGCCAAGCAGGGCCTGGTGCAGATGCTGTCCGTATTCATCGATACGCTTCTGATCTGTACCGCGACCGCGTTCATGTGCATGTCCACCACGGTGGATTCCGCCGCCTATAATCTGGAGGACGGCCCGCAGGCTGCGGCCTATGTACAGGACTCCCTGTCTTCCGTATTCGGCGGATTCGGACCGATCTTTATCGCGATCGCCATGTGCTTCTTCGCGTTCACGACCCTGATCGGGAACTATTCCTACTGCGAAGGCTGCTTCGAATTCATCATCAACCGGGAGGCAAAGCACAACGAACTGATCATCATGCGGATCATCGCATCCCTCCTGGTCTTCCTGGGCGCAGTTGCCTCGGCGGGACTGGTATGGGATCTGGCTGACATGTTCCAGGGACTGATGGTTGTGACCAACGTACCGTCGATCCTGATTCTGGGGCACATTGCCTTCAAGTGTCTGGACGACTACAAGAAACAGAAGGCCGAGGGCAGAAACCCCATGTTCAAGGCTGCGGATATCGGCCTTAAACAGAAGACCGATTATTGGAATTAACGGATCCTTCGCTGAGGCGAAGCCTTCCGACGTACCCATGCAAAGGCTGGGCTGACGGTGTTCGGCCCAGCTTTTGCGTATAGTCAAATATTCGTCAAAACAGCCTTAAAGTAATAAAAAACGGCTATAGCAAACAACGATGTGATGAATGATAATGAACGTGAGAGTATATTGTCATCATTATTTTTTTGAGGAGGGGTTTCAATGAGTGAACAGCAGCAGCTGCAGGGTGTTGCCGGTCTGAAGAAGCACGACATCAAGGTTTCGGGGATCGTCTTCATGCTGTATTGTCTGGTCGCCGCCGGCGCCTTCGGCATCGAGGAAATGATCCCGGAAGCCGGTCCCGGAATGACCATCCTGTTACTTTGTGTTTTCCCGTTTATCTGGGCCTATCCCATCAGCAGCCTGGTCGCGGAGTGTTCTTCGGTCATGCCGTCGGAGGGCGGCGTGTACGTCTGGGTCAAGGAAGCCTTCGGTGAATTCTGGGGATTCCAGACCGGCTGGTGGGCAACCGTATCGACGTACATCACCAACGGTGTCTATGTCGCGCTGGTCTCCGGCTACGTCAGCCAGATGATCCCGATGTCCTACGCGGCGTCGCTGGCACTGAAGATCGGAATGATCGCCATTTTCACCATCGTCAACCTGCTGGGCCTCAGAGAGGTCGGCACCGTCAGTACGATCCTGTCTCTGCTGATCGTCGCAGCGTTCCTGCTGGTCGCGATCGTCGGATTCATCAACTGGAACACCAACCCGGTGGAGCCGTTCATGCCGGAGGATTATACGCTTCTGGACGGACTGGGCGGCGGCATCTGCATCTGCATCTGGATGTACTGCGGATATGAATGCATCTCCAACATGGCCGGCGAGGTCAAGAACCCGCAGGTCATCCCGAAGGGACTGAAGATCGCCATGCCTCTGGTAGCGCTGACTTACGTGCTGCCGACGCTGGGCGGCCTGGCAACTCTGCCGGAGGGCTCCTGGGAGATGTGGTCCACCGAGGGCGGATTCTCCGGAGACAACGTCGGCTACGCTACGGTACTGACCGCGAATCTGGGAACGGCCTGGGGCTATGTGTTCCTGGTCATCGCCATCATATCTCAGTGCGCGATCTTTAACACCTACCTGGCATCGGGCTCCAGAGGATTCTTCGTTCTGGCGGACGATCATCTCTGCCCGCAGTTCCTGGTGAAGGTCAGCAGGAACAGAGGCGTGCCCTACGTCGGCATCCTGTCTCTGGCGGTCGTCACGTTTATTCTTTCCTTCAATGATTTCACGACGCTGGTTTCCATGGAGGTCGTCTTCATGCTGGCGCTGTACATCATCCTGCCGATCTCGGTGATCAAGCTTCGCCATAAGCTGCCGGTGGAGGAGAGAAAGAAGAGAAATCTGTATGTCATTCCTGGCGGCAACAAGGCGCTGATCTTCTACAGCGGATTCCCGATCGTCATCGCGATCATCGCGCTGCTGATCAACGGCACCGACTATCTGACCACCGGTCTGATGGCGCTGTGCTCCGGCCCGATCGCCTATATCATCTTCCGCAAAGTCTGCGGCGGCCTGGCCTACAATGATCCGGAAGGAAATCCCACCAACGGCTACGGCATTGCGGTCGGCGACACTGTCCGTATCGGCGTGTTCTCACTGTGCGCCGGCGTGATGGCCTTCTTCGGTCAGTTCTGGCTGCGCTGGTATGAGATCGACTGGGGCGAGTGGGGTCCGGACGATTACGATGTATTCGGCAACGTGATTCCGCAGGTCCAGACGGGTCTTGCCATCGGCGGCGCGATCCTGATCGTCTTCGGCATCATCATGTATGTGGTCGGTCAGAAGAAGGACAAGCCGCTTCCGGAGCACGAGCTGGATGTGGAAGCGACCCTGAACAAGTATCTGATGGAGGAGAAGACGGAGACGTTCTTCGACTAAGAGATGCCGGAACGGAGAGCCAGCTGATTCTGCTTCCCGTTAGGAAAAACGAAACGGAACAGTATTTATACGGCCAGCGTCATACCCACGTTGGCCGTTTTTGTATATGAGGAAGGCCCCGCATTTGCTCCGGCCGGCCCCTGCTGCGAAAAAGGGGATTTCGAGTTTCGCGGGTTCAGAGGCAGGCCGGATCTCGAAATTCCCTTCCGAAAAGGCTGGCTGTTGCCTTCGGTCAGAGATCTCGATGCATTGCATCGCCCGGAATCTCGAACGACAGCCGGCCTGGGGCACGAATGTTGACGGCTTTCCTGTGATATGGAAGACCTTTTCGAGATTCAGGCCTTCCCGGATGCGCGGGATCTCGAATGTCCGTTATGGCCTCTGCACATTCCATCGCCTAATACATAAATTGCCCATACCGGGCAGGAGCAAACCGGTGTATAATAGCAGCACAACGATCATCAGGAGAGAGAACATGATCCCACTATCGACGAGAATGCGGCCGGAAAGGCTGGAGGAGTTTGTCGGACAGAGACACTTCCTGTACGAAGGGTCTTTGTTTTATCATGCCATTCAAAGCGGCAGCCTGGATTCGGCCATCTTTTTCGGACCGTCGGGCACCGGCAAGACAACGCTGGCCAGGATCATCGCCAGAGAGAAGGACGCAAGCTTCGTCGAGATCAACGCGTCGACCACCGGGACGAAGGAACTGAAGGAGATCCTCAGCAACGCGCAGGACCGGTTCTACGGACTGATGAAGGAAACCACCTGTCTTTATGTGGATGAGGTGCATCGCTGGAACAAGCTGCAGCAGGACTCGCTGCTGAAGGCGCTGGAGGAGGGGGTGATCTGCTTCATCGGAAGCACCACCGAGAATCCGTACTTCTCCGTCAACAACGCGATCCTCTCCCGGGTGGGAAATATCTATGAATTCAAACGGCTGGAAACAGAGGATGTCCAGCTTTTGCTCCGGCGGGCGATGAAGGATGAGATCCGGGGCTTCGGCAGACTCGGGCTGAAGTATGAGGAGGATGCGCTGCACCTGCTGGCGCAGATGAGCGGCGGGGACTGCCGCAGAGCGCTGGATGCCCTGGGGTTTATCGCGGACAACCTGCCTCAGGGGCGCAGCATCGATCGCGAACTGGTCTCCGAGGCCATGCAGAAGCAGACCACCTATTATGATAAAGAAGAGGATAAATACAACCTGCTGTCGGCGCTGCAGAAATCGATCCGGGGATCCGATCCGGACGCGGCGATCCACTATCTGGCCCGGCTGATCGACGGCGGGGCGGATCTGATGATGATCAGCCGCAGGCTCCTGGTGATCGCCAGCGAGGACATCGGAATGGCCTATCCCAGTGCCATCAGCATCGTCACCGCGTGCGTACAGGCGGCGCAGATGGTGGGCTTTCCGGAGGCGCAGCTCAATCTGGCAGAGGCGGTGATCCTGATGGCATCCTGCCCCAAGTCGAACACGGCCAAGGCGGCGCTGGGAGAGGCGATGGCGGATCTGCACCGGCGGAAGATCGATGACGTGCCGGCTCATCTGATGGACGCCCATTACGCGGGAGCATCGAAACTGGGCCGAGGGCTGACGTACCGGTATCCCCACGACTACGGCGGTTATGTGACCCAGCAGTATCTTCCCGATGATCTGTACCGGGAAGGAGTGCAGTATTACCATCCCACCGAAAACGGCAGTGAGGCCGCATTCAAAAAACATCTGGAATCACTGAAGGAGATCGATAAGAAAAATGGCAGATAAGAGAAGCGTCATTAAAGCAGGCGATAAGACCATTACCGTCGCGGAGCACGCGGGGTTTTGCTTTGGCGTACGGCGGGCGATCGCGAAGGCGGAGAAGGCCGCGGAGGAAAGCGCGCCGGTCTGCTCGATGGGTTCCCTCATCCACAACGACCGGGTCGCCGGAGACCTGAAGGAGAAGGGGGTTCGGATCATACAAAGGCTGGAGGAAGCCGGGCCGGGGGAAAACGTCATCATTCGTTCCCACGGGGAAGGCCGGGCGGTCTATGAAGAGGCAGAGGGCAGAGGAATCCGTCTGATCGATGCGACTTGCCCGTTTGTGATCCGGATCCACAATCTGGTGCGGGATGCCGGCCGGCAGGTGGTCATCGTCGGAGACGCGGCGCATCCGGAGGTACAGGGCATCAGCGGATGGTGCGCGCAGCCGGCCATCGTGGTGAACTGCGGGGAGGAGGCCGGGAGCATCGAAGCGGATGACCTGTTCGTCGTAGCGCAGACGACGATCCGTCAGGAAACGCTGGATGAGGTCTGCCGGGCGCTTCGGGAGCACGGCAAACAGTTCGAAGTCCACAATACCATCTGCAGCGCCACAGGGAGCCGTCAGAAGGCGGCTGCGCAGCTGGCGGCGGAGAGCGATGTCATGCTGGTGATCGGCGGCCGGAGCAGCTCCAATACGAGAAAGCTCTATGAAATCGCCGAAAAAAAATGCAAACAAACTTTTTTTGTGGAAAATATTGAGGATTTACCGTTGAAACGGCTTGAGAAATGTAATAGAATAGGAATAGCGGCGGGCGCATCGACGCCTGAATGCACTATTAAGGAGGTTATCGCCAGCATGAGTGATGTGACACTTGACAACAACGAAGCAAGAATGGAAGATTTCATGGATGAAATCGAAAAATCCCTGAGACTGCCGAGAAACGGTGAGATCGTTACCGGTAAGGTTCATCAGGTCAACGAGAAGGACGTGATCGTCAATCTCGGATGTAAGAAGGACGGCATCCTGCCAATCAACGAAGTCAGTCTGGAAGAAGGACAGACACTGGCTGACGTGTTCAAGGTAGACGATGAAGTCCAGGCTAAGGTTATCAAAACCGATGACGGAGACGGTGGAATTTTACTTTCAAGAAAGAAATTAGAAATCAGCGCCAACTGGAATGAGATCGTAGAGGCGCATGAAAATAAAACAGTTCTTGAAGTTAAAGTTACGAGAACTGTCAATGGCGGCGTCATTGCTGAGTACAAGGAAGTATCCGGATTCATTCCGCTTTCCCAGCTTTCCGACCGCTACGTAGAAGATGCATCTGAATTCGTCGGCCAGACGATGGAGGTCAAGGTCTCCAGAGTTGACCAGAGAAGAAACAGAGCGGTCTTCTCTCACAAGATGTTCCTGAACGAAGAGAAAGAGAAGCTCGTCGCAGAGATCTGGGAGAACCTGAATGTAGACGATGTCGTCGAAGGTACGGTCATGAGATTTACCGACTACGGCGCGTTCGTAGACATCGGCGGAATCGACGGACTGCTGCACATCTCCGAGATTTCCTGGGGCAAGCTGAGACATCCGCAGGAAGTTCTGAGCATCGGCCAGAAGATCAACGTCAAGGTTCTCTCCATGAACGAAGAGAAGGGCAAGATCTCTCTGGGTCTGAAGCAGAACACTCCGGAACCGTGGAGCGTGATCGACGAGAATTACGAAGTCGGTCAGGTCATCGAGGGCAAGGTCGTACAGATCAAGGAATACGGCGCGTTTATCGAGCTGGAGCCGGGTCTGGACGGACTGGTCCACATCTCCGAGGTTGCGCATAAGAGAGTCGGCAACATCAATGATGAACTGAGTGTCGGCCAGATCGTCAACGCGAAGATCCTCGAGATCGATAAGGACAGAAGACGGATCTCCCTGAGCATCCGTGAAACCATCGATCCGAACGCCGAGAAGGAAGAACCTGCTCCGGCACCGGCGGCTGATGAGGCACCGGCAGAGGAAGCTCCGGCAGAGGAAGCTCCGGCAGAAGCTCCCGCGGAGGAAGCGGCAGACGCTGAATAATTCGATCAAAAGAAACGTCCCACCAGAACACATCCGGTGGGACGGTTTTTATTTGCGGTTTCATTTCATCGCGATGTTATGCTGCGACGCCTCGATCAGCTCCCGGGCGGACTGAAGCGTCGTTTTTGTGATGGTTTCGCCCCCCAGCAGCCGGGCGATCTCTGAAACCGTACCTTCTTCATCCAGCGTGGCGACGCGGGTGTAGGTGCTGGTATCGTCGCTGGTCTTCTCGATCCGGTAGTGGTGCTCCCCGAAAGCCGCGATCTGGGGCAGGTGGGTGATGCAGATGATCTGGTGGCTGCCTGCGATCTCCCGCATTTTGCGTCCGACGACCGTGGCCGCGATGCCGCTGATCCCGGCGTCGATCTCATCGAAGATCATGGTGGGAATGCCGTCGTAATCGCCGATGATCTTCTTAAAGGCGAGCATGATCCGGGACATCTCACCGCCGGAGGCGATCTTGCTGAGCGGTTTCAGAGGCTCACCCCGGTTGGTGGTGATCATGAATTCGACGATGTCGGTGCCGTCCTCGGTGAAATCCTCCGCCTCCCGGAAGGTGATCGAGAACTGACTGTCGCTGAAATTCAGCTGCGACAGCTCACGGCAGATCTTCTCCTCCAGGGAGGAAGCCGCCGACCGCCGGGCATCGCTCAAACGGTTGCAGGCGCCCCGCAGGGCGATGCCGGCCTTGTGGATCTCATTTTCGAGAGATTCCCGGCGTGCGGAAATGTCGTCGATGTCCTCCAGCCGGTCAGCCAGTTCCTGCTGATACTCCAGCAGTTCCTCGATGGATCTGCCGTGCTTGTTCATGAGTCGGTTCAGAAGATCCAGCCGGGCAAGCTTCTCATCCAGTTCCTCCGGAGAGAAGACGATGCTGTCACGTTGTCGGCGCACCTCGGAGGCAATGTCCTCCAGCTCGTAGTAGAGCCCGGAAAGCCGCTCTCCGAGCGCTTCCAGCTCTGCCGAGAACTCGCCGGCAGCGGCCACCTGATCGGAAGCCGTCTTCAGAGCCGGCAGCGCCGCATACTCGCTGTCCGAAACGATCTCGTAGGCTCCGGCCAGGGATCTGAAAATGGTCTCGCTGTTCTGCAGCAGCCGGATCTCCTGCTCCAGCTGCTCCGGCTCCCCGGGGATCAGCCCTGCGGACTCCAGCTCCTGCAGCTCGAATGCCATGAAATCCCGCTGGCGCGCATCCTCAGCGGCCCGGGCGAGAAGGGTGCGCAGCTGCTGCTGCAGATCCCGGTACTGGGTGTACATGAGTTTCACCGCTTCTCTGGCAGGGGTGATGGCATCGCTTTCATAGCTGTCCAGCAGCCGGATATGGTTTGCCGGATCCAGCAGCGATTGATGGTCATACTGCCCATGAATGTCGGCCAGCCTTTTGCTTAAGGCGGACAGCTGCGCAAGGGTCACGATCTCGCCGTCGATGCGGCAGATGTTGCGGCCGGCGGCGGAGACCTCGCGGCTCAGAAGGTATTCCCGTCCGGAGTGGTCGCCCGCGATCATCTGCACCACGGCCTTTTCCTGCCCGGAGCGCACAAAAGCAGTGTCTGCCCGGGCCCCGAGGGCCAGACTCACTGCTTCGATGACGATGGATTTACCGGCGCCGGTTTCGCCGGTAATGATGTTCAGGCCATCATGAAAATCGATCTCGGTGTGTTCGATGATGGCAAAATTGCGAATGCTGATGTGTTTAATCATAATGTTTATTTATGCAGCAGGGCGTTCAGCCGGTCGACGACTGCCTGCGTGTTCACCGGATCATCAACGACCAGAAGGATCGTGTTGTCTCCGGCAACGGAACCGATCACGTGCTCCAGTCCGAAATTATCCAGTGTTTCCGCGGCGGCATTGGCGCATCCGGACAGCGCCTTCACGAGAACAATATTCCCGGAGGATGTGATGGACCGAACGGTCTCCCGGTAGATGTTGGAGAGACGGTCCGAAATCAGCCCGTCCTGCCCGGAAGATACAGCATACCGGTACTTGCCCGAAGGGGAAAGCGCCTTGACCAGCTGCAGTTCCTTGATGTCCCGGGAAACGGTTGCCTGGGTGACATCGTAGCCGTATTCGCGGAGCATATTTACCAGTTTGTCCTGCGTTTCGATCTCGTATTTGTCTATCAGTTCCAGTATCTTGTTCTGCCGTGAAATACGCATGGAGCACCTCCTCAAAATGCCTTTCAGCGTTAACGTGCATAGCACAAATATTATAGCATAAATATGCATCCTATGCATACAGCGAAAAGCAAATACAATGTTTTTCTTTTGTACCCGGGGGCTTTCGGTCTATGGTATACTATATAATGAATAAAATGAAGGCAGGAACACAAGAACATGCGGATACTTGGAATCGATCCGGGGTATGCGATCCTCGGCTACGGAATCATCGAGAAGACGGGAAACCACTTTCAGGCGGTGCACTACGGGGCGGTAACGACCGATAAGGATATGCTGATGCCTGAGCGGCTGGAGCATCTTTATGATGAGCTGAGGGAGATCATCGACGAATACCGTCCGGAGGTGGCTTCCATCGAACAGCTGTATTTCAACAACAACGCCAAGACTGCGATTCAGGTGGGACAGGCCCGGGGTGTGGCGATCCTCGCCTGCGTCAAGGGCGGTATCGAGATCGCCGAATATACGCCCCTGCAGATCAAACAGGCGCTGGTCGGCTACGGCAGGGCGGACAAGAAACAGGTGCAGTTCATGGTGAAAACCATGCTCAACCTGGCCACCGTTCCCAAGCCGGACGATACGGCGGATGCGCTGGCCGCGGCCATCTGTCACGGGCATTCCGCGGATACGAGAAACCGCATGAAACAGCTGGGACTGCGTTAAGGAGAAGGATTCAATGATAGGATTTCTGAGAGGAATACTCGCCGAGAAGGGCGACGGATATATTATCGTAGACGTGGGCGGCGTCGGCTATTTCGTCAACGTGCCGTCCAACACAGGCGCCTACCTGAAGGCGGAGGGCGAGGAGGTCATGGTTCATACGACGATGATGGTTCGGGAGGACGATGTGAGCCTGTACGGGTTTTCCGGGAGGGGCGAGCTGGACGCGTTCCGTAAGCTGATCACCGTCAGCGGCGTCGGTGCAAAGGCTGGAATTTCCATCATGTCCGCCTTCACGCTGGATCAGCTGCGGCAGGCCATTGCCTTTGAGGACGCGAAGTCCCTCCAGAAGGCCAACGGCGTCGGCAAGAAGACGGCGGAGCGGATCGTTCTGGAGCTGAAGGATAAATTCACCGTGGAGGGCGGTGTGGATCCCCAGGCGGCGGAGGCCACGGAAGCGGCCGCGCCGGCCGGCGGCCGGGCGGAAGCGGCGAATGCCCTGATGGCACTGGGCTATTCCAGAGGCGAGGCTATGAGCGCGCTGGCGCAGATCCAGGAGAAGGATCTGACCACCGAGGAATACATCAAGAAGGCACTGAAAAATCTGTTTTAAGGGGTAAGGCATGGATTACGAAGAAAGAATCACAGCGGCGGAGCTGGGGGAGGGGGAATCCCGGCAGGAGATCACCCTGCGTCCCCAGACTTTGCAGGACTATATCGGACAGAAGACGGCAACGGACAATCTGAAGGTCTTCATCGAGGCGGCGAAGCTGCGGGGAGAGCCCCTGGATCACGTTCTGTTCTACGGCCCCCCGGGACTGGGCAAGACGACTCTGGCCGGCATCATCGCCAACGAGATGGGCGTGGATATCCGGATCACCTCGGGGCCGGCCATCGAGCGGGCGGGGGATCTGGCAGCGATCCTGACCAACCTGAACGAGAACGATGTGCTGTTCATTGACGAGATCCACCGGCTGAACCGGTCGGTGGAGGAGGTGCTGTACTCCGCGATGGAGGATTTCGCGCTGGACATCATCATCGGCAAAGGCCCGTCGGCCCGTTCGATCCGGCTGGACATCGCCCGCTTTACCCTGATCGGGGCGACCACCCGGGCGGGCAGCCTTTCGGCGCCGCTGCGGGACCGGTTCGGCGTCAACTGCAAATTCGAAATGTACACGAAGGAGGAGCTGGGGCAGATCATCGCCAGAACGGCTGGGCTTCTCGGCGTCACAGCGGACGAGGAATCCATCGATGAGATGGCCCGCCGCAGCAGGGGAACGCCGCGGATCGCCAACCGGATCCTGAAGCGGGTGCGGGACTTCTCGCAGGTCCGGGGGGACGGCAACATCGATATTGAGATCACCCGGCAGGCTCTGAGTGCTCTGGGCGTGGACTACATGGGACTGGAGCATCTGGACCGGGAGATCCTGCGGACCATCATCGAACGGTTTAACGGGGGACCGGTGGGAATCGACACCATCGCCGCCTCCATCGGAGAGGAACGGGTCACCATCGAGGATGTCTACGAGCCGTACCTGATCCAGGCAGGGTTTCTGCACCGGACCCAGAAGGGACGCGTCGTCTCCCGCCTGGCCTATCAGCACCTGGGAATGGACTACTATGACGACGAGGAAGAGCAGATCACGATCAGCATCAGCGACTGAGGAGCATAGATGAGAATAGATGCATTTGACTATGAACTGCCGGAGCATCTGATCGCGCAGAAGCCGGCGGACCGAAGAGACGGATCCCGGCTTCTTGTCGTTCACCGGCAAGATGACACAACTGAACATAAACATTTTTATGACATCCTGGATTATCTGAAGGCCGGAGACTGCCTTGTTTTGAACGATTCCAGGGTCATCCCGGCCAGGATCTACGGCCGCAAACGGCCCAAAGACGCCGGCGCGCCCCCGGGGGCGAAGGTGGAGTTCCTTCTGATCAAACGTCTGGAGGAGGGCGCGGACCGCTGGGAGACCATGGTCCGCCCGGGCAGAAGACTGAAGCCCGGGGATGTGGTCTGTTTCAGCGGAGAGGGCAGCGACCTGCCGGACCAGCCTTTGCTTCAGGCGAAGATCGCGGACTTCGGCGCGGACGGCACGCGGATCGTGGATTTCGAGTACGAGGGACTCTTCATGGAGCGGCTGGAGCAGATCGGGTCCATGCCGCTGCCCCCTTACATCGAGCGGCCGGGAGAAGACGAGGACAAGGAGCGGTATCAGACGGTTTACAGCCGCTTTGAGGGTTCGGTGGCTGCGCCCACCGCGGGACTTCATTTCACGAAAGAGCTTCTCGCAAAGGCTGAGGCAAAGGGCGTGGAGCTGGCTTATGTGACGCTGCATGTGGGCATAGGAACCTTCCGGCCGGTGAAGACCGAGACCGTTGAGGAGCACCATATGCACTTCGAGGAGTACTCCGTAAGCCCGGAGGCGGCGGAGAAGATCAACCGGGCCAAACGGGAGGGAAGACGGGTGATCTCCGTGGGGACAACCTCGACCCGAACCGCGGAAAGCGCGGCGTTCTTTGACGAATCCTGCCCCGGACCGGACGGGAGCATGGGATGCTGGCAGGTGAAGGATGGCTCCGGGAGCACCGGCATCTTCATCTATCCGGGATATGAATTTAAGATCATCGATTCCCTGATCACGAACTTTCATCTGCCGAAGTCGACCCTGCTGATGCTGATCTCGGCGCTCTACGACCGGGAGAAGATCCTGAAGGTCTATGAAGAGGCCATCCGGGAGGAGTACCGTTTTTTCAGTTACGGGGATGCGATGTTCATCGAATAGGCGAAAGGAGCAGCTATGCCTGCCATCACGTTTGAATTACATAAGACAGATACGAGAACCAAAGCCCGCCGGGGTACGGTGATGACGCCCCACGGGAAGATCGAGACTCCGATCTTCATGCCGGTGGGCACGGCAGCCACGGTGAAAGCCATGCGCCCGGAGGAGGTTAAGGAACTGGGAGCGCAGATCATCCTGAGCAATACCTACCATCTTTACCTTCGGCCGGGGCACGAAATCGTCCGGGAGGCCGGCGGCCTGCATCGGTTTATGAACTGGGATAAGCCCATCCTGACGGACAGCGGCGGCTTCCAGGTCTTCAGCCTGGGCAAGATGCGAAAGATCACAGAAGAAGGCGTGAAGTTTCAGTCCCACATCGACGGCTCCCGGCACATGATCTCTCCCGAAAAGTCCATGGAGATCCAGCATGCGCTGGGATCGGATATTATGATGGCCTTTGACGAGTGCGCGCCATGGCCGGCGGAGCGCCGTTACGTGGAGGAGTCCCTGGAGCTCACCACCCGGTGGCTGAAGCGCTGCAAGGCGGCTCACGAAGAGTACGCGGCGTCCCTGGGCGGGGAAAGCCAGGTTTTGGGCGAAGG
Source organism: Bacillota bacterium (assembly GCA_017459895.1). GTDB lineage: Bacteria > Bacillota > Clostridia > Peptostreptococcales > Anaerovoracaceae > Lentihominibacter. Next base: position 2,342 of record JAFUCA010000031.1, on the reverse strand, counting down.
CTGCAACCAGTCACTCTTCGGGATCATGCAGGGAGGAACGTATCCGGATCTGCGAAAGCGCAGCGCGGAGCAGGTGGTGGAGATGGATCTGCCGGGCTACAGCATCGGCGGACTCTCCGTGGGCGAGCCGAAGGAACTGATGTATGAAGTGATGGATGAGTGCGTGGATCTTCTGCCTTCGGACAAGCCCCGGTACCTGATGGGCGTGGGCAGCCCGGACTGCCTCTTCGAGGGCGTGGAGCGGGGAATCGACATGTTCGACTGCGTGCTCCCAACCCGGATCGCCCGCCACGGCATGGCCATGACCTCCCATGGGCGCGTCAACATCAAGAACAAGCAGTACGAGCGGGACTTCACGCCGCTGGATCCGGAGTGCGACTGCTACACCTGCCGGAATTATTCCAGAGCTTACCTGCGGCATCTGTTCAAGTGCGACGAGATCCTGTCCTCGATGCTGATGACCAACCACAACCTCCACTTCCTGGTGAAGACCATGGAGAACATCCGGACCGCCATCGACGAGGATCGGTTCCCGGAATACAAAAAAGAGTTTTATGATAAGTATGGACGGTTCTAAATGATGAGTGAATCAAGATGCGCCAGCCTTTGCAAAGACTGGGAATACTGCGGCGGATGCAGCTATCAGGGCGTGGCCTATGAGGAGCAGCTGGCCAATAAGTTTGGCGAGGTGAAGGGGCTGCTGGCGGAGAAGCAGATCGATTACGGCGAGCTTCTGCCAATCCAGCCGGCGCCGTCGGTCTACGGATACCGGAACAAGATGGAATACACCTTCGGGGACATGGAGAAGGGCGGACCCATGACGCTGGGCATGCACCGCCGGAAGCACTTCATGTCCATTGTTACGGTGGACGAATGCCAGCTGGTGCACCCGGACTTTAACAAGGTGCTCCGGGGGACGCTGGATTTCGCGGCGGAGCATGGCTACACGAAGTACCATAAGAAGACCCACCGGGGACTGCTGCGGAACCTGGTGGTGCGCCGCGGCGTGCATACGAAGGAACTGCTGGTGAATATCGTTACCAGCTCCGAAGGAGAACCGGAGGGTGCGGGTCCGGCAGGCCTGCCAGCCTTTGATGAAGCGGCTTTCACAGAGATGATCCGGTCGCTGCCCCTGGAGCACGAGGTGGCAGGGATCCTGCGGACCATCAACGACCGGCTGGCGGATGCGGTTTACTGCGATGAGCTGCGGGTGCTCTATGGCCGGGATTACTACAACGAAGAGATCCTGGGACTGAAGTTTCACGTGGGGCCGTTCTCCTTCTTTCAGACCAACGTGGAGGCGGTGGAAAACCTGTACTCCTATGCAGTGGGACTGATCGACGACTTCCGGGACAAGAAGGCTTTTGATCTGTTCTGCGGCACCGGAACCATCTCCCAGGTGCTGGCAAGCCAGGCTCGTGAGGTCATCGGCGTGGAGCTGGTGGAGGAAGCCGTGGAGGGAGCACGCAGGACTGCTGCCATGAACGGTCTGGACAACTGCCGTTTCATCGCCGGCGATGTATTCGAAGTCCTGTCCTCCATACCGGATAAACCGGAGGTCATCGTGGTGGACCCGCCCCGGGCCGGCATCAGCGTGGACGCTCTGGACAAGATCATCAGCTACGGCGTGGATCAGATCGTTTACGTCTCCTGCAATCCCAAGTCCCTGGCCCAGAACCTGTACCAGCTGCAGCTGAACGGATACCGGGTGGAGAGCGTGAAACCGTTTGATAATTTCCCGTGGACGAAGCATGTGGAGACGTGCGCACTACTCGTTAGGGAATCTGCTCAAGATGATGAAGTGGTGTCAATTAAGGTCGATTTGGATGGTATCAAGCTTGATCAAGGTAGATATGTACCTCCGGAGAAGCCGACCTATAAGATCATTAAACAGTGGATACTCGATAAGTACGGTTTCAAGGTATCCACACTCTACATCGCCCAGATTAAGGATAAGGTCGGCCTTGAGAAGCGCAAGAACTACAATCCGGGATCAGGAGAGGGCAAGGTTCCGATTTGTCCGCCTGAGAAGGAAGCGGCAATCTTGGATGCCTTCCGGCATTTCAATTTGATATAGTGAATTGGCATTGTTGCCATTGCTTTATTGCATACTAAGACTGTCGTTTGCTTGATTAACCAAAATGCGAAGGCGAAACATCATGTGAAAATCGGTGTAGATGCTGAATATTACTATGGGATCAAAGATTCGGAGAAAAGTGAATGAGTATGAAAAATGGAAAAGGACCCGATCCGAATAAGGTTCATCCGATTGCCGGATATGACAAAGAGATATATGTGAAGCCAACGATCAAGAATCCGAATATCATTGTAGGCGATTTTAC